>CAYNQX010000037.1:0-32678 GCA_964399495.1 uncultured bacterium
TCGCACCCGCCGATGCGCTCGACGGCCGCCTGGATGACGGCGTACTCGAGCATGTCCTCGAACCACACCACGTCGGGGCGCCAGAGCGAGCCGCAGGGGCACTGCTTGGGATCGAGGGGCAGGTCGTGATTCTCCCGCCGCGCGCCGCAGCGGTCGCAGCGCACGCGCCAGAGACTGCCGTGCAGCTCCAGCACCTCGGCCGCGCCCGCCCGCTGATGAAGGCCGTCGATGTTCTGGGTGATCACCGCGGTGCCCGGCTTCGCCGCCTGCACTTCGGCGATGATGCGATGGGCGGCGTTGGGCTCGCAGGCGGCCACGTCGGCGCGGCGGGCGTCGTGGAACTCCCACACCTGGGCCGGCTGACGGTCGAAGGCGCGCTGGCAGGCGTAATCCTCGTAGTTGTACTTGCGCCAGACGCCGCCGGCGCCGCGGTAGGTGGGAATGCCGCTCTCGGCGCTGAGCCCCGCGCCGGTGAAGAAGACGATGCGCGAGAACTCGCGCAGGTCCGGCAGCGCTTGGGCGTCAGTCACCGGATGCTTCCTTCACGCGATAGCGATCGGTATCCGCGAAGAGGTCCAGCACCTGGATCCGCGTGACGAAACGGGCCGAGTGATCGACTCCCGCCGGAATGCGGTACCAGTCGCCGGGGCCGAGGCGGCGTGATTCGCCGGCGATGGTGAGATCCATCTCCCCCTTCACCACCAGTCCCCACTGCTCGCCGTGGTGGTGGGGCGGAATGCTTCCGCCCTCGGGCAGGTCGAAGAAGGCCATCTGCCGCGACTCGCCCTGCAGCAACCAGCCGCGGGCGCCGGGCACGGGCAGGTCGATCTCGGGCAGGCTCTGGATCAGGTCGGAGTAGGGCAGGTCGTTCAGAAGTTCACCGAAGTTCATGGCGTCGTCTCCTCGGGGCTGTCCTCGCCGTGGAAGCGCCAGTGCCAGGGCTCCCAGGGGAAGCGGCCCGTGGGATCGGGCGGATAGGTTTCACGCCAGCCGAAGCGGCCGGCGTTGGCCTTGAGCCAGTGGTAGGCCGGGTTCTGCTCGTAGTCGCCGCCCAGGGCAAGGTCGACGGTGGTGCCGAGCATGTGTTCCGAGTATCCGGGCGGCGCCACGCCCCACACGATCTCCTCGAATTCCCGTCCCTGCGCGAGGCGGGTCTCGATGAGACGGGTCTGCGTTTCGGGGCTGCGGTAGCCGGACTGCGCGCGCAGGATGATGCTGTCGATCTCCGCCTCGGCGGCCATGGCCCGGAAGGAGAGAAAGGCGGGCATGCGCAGCGACACCGTTCGGCCCGGCGCGCAGAGTGATTCGGGAACGAGCACCAGGTCCGGCGGCGACGGCGCATCCTGAGCTCCCAGGCGAAGCCCGCGCCACTGCTCGGGCACGGCGTAGCGCGCGCCGGCCACGGTGACGCTGTCCCGCCACTCGCGAAGCTCCTCGACCGGGGGCAGGTTCGGCAGGCGGCCGATCGCGAAGGCCTCGTCGCGGGGAAGCGAGAGAACGAACACGAATGTCGCGACGAGGGCCATCCCGGTCCGGTGCGGACTCATGACCTTACTCGCCCCCCCCGGCGGTCGACGGCTCGGCCACCACCCGCAGACCGCCGTAAGCCGCGGGCGCCTCCGGAGTCACCCCGTAGGGATCCTCCGCCGTGACGGCGCAGAGGCCGCGCAGGTTCGCGCCGCCCTCGCCGTCTTCGACCCACTCGGCCGCGTTGCCGCCCAGGTCGTAGAAACCGCTCTCGCCGGCGGGCGCGAGGGAACCGACGGGCAACAGCAGGCTGCGTTCCGCCTCCAGCAGCTCGATCCGTTCGGCCAGGCGCAACGCATCCTCGCGTCCCGGCGCGTAGCCGGCCCAGCGGGCCAGAGTGTTCTCGCCCTCCACCGCGGCGGCGGCGGCCAGGGCGGCGAGCTGCTCCCACTCCTCCTCCGAGGGCAGGCGGCAGTTCAGTCCGAGGAGTTCCCCGAGCCAGGCGCAGTAGGCCCGCGCCTGCTCGATGCCCAGGTCGGTCACCGGCAGGTCGCCCTCGTCGGGCGCAGCGAAGTCGGGGTTGCCGAGATGGGCGGCCCACTGGGCGCGGGTCACCTCGAAGCGACCGACGAGGAGGCCGTCCAGGGGAATCAGCTCGGGCACGAGAAGGCTGTCGTCCACGAGCTCGCCGAAGTGGCCGTTCATGCGGGCGGCGTCGCTCAGGCGCAGGGCGCGGTCGAGCGGGGAGCCCGCAAGCAGCGCCCCATCCCCCTTGGCCGGCGTGTCGAAGAGCCAGCGGTCGAACCAGGCGAGCTGCTCGTTCATCTGGCGTCGGCGGGAGATGGGGCTCATGAGGGAGTGGCCCTCTCCGGGGTAGAGCACGAAGCGCACGGGCGCCTGGCCCGCCTGCTGCATGGCGCGGTAGAACTCCCAACCCTGCTCGGTGGGCACGGCGGTGTCCTCGGCGCCGAAGCTGATCAGGGTGGGCACGCGCAGTTCGTCGATGCGGAAGAGCGGGCTCTTCTCCACGTAGATCTCGGGCAGCTCCCAGGGCGCTCCGCCGAAGTAGGCGTACTCGAAACCGGCGCCGAAGGCGCAGTTGCCGAAGTCGGAGCTCCAGTTCACGTCGCCCGCGCCGGCGTCGAGCACGCGGAAGCGCTCGCCGCTGGCGATGCACACCGCCACGCCGAGGATCGCGCCGTTGCTCCAGCCCTGTAGCCCCAGGCGCGCGGCGTCCACGTGGCCGAGTTCCAGAAGGGCGTCGACGCCCGCGAGGATGTCCGGCACCTCGAGCTCGTAGTAGCGCCCCTTGATCGATTCGGCCCAGGCCAGGCCGTAGCCGGCGCTGCCGTGATAGTTGGGCCGCAGCACGAAGGCGCCGCGCGACGCGAACAGGCCGGGCGATCCGCCCCAGCTCTCCAGGAAGTAGTCCAGATCGACGTCCGTCGGTCCGCCGTGGATCATCACGATGAGCGGGTGGCGCTCGTCGGTCTGCGCGTCGAAGTCGAGGGGGTAGTGCAGCATCCCTTCGATGGTGTCGCCCTCGGCCCCCACCCACCAGAACGGCTCGGTCTTCGGCATCGGCAGGTCCGCGAGCTGCGGATTCAGGCGCAGGAACTCGCGCTCGTCCTTGATCGCGCCCTTCTTCAGTTCGCCGACCACGTATCGCTGCGGGCTCGAAGCGTGGCTTCGCGCCAGCAGCAGGGTCTTGCCGTCGGGGCCCAGCGCCAGCGGCACTTCGATACCGCGCGGCGCGGGCGGCAGCGCTCGGCGTTTCCAGCCTTCGCCCTTGCGCTCCAGGTGCAGCAGGCGGTTGCGCACGCCGTCGGCCAGCTCCACGAGCACGCCCTTCTCGGTGGCGAAGGGTCCCCACCAGCCGAGGCCGCGTTCCCACTCCAGGGGCACCGGACGCCACGCGCCGGAGGCGAGCTCGTAGTAGCCGAGATTGTCGATGCTCACGAAGAGGTCGGCGGGATCGGAGGCCACGGGGCGGCGGAAATAGAAACCCTCGCTCGCGAGATCCCAGACGAAATCGTAGGCGCGCATCTCGGCGGGAATCGCGTCGGCGGCCTCGCCGGTGTCCAGGTTCCAGAGCCGGACGGCCGGCGGCGTGCGGCTGTCGTAGTCGTCGTGGATGCTGAGCTCGTGCACGGCCACGGTGTGGCGGCCGTCGGGGCTCGCGGAGAAGCCGGTGACGGGCGCGGGATCGTCGCCCATTCGCCGCACGCTCTCGTCGTCGAGGTTCAGCAGGAAGAGGCGGCGGGGCGGCACGTGCTCCTCGTCGCCCACCACCTCCGCCTCGTCGCCGGCCTCCTCGAGGCCGATCTCGCGACGGGTCTTGCCCTCGCCGGCCAGGTAGAGGATGCGCCCCTCCGGCAGCCAGGCGAAATCGTGGACGCCTCCCGGGTGCGCGGTGACGGCCCGCGCCTCGCCACCGGCCATGGGCAACAGCCAGATCTGGGTGCCGGCGTCCGGGTTGCGGTCGGAGAGGAAGGCGATGCTCGCGCCGTCGGGCGACCAGCGCGGGGACTCGCTGTCGGACTCGTGAAAGGTCAGGGTGCGCGGTTCGGCGGGATGGCCGTTTTCGTCGACGGTCAGATCGGAGAGCTGGAGGTGCCAGGAGAAGGAATCGCCGTCGGGAGAAAGGCCGCGCTTCACCCAGACCGCGCGGGCGCCGTCCGGCGACACGCGAAACTGTTCGGCCGTGTCGAGGCCGAGGAGTGTCTCCACGTCCCAGGACGGCGCGGCCCCCAGGGGCGTGGCGATGGCGAGAAGGAGGGCACTGGCTAGCGCGGAGCAAAGACGGTACGGCATGACGACCTCGACGTGGAATCGGCGATTGACGCCCTGGAATCTAGGCGATCCCCACGCGGTCGCAAAGGTATCTTTAGAAGTAGAAGAACAGGCCGACCATCATCGCGATGTTCGGCCAGGAATCGGTGATCTGCCAGCCCTCCGACGTGTAGCTTCGTTCGGTGTCCCGCTCCTCGATGTTTCCGTTCGAGTGTTCTTCGTAGTCGAAGCTCGTATCTCGCGAGAAGTGCCGGGAGTAGTAGAGGCCGAACGAGGTCTCGACACTCAATCGCCGGTGAAACCTCCACTGCGGCTTCAGGGAGACGCCCACGGAGTAGGACTCATCGAGATCGCTGTCCCGGTCCCTGTCGTAGTAGAAGGTCTCGTCGTCGTAGTCGACTTCCAGGTACTCGATATCCAGTTCGCTGAACGCATAGCTGTGACCGATATGAAACTCGGGACCGACCAGCACCCCTTTTCCCAGCGGGAACAGCCGCGCGATCTGGAGCTTGACCGATCGACTCTGATTCATGCGGCGTGTGTATCTGGTGACATCGTCGCCCGACCAGGAATCTCCGCCGCTGAGTTCGTCGCTTGCCGAATCGCCCCAATCCACGAAAACCGTGAACTCCCATCCAGCGGGCGTGCGATAACGCGCTCCGGGATCCTCGAACCAGCCCACGCCCCAGTGGCGGAACCCGCCCTCGCCGGCGACCGCCGGCAGGGCCAGGCACAAGGCGAGCATGGCCGGCAGCAGTGTCTTCGCGCAGCGATCCCGGGCCGAACCCCTCATGGACACCTCGATTCCTCTGTGCAGGCCCGCGCAGCCGCGCTAGGCTCGCCGGGCAGGGTCGCTTGCGCGACCTTAGTCGAATACTGTATCGAAATCCAGCGAAAGGCCCCACCATGCCCCGGCGACGCAAGATACGCGCGGAAGACCTCTTCCGTATCCGGTTGGCGGAATCCCCGGCCGTCTCGCCCTGCGGCGAGCGGATCGCCTACTCCCTGCGCCGCATGGACGCCGGCGAAAACCGCTACCTGGCCAACCTGCATGTCGTGAACCGTCGCGGCGGCGGCCGCCGCCAGCTCACCCACGGCGATCAGTTGGACACGGCGCCGGTCTGGAGCCCCGACGGCCGGTGGATCGCCTTCCTCTCGACCCGCGACGAGAAGACCGCCCTCTGGCTCCTCCCCACCGGCGGCGGCGAGGCGCGGCGGCTCACCACGCTCGAAGGCATCTACTCCGGCCTCGCCTTCAGCCCCGACGGCAAGGAGCTGCTGTTCCTCCATCGCGCCATGAAGAAGGTCGATCCGAAGGAGCGCGCGAAGGGCGCCACCTTCAAGCACATCACGAAGCTGGCCCACAAGATGGACGGCTTCGGCTACTACCCGCCCGATCACCAGCAGCTCTACGTGTGCCGCGTGAGCGGCGGCAAACCGCGACAGCTCACGAAGGGCGACTTCTCCCTGCGCGAGGCCTGCTGGAGCCCCGACGGCAAGCGGATCGCCTTCTTCGCCAACGACGATCCCGACGGTCAGCACGAGGGCTATCGCGAGCAGATCTTCGTGATGAACGCGGCCGGCGGACGCCCCCGCGCCGTCACCGAACGCGGCGGTTTCAAGGTGTCTCTCGCCTGGGCGCCCGAGGGTCGCTCGCTGGTGTTCAGCGGACACTTCGGCGGCGCCGGCGAGTGGATCAAGCGCCCCTACAGGATTCACGAGGTGAGCCTGAAGGGCGAGGAGTACACCTGCCTCACGCCCTGGATGGACGACTGGCCCTTCAACTTCATCGTGTCCGACACGGTGATGGGCGATGCGGCCGGCCTGCGCTTCTATCGCGAGGGCGACGGCTGGCGCCTGGCCTTCTCGCAGAACGAGCGGGGCGCCTGCCGCCTGTACTCGATCCCGCGCGACGGCGCGCCGAGGCGTAGCGGTGCCCGGCTGGAGTTCGGCGGCAAGATGAACGTCTACGGCTGGAGCATCGACGCCGAGGGCCGCGGCGGCGCGGTGGCCGCCGCCATGATGGACGCGGGCGACGCCTACGGCTTCGCCATGGACGGCTCGGGCGAAGCGAAGAAGCTCACCGGCGTGAACCGCGGGCTGCTGGGCGGCCTCGCCCTCACCGAGCCCGAGGAGTACGAGTTCACCAGCGGCAAGGTGAAGGTGCACGGCTGGATCCTGAAACCGCCCGGCTTCCGCAAGGATCGCAAGTACCCCGCCCTGCTCGAGATCCACGGCGGCCCCATGGGCCAGTACGGCTACACCTTCTTCCACGAGATGCATCTGCTCGCGGCCCAGGGCTACGTGGTGGCCTTCAGCAACCCGCGCGGCTCCTGCGGCTACGGCAACGACTGGATGGCCTGCATCCACGGCAAGTGGGGCCAGAAGGACTACGACGACCTCATGGCCGTCACGAACGCCGTGGTGCGCAAACCCTACGTGGACGGAGGGCGCCTCGGCCTGCTCGGCGGCAGCTACGGCGGCTTCATGACCACCTGGATCCTCGGCCACAGCAAGCGCTTCAAGGCGGGCGTCACCATGCGGCAGGCCGGCAACCGGCTCACCCAGTTCGGCGCCTCGGACTACAACTCGAGCGAACGGCACAGCTTCGGCGGCGCCTGGCCCTGGGAAAAGCCGATGGCCTATCTGAAGCAGTCGCCCAACTACTACGCGCACAACATCAAGGCGCCGCTGCTCATCATCCACAGCGAACAGGACCTGCGCTGTCCGGTGAGCCAGGCCGACGAGCTGTTCACGATTCTGAAGTCGCTGGGACGGGAGACGGAGTACATCCGTTTCGAGGGCGAGAGCCACGGGCTCAGCCGCGGCGGCAAGCCGCAGAACCGGCTGGAGCGGCTGAAGCGGATCACCGACTGGTTCCGGCGGTATCTCTAGGAATCGGCGAACGAGTGATCAGACCCCGGTGTCGTTCTCGGCATCGGGGTCTTTGCTTTCGCGGACGGGCAGCCCCGCGTCGGTGATTCGCAACAGCCACAGGATCAGAAGGCTCATTCCCAGCCGCACGGCGGGATAGCGCCAGTCCTCCTCGACACCCGGCACCATGGGCCCGGCCAGGTCCGCGACGAACAGCAGACCCAGCGCCACCACGGCGCGCATGAAGGCCCTGTGGCGGCGAAAGATCACGCGGATCCCCGTGGAGCCCAGCAGCAGGCCGCCGGCCACGAGCACGATCTGGCTCAGGCCGGGCAGGCGCTGCAGGTGGTGCCAGTCCTGGTAGCCCAGCAGGAAGCTGGCGAGGCCGTAGACCATCAGCAGGGTGAAGGCCAGGGGGCGGGCGAACAGGACGGCGGCGGATTCTCGCTTGGGAAGTGTCATGGCGAAGAGGGTAACGGAACGCCCCGCCGAAGACCAGCCCCACCGACGGCGCTCATGGCCCCTGGATGACGGCGGCCTGCCCCTTGAGAACCACGGGCTGGTCGAGCACCGCCGACGCGCCCGACAGGTTCGTGACGGATCCCGCCTCGAGGATCAACGTGATGCCCGCCGGGACGACGGCGAGGGCCGACAGCAGATCCGCGTAGGGCGCATCGGGCGTGCCGTCGCCCGCGGCGCCGCCGCCCGCGAACCGCACCACACCCTCCGGCGCGACGCGGGTCACATGCCGCTGGTCCACGACGAATCCGATATCGACCGAATCGATGGTGTACCAGGCGCCACCGCCCCCCCAGCCCAGGTTGATCCAGAACAGGCGATCCGGATCCGTGGCCATGTCGTAGCCCAGGGCCAGATAGGCATGAGCGCCGCCGCCGGGATGCGAGCCCTCCAGCAGGACGGGGCGCAGCCACTGGATCTCCTCGGTGAGCCGGTCGATGTCGAGTGGATCCAGCACGGTGTCCGGGTCGTAGCGGAAATAGCTGACGAAGGCGTTCTCGGCCTCCCAGGCGGCGGCGGTGGAGATGTGCTGCCCCCAGTAGGTGTTGATGCTGATGCCGACGTGGTGGCAGAGCCGGGCGACCGCCGCGTCGCCGATGCCCGGCGGATCCGTGTGATCGTCGTGCAGCTGATCCAGGTCGTAGTTCGTCGCCGCGAAGTCGGCGGTCTGCATCACCGTCTCGAGGGGCATCCGGTCGAAGAGGGTCGTCAGTGTCGCGCGGTAGGTTTCGTCCGCGCTGATCGCCTTCGCTTCCCCGAGCCAGCTCCGATCCCAGTGGCCGTTGATCTCCAGGCGACCTCCGCCGTCGGGCAGCCAGCGGAGGCGGCCGGCCCAGGTGCCGGGATCGATGACGGGATCCGTCGCCAGGGGCTCGGAATCCCAGTCCGCTCGCCAGCTGTACCAGTACTCCCGCGCGTTGGAGCCCTCGCCCGTCGGCGGCCACTGCCAGTAGTAGAGAACCTGGCTCATGGCCGTGGCGACGCAGCCCACCAGGGCGCGGGGTTCGCCGGGCAAGCCGGGATTCTGGTCGTTGTAGGGTGCGCTCTGATGCCACTTGCTGTTCGCAAGCAGACGCATCATGGTCGGCGCGCTGCGCTCGCGGCCACCGGTGTCACGCACCGGCGCGACGCCGGCCACGAGATCCCGCCAGGTCGCGGCGCGATCCGCGAGAGCCGACCGCTGCGCGGCAATGCGCGGATCGTTCCGCTCCAGCGCCTCGCGCAGTGCGCGCCGGCGCACCACCATTTCATCCAGGACGAAGCGGACGCCGGGATCCCGGTCGTCGTACTCGCCGCTCGGAACGTAGAGATAGACCGGCAGAAGAAGATCGTCCGCGCCGGCCAGGCAGAAGCCGCCGTCGGCGAGCCGGGCCACGTATGCGGACGGCATGCCCGTCGCCGGGTGGGGATCCATGGCCAGGACGCGCGCGTCCGGCCTGGCATCGGTGATCGCCGCGCCGAGCCAGGTCTCCACCGCCCGGGCCGCGTCCTGCTCCGATCGCGGTTCCGCATGCAGGGGAACCGTCATCACCGTGACGCAGAGCGCGATCAGTGCTGTCAGGGATCTCGCTCCAGCTTTCATCGTCCCATCTCCCGACTCCCCGAACCTACGGGGTCAGTGAATCACCGCCGTGCCCTCGCCGCCCTCGATCACGATCCGTTTCGTGATGAGCTCCTGCCCCTCGTCGTAGTCGCCGGGCCCCACGATGAGCGTCGCGCCGTTGCCGACGTTGCCGTTGCCCTCCCAGAAGGTGTTCCAGGGGTTGGCCTGGGTGCCGTCCTCGGCGCCGGTGTTCGTCTCGTCCACCCACACGATCTCCAGCGGCTTGCACTCGTACATGCCGCGGCCGTGGGTCGCGGCCACCAGGGTGTTGCCCGAGTGCCAGAACAGGTCGGAGATCTCGGTGTACACCGGTCCCTCGTTGCTGCCGTAGCGGCCGGTGACGCCCCAGGTCTGGCCCAGGTCCTCGGAGGCGAACAGGCCGAGGTCGGTGCCCACGTAGATCCAGTTCGGGTTGTTCGGGTGGAAGGTGACGCAGTTCTTCTGGATGGCGGGCAGGGTGTGGAAGCCGGTGCCTTCGATGCAGGTCCAGGAGACGCCGTTGTTCGTCGTGCGCCAGACCCGATCGCCGAAGTAACCGCCGAAGGTGACGATGACCGTGCTGGGATCGTGAGGGCTGATCTCGATGTCGGTGACGACGTCGTCGGGCAGGACACCGGCGATGATGTCCACGCCGGTCCAGTCCAGGGTCGTGTTCTCGCTCTTCCAGATCTGGCCGTCCTCGTAGCCCACCCAGGACACCACCGAGCCGGCCGTGGGGCTGATCTCGATCGCCGAGCAGCGCGGCGACCCCACGCGAGGGCCGAGTCGGCTGTTCCAGTTCCAGCCGTGATCATGGCTGCGCCAGATCGACGTGCCGCCCGCGAGCAGCTGGTAAGGGCCCACCTTGTCCAGGGCGAAGGGGGCGATGAACAGGGCGTTGTCCTCGTCGCCGGCGTCGCCGATGGGCGCGTGGATCGGAATGTAGCTGTTGCCGCCGTCGGTGCTGCGCGCGATCTCCAGGCGGACATAGGCGGTGTACATCGTGTCCGGATGCACGGGGTTGATGGCGCAGTAGGTGCCGTCGCCCGTGTGGGCCTGGTACCAGTCCTGCGCACCGGCGGTCCTGGTGAAGCGCAGGTCGTCGTTGTCCTGACTGCCGCCCAGGATCACGCTGCCGTCGGGCGAGGCGTCGGCGCCGTAGAACTGCGTGATGCCGAGGTTGTTGGCGAGGTTCAGCCACCACGTGGTCGTCGTCGTCAGGAACCCGTTCGTGGCGGCCTGCACACCGCCGTCGTTGCCGATGTAGATATAGCGGTTGCCCTGCGGATCGTAGTTGATGTTCGGCGTGATGGCGTGCTGGTCGGCGTGGGCCGAGGCGCCGCTGCCGTGGTAGAGCTGCCAGTTGCTCATCACGGTGAGCGTGCTGCCGCCGTCGATGCTCTTGTAGAGGTTGATGCCGCCCACGATGATGCTGTTCGAGAACTGCGGCTCCACCCAGATCACGTTGTTGTACCAGCCCTGCTGGCCGAGGTAGTTGACGGTGCTGTTGCGCAGACTCCAGGTGACCCCGTTGTCCAGGGAACGCCAGATCTCGGCGTGTTCCGTGTCGGCGCCGCCGCCGTCCGGCACGTTGCAGGAGGCGTAGACCACGTCGCTGCCCTCGTGGAAGGCGAACTCGCAGCGCGCCAGAACCGTGGGCAGCGCGCTACCGCCGGTGGCGAGCGAGGTCCAGCCGACGCCGAAGCCGGTCGAGCGGAAGGCTCCCGTCTTGGTGCCGACGATCACGACGGCCGGATCGTCGGGATCGACCTTCACGTCCGTGACGCTCGCGCCGTTCGTCAGCGTGGTGTTCCAGGTGGCGCCCCCGTCGGTGCTGCGCCAGACCGCGCCGTGATTCTGGTGGCTGTAGCCGACCGCCAGGAGCCAGCCGCTGTGGATCGGGTGATGGACGATGTCGTTCACGTACTCGGCGTCGATGAGAATCGAATCGCCGAGCTGGCTCCAGGTACCGCCCCCGTTGGTGCTCTTGAACACGCCCGCGCCCGGCAGGGCATCGCCGTTGCCGAAGCCCTCGCCGGTGCCGGCGTAGATGACGTCCGAGTTCGTGGGATCCATGGTCAGGGACGTGATGGCCAGGCTCGGCAGCAGGTCGTGGAGCGGATACCAGCTGCTGCCGCCGTTCGTGGTCTTCCAGATGCCGCCGCCGGCGCTGCCGGCCCAGAGGATGTCGGGGTCGCCGGGGTGGGTCATCACCGCGCGCACGCGGCCGCCGATGTTGCCGGGCCCGAGCCACTCCCAGTTCCAGAGGCCCGCGTCGCGATCCCCTGATATCCTGGGCATCGCGTCCACGTGGCGCTTGGCGTCCAGGAGGAGATGCGTGATGTTGGCCCCCTCGGGGTGGGGGCGCACCATGTTGCGGTGGCGTTCGAAACCATCCGGGTGCTGCGGCTTCTTCTTGCCGCTGTCGATCTTGGCCTGCTTGCGGGCGATCTTGGCCTCGATCACCGATTCGCTGCGGGTCAGGCTCGCGGTATCGCTCCCGGTCCGACCGATCTCCCCGTCGTCCCTCTCGAACATGAACAGCCCGCTGGGGAGGCAGAGCAGCAGGGCGATCAACGTCCGTTTCAGGGCAGGTTTCATCGGATTCTCCCCACGCCGTGTTCGGCTTCGAGGCGAGCCTTGAGCACCCGCAGGCTCGCACGCTCCGCGCGGGCGAGTTCGCCTTCGAGTCGATAGAGTTCATGGTCATCCCGGAGAGGCAGCTCCCCCAGCGACGAGACCAGGGCCGCAGCGCGCATGACCCGCACCAGCAACTCACGGCAGGCGCCGCAGGTGTCGACGTGCTTCTCCACCGCGCTCCATTCCTCATCCGTGAGGTCTTCCCAGTTCAGGACGAGCGCTTCCAGGGATTCGTGATTCATCGGATCCATCTCCCCTCGGATGAGGGGAACACCGGAACGTCGCCGGGGAAGTTGCAGGTGTTCAGGCCACTTCCGAGTCGAGAGCTCCCCAGGCCCGCTCGTCCACGAGGAAGCGCCGCACGACGATGCGGCCGCGGCGGATCCAGGACCGCACCGTGTTCAGCTCGGCTCCCATCTCCTCGGCGATCTCCTGGTAGCTGAGTTCCTGATCCAGAAGCAGTTGCAGTGCGCGGCGCTGATCGGGGTTCTCCACCAGCGCCAGCCCCTCCTCGATGAGCCGCCTGACCTCGGCGCGCTCCAGCTCCTCGGTGGGCGACGGGCCGTCGCAGGGGAACTCGATGTCGTGCGCCTGCATCTCCTCGCCGGGCGAGACCTCCCGCGCCTGGAGAGCCCTGTGCTCGCCCAGCTGGTTGAGGGTGAGATAGTAGGCCCGCTTGCGGAACCAGGCCCAGAATCCGCCCGCCCGTCGGTACACGAAGACGCCGCGGGCCATCTCGTCGATGAGCCGGATGAGCACCGTGTGGGTCCAGTCCCGCCGGCAGTCGGGATCCGTGCTCAGCCGGCAGGCGAGCGCGTAGACGGCGCGGTGGCCGCGGTCGACGAAGGTGGCGATGGCGTCCGGATCGCGCTCCTGAAGGCCCCGCACCATGGCGGCTTCCTCGGTGGCGGACTGGCGCGGGAACATCGGCTGCTTCATGGAGTCACCTCCGGGCTCCTGGCGACGCTTCCCCCGTTGCGTCCGAAAAGGTCGGCGGGGCTGCAACTCAAACGGAGTGAAAGCGGTCTTCCGTTCAGTCCCCGCAGTCCCGGGAGGTTGACCGTGAAGAAACTCAAGCTCGTCATCTGGATGTCCATTTCGGTCATCCTCTTGTGTGGTGGCTGGTTACCGGCTTCAGGCCAGACTCAGCTCGGTGTGCGGATTGTTGCCGGAGGGGGCGGGGAAGCGGTTTCCGCCTCTCATGGGGTGAAAGTCACGCTGGGCCAGGCAATCACAGGAAGAACCAGTTACAGCGCGGTTTTCTCGGGCCTGGGTTTCTGGGAGCAGGTGGGCACGGGCAACGCGACCGGCCTGCCCGAAGAGGCGCCCGTGCTGGCGACCCGGCTCCACCAGAACGTGCCCAACCCCTTCAATCCCAGCACGACGATCTCCTTCTCGCTGGTCGAGGAGGAACTCGTTCAGCTGGACCTCTTCGACCTGCAGGGACGCCGGATGGCCAGGCTCCTCAACGAGTCCCTGCCGGCCGGCAAGCACTCCCTGAACTTTCGACCGACGGAACTCGCCAGCGGCATCTACCTGCTTCGCATGAAGGCGGGGAGCCACACCGAGAGCCGCCGTCTCGTCCTGCTCAAGTAAGACCTCGCCACCCGGAGGGTTGACGATGAAACGCATTCTGCTCGCACTCGCACTTCTGGCCTTCGCCCTGCCCTCGGGGGCCGCGATTCCGGACAGCTTCAACGTTCAGGGCGTGCTGACCGACGGCGCGGGCAACCCGGTGAACGACGGCGCCTACACGGTGTGGTTCACGCTCTACACCGACGAGTTCGCCACCACGGGCATCTGGACCAGCGACTACCCGGTGACGGTGACCGACGGAATCTTCAGCGTTCCGATCGGCGCGGGCGCATTCGACGGGGGCATGTTCGCGGGCCCGCTCTGGCTCGGCATCATGATGGACGGCGAGGCCGAGATGTCGCCGCGCATCGAACTCACCGCCACGCCCTACGCCTTCCGGGCCGCGATCGCGGACTCCGTGGTCGGCGGCGGCGGTGGCGGCGGCGACGACGGCGACTGGGTGATTTCCGGCGGCAGCGTCTATCGCGAGACCGGCGGTGTCTACGTGGGCATTCCGCCCGGCGGCGGCCTGCGCGACATGCCTCGCGGTGAGAACCCCCGCTTCCCCTCCACCTCCAAGTTCAAGGTCGTCGGCGAGAACGAAGGCGTTGCGGTCGAGATGACCGAGACGGACGACTCGGCCGATCGTCGCTACGCGATCCACGCCTATCGCTCCCGAACCGTGCGCAACGACGGCGCGAGCTTCGAGCCCCTCGACATCAACGCGGCCATGGCCGGCTACAACTTCTGGGGCGACTCCCACACCTTCGGCGTGGCCGGTCACTCCTGGCTCGACTACCCCCACTCGGCCGGACTGCTGGGCTCCGACAACTACGGGACCACCTGGGGAGCGGCCGCCTACAAGGATTCGACCCACACGACCTGGGGCTTCTACACCCCGGTGAACGCCCACGTGGGCGGCACCACCACCACTTACGGCCTCAAACTCCCCACCGGCGCGACCGACGGTCACGTGCTGACCAGCGACGCATCCGGCAACGCCACCTGGCAGGCGGGCGGCGCGGGCGGCGCCGACGACGACTGGGCGACCTCGGGCGACGACATCTTCCGCGCGCTCGGCGACGTCTACGTGGGCTTCGATCCGGGCGGAAATCCGCGCGCGCCCAGCACGGTCAAGATGGGCGTGGTCGGCGAGAACGAAGGTTTCGCGGCCTACATGAACGAAACGGACGCGAGCGCCGACAAGCGCTTCGCCGTGCACGGCCAGCGCGACCGCGACGTCCGCAACGACGGCACCGGCTTCGGCACGAGCGGCGTCAACGCCGCCGTGGGCGGTCAGAACGACTGGGGCGATTCCTACACCTTCGGCGTCGTCGGCCACACCGGCTTCGACTTCCCCTTCACCGGCGGCGTCCTGGGCTCCGACAGCGGCGGCAACACCTGGGGCGCCCTCGGCTACCAGGACGGCGCGTCGAACCCCTGGGGCCTCTACACGCCGAACGATGCCTACGTGGGCGGCACTGCCACGGCCTACGGCCTGCGGCTGCCCTCCGGCGCGAGCGCCGGTCACATCCTCACCAGCGACGCCTCCGGCAACGCGAGCTGGCAGCCGCCGGGCGCCGCCGGCACCGACTCCGACTGGACCATCAGCGGCGATCATCTCTTCCACGACGCGCCCGGCACGGTGGCGATCGGCACGAACACGCCCACCACCATCGCTCCCGGCCAGCCCATGCTCCAGGTGAACGCCTCGCTCTGGCCCGCCCTGGCACTCGACAGCGAGGCCAACGGTTTCAGCCGCTGGGTGATCATGAACGAGGGCATCGGCGACGAGCTGGAGTTCTGCTACACGACGACCCACGACGCCTACCCCGCCACGAAGATGCTGCTCTCCGAAGATGGCCGCATGGGCGTGGGCACGGGGCTCTCGGGCGCGACCCTCTCCCTGGGCGCCGGCAACGGCGACCTCACCGTCGGCAACGGTGACTTCTATGTCGGCGGAACCAACCACGGCTTCAAACTCGGCGTCTACACGGCGGGCGGCCAGGCCGGCGAGGTGAATCTGCGCGCCGACACGAACGGCGGCGGCGGCGTGCTGGATCTCGGCGTCGACAACCACGACATCATGAGTCTGAGCGGCCACCGGGTCGACATGCCCGACGCGGACGGCATCGTCCGGGTGGAGATCGAGTCCGAAGACAGTATCGGCGACGCGGGCGGCAGCATCCGTCTCTACGGCGGCTCCAACCCCGGTGCCACGGTCTTCATCGACGCCAACCCCAGCGGCGAGGCGACAATCGACATGAACCAGAGCACGGGCAGCAATGGCATCTTGCTCGACTCCGACGTCGGATCCTACGGCGGCGGGGAGATCAAGCTCTACAACGGCTCGGGCACGCAGACCCTGAAGCTCGACGCCCACCACGACGCCTCCGGCGGCAGCCGCGTCACCACCGCCTCCCTCGAGATCACCGGCGGCGCCGACCTCTCCGAGCAGTTCGACGTCGGCGACGACGATTCGGACGCCGAGCCCGGCATGGTGCTGAGCATCGATCCCGAGCGTCCCGGCCGCCTCGCCCTGAGCGACCGCGCCTACGACCACCGCGTGGCAGGCGTGATCAGCGGCGCCGGCGGCGTGCGCACCGGCATGCTGATGGGTCAGCAGGGCAGCGTGGCCGACGGCGAGCTGCCCGTGGCGCTGGCGGGCCGCGTCTACGTGTGGGCCGACGCCGCGAACGGCGCCATCGAGCCGGGAGACCTGCTCACGACCTCCGACCGCCCCGGACACGCCATGCGCGTGGACAATCCCCAGCGCGCCGGCGGTGCGATCCTGGGCAAGGCGATGACCGGTCTCGCCGAAGGACGCGGACTCGTGCTCGTGCTGGTGTCGCTGCAGTAGGCGCCACCCCCGGTGCCGAGATCGAAGGGCCCCCGCGCGAGCGCGGCGGGCCCTTCTTCTTGCATCCCATGATTCCCTGTGCGATCTCTTGATCGGAATCGTCGCCACTAAGTTTGCATTTCCTGTGATCTTCGACCCCGATCGGGATTCTTGATGATGAGACAAGCATCGGACACGGACCGCCTGGACCGGGAGGATCTCGAGATCTTCCGCGGGGCGCGGACGGACGAGGAGAGCCGCCGCGCGGCCTCCCGTCTGCTCACGCGCCACCAGGACCGCGTCTATGCCTGGTGCTATCGCTACGTGGAGAATCACGACCGAGCCCTGGAGCTGGCGCAGGAAGTCATGATGAACGCCTATCGGAGTCTGCCCAACTACGTCCATCGAGCGCGATTCAGCTCGTGGCTCTTCGTGATCGCGCGCAACCGTTGCCTGCGCGACCTCAGGCGTCCGCCGCTCGTCCAGGAACTCGACACGGATCCCGACTCGCTTCACAGCGCGAACCCGGGGCCGGCCCGCCGCTTCGAGGAAACTCACGGCGTCGAGGAACTCCGGCGGCTGATCCGCGAACGTCTCGACGCCAGGGAGCAGGACGCGCTGCACCTGCGCTGTTTCGAGGGGATGCCCCTCGAAGCGATCACCGCGGTGCTCGCCATCGAGGAGAAGTCCGGCGCGCGGGGCCTGCTGCAGCGGGCCAGGCGCAAGCTGCGGGCCGCCCTGGAAGAGCGAGGGCACGAATGAGCAAGGAGGCGTCATGACCGATCGATGCTTCGGTCCCGAGGATCTCGACGATCTGCTGACCCTGTCCGAGGACGACCCCCGGCGCGAGCACCTGCATTCCTGCTCCGCCTGCCGGAGCCTGCTCGCCTCCTACCGGACTTACCTGGATCCCGTCGAACTGCCGCCCGCGGCGCGCAAGGACGAGGCGCGCGACTCGATGCGACGCTTCATCGAAGAACAGATCGGAGGCAGGGCCGGCAATCCGAAGAACCGGGAGCCGTTCTCCCTGAGCCGCCTGCTCGACTCCCTGCGCGGACCCGCGCTCGTGCCTGCGCTGGTGCTCATCGCTGCCCTGGCCGTGGTCACCATCCTCTGGAGCACGCGGGAGGCGATGCGGCCCGAGCGGTTGTCGGGCATCGTTCGCGATCTCCCGGTGGACGAGAACGCAGGCGGCCTCATGAATCCCGTGGCGATCTTTAGCGGCGACACGATCGAGCTGGGCTGGCGGGCCGTCGAGGGCGCGGACTCCTACCGCGTGGAGATTCTCTCGACGGACCTGACGCCGGAGAGAGAGATCGAAGCCGGCGACGAACTCGCCGCGCGCCTGGAACCGAGCGCCGACGGAGAAGCCCGCTTCTGGAGGGTCATCGCCCTGCGCAACGGCGACGAGATCGCGCGTTCCCGTCTGCTCGCCTTGCCTTGAGTGCGGGGGCACCGATGGCCTAGACTGCCCCCATGCGCAATCCTACCCTGCTGATCCTGCTCGTCCTGCCCGTCCTGGGTCCGACACCCGCCGCCGCGGAGCTCCTCGCCCCCACGGTGGAGGAGGTGCAGGCCCTCTGGGACTCCGGCGCCCGCGACTCGGCCCTCACCCTCGCCGCGGCCGGCACGAAGAACGCCCGCGCCAGCTCCGACAGCCTCCAGCTCGCCAACCGCCTCCTCTTCGAGGGGTTCTACCGGTTCTCCTTCCGCGACTACTCCGGCAGCGAGATCCTCTTCGGGGAGCAGGTGGCCATTTCCGAGGCCCTGCCCGACTCGAGTCTTCTCATCAAGGGCGTGAGGTGGCTGGGCAGATCCGTCGGACGCCAGGGGCGCGACGGGGAGGCCGAGAAGCTCGACGACCGCCTCCTCGAACTCTCCGTGCTCCAGGGGGACCTGCGCCATGAGGGCTGGGCCCGCACATCCAGGGGCTGGCGATTCTGGAAACGTGGTAACCCGGAGGGAGCGCTGGCGGAGTACGACCGGGCATCGGAGTGCTTCTCGGGCACCGAAGACGTCGAGGGCCAGATCTGGGCCCTCAACGCCATCGCCAAGGTGCAGACCAACCAGGGCGAGTACGACGCCGCCATGGCGGGCTATCGCGCCAGCCTCGCGCGCGCCCGCGAGACGGGCCGGCACAACGCCGAATCCGACGCCCTCAACGACCTCGGCACCGTGGAGTATTCCCTGGGGCTGTCCGACCGCGCCCTGGAGCACTTCCGGCAGGCCGCGGCGCTCGGCGACGAACGGGGCTCGCCCCGGCAGAGGATCATCCCCCGCTTCAACATCGCCATCTGCCTGAACAACCTCGGCCGGGCGGAGGAGGCCAGGGGCACCCTGGAGGCGACGCTGAAGACCTGCGTGGAGCAGGACCCCGACCTGGTGGCCGCGGCCCTCGTGAAGCTGGGCGAGACCCTGACGATCATTGGCCGGCACAACGAGGCGATCGATCACCTCCGCCGCGTGTTCGCGAAGGGAACGAAGCCCAGGGACGTGGACCGGCTCAACGCCCGCATCGCCCTCGCCGAGGCTCTGAGCCGCGAGGAACGCCTCGCGGAGGCCGAGACGGAACTGATGCTGGCTCGGAAGCTTCTGGCCACCACCAACCGCACCTGGCAGCGACTTCGAACGGAAGGCAAGCTGGGTGTCCTGCTTCGGAGGCAGGACCGCCACCGGGAGGCGCTCGACCGATCCCTCTTCGTCGCAGGGGAGGCGCGCGAGCATGGCATCATCGAGTTCCAGTTCCACGCCCTCGCCGAAGCGGCCCGCAGCTGCGCGGCCCTGGCGCTTCCCGACAGCGCTCTGCTCCTCTACGAAGAGGCGGCAAGCACCTGGGAGAGCGAGCGGCGCCTCCTTCTCGATCCGAACTGGCGCGAGCGGCGCGGAAGCACCGGCCAGCGGATCTTCACCGACCTGGCGACCCTGTTGATCGAGCAGGGCGAGACCGCGGCGGCCTTCGACCGCATCCAGAGCTTCAAGGGACGCACCCTGGCCGAACGGATGTTCGGCCCGGGCAGCCGCCACGACCGTTACCTGGCGGCCGACTCAGTCACGGTGGACCTTGCCCGGCTGCAAACGGAGATCCTCGCCGGGAACGAGACCTTCCTCGACTTCCATCTGGGCCCGAATCGCTCCCTGCTCTTCACGGCGAGCCATGAGGGTCTGAAGGTCCGGCTCCTGCCCCCCAGGAAGGAACTCGAAGGCCGTCTGCGCGCCTACGCCGAGCTGCTCGCGTCGCCGGACTCCGCCGATCGCGGCACCATCACCATGGTGGGAGACCGGCTCGCCCGCCTCCTGTTCGGCGACGCACTCGAGCAGCTTGGCGATGCCGGGCGGATCCTCGTCTCGCCCGACGGCGCGCTCAACCTGCTGCCCTTCTCCGAGCTGCCCGGCTGCGAGGAGCGGCTCTGGACCCGCGTCCCTTCCGCCGGCATCCTCGCCCGCATCCGCGCGGAACGCGGGGATGCTCCGATGCGGGGAGCCTGGCGCACCCTCGCCCTCGCCTCCGAGACCGGACCGGGGAACATCCCCCTCGCCGGCGCCCTGCGCGAGGTGGAAGCTCTCGACCGCCGCTACCGTCATGTGCGCGCCCGGCGCCTGGACCGCGATGACGGTGGTTTCGAGGCCGGCGACCTGGCCGGTCACGACATCCTGCACCTGGCGGCCCATGCCAGCCGCAACGACCAAAGTCCCTGGCAGTCGTCCATCCAGTTCCGGCCCGACGACGAGGCGGGAGTTCTCCGCGCCGCCGAGATCGCGGAGCTGCGCCTCGATGCGGGCCTGGCCGTGCTGTCGAGTTGCGGGAGTGGAGGGGGAAAGATTCTCTCGGGCGAAGGCGTGCTCGGGCTCTCTTCCGCCTTCCTCAGCGCCGGAGTGCCGGCGGTCGTGGCCACCCTCTGGGCGGTGGACGACGCGGCGACCGCGAATCTGATGGAGGCCTTCTACGCCGGCCTGGCGGACGGCGAACCCTGCGACCGCGCCCTGGCCGCGGCCCAAGCGAAACTGGCGGCGGATCCCGCGACGGCTCACCCCTACTACTGGGCCGGTTTCGTGCTGATCGGAGAGAGAAGGCTCGCCCCGAAGCTGGAACGGCGAATCTCTCCGCTGCTCCCGGCCCTGGGCCTGTCGCTGCTGCTGATCCTGGTCTGGACGGGCCGCCGAAAAAGACCCAGCACATAGATACCTGAAGCGCCATGGGCCCTACTCGATGTCGACAGCCTCCACCCAGAACAGCTCGCAGGCGCCGTTGCCCGAATCGCTGCGCGTCATGGAACTCAGCCAGACGCCGCCGTTCTCCGATTTCGCCATCACCAGGTAGCCGCGCAGGGACACCATGTGCCCGCGCCGGACTCTTCGCAGCTTGGCCATGACAGCGTCGTCGGCGGGGATAATGTGCATGTTCGCGCTGCTGGAGATGATCTCGTCGCGCGGAATCGGGTAGCGCTCAGTCCGCCAGAAGTAGAAGCGGTTGCTCTGGCTGATATCGATACGATCCAGCACGGAGCTGTCGGACATGCGACCCCAGCCCAGGGCCAGGTCGATCGGCGAGAGGTCGGACTCCGAATCGAAGCGGTAGCGCTTGGCGCCCAGCACCCGGGCGTTGAGGTCGAAGTTGGCGAGAGGAGTGATGGTGGTTCCCGCGTGGGTGAAGGGCTTCAGCCCTCGCACCGGCGCCTGGACGGGCGCCTCCGGAGCGATCACTCCCGGCGCCCTGGCGATGCTCCGGTGCCCCCACCAGTGCAGCGACCAGAACAGCAGCAGGACGACGATGCTCAGGCGCTTCCACATGTACGGCCCTCGTGCGGGTTTGCGAAGCCGCGGGGCGGGGTCCGTGCAAGTTGCGTCGGAATCTGTGCTTCAGGGGCCCCGTCGGTCTCCTGGCGGGGAATCTGCAGGCGCCGTGCCGACTCCGCACGGAATCCCTTGCGCCACGGGAAGCCCTCTCGCAAAATGAGCCCGCGCGAGAAACGGATGGCCGTCAGGGCGCCGGGCCGGGAGAATCGCATGGAGTGCTACAAGGAGTTCCCACGCAGCATCGGCCTGCTCACGACGCTGGCCTCCGTGGTCTACCTGCTGGCGAGCACGGTTCTGATGCTGCACATCGGCGCCTGGTTCGCCGTGGGCTTCGTGCTGCTCTACCTGGGCGTCCACTACGTTCACTATCCGCGCAACGCCTGCGTGAGCTGCTGCTACTACGGCCGCTACTGCATCTCCCTCAAGGGCAAGCTCGTATCGCGCTTCTACTCCCGCGGCCCCGAGCGCGAGTTCCACGCCGGTATGAAGCGCGCCACCCGGGGCGTTCAGGTGCTCTGGGCCTACCCCTTCCTCGTGATGGTGGGCGCGCAGATCCTGAGCCGGCCCATCTTCCTGTCCGACCTGCTCCTGGCGGGCGTATTGATAATGCTCATGGTGATGCGGCAGCTCATGCGCAGGAGCCTGGGCTGCCGGGTCTGCCTGATGCGGGACGACTGTCCGAACGCCGGGCCGGACCGGCGGCGGGGCGTGAAGATCGTCGACGGCGCTCCGGCCCAGCCGCCGCAGGGTTGAGGGGAAAGCCCGCGCCATCACGGGACGGAACGGGGAAGCACGGGGAGCCCTGGCGGGGGCTACCTTGACCTTAATCGACTGTCGGGGTATGCTTTACGTCGTCATGCAAAACGTACGTCCCGCACTCGCCCTGCTTCTCGTCCTGCTCGCGATGCCGGCCCTGGCCGACCTCACGGGCAGCGGCGTCGTCATGGTGGACCCCACCGGCAACCTGCCGCTGGGCGAACATGTCGACATGACGCTGCGCGTCACGAACGCCAGCCCCGACTTCAACTGGATCTCGCGCATCAACCTGCGCTTCCCGGCCTGCTGCACCGTCGCGAGCATGGCCTACGACGATTCCCCGCCCGGCTCCAACGGCAACTGGGTCTTCGACTTCGAGGGCGTGCCCGGCTGGGACGTGTCCTACGTGGACGGCGCGGGCGACGAGTGGGGCGAGATCCCCGCGGGCGACTACGGCTACCTGAACCTGGTGGTGTACGTGGACGAGAGCTGCGGCGGCCGCGCCGCGGATATCGTGGAATACGACCTCATCGGCGACGGCTTCGGCGACGCCCCCCACGAACTGCTGAACGAATCCTTCTCCGTGAACTTCGGCATCACGCCGGTCGAGCCGTCGAGCTGGTCGACGGTGAAGGCGCTCTACTAGCCGCCCGGCTACTCCTCCCAGAACGACGACGCGCGCAGCTCCTCGAAGAGCGGGTCCCGCTCGAACGCCTCTCTCTCCACCAGTCCCTCGTCGATGCAGAAGCGCACCCAGCGGGCGGCGTCCTCCTGCCTGCCCGCCTTGCAGAAGCTGGCCGCGGTGAAGTATGCCGCCTTCGGGTAGCTCGGCTGGAGTTCGCAGACCTTCTCGAAGCTCAGCGCGGCCTCCTCGTAGCGCCCCACCCTGGCCAGCGACGTGGCCAGGTTGTTGTGGGTCACCGGCGCACCGGGGTTGAGCTCGACCGCCCGTTCGAAGAAGCCGATCGCCTCCTCCATCCGCCCGAGCGCGGCCAGCCGACGCCCCTCGAGTGACTGGGCGCGGGCGTCGCGGGGGAAACGCGCGAGGAAGTCGCGGAGCACGGCCTCGTGCCGCTCCATGCGCCCCAGATCCCTCAATGTCAGCAGGATGCTGTACTGTATCTCCGGATCATCGGGACGCCCCTCCGCGGCCCGATCGAATAGTTCGAGAGCCTCCTCCAGCCGCCCCTCGTCCCGCCAGCGGAGCGCCACCTCGACGAGCAACTCCGGCGACTTCACCTTGCCGGCGGCCATGGCCTCCTCGAGCAGGCTATCGGTGCTCTCGAGATTGTCGATCAACGTTGCGAGGCGCTCGTCGTCGGGATTGAGTTCGAGACCCTCCCGGTAGGCGTCGAAGCCGGTCTCCAGGCGATCGATGCCGCCTCCGGCGGCGAAACCCTCGAGCAGCTTGCCGGTGGACGCGTTGAAGCGGGCATGGATCGCCGGATCCAGCTCGCCCCTGAAGGCCTGGGTCGCGGGATCCCGCAGCCGATGCAGCCAGCGCAGGTTGTCGTCCTCGTGGAAGGCGGTGCCCTTGCTGCGGAAGTTCCGGCCCATGGTGAACTCGATGCGGGGCCGCTCCCACCGGTTCAACGGGCCCTCGCCCAGTTCGGCGCGGAGGGCGTCGCCGTCGCAGATCCAGAGCGTGGCCATGGCGTGGACGTTGTCCAGCTGCAGGGCGTCGAGATCGGCACGCAACGGCTCCCGCGCCGCGAAGTCGCGCGTGGCGTCGACATCCAGGGTCAGCGGTGTCTTCGATCCCGCGAGGATGATGTTGTAGGGGTCGTACCAGTACAGACCTGCGTGTTCGAAGACCTCGATGAAGCTGCGGGCGATCACCCTCTGGTCCTCGTGGGGCAGGTGACAGGCCAGCCACTGCACCATGACGCCGCTCTCGGTGAGGCGATCGCGACACAGGCGGTAGTAGTCCACCGACAGCAGCGGCGCGTTGCCGGAGTACTCCGGGTTGAGCTTGGAGTCGCTGCTGATGATGTCGAAGCGCTGCTTCGTCGTGAGCAGGTACTGCACGCCGTCGCCCACGCTGAGCTCGAGACGCGGGTCGCGCAGCACGCCGGCGTTGGCCTCGTCGAAGAACCGTGCTCCCTTCACGACGCCCGGCACGATCTCCGCGCAGACGAGCTGCTCGATCTCGTCGTAGAGGGCCAGGGTGCCCAGGGTGATGCCGCTGCCCAGGCCCACCGACAAGGTGTTCCTGGCATCGGGGCGCAGCGCCATCGGCAGGTGAGCGAGAATCTTCTCCTTGCGGACGATCGTCGCCTCCGTGCCGCCGATATGGTGGCCGTCCACGCTCATGTGGATGTCTCCGGTGCTCTTGCGGTAGACGCGGGTTTCGGCGGCGTGGTCCTCCTGCTGGAAGAGCACGTGATCGCCCTCGGACTGGGTATCGCTGAGCGGACCCTTTCCTGTTTTCAGAAGCTGCGGCGATGCGAGCAGCAATACCGCGAAAAGAGCGGCGGCCAGCCAGGGCTCCACGTTGCCGCGTTCGCGGCGCAGCAGGTGAAGAGCCAGCCCCAGCAGCACGCTGAACAAGGCCGTGACCAGCAGCGCTCCCCGGGCGCCGAGCAGGGGCAGCAGCAGGAAGCCCGCGGCGAGACTGCCGGCGATGGAGCCCAGCGTGTTGGCGAAGTAGAGCCCGCCCACACCGTGCCCGAGCTGGGCCAGATTGCGGATGCCGATGCGGTTGACCAGAGGGAAGGTCATGCCGATGAGAAAAGTGGTCGGCGCCATCACCGCGAAGGCCACGGCGAAGCGTCGCGTGAGGTAGGCGCTCCAGGTGAGCTGCTTGTCGTGGAGCCAGGCGAGGGAGTCGGCCACGGGCAGCCAGCCCCAGAGCAGGTACAGGGTGCCCAGGGCGGTGACGCCCACGCCCATCTGCAACCAGGCGAGCAGCCGGGCAGGCGAGGTCACACGATCCGCCGCGCGGCCGCCCAGCCAGCCGCCGGCTGCCAGGCCGAGAAGGAAGGTGGTGAGCATCGCGCTGAAGGCGTAGGTGGAGTTGCCGAGGAAGTGCTGCAGGGAGCGGGACCAGTAGAGCTCGTAGCCCAGGGCGGCGAAGCCGCTGAGCGCGAACAGCAGCGCCAGGGGCAGCCAGGCGATCTCGGGCGCCTGCGGCGCTTCGCGATTCTTGGCCGGCGCGCCCTTGTCGCTTTCCACCGCGTCGACCAGACCCTCGGCGAGGTCGGCCTGGGGCGCCAGGGGCGAGAGGCCGCGGTCGATGAACCACACGACCACGCCGATGATCAGGTTGAGCAGCAGCGCGGCGAGGGTGCTGCCGGCCAGACCCAGGCTCCCGATCAGCACGAAGCCGGCCAGGAAGCAACCGACGACCGCGCCGAAGGTGTTGACGGCGTAGAGCAGACCGAGACCGCGCCCCAGGCGGTCGCGTCGCGTCACGACGAAGCGGCTCAGCACGGGCAGCGTGCCGCCCATGAGGAAGGTGGGCGGCAGGAGCAGCGCGCCGGAGATGATGACCTTCGTCAGGGCCAGGAGCGGCAGCGGCATGCCGCCGGCCACCGCAGCGTAGGCCGGCGGCAGGGCGCGCACGATCAGGTAGACCAGTCCGCCGAGCGCCGCGATTCCGAACTCGAGCTTCGCGTAGAGCAGCAGCGGACGGTGGCAGCGGTCGGCGCGGTCGCCGTAGTAGCGGCTGCCCAGCGCGAGCCCGCCCATGAACGCCGCCAGGACGGTGCTGATGGCGTAGCTCGTGCCGCCCAGCAGGTGGCTGAGCAGTCGGATCCAGACGAGCTCATAGACGAGTCCGCTCACGCCCGAAAGGGTGAACAGCAGCAGGACGAACGGGGTGATGCGCTTCATGACGACCTTCAACCGGATTGCGAGCCCCGCGGAATACGGGAGCAGGCCGCAGTCTCCAACAGGGAAGCGCGGGCGTCAAGTGGCTCCCCCATTGCGGATCGCCGCTTGCCGTGTCATGTTCTCCCCATGAGCGACTACCACGCAATCCGGACCCGCGTGCGCTACGCGGAGACCGACGCCATGGGCGTCATGCACCACGGCAACTGGCCCGTGCTCTGGGAGCTGGGCCGCACCGATCTGCTGCGCGCCCGCTACAAGTCCTACGCCACGATCGAGGCCGAGGGTGTGCTCTTTCCCGTGACGGACTACGGCGCGCGCATCGTGGCGCCGGCCCGCTACGACGACGAGATCGAGATCCGCAGCCGCGTCGCCCACCTGGGGCGCGTGAAGCTGCGCTTCGAGTACGAGGGCTGGCGCGGCGACACGCTGCTGGCCACCGGCCACAGCGAGCACGGGGTGATCGATCCCGACTGGAAGGTGATCCGCCTGCCGCGCGCACTGGCCGCGGCGCTATCGGAGGAGTCGAGATGAGCGATTTCGAGTGCGAGCTGCCCCGTCACCAGGCATCGAACGACGAGATCCGCGGGATCCTCGAGAGCTGCAGGACGATCGCCGTCGTGGGCCTGTCCACCTTCGAGAGCAAGCCCAGCTACCGCGTGGCCGCCTACATGCAGGAGGCCGGCTATCGCATCGTGCCGATCCATCCCAAGGCCACCGAGATCCTCGGCGAGAAGGCCTACGCGAACCTGCGCGACGTGCCCGCCGAGATCGGCGTGGAGATCGTGGACATCTTCCGGCGGCCGGACGCCGTCGGTCCCCACGTGGAGGAGGCGATCGACGTCGGCGCCAAGGTGGTGTGGATGCAGGAGGGCGTCATCAACAACGAGGCGGCCGATCGGGCCAAGGAGGCCGGGCTGCAGGTGGTGATGAACCTCTGCATACTCAAGGAACACATGGCGCTGTAAGGACTTGCCGGTTTCGGACCCGGCCGGCCCCAATCCCCCTGGCGCCGCCACCCCCGACGCGCTATCTTGACGTGCAATATCCAGGATCGCCCACCGCCCTCTCCCTGGAGGTTGCAGCATGTCCCAGCCCAAGATCCCCGTCGCACTGACCTTCGATGACGTCATCCTGCGCCCCCAGCGCAGCGCCATCCATCCGCGTCAGACCGACATCGCCACCTGCTTCACCCGCAACATCCCGCTCAACATCCCGCTCGCCAGCGCCGCCATGGACACGGTGACCGAGGCCGCCATGGCGATAGCCGTCGCGCGCGAGGGCGGCATCGGGGTGATCCACAAGAACATGAGCGCCGAGCGCCAGGCCGAGCAGGTCGACATGGTGAAGCGCTCCGAGAGCGGCATGATCAGCAACCCGATCACGCTCTCGCCCAAGGCGCTGGTGGCCGAGGCCCAGGACCTCATGCGCCGCTTCCGGATTTCCGGCGTGCCTATAACCGAGGGCGGGCGCCTGGTGGGCATCCTCACCAACCGCGACCTGCGTTTCAACGAGCAGCTCAACATTCCCGTGAGCGAGCTGATGACGAGCCGGGGTCTCGTCACCGTGAAGGTGGGCACCACCATGGAGGAGGCCCGCGCGAAGCTGCACGAGCATCGCATCGAGAAGCTGCCCGTGGTGGACGAGGCCGGCGAGCTCAAGGGCCTGATCACGGTGAAGGACATCCAGAAGAAGATCGACTACCCGAGCACCTGCAGCGACGACAACGGCCGCCTCCGCGTGGCCGCCGCCGTCGGCGTGGGCGAGGATCTCGAGGAGCGCCTCGACCTGCTCATCGAGGCCCACGTGGACGCCATCGTGGTGGACACCGCCCACGGCCACAGCCAGAACGTCATCGACGCGGTGAAGCTGGTGAAGGCGCGCCATCCCGAGCAGCAGGTGGTGGCCGGCAACATCGCCTCCGCCCAGGCGGCGCGCGATCTCATCGAGGCCGGCGTCGACGCCGTGAAGGTGGGCATCGGGCCCGGCTCCATCTGCACCACCCGCGTGATCAGCGGCGTGGGCGTGCCCCAGATCACCGCCATCATGGAGGTGGCCGCGGTCACCCGCGGCACCGGCGTGACCCTGATCGCGGACGGCGGCATCAAGTACAGCGGAGATATCACGAAAGCTTTGGCCGCCGGCGCCGACACCGTCATGGTGGGCAGCCTGCTGGCCGGCACCGAGGAGAGCCCGGGCGAGACGGTGCTCGCCGAGGGCCGCAGCTTCAAGGTGTACCGCGGCATGGGCAGCCTGGACGCCATGAAGGACGGCAGCGCCGACCGCTACTTCCAGGAGGGCGCCGCCGAGAGCAAGCTGGTGCCCGAGGGCATCGTGGGCCGCGTGCCCTACAAGGGTCCCGCGCACAACTCGATTTTCCAGCTCTGCGGCGGCCTTCAGTCGGGCATGGGCTATCAGGGAGCGGTGAACCTGGATGCGCTGCGCGAGGGCGCGGAGTTCCTGCGGGTCACGGGCGCCGGGCAGCGGGAGAACCACCCCCACGACGTCACCATCGTGAAGGAAGCGCCGAACTACTCGGTGAGCTGATCCTCGGGGCCGGCCTCCCGGCTCTCCAACTCGAAGAGCCGCCGCAAACTGTCGAGGTCGCTCTCGCGGAAGCGCTGCTCCTCCAGGCGCCGGAGCTGCTTCGCCGGACGGTACATGACCCGCTGGATGAAGGTTTGCAGCGAGGCCTCGATGCTGCGGTGGGTCGCATCATCCACCTTCCCCTTCTGCCGCTCCAGCTCCCCCTCCTTGATCGACTCCAGGAAAGCGTGGAAGGAACCCAGCGTGGGCTTCAGCGCCAGCTCGCCCAGGAAGCGCTCGAACTGGCCGAGCTCCTTGTCGATGATCTTCTCGGCGCGCGGCAGCTCCCTGCGCCTCGCCTCCAGGTTGGCCTGCACGATCTCGTCCAGGTCGTCGAGGCCGAAGAGGTAGGTCTCGGGCAGTTCGGCCACGGCGGGGTCGACGTCGCGCGGCACCGCGATGTCGAGCAGGCAGAGCGGGCGGCCCTTGCGCCGCTTCCGCACCTCGCCCAGCAGCTCGGGCGTGACGATCGGATCCGGCGCGCTGGTGCTGCAGAGCACGAGGTCGGCGTCGGCTAGGGCTTCGGCGAGCTCCCCGAACGGCCTCGCCGCGCAGCGGGTGCCGCTCTTCGCGCCGAGGATCTCGGCCAGCCTCTGGGCGCGCGCCGCGCTGCGGTTCACGATGCAGAGCTCGCCGAGGCCGGCGTCCACGAAGTGCCGGCCCGCGAGGCTGCCGGTCTCGCCGGCGCCCAGCAGCAGGCCGTGCCGATGACCCAGCTCCTGGAAGAACTTGCGGGAGAGCTCCACCGCGGCGAAGGCCACGCTCACCGCGCCCTTGCCGAGGCGGGTTCCGCTGCGCACGCACTTGCTCGTCTTGAAGCTTCCCCGGAACGCGCGGTCGAGCGCCGAGCCCAGGGGCGCCAGGTCCTGGGATCGCCGCCAGGCGTCCCGCACCTGTCCCGCGATCTGGGGCTCGCCCAGCATCATGCTGTCCAGACCGGCGGCGACGCGGTAGAGGTGCTCCACCGCCGCGAGATCCCGCAGGCGCAGGCCCAGCTCGCCGGCGAAGAGCGACACATCCACCCCGAGCCCCGAGAGGATCTCCCCCAGCACGAGCTCGGCCGCGTCCGGGTCGCCGCACTCCACGTAGATCTCGCTGCGATTGCAGGTGGACACGAGCACGGCGGGCCAGAGCCCCCGCTCGCGGCAGGCGGCGAGGAAGGCGTCGGCGCGGTCGCCGTCGAGGGCGGCCAGTTCCCGCTGCGCGGTGTCGGCGCGGTGGTGGTCGACGCCCCACATCAGGATGCGGTGACCCCGACCGGGCGAGGCGAACATGCCGGGCTGAGCGTTCAAGCACCCACCCCCGGCGTGAAGTTGTGGAAGCTGGGCAGGAAGTGATGCACCACCGCCGTGGCCGCCACCACCACCAGGAAGGCCGCGATGGCCAGGTAGCTCATGCGCCGTCCGCGCCAGCCCCAGAAGCGATGCCCAAGCAGTCCGATGCCGTAGATCGCCAGGTTGCCCCAGGCGCTGAAGATCTTCGCGTCCACGTGGGTGAGACCCGCGGCTTCCGTTTCGCCGAGGCGGCCGGCCAGCGCATTCATCCAGAAGTGTCCGGTGACGATCGCCGCGAAGAGCAGGGGCACGCCCAGCTTCACGGCGCCCACGCTCATGCGCTCCAGCAGGTCGAGGGAGGGCAGTCGCTGATAGAGCAGGCCGAAGCGGCGGGCGGTGAGCTGCCGCGCCTGGATCACGTAGACCAGCGAATAGAGGAAGCCGAGGCTCAGGGCCGTGTAGGCCATCAGCACCAGCACCGCGTGCAGCACGTAGCCGCGCTCGGCGAGCAGGGGCCTCTCCGTGTCGACGGCGCTCGGCATGAAGGCGCTGGCCAGGAACTGGAAGAGCAGGGCGAGACCCACCACGAGGAAGCCGGTGTTGAGCACGCGGTAGCGTCGCTCCAGCACGGCGTAGATCACCAGTATGCCCAGCGCCAGCACCGAAAGGAACTCGAGCAGCGTGCCCAGAGGCGGCCGTCCCAGGTCCCTGCCCAGGAGAACCAGGTAGACGATATGGATCAGGATCAGCAGCGGCGTGCCCGCCCGGCAGATCGCCAGCGCACCCTGGGAGTCGCGACGGAAGTAGTGCACATACGCGAGAGTCAGCCCCAGGTAGAGCAGGGGCAGCAGCACCGAACCGAAATGGAGAATCGAAATCATCACGCGCCTCCTCCCGCGGCCATCCGCCGGTCGCCCGACCACTCCGCGCTCAGATCCGCCGCCAGCCGCTCCGCCTCCGCGATGCAGTGGTTCACCGAGACGCCCCGATAGGCGCTGCCGGTGAAACAGAGGCCCGGCCGCCGCTCGACGATCCGCTCCAGGGCGGCCAGCAGCGCCGGGTGACCCTGCTCGTACTGGGCGATGGCGCGCTCGTGGCGCGTCACGCGCACTCGTTCGGGCTCGGCGCGGAGGCCGTGGATCTCGCGCAGCTCGGCGAGCAGGGTGGCGACGAGCGCGTCGTCGCCCAGCTCCATGACCCGCGGATCCGTCGCGCCGCCGGCCATGCAGCGCAGGATCACCTTGCCCGCGGGGGCGCGCCCCGCGAAGATGCTCGCCGACCAGAGCACGCCGAGCAGTCGGCGACGTTCCGCGCTGGGCACCAGCATGCCGAAGCCGTCGGCGGCGTGTTCGAGCGCGTCGACGTCCACCACCATCGTCGCCACCGCCATGGGCGCGTAGGGAATCGCGGCCAGCCGTTTCGACAGCTCCGGGTCGCCGTGATGGCGCGCGGCCGCGTGGGCCGGGGTCGCGTCGATGACGGCGTCGAAGCGCGCGGCATCGACACCGTCGCCGTAGAGACGCCAGCCCTCGCCGTCCCGCTCCACGCGCTCGACGCCCGCGCCGGACGTTACGCTGTCGCCCAGGGAGGCCGACAGCGCCGCCGGCAGGGCGGCCATGCCGTCGCGGAAGCTGTGCAGCACGCCGCCGGGTCCGGCCGGGCCACTTCCGTCGTTCGCTGCGCGGGCGGCACGCGCGGCGCGTTTGCGTTCGCGGCCCATGCGGATCATCGCCTTGAACAGACCGCCGTGTTCCCGTTCCATGGCGACCATCTTCGGGAAGCAGGCCTCCAGGCTGAGCCGGCGGGAGTCTCCACCGAAGATCCCCTTCACCATGGGGTCGAGGAGCGTGTTCGCGAAGGCGCCGCCGAGACGTCGACGGCCGAAGGCGTCCACGGTCTCGTCCCGCGCGGGGTCCTCGGCGGCCAGGCCCAGGCCCTTGCGCCGCGGGACGAGCAGCTCCATGCCCATGCGCAGCTTGGCGGGCCAGGGGAGGATGTTCGATTTCAGGAAGGCGGGCGGGCTCATGGGCAGCTCGCGCAGTTCGCCGCCGATCAGGAGGTAGCGACGACGGGCGGCGTCCTCGCTGCGCTGGAGCTCGCCGTCGAGACCGAGGTCGCGCACGAGGCGCAGCGTGGCCGGCTCGTTGTCGAGGAAACCGTTGGGGCCCTCTTCGAAGAGATAGCCGTCCTCGCGGCTGCTGCGCAGTTTACCTCCGGCGGCGCGTTCCCGCTCGAAGAGGCACAGTTCGAGGTCGCGCCCCTCGCGGGCCGCGACCTCGCGCAGGCGGTAGGCGCAGGCGAGTCCCGCCACGCCGCCACCGATCACCGCGATACGGCCGACATCAGCCATGGGCCACCTCCGCGCGCTCCCGGGGCGCGAAGCTCTCCTTCGCGATCATCTCGCCGAGCGAGGCGAGCCAGCCCTCGTGCAGCCCCAGCGCGGAGCCGCGGCGGAACTCCGCCAGACCGCGCGTCTTCAGGTCGGTCGCCAGTTCGATGTCGAGCTCGTGCAGGGTCTCGATCTGCTCGCAGGTGAAGCTGACGGGTTGCACCAGCAGGCGCCGACAGCCTTCCGCCACCAACTCACGGCAGGTCTCCCTGAGCGAGGGACCCAGCCAGCGGAGGGGCCCCACCTTGCTCTGGAAGGCAAGCCGCGGTTCGCCGATGCCCACCACTCCATTCATCCAGGACACATGAGGGGATAGGCGTTCGACGAGCCTCTCGTGCGCGAGGGCTACGGAGGCGACGGTCTGATCCAGATAGGGATCGCCCTGCTTCAGAAATCGCTCCGGCAGGGAGTGCGCGGTGTAGACGAGCGCGCAAGCGCCGGGATCTCGACCCGCGTCCGCCCAGGCGTTCAAGGAGGCGGCGGCGTGGTCGGCCAGGGCCTCGTGGTAGCCGGGCAGCAGGTGCCAGTCGGATACCGGCGTCAGTCCGGCTTCGGGGGCGGCGCGCCGGACGGCGGCGCAGACGTCGTCCAGGGAGGAGCCGCTGGTGGGCGTGGCGTACTGGGGATAGGTCGGCAGCACCAGGAACTGCTCGGCGCCGCGGCAGAGCAGGTCCTCCACCGCCTCGTCGGCGAAGGGGTGCCAGTAGCGCATCGCGGGCGCGGCGACGACCTTCAGCCCGCGCGCCTCGAGCAGCTCGG
>CAYNQX010000038.1:0-30562 GCA_964399495.1 uncultured bacterium
GTCGCCGTGCACACGATGCCGCGCGGCTGGTAGTCGATGACCGAGGGCGAGAGCGTCGTGTTCTTCTTGCCCTTCGACACGAGCAGCGTGCCGTCCGGGTCGGGACAGGTGCCGTTCACGCCCAGCTCGGCCACCCGGTAGGGACGCTTGTCCTGCCCCTCGTGCCCGTTCATGCGGCGCAGGATGTACTTTTCGTCGCAGATGCACTTGGCCACCGCCACCGCGTCGTCGTAGCCCACGTGCAGGCGCGCCTCGGCGGGGCCGGTCAGGTTCATCAGCGCGGAGTAGCAGGTGCTCCACCAGGCCAGCGCCTGGGGCGTCTGGAAGTAGTTCGTGTAGAACTGCTGGTTCACCTCGATCGAGCAGTCGCCGTCGCTCACGTAGTCCACCTTGCGCAGGCAGCCCGGAAAGATGCTGTTGTAGTAGGTGTAGTCGGCGTTGCGCTGGGCGATGCCGGCGGTGTTGTACTTGTAGGTGGCGACGATCGTGTGGGGCGGGCTCTTCAGACCGTGGGCGCTGAGAAAGAGCACGTCGGCCTGGCCGCCGCTGCAGAACTCGAAGAAGTTCCACACGCCGGCGCCGCCCGTGTCCGCGTTCAGATGCTTGTCCTCGAAGATGCTCCCCTCGGCGTAGTGCTGAAGCTGCACCACGTACTGCTGGAAGATCGCCTTCTCGGCCGCGCCGAACTCCCAGAGGTTGGGCGAGAAGAAGGAGAAGCGATGGGGCTTGCCGTCCTCGCCCGGCGTCTCGTTGGCGCCGGCCCAGGCCGGGGCGGCGAACAGGGCGATCAGGGCGATCAGGGCGAGGATCGCGAGAGTCTTGGTGATGGTGTTCATCGCGCACCTCCCTGCCCCGAGTAGAGAAGATCGGCGGCGGCGCGGCGGTGGCCGACGAGCACCTGGAGGCGGGCCAGCTTGAGGGCCTCCGGCTCCGCGGAGCGCCGGATCTCCTGAACGCGCAGTCGCAGTCGCGCGGCGTTCGGGTCCACCCGGGTGAACAGGTAGTTCGTGCCGGCGAAGAGGCTGGCGCCCTGTCCGAGAGCGTCACGAAGCCACTGGGCCTTACCATCGAGAAGCTGTTCGCCCAGCTCAGGACTCGTGGTCTCGGGACGCCGCTCGCGCGGCTGCAGCACCACCAGCTCCTCGCTGCCGTCGGCCATGGTCAGCGTGACGCCCTCCTCGCCGGAGCGGGCGACGGAGACGTCCGGCAGCGTGGACATGGCGCGCACGAGATCGGCGCGGGCGGCCACCTCGCCGCGGCTGTCGAGGTCGGCCTCATAGCGGTTCACGGCAGCCAGACGCAGGCGGATCGCCTCGGGCAGGTCCGCGGGCACGGCCGGCGGCGGCGCGGGCGAGGCGGGCAGTGGATACACCTGCTCGCCGTTCACCAGGATCGCATCGGTCGACACCTCGACCCGCAGCGGCGCGGGCAGGATCTCGCCCTGGATCACGAGCTGACCGGTCCGGATGAGGTCGACGCCCGGCGCGAGCCGTATCGGGAAGATCGCACGCCGCTCGGCGAGGGAGCGTTCGCGAGGTGTCGGCCCCTCGACGCGCGCGAGGCGCAGGACGTCGCCCTCAATGCTCAGGCTCAGCGCCAGCTCGGCGCGGGCCAGGGCGATGCGCAGGCCCTTCTCGGAGGTCGGGTCGGCCACGCCCGCGAGAATCAGCGGCGTGTCGGCGGGCAGGTCGGTGGCGAGCGTGCCGCCGAACGCGGCCTCGATGGCCGGCCGCAGCTCGGCGAGGCTGCGAATCTCCGCGTCGCCTTCAAGCCATGCGGCCCCGGCGACGGGCACGAATAAACCGCCCTGAGTGATGATGATCAGCGCGGCCAGTACCAGAATCGCTCGTTGTCTGCGCATCGTCCCCTCCTCCGCGCGGGGCGGGCCGGAATGGGATTCCGCCCTCCGCGTCGCCCACAATTATAGCGGGAGTGGGCCAGGGACTCAATTCGGACCTGATGGGTGGGTATTCGATCTTACGAAGTCGAGGAGCGGATGGGATCCGTCCCCCCGGGTGGACGCGGGCGAGCCTGCTGAAGCGAGGTGATTGATTCCCCGGTCACCTTGTGCCGAATGGGATGAGATGAGACAGCTCTCACCGGACGTTACTCGTAGAGGGACTTGATCGTGGAGAAGCTGGTTTCCTCAGTGGCCGTGATGATGTCGCTGGAGATCTCCATGCCCAGCAGGACTTCACCGAGGCCGGCGTCGCTGTGGTAGAAGTTCAGAGAGTAAGAATCATCTCTTCCCACAGAACTAGACTTCCCAAATGGCGGAGGCCACCACACGTTCATCACCGCGGCAAGCTGCTCGTGATCCGATGATCGGTCCCGCCAGAGCCGTGGCCACCTGTCAGCAGCAGTCCCACCGAATGGGCGGATGAACACACCGAATGTAAAATCCTCGTCAGAGCCCACCCCCCAGACATTGTACCCAAGAGGAAGCTCCTCCCAGCAGTAGTTGCAGGTCGTTTCCCAGTCGAAGTAGAGCAGTTGGTCGTAGCTCTCCTCGCCGCCATACCGGATCCGCTGGATGAAGTGCAACTGATAGGGAATCCCTGAATCGGGATAGTCGCCTCCATGATAGAACCAGATCCGCTCCACCTCGAAGCCATAGCCCCAGGTGTCGATGCCTGTCATGTAATTCCCGATTGCTGTTGTGAGATGCCCATCCCATATCGGTGCCCAAGGCTCACCATCATGGATGTCGATGTTCATGAAACCCGTGGAGTCCGCAGCAGCATGACTCCAGCCCAGAAGGACACACACCACCAGCGACATGATCGACAGGATTGGAGTTCTGCAGGATGATCTGGATCCATGCATCGGACACCTCAGGTAGAGGGAGGTATGTATGGAGAGCCCTAATACTACCACGATCTTCAGCACTAAACTGATTTTATCAGCCGAGGAACTTCGAGGTGCTTACGCCACACATGCCTCCCCAGGAATCCCCCCGGGTGGACAAGTCCGCCGTCGTTCACTCCTCCAACCCGGCGGTGTGAAGCAGATCGCCCGCCTTGTCACGTGACAAAGCGGGCGACCGAGTGTGGGGCTGGACTCCGAGACGCTAACCCGGCACCCGCCGGATCACATGAATCTCGATCCGACGATTCGCCGCGCGCCCCTCGGGTGAGGCGTTGCCCACGAGCGGCCGGCTGGAGCCGAAGCCCATGACGCCGAGCTTGGCGGGCGAGTAGCCCTGCTCCACGAAGAACTCCCGCACCGCGCGCGCGCGTTGCAGCGAAAGGCGGCGGTTGAAGGGCTCCTCGCCGGAGTTGTCGGTGTGGCCCTGAATCTCCACGGCCTCCACGCGCGGCGTGCTGAGCAGGCGCGCGAACACCTCGCCCAGCAGCGCGCTGCTGGCCTCGGTGACCTCCGAGCTGTTCAGGTCGAAGGTGATCCCCTTCAGCACCGTGACCCGCGGCAGGGGCGCGTAGTCCATGGCGGCGCTGTCGGAATCCGCGGACGCGTAATCCGGCGCATCGCCCGGGGCCGCGGCGCCGCCGGGCGCCGGCGAGCCGGTGAACGCCGACAGCGAGAAGTTCACCGAGAAGCGGTGCACCGGGTCGAAGTCGTTCTTGGGCGCGTAGGCGTAGTCGAAGCGGTAGTCGCCCAGACGGAAACCCGCGCCGAAGCTGAAGCGGTCGCCCTCGGCGGTGCCGTCCTCCAGCAGCGTGCGGCGATAGCCCGCCCGCAGCGCCAGCATTCCGGCGTACTCCCACTCGGTGCCCACGTGGAACGACGCGTAGTTGTCGCGTGGATAGACGATGTCCAGGCTGTTCTGCATGCGCACCTCGTCCCCCACCGCCACGGTCTGGGCCACGCCCAGCCGGTAGCGCAGGGGCGCGGGGTCCTGCACCTCGCGGAAGCGCAGGCCGGGGCCGATGCCCTGCACGCTGGCGCCCAGTCGGAAGCCGCCCATGTCGTCGCTCAGCAGGCCGAAGGAGCCCTGCATGCCGCTGGCGCGCTCCCAGCCGAGGGTCTTCTGGAACACCGTGAAGCGCGCGCCGAAGCTGAGGCCGGGGCCGAAGCGGCGCGCCAGGCCGAGGCTCAGGCTCATGTCGCGCGCACCGAGGCGCTCGCCGGTGTAGGTGCCGTCGTCCAGCACCTCGTCCACCGTGCCCTGGTCGAAGTAGAGCGCGCCCACGCTCACCGTGCCCACGGCCATCGGCAGCAGGGCCATGCCCTGGCTGAGGCTGGTGTCCATCACCCAGTCCACGTGGCCCAGGTAGAGCTGACGCTGCCGCACCAGCGCGCCGCTGGCGGGGTTGAAGCTCTGTCCGGCGGCGCCCAGGTCGACGGCGGTCACGGCCCAACCCAGGGCGGCCGCGCGGGCGTCGAGGCCCAGCGCCATCACCGAGGAGTGGCTGGTGCCCACCGCGGCGTCGAGTTCGGCGCCCTCGGCCTGCTTCTCCGTGAGGCTGAGCAGAAAGAAGAAGAGCGCGATGAACGCTCCGAGGACCCACTTCTGTCGTCGTTCCGCCATGCTTGCTCCGTCAGCTAGTGAATCACCATGATCTTGCGGCGCACGAGGGTCGTGCCCTCGGGCCGCTCGAACCGCGCGACGGTGAAGTAGGTGCCGCTGGCCACCCGCCGTCCCGCCTCGTTGTCCAGGTTCCAGTAGAGGCTGTACATCTCCTCGTCCGTGTACACGGTGCCGCTCGTCAGCGAGTTCACCTTCTCCAGCGCCATCGTGTAGATGTCGATGGTCAGGCTCATCCCCGCCGTGGCGCGGAAGCTGAACTCCGCGCGGCTCTGCCGGTCGCCGTAGACCGGGTTGGGCAGCACCTCCAGGTCGCCGCCGCCGGACACTGCCACCGTGAGGGTGAGCTCCGCAAAGGGCACGCCGCCACCGGAGGTGGCCGTCACCGTGCCCGTGTAGGTGCCGGAACTCGCGTTGTTCGGCAGGGCCATGGTCAGCGTGACCAGGCTGTCGACGCCGTTGGGCAGCAGGAAGATCTGCCGGGGCTCCAGGCGCAGCCACTCGGAGGGCAGGCGCCGGCCCGTGTCGCTGTAGAGGTCGGTGACGTTCAGCGACACCGCCTCGATGTCGCCGATGCCGGGGCCGTCGGCCTCGTTCGGGTTGTTGTCGGCGTCGGTGTTGACGATGTACAGCGAGTCCGTGGCCATCGCCCCCACCGCGGCTTCCGCGAGCAGGCTGTCGGCGGTCCAGTCGAGATCCTGGGCCGTGAAGGGCAGCAGCGGGTCGTCGCCGGTGCTGATCTCGAGGCCGTCGGTGAGCCCATCGCCATCGGTGTCGATGAGGTTCGGGTCGGTCTCGCCGCCGCTCTGCCAGTCGGAGATGGCGTCGCTCGGGTCGTCGCCGTCGCGCACACCGTCGGCGTCGGCGTCCTCGAGGCCGTCGGGCAGGCCGTCGCCGTCGCTGTCGGCGAGCAGCGGGTTCGTGGTGCTCGTGGGGTCGCCGTCGGGCACGAAGAGCAGGGGATTCGTGTCGTCGCCCTGCGACTCCTCGAGGCCGATCTCGAGGCCGTCGGGCAGGCCGTCGTTGTCGCTGTCCCGGAGCAGCGGCGAGGTGCCGAGTGTGAGCTCGCCGCCGTCGGTGATGCCGTCGTCGTCGGTGTCGTCGTCGTCGAGGAAGCTGTTCCAGGCGGCCTCCTGGCCGTCGGTCATGCCGTCGCCGTCGGTGTCGGCGAGAATCGTGCTGCCGCCCAGGGGCAGCTCGTCGCCGTCCGCGAGGCCGTCGCCGTCGCTGTCGGGGTCGAGGGCGTTGATGGCCCCGTCGCCGTCGGTGTCGGTGTTCCAGAGCTCCTCTGCGCCGTCGAGGATGCCGTCCGAATCGCTGTCGGGCAGCAGCGGCAGGGTGCCGGCGGTGATCTCCACCAGGTCGGCGAGGCCGTCGGAGTCGGAGTCGGCGGAGTTCGGGTTGGTGCCGTCGGCCTGCTCCTGGGCGTCGTCGATACCGTCGCCGTCACTGTCGGCGTTCAGCGGATGGGTGCCCAGGTCGGCCTCGGCGCCGTCGCTGAGGCCGTCGTCGTCGCTGTCCGCGTCGAGGGGATCGGTCTCGTAGCCGTCCCAGCCGTCGACGAGCTCCTCGTCGTCGCTGAGACCGTCGGAGTCCGTGTCCACGCGCAGGGGATCGGTGCCGTACACCTGGATCTCGTTCTGGTCGCCGAGGCCGTCGCCGTCCGTGTCGGCGCGGCGCGGGTCGGTGCCGTGGGTGAAGATCTCCTGGAAGTCGCCGAGGCCGTCGCCGTCCGTGTCGGCCGACACGGGGCTCGTGCCGTAGGTCAGCTCGGCGCCGTCGCTGAGGCCGTCGACATCGGAGTCGGCGACCAGGGGATCGGTGGTGAAGCCGTCCTCGCCGGAGTAGATCTCCTCGTAGTCGGAGAGGCCGTCCGAGTCGGTGTCGAACACCAACGCGTTGCTGCCGTAGCCGCCCTGGGCGAAGGGCCGCTCCTGGAAGTCGGTGAGGCCGTCGCCGTCGCTGTCCGGGTTCCAGGGGTCGGTGATGAGGCCGTCGATCCCGAAGAACACCTCCTCGTAATCGGAGAGGCCTTCGGCGTCGGTGTCGTAGAGCGCCGGGTCGGTGTGGGTGATCGCCACCTCTTCGTAGTCGCCCAGACCGTCGGCGTCGCTGTCCGTGAGCACCATGCTCGTGCCCAGGGACATCTCCTCGCCGTCGTCGAGGCCGTCGGCGTCGCTGTCGACGTCGAGGGCGTTGACGAGGCCGTCGTTGTCCGTGTCCTGGTTCCAGGAGATCTCGGCGCCGTCGAGCACGTCGTCGTCGTCGGTGTCGGGATCGTTGGGGTCGGTACCCACGGAGGTTTCCATGGAGTCGTCGAGGCCATCGCCGTCGGTATCCACCTGGGCGAAGGCCGGACTCCCCAGGAGCAGCAGGAACAGCGCGAGAAGCAGGAGAGTCGAACTCCCCCGCCGCCACGATTCCCTGCGGCGCCTATCTCTGGCTTCGGTTGCGGCACTGATCATTCCGTGCTAGCTTCTCCTGGTTCCTGGGGTCGACGTGGGCTCCGGGCACAGCCGGTCCGGGCCTCGATGCCGGCGCATCGTTACCCGGGGTTTCGGCCGCTTTCCTCTTCGACTGAAGCGGGGAGAAAGGTCCTGTGGACTTCCCGAACCTCTTGATGGCCTCCCCCGTGTTCAACCGGCTCCAGGGCCTGCGGGTCGGCCGCGTCACATGGAACGGCCCGGTCGCCGCGTTCGTGTTCGAAGAACGGCGGGCGCAAGAGGTTTTCCTCCTCCACCTGCATCAGGATCTTCAAGGTTTTCATCTGGATACGACGCTCCACGAGGAGTTCGAGCATATCCAGTTCCAGGACCGCCGCCACGACTACAGCTTTCTTCCGCCGCACCTCGAAGGCGCCACTTTCCTGGGCGGGAGCCCGGTGAGAGGCCAGAGCCTGCTCTGCCTGGAGTTCGACAACCGCGGCAACCTCAAGGGCGACACCGGCTTGCGCCTGTACATCGAACTGTTCGCCGGAGGGCGCGCGGTGCTGACCGACTCCACGGGCTTGGTGATCCGGGCCAGCCGCAAGGGCAGCAAGACCCATCGCCCGGGCGAGCAGTACATGTCCGGAGGGGTGGAACTGGCCGATTTCAGGCAAGAATTGCCGATGCGGCCCGAAGACTTCGACCTCTGGCGGCCCGAACTCCTGGAGCGCGTGCGGCGCGGCGGCGAGGGGCGTCTCCCCGAGGCCCTCTGCCACGGAGTGCGCGGCTTCAAGCCGGACTCGGTGCGCTATCTGGTCCAGCGCAAGAAGCCGCACCTCAAGGAGGATCCGCGCCTCATCCTCGCCCGCCGTCTCGGGCGCTGGATCGACAAGGTGGCCCATCAGCGGGAGACCATCAACGTCCTCAGCTTCCCGCCGGAGCTTCACCGCGGCTGCCAGATCTTCCCCTTCAACATGCGCGATCCCGAAAGCCTCGCGCTGCAGGGCGACGCCCTCCAGGTGTCCCACTTCGACGACTACGTCACCGCCCTGAACTTCATGGGCCGCGGCTGCATGGCGCGCTTCCAGATGACCGAACTCATGAACGTGCTCAAGCGGAACCTGGAGCAGCGTCTGGCCCACGACCGCCGCCTGCTCACCAAGCTCGAGCGCGACTGGGAGCGCGCGGCCGGCGCCGAGGACAAGCGCCACCAGGCCGACAGCCTCGCCGCCCACCTGGGCGAGGTGGAGCGCGGCATGGAGTCGATCGAGCTGGAGGACGTCCACGCCAGCCACCGCAGGCTGAGCATTCCGCTCAACCCCTCCAAGAGCCCCCAGGACAACCTGAACCGCCTCTACAAGCAGGCCGCCAAGGGCGAGCGCGGGCTCCGCACGATCGAACTGAGACTGGAAGAGGTGCGGGGCCGCATCCTCGAAGACGAGGAGCTGCTCACCGAACGCCTGCCCGCGCTGGCCAACTGCCGATGCCGGGACACCCGGGAAATCGCCGCGCTGCGCGAGGCGCTCCTGCACCTGGGGCAGGAGGCGTCGCTGCTCGATCTGCGCAAGCCCAAGGCCACCGGCGGACGTCCCGAGGTGGCCCAGCGGCCCTATCGCCGCTACTCGCTGCCCGGCGGCTGGGAGGTGCTCGTCGGTCGGAACAACAAGGAAAACGACCAGCTCACCCACCGGGACGCCGTCGGGCGCGACCTCTGGTTCCACGCCGCCGGCACCTCGGGCAGCCACGTGATCCTGAAAACCGGCGGACACAAGAGCGGCGCGCCGCGCTCCATCATCGAGGCGGCCGCGGGCATCGCGGCCTTCCACAGCAAGGCGCGCAACAGCAATCTGGTGCCGGTGATCTACACGGAGAAGCGCTACGTTCGCAAACCGCGCAAGGGGACCCCCGGCCTTGCCCTCTGCACCCGCGAGAAGACCGTCTTCGTGAAGCCGGAACTGCCCGAAAGTCAGCCGATGACGCGGTGAAGAGGAGGGCGCGGGCTTCCCGAGCGCTCCTTTCCGCTTCGAGTCATTCCGATCTGACCAGAAATTTGTCACATCCGAGCTTGGACCGCATGAGCAGGAATGCGGATTGCAAGCAGTAGGGCTCGAACTGCTTCATGCAAGGCGGCATGAGGCATGGTTTCGTCCATTCTCAGGAGGACAGAATGCGTACCCTCGTCACTTCCCTCTTCTGCCTCGCCCTGCTGGCCGGGACGGCCGTCGGCGCGAGCGCGGCCACGATCGAGGTTCCCGGCGACCAGCCCACCATCGCGGCGGGTCTCGCGGCGGCCACCGCCGGCGACACCGTACTGGTGGCCTGCGGCATCTACTACGAGCACAGCATCGCATTGAAGTCGGGGGTCGTGCTGATCAGCGCGACGGGCGGCGCCTACTGCGCCGTCATCGACGCCGGCGGCCTCGGACGGGTGCTCACTGGCACGAGTCTGGACAGCCAGACCCTGGTGAAGGGCTTCACGATTCGGGGCGGCGACTACGCCGCTCCCGGCGCCGGCATCTACCTGGAGAACTCCTCCGGCGTGTTCGAGAACTGCATCATCACGGACAACGAATCCGTCGAGGGCGGCGGCGTGGCCTGCATCACGGACTGCACCACGATCTTCGAGCGCTGCACCATCACCTGGAACCGCTCCAACGGCGACGGCGGGGGTATGACGTTCTCTCTCAGCACACCCCAGCTCGTGGACTGCATGATCGGCCGCAACCAGGCCGCCGGAAAGGGCGGCGGCATCAACGCCATCGAGTCAGGGTTCAGCGCTCAGCACTGCGACGTGTTCGAGAACAGCGCCGGCGGCGTCGGCGGCGGCATCGCCATCAACTCGGCGGCGGCGGCCACGCTCGACCTGGTGACCGTCTACGGCAACCACTCCGCTTCGAGCGGCGGCGGCTTGGCCATCGACAGCAGCAGCCCCGCCTTCACCGGCTGCACCATCGCCGAGAACTCGGCCATGGGCGGCGGCTCGGGCCTGAACGCCGTGAACGCCGGCTCGGCGACCTTCGCGCAATCCATCATCGCCTCGAACACTATCTCGGTGGGTGTGAGCGTGACGGGCACCCCGCCCGCCTTCAGCTGCTGCGACATCGTCGGCAACACCGGCGGAGACTGGGTGGCGCCCATCGACGTGCAGCTCGGCGTGAACGGCAACTTCCGGGACAACCCCGAGTTCTGCGGCATCGGCAGCAGCGGGAACTACTTCCTGCAGAACGACTCGCCCTGCTCGCCCGGCGGCAACAGCTGCGGCGTGCTGGTGGGCTCTCGCATCGTCGACTGCGGCCTCATCGCCGTGGAGCCCACGAGCTGGAGCACGGTGAAGACCTTCTACTAGCGGACTGGATTTCGAAACCCGAGGGTACGGGTACACGAAGGCCCGGGCGCAAGCCCGGGCCTTTTCCTATGCGCCGTCGTCGCCGCCGAGCAGGCCGTGCTGGATGAAGTCCATGAGTGGTGCGGTCATCTCCTCGAGTCGGCGATCGGCGCCGTGCAGCACCCAGGCGGTGGCGGTTTCGTCCACGAGGCCGAAGATGCAGCGGGCGGCGAAGCGGGGATCCAGATCGGCCCGCAGGCCGCCCTCGCGCTGCCCGTCCTCCAGGATCTCGGCGATCAGGTGGAAGTAGTCCCGGAGCAGCCCCTGCCCGACGCTCTCCATGAGCCGAGCGCTGTGACGCAGCTCGATCTGGAACACGGTGGCAAGCTCCCGATCGGCGCCCAGGCCGGACAGGTGCAGGTCGATCAAGGCCCGCAGCCGCTCGCCGACCGGCAGGGTCGCGTCGGCCCTGGCGCGGCCCCGCTCCAGGAAGCCCTCCATCACCGAGGTGAACACCGCCCCCAGCAGGGCCTCCTTGCCCTCGAAGTAGAGATAGACGGTCCCGTCGGCCACGCCCGCCCGCCGGGCGATGTCCCGGATGCGCGTGCGGTAGAAGCCGTCCTTGCCGAAGCAGCTCACGGCGGCGGCGAGAATGCGCTCGCGCTTGTCGCCCCTGTCGATGATTTCACTCACTGAGAACTCCCCCTCAAGGTCCTTTGGCCGGTGGACGATGGAATCAATGGCGGGCCACCCCGGGCCCGGTCAACTCCTTCGTCTTCATGGCGAAACAGAGATTGACGGCTCGCCGCATGATCGCCAAGATTGATGATGAACGATATTCAGTCCCGGAGGCAAGCATGGGCAGAAAAATCGAGCGGGCGGCGGTGCTGGGCAGCGGCGTCATGGGTTCGGCCATCGCGGCGCACCTGGCGAACGCGGGGATCCCCTCCCTGATGCTGGACATGGTCCCCAAGGAGCTCACGGACAGGGAAAAGGCGGCCGGGCTCGGTCTCGATGCGCCCGCCGTCCGGAACCGGCTCGGCAGCGAGGCCCTGGCCGGCTGCCTGAAGAGCAAGCCGGCGCCCTTCTTCCGCAAGGATCTGGCGAAGCTCGTCGAGGTGGGCAACTTCGACGACGACTGGGCGCGCATCGGCGACGCGGACTGGATCATCGAGGTGGTGAAGGAGGACCTGGCCATCAAGAAGCTCGTGCTGGCCAAGGCCGCCGAGCACAGGCGCCCGGGCAGCATCATCACCAGCAACACCTCCGGGCTCTCCGTCGCCGCCATGGCCGAGGGGCTGAATGACGAGTTCCGCGCGCATTTCATGGGCACGCATTTCTTCAATCCGCCGCGCTATCTCCACCTGCTCGAGGTGATCCCGGGGCCGGACACCGACCCCGCGGTGCTCGCGGATATCACCGATTTCGTCGACCGCCGCCTGGGCAAGGGCGTGGTGACCGCCAAGGACACCCCCAACTTCGTGGCCAACCGCATCGGCGTGTTCGGCATGCTCGACGGCATCCGCGCGATGGAGGAGCAGGGCCTCACCGTCGAGGAGGTCGACTTCCTCACCGGTCCCCTCGTGGGACGCCCCAAGAGCGCGAGCTTCCGCACGGCCGACCTGGTCGGCCTCGACACCTTCGTCGCGGTGAGCGGCAACGTCTACGACGGCTGCCCCGACGACGAGGCCCGCGACGCCTTCGCCACGCCGCCGGTGCTGGAGAAGATGCTGGCCGCGGGCCTGCTCGGCGAGAAGAGCGGAGCCGGCTTCTACAAGAAGAGCAAGGACGCCGAGGGCAAGCGTCAGATACTCACCCTCGACCTGGGTACCATGGAGCATCGCGAGAAGCGGAAGGCGAAGTTCCCCGAGCTCGAGGCGCTCAAGAGCATCGAGTCGGTCACCGAGAAGATCGCCGCGATCGTCGCCGGCAAGGGCCGCGCCGCCGACTTCACCTGGCGCACACTGAGCCGCCTCTTCGCCTACTGCGCGCACAGGGTGGGCGAGATCTGCGACGACCCGAAGCCCATCGACGACGGCATGAAGTGGGGCTTCGGCTGGGACGCCGGCCCCTTCGAGGTCTGGGACGCCATGGGCGTCCGAGCCACCGCCCTTCGCATGAAGGCCGACGGCCTCGCCCTGCCCGAGTGGGTGGGCGCCATGCTCGAGGCCGGCGCCGAGAGCTTCTACAAGCTCGTGGACGGCCGCCTGGGCGTCTGGTGCCCCACGAAGAAGGAGCACGTGCTCCCGCCCGAGGATCCCGGCAAGCTGGTGCTCGACCACCTGCGCAGCGCCGGCCGCGAGCTGAAGCGCAACGAGGGCGCGAGCCTCGTCGACCTGGGCGACGGCGTGCTCTGTCTCGAGTTCCACTCCAAGATGAACTCCATCGGCGGCGATATCCTGGGCATGGTGAAGACGGCCATCCGCACCGCCGAGGAGGGCGGCTACGAGGGAATCGTCGTGGGCAACCAGGGCGTCAACTTTTCCGTAGGCGCGAACCTCATGCTGCTGCTCTTCTCCGCCCTGGAGGGCGAGTGGGAAGACGTCAACCTGATGATCAGGACCTTCCAGGACGCCACCATGGCTCTGAAGTACTCGCCGGTGCCCACGGTGTCGGCCCCGTTCCAGATGGCCCTGGGCGGCGGCGCCGAGTTCGTGCTGCACGGACAGCGGGTCCGGGCCTCCGCCGAGACCTATATCGGTCTGGTCGAGGTGGGCGTCGGCCTGGTGCCCGCCGCCGGCGGCACCAAGGAGATGTACCTGCGCATGCTCGAGCGCTGGAGCGGCACGGACAACCTGCTCCCGCCCGTGCGCGCGGCCTTCGAGACCATCGGCATGGCCAAGGTGGCCACGAGCGCGCGCGAGGCCCAGCAGATGGGCTTCCTGCGCGACACGGACGGCATCACCATGAACCGCAGCCGCCTGCTCGCCGACGCCAAGCAGACCGTGCTCGGCATGGCGCGGGCCGGACACGACCCGGGGCGGCCGCTCACCGACATCCCCGTCATGGGCGAGGCGGGCATGGGCACGCTGCAGGTGGGCCTGTACAACATGTTCGACGCCCGTTTCATCAGCGAGCACGACCGCCTGATCGGCGAGAAGCTCGCGAATATCCTCTGCGGAGGGCCGCTCACCGGCACGCAGACGGTGAGCGAGCAGTACCTGCTGGATCTGGAGCGCGAGGCCTTCCTCTCCCTCTGCGGCGAGCGGAAGACCCTCGAGCGCGTGCAGCACATTTTGAAGACCGGAAAACCGCTACGGAATTGAGAGGCCAGTCATGCGTGAAGCCGTCATCGTCGCCGCCACCCGCAGCGCCGTGGGCAAGGCCCCCCGGGGCACCCTGTCCGCCACCCGTCCCGACGACATGGCCGGAGCCGTGATCCGCGGGCTCATGGGGCGCGTGCCCGAGCTGGATCCCGCCGATATCGACGACCTGATCCTCGGCTGCGCGTTTCCCGAAGGGGAAGCGGGTATGAACTTCGCCCGGCAGGCGGTCTTCCTGGCGGGTCTACCCGATTCGGTGCCGGCCATGACCATCAACCGCTACTGCTCGAGCGGCCTGGAGTCGATCCACCTGGCCGCGCTCAAGGTGATGAGCGGCTCGATCCGCTGCGCCGTCGCGGGCGGCTCGGAAACGATGAGCATGATTCCGATGGGCGGCAACAAGATCGTCCCCAATCCCGAACTGGCCGGAGGGCGGCCCGAGTCCTACCTGAACATGGGGCTCACCGCCGAGCGGGTCGCGGAACTGGACGGCATCAGCCGCGAAGACCAGGACGCCTTCGCGCTCACCAGCCACGAGCGGGCCATCGCCGCCCAGGCGGCGAAGCTCTTCGACGAGGAGATCACCCCGCTCGAGGTGGAGCGCGTGACGCCCACCGGCAAGGGCGGCAAGGTGGCCACCCAGACCATCACCTTCGACCGCGACGAGGGCCCGCGCGCCGACAGCAGCGCCGAGGGGCTCGCCAGGTTGCGCCCCGTGTTCAAGACGGGCGGCACGGTGACCGCCGGCAACACCAGCCAGATGAGCGACGGCGCCGCCGCGCTGCTGGTGTGCGACGCGGAGTTCGCGAAGGAGCGGGGGCTGACGCCGATGGCTCGCTACGTGAGCTACGCCGCGGCCGCGATGGCGCCGGAGATCATGGGGCTCGGACCCGTGGAGGCCGTGCCCAAAGCTCTCGCCCTCGCCGGCCTGAAGCTGGACGACATCGACGTCATCGAACTCAACGAGGCCTTCGCCGCCCAGGGGCTGGCCGTGATGCGCCGGCTCGAGATGGATCCCGAACGCACGAACGTGAACGGCGGCGCCATCGCCCTGGGGCACCCCCTGGGCTGTACCGGCGCCAAGCTCTCGACCCAGGCGCTCCACGAATTGCAGCGCCGAAAGGGTCGCTATGCCATGGTAACGATGTGCGTTGGCGGCGGCATGGGCGCGGCGGGCATCTTCGAGCGCCTCGACTGAACATTCAGCCTCGGAAACTCCTTTATTGGAAACGGTTCCACGACCGTAACGACTGCGGTACACCCACGAAAAAGTGGGAGTATCCGAAGTGCGATACCCTTGCTATCGATGATTATTTTGGGTAAAGTTAGGGGCCTTGGAACTCGGCATTCAGATGCATATCCTCATGGGTTTCGAGTACCTACATACTGCGTACGCATCAGACTGAGGAGGAACCTCTCATGAAACTGGCTACCATCCTGGTCATGATCTTCGCTCTGGTTATCGCGATTCCCGCTATGGCCGACGACGTGAAGATTCCCAATGCCTCCGGCACCTCCGGGGCTCGCGTGGACTGCGATGTCGCGGGCTGCGACTACTACGGCGAAGACACCAACACCGAGTTCGATGCCACGGGCGGCCCGCTCGTCTTCGGTCCGATCGCCACCGGCGGCGGCACGATCACGAACGTCGTTCTGTCCCTGAACATCACCCAGACCTGGGTCGGCGACCTGAACGCGCACCTGTACTATGACGCGGACGGCGACGGTACCTACGACGCCGGTCCCGTGCTCGCCCTGGCCCGTCCGAACCTAGACGGTTACGCCTGGGACGGCTGCTGCGGCTGCAGCGGCGACATCAGCGGTATCTACACCTTCGGTGATGACGGCGCCGCGCCTCTCGGCGATCCCGACTGCCCGAGCGCCATCGACCCTGGCTGCTACATGGCTGCCCCCGAGAGCCCGATGGGCTTCGCGGCAACCTTCTCCGGCCTGGCCGGCGGCGGCGACTTCTACCTGGAGATGGGTGACGGCGCCGGCGGCGACATCACTTACCTCCACGGTTGGGGCGTCTACGTGTGCGTCGACGCGACAGCCACCGAGTCCTCGGCCTTCAGCTCCATCAAGAGCCTCTACTAGTAGAGTCCTTGCGAACTGCGAGTCTCATCGACCGCGAGCCCCCGTCCCCAGGGACGGGGGCTTTTTATTGCCCCGAAGCGGACGATGGCCCTTCTCCTGCACCATGAACCCTGGACTGATCTCCAAGACCGGGATATCTTCTTTCCGATCGAGTCGGCGCCGCCGGCGGCTCGCAGTGTGTTCGGAGACGCGACCCAGAAAGGATGTGTGGGATGTCTGAGGAAACCACGACTGAGATGATTCGAGGCTGCAGCTTCCTCGTTGAGGAGCATCCCCTGGAGCGTGTGTTCACGCCCGAGGAGTTCAGCCAGGAAGAGAAGATGATCGGCGACATGGTCGCCAAGTTCGTGGAGGGTTCGGTCGCCCCGAAGATGGACGCCCTGGAGGCCCTCGAGGACGGCGTCATGCCCGGCCTGCTCAAGGAAGCCGGCATGAACGGACTCCTCGCCGTCGATGTACCCGAGGCCTACGGCGGCCTGGCGGCGCCCAAGAAGGTCGGCATGCTGGTCGCCGAGAAGCTGGCGGCGAGCGGCTCCTTCCAGGTGGGTCACGGCGCGCACACGGGCATCGGCACGCTGCCCATCGTCTACTTCGGCACCCCGGAACAGAAGCAGAAGTACCTGCCGAAACTCGCCTCCGGCGAGATCCTCGGCGCCTATGCGCTCACCGAGGCGGGCAGCGGTTCCGACGCCATGAACGCGCGCGCCAAGGCGGTGCCCACCGACGACGGCGCGCACTACATTCTGAACGGCGAGAAGATGTTCATCACGAACGCCGGCTTCGCCGACCTGTTCATCGTCTTCGCCCAGGTGCCCGCCGACGGCGAAGGCGGCCGCGACAAGTTCACCGCCTTCATCCTCGACAAGGACATGGAGGGCTTCAGCACCGGCCCCGAGGAGAAGAAGCTCGGCATCAAGGGCTCCTCCACCCGCACGCTGATCATGGAGGACGTCAAGGTGCCGGCCGAGAACGTGCTCGGCCGCATCGGCCGCGGCGCGGCGATCGCCTTCAACATCCTCAACGTGGGTCGCTTCAAGCTGGGCGCGGGCGCCGCGGGCGCCGCCGAGCTGGCGATGCTGGACGCCGTGCGCTACGGCAAGCAGCGCCAGCAGTTCGGTCGGCCCATCACCGACTTCGGCATGATCAAGCACAAGATCGGCGAGATGGGGGCGCGCTACTTCGCCTCGCAGAGCATGGTCTACCGCACGGCCGGCTACATCGACCAGAACATCGACACGCTGGACAAGAGCGCGGACGACTTCGACGCCAAGATGATCGAGCACGGCATCCGCGAGTACATGACCGAGTGCTCCATGATGAAGGTGTACTGCTCCGAGGTGCTCGACTACTGCGTGGACGAGTGCGTGCAGATCTTCGGCGGCTACGGCTACACCCAGGAGTTCCCGGCCGAGCGCTACTACCGCGACAGCCGCATCAACCGCATCTTCGAGGGCACCAACGAGATCAACCGCCTCATCATCGCGGGCGACGTGCTCAAGAAGGCCGCGAAGAATCATCTGCCGATCTTCCCCGCGGCCAAGGCGGTCATGGAGGAGCTCATGGGTATGCCGAGCTTCGACGACGAGGCCGCGAGCGGCGCGCTGGCCGCCGAGAAGGAGATGGTGACCAAGGCCAAGAAGGTCGTGCTGCTTGCCCTCGGCGCGGTGGCCCAGGAGCTGGGCGAGAAGCTGAAGGAGCCCATGGAGCACGAGGAGGTGCTGAGCTTCCTCTCCGACATGATCATGGATGTCTACGCCATGGAGTCCTGCGTCATGCGCGCCGAGAAGATCGCCGCGAGCGGCGACGAGGCCAAGGCCGCCTTCGCGGCCGACCTCACCGGCATCATCTGCGACCAGGCGATCCACCACATGGACATCAAGGCCCGCGAGACCCTGGCCGCGATCATGGGCGGCGACGTGCTGAACACCAGCCTGGCGGGCCTCCGCCGCGTGGTGAAGCACCAGCCGCTCAACACGATGGCACTGCGTCGTCGCGTGGCGGATCTGCTCATCGAGAAGGAGAGCTGGCCACTGTAGGGGCTCGGTCGGGCTTCGTCTCGCTTCACTTCGCCTCGATGACTCGGCTCAGAGGCGCTCGGCCGAAGCCCTCCCTCGCCTGGCGCAAAGGCCGTAAACCGGCGGGTTTGCGGCCTTTGTATTGTCCTGCCCAGCCGTCATTTGCACTGCGTTGACGGCCCCCCAAACGGGTCTATAATCCAATCGCGGAATGCGAGCGCAAAGATTAAGGATGGGAAGGACCCATCCGCCGGCGGGGAAGCTGACGAACGAGAACGCTGACGCCGGGAAAGCACATGGGGCGGCTCCCACGGTCCGGAAGACGGAGCAGCGCCGACGGGTAGAGGTCCTCGCAAACGCGAGGCTTGCCGCCCTGTCCAGGGTCCGCTTTCCCAAACCAGAGGGCGTTCCGCGCGGTTTCCCCGCCTCTCCTTTTGCGCAGCAGCCTTCGCTGAAGCGGCAAGATTGGTGAGAACGATGATGCGCGGCTGGCAACTCACCCTTTGCATCGTGACCTCCATTCTCCTGTTGAACTCGGTCCCGGGCGGATCCTCCGCCCGGGCCGACGTTTGGGCCGAGGTGTCGGGCAACGACGTCAGCGTCTACCACACCGTCGCGCACTACAACTGCTGCTGGATCGTCGACATGGAGCTCGAGTTCCTCGACGGCCTCGTAAACCTGCGCGAGGTCGAGGGAGCGGGCAGCGAGTACTGCTACTGCTTCTGCGATTTCGACCTCCGCTTCGACTTCGCAATTCCCGAACCCGGCGACTGGCTGATCCAGGTCTGGTACTTCGACAGCGAGGCGGTGCCGCCCGAGCACGTGCTCATCGCGACGCTCCCCGTCACGATCGAGGACGCCCAGGGCAGCGAATCCGCGGTGGCCCAGAGCGACTGCGGCGGCTGGGCGACGGCTGTCCCCGAACTGCCGCCGGAGTCCGGGTCCTCTTTCAGCACCATCAAGGCCCACCACTGATTCCCGCTCGACTTCACAGGAACTTCACTTGATTCCTATCCGATCCCCGGCGAGAATCGTCCGGGTAGCGGTTCCCCCCCACCTCTACCCGCCGGAGCCCGCATGACCACCTCACCGCCTCCTCGCGAGATCCTGTTCCTCTGCACGGGAAACTCCTGCCGGAGCCAGATGGCCGAGGGCTGGGTGCGCCGCCTTCACGGCAGCCGCATGAACGTCGCCTCCGCGGGCGTCGATCCCGGCGAACTCGATCCGCGAGCCGTGCGGGCCATGGCCGAGGTGGGCGTGGACATCTCCGGGCAGCGAAGCGAGCACCTGCGCCTCTATCTCGATCATGGCTACGACCTGGTCATGACCGTCTGCGACACCGCGCGGGTGAACTGCCCCGTGTTCCCCGGGGCGAGCCGCACGCATCACAGGAGCTTCCCGGACCCGCCGGCGTTGGCCGCCCGCGCCGCGACCGAGGAGCAGGCCATGGTGCACTACCGGCGCGTCCGCGACGAGATCCGCGCCTTCGTCGAGGGGCTTCCCGACCTTCTCGAAGCCCCCTCCGAAACGGAATCCTGATGCCGAAGAACGCCTGCGTCACCAAGTCCCCCGGCGGCCTCGGCTTCTTCGAGCGCTGGCTCACGCTGTGGGTGCTGCTGTGCATCGCCGCGGGCATCGGCCTCGGCAAGCTGGCGCCCGGCTTCGCCGGCTGGCTCGACGGACTCGCCGTCACGGTGGACGGCGCGCCGGTGGTGAGCGTGCCGATCGCCGTCTGCCTGTTCTTCATGATGTATCCGATCATGGTGAAGATCGACTTCGCCGAGGTGCTGCGCGCCGGCCGCAGCGCGAAGCCGGTGGGCCTCACCCTGTTCGTGAACTGGGCGGTGAAGCCCTTCACCATGCTCGCGATCTCGAGCTTCTTCCTGGGCACGCTGTTCCTGCGCTTCATCGGCCCCGAGGCCGTGGACCTGGTGCGGCTGCCCTTCGGCCTCGACCTGCCGGTCGGCGGCGTCTACGGCTCCGGGCTCGTGGTGATGGAAGAGGGCGTGAAGATGCTGCAGGTGCCGCTGTGGCGCAGCTACCTCGCGGGTTGCATCCTGCTGGGCATCGCGCCCTGCACAGCGATGGTGCTGGTGTGGGGCTACCTCGCCCGCGGCAACGACGGCCACACGCTCGTGATGGTGGCGATAAACTCGCTGGCCATGCTGCTGCTCTACGGCCTGCTCGGCGGCTACCTGCTCGGCGTGGGCCGCCTGCCCGTGCCCTGGCAAGCGCTGCTGCTCTCCATCGGCGTCTACGTGGCGCTGCCGCTCGTGGCGGGCTACTTCTCGCGTCGCTGGATCATCGCGGCGAAGGGCGTCGACTGGTTCGAGGCGACTTTCCTGCACCGGCTCACGCCGGTCACCATCGTCGCGCTGCTGGCGACCCTGGTGCTGCTGTTCGCCTTCAAGGGCGAGACGATCGTGGGCGCGCCGCTCACCATTCTCTGGATCGCGGTGCCGCTCTTCCTGCAGACGGTGCTGATCTTCGCGCTCACCTACGGCCTGGCGCGCATGATGAAGCTGAGCTACCGCGACGCGGCGCCCAGCGCCCTGATCGGCGCCTCCAACCACTTCGAGGTGGCCATCGCCACGGCCACGCTGCTCTTCGGGCTGGGTTCGGGCGCGGCGCTGGCCACGGTGGTGGGCGTTCTCATCGAGGTGCCGGTGATGCTGATGTTGGTGCGGATCTGCCTGCGCACCGAGGGCTGGTTCTCTAGAAGCGCATCAGGTTGAGGCCCGTCACCTCGTCCATCTCCCGCTTCACCTCTCCCTCGTAGACCACCAGGTCGATCTCGCAGGTCACCGCGACCTCGGCGGCGAACACGTGTCCGCCGATGGCCGCGCAGCTCGCGTCGGTGAAGACGCCGTGCACGTGGGCGAAGGGCGCGCCGTCCAGGGTGGTCACGTTGCCCGTGAGCGACGCGATCTCGTACTCGCCCTCGAAGCGGCGGCGCAGGTACTCGCGGGTCTTCATGGTGAACAGGCCCAGCTCGGGGTCGTCCACGGCGCCGAGGCCCGTGAACGCCCCGCTGCGGATCTGCTTGTCACGAAGGAACGCTGTGAGTGTAGTGACGAGCTCCTCGCCGCGATCGATGCGGAGCAGGTAACCGCGGTCGGTTTTCCGGTAGTCCATGGGTGTCCTTTCGTCGCGAGACCTGTCCTCGACAGTGTCCACGCATCGGGGGACGGCGTCCACTGTCGAGGACGACGGCCGGCGCCCGTCGATGATCCCGCCCCCGGGGGCGGAGCGCCCTCGACCCGCAATCCATTGATATTAAATCGAATACGCTATTCTTTGAAAATGTCCGGGAATTGTTCAGGAGTGGCATCAGCCCTGCAATAGAGAGGTCAAGCAGGGGTAGTAAAAAAGTAACCGCAAGCACTGACTGGCAGCGGTTGCTTTTTTTTGTGCCCCCACTCCCCGCCGGATCCCACCTCCCAAATCCCTCATATTCGTCCGCCGTGACTCTTCCGCGGCGGCGCGTGTCGATGCTTCCGTTGCGGTCGGAAACCCCCGCGGGTACCCTCGGGCCCCATGACCGGCCATCGATCGGAGGACGGCGTGAACGAAAACGAGAAGAAGCGCGGCGGCTGCCTGAGAACCCTCGTCATCGCCCTGGTGGCGCTGCTCCTGCTGGCGGCGGCCTCGGTGTGGGTGGTGAAGGCCTACGTGTTCCCCTCCGACTTCAAGCCGGTCGAGCTCAGCGCCGAGGAGGAGCAGGCGCTCGCGGCCAAGCTGGGCTATCTCGAACCCGAGGCCTACCGCGAGAACCCGGATCACCGCAGCCTCCGCTTCACGGAGCGCGAGCTCAACGCCATGCTCGCCAAGAACACGAACCTGGCCGAGCGCGTGGCGATAGACCTCTCCCGCGACCTCATCAGCGCGAAGGTGCTCATTCCCATGGACGAGGACTTCCCCGTGCTCGGCGGCAAGACCCTGCGCGCCAAGACCGGCCTGGAGCTGTCCCTGAGGGACGGCAAGCCCGTGGCGATACTGAAGGGGGTCACCATCATGGGCCTGCCGCTGCCGAACGAGTGGCTGGGCGGTTTCAAGAACGTCGACCTCATGGAGGAGATCGGCGGCGAGGGCGGCTTCCTGCCCACCCTCTTCAGCGGTCTCGAGGAGCTGAGCGTGGAGGACGGCGAACTCCGCCTGCGCGTGAAGGAGTAGCGCGACCGCTTGCGCCTCCCCGCCAATCCGCGTATTGTACGCCGATCCCGGCTACTAAGGAGGACGATGATGTCGCAGGGACTCGCCAAGCAGAGCGAAGACTACTCGCGCTGGTACACGGACGTCGTGCAGCAGGCCCAGCTGGCCGACTACTCGCCCGTGAAGGGCAGCATGGTGATCCGACCCTACGGCTACGGCCTCTGGGAGAACATGCAGGCCGGCCTCGACAGCCGCTTCAAGGCTACCGGCCACGTGAACGCCTATTTCCCGATGCTCATCCCCGAGAGCTTCATGAAGAAGGAGGCCGAGCACGTCGAGGGCTTCAGCCCCGAGCTCGCCGTGGTCACCCACGGCGGCGGCAAGAAGCTCGAGGAGCCGCTCGTCATTCGCCCCACCAGCGAGACGATCATCTGGGACATGTACCGCAAGTGGATCCAGAGCCACCGCGACCTGCCCCTGCTCATCAACCAGTGGGCCAACGTGGTGCGCTGGGAGATGCGCACGCGCCTGTTCCTGCGCACCACCGAGTTCCTCTGGCAAGAAGGCCACACGGCCCACGCCACGCCCGAGGAGGCGGAGGAGGAGACCCTCCGCATGCTCGACGTCTACGCCGACTTCGCCGAGACCGAGATGGCGGTGCCGGTGATCAAGGGCCTCAAGACCGAGCAGGAGAAGTTCGCGGGCGCGGTGCGCACCTACTGCATCGAGGCGCTCATGGGCGATCGCCGCGCCCTGCAGGCCGGCACCAGCCACAACCTGGGCCAGAACTTCGCCAAGGCCTTCGACGTGACCTACCAGGACGAGGGCGGCGAGCGTCAGCACGTGTGGGCCACGAGCTGGGGCGTCTCCACGCGGCTGGTGGGCGCCATCGTCATGGCTCACGGCGACGACGACGGCCTCATCCTGCCGCCCCGCCTCGCGCCGATCCAGACCGTGATCGTGCCCATCTACAAGACCGACGAGGAGCGCGCGGCCACCGTCGAGGAGGCCCATCGCGTGGGCAAGATCCTGAGCGATGGCGGCATCCGCGTGCACGTGGACGACCGCGACAACTTCAAGCCCGGCTGGAAGTACGCGGAATGGGAACTGAAGGGCGTCCCCCTACGATTGGAGATCGGTCCGCGCGACCTCGAGAAGGGCAGCGTCTTCAGCGCCCGCCGCGACATTCGCGAGAAGAAGGGCTTCTCCGTGGACGGCGTCGTCGATTCCGTGAACGAGCGCCTGACGACGATCCAGCAGGCGATCTTCGACAAGGCCGTGGCCTTCCGCGCCGAGCACACGACGCCGGTGGACAGCTGGGATCAGTTCAAGGAAGTGCTCGCCGAGAAGAGCGGCTTCCTCTACGCGCACTGGGACGGCACCGACGAAACCGAGAACGCGATCCAGGAGGAGACCAAGGCGACGATCCGCTGCATCCCCCTGGACGACGACCTGGAAGACGGCGTCTGCGTGAAGACCGGCAAGCCGAGCAAGCGGCGGGTGCTGTTCGCGAAGGCGTACTAACCGCGGAATCGGCGATCGGCTCTGGCGCGGAGCTTCGCGGTCAGTCAGCAATCCGGTTGTGAGTCATTCCCCTGCTCCACTTCGAGGGAGAGGCCATTCATGATCAAGATCGCCGCGACACTCGTTTCCCTGCTGCTCGTCGTCACGCCGGCCTTCGCCGAGGAAATCCCCATCTACGAGGGAACCTATCATCCCGGTGTGGCGGGGATGCTCTCCTTCTTCATCCCCGGCGCGGGCCACATGTACTGCGAGGAGTACGGCACCGGTGCACTCTACTTCGGTGGAACCGTGGCTCTGACCGCCGGAGCCGTGTATGCCTTGGGCGAATCGTTCTCGGACGATTCCGGGCTCTCCGATTCCGAATCCCTCACCCTGTTCGCGACCTGTGCCGCGGGCGTGATCGTCATCAAAGCCGCAGACATCGTCCACGCCGCGCGTACCGCGAGAGCCAAGAACCTCGAGTTCGGCCTCGGCGCCGGCCCGCGGGGCCAGGCGGCGGCGATGTTCAACTACCGATTCTAGGAGCCGTCCATGAGCAGCGAGTTCAACGGATTCCCCAAGGCCGCCCCGAAGTTCCTGCGCGCGCTGAAACGCAACAACGACAAGGCCTGGTTCGCCGAGCATCGCGACGAATACGACCGCGCGATCCTCGAACCGGCCCGCGCCTTCGTCACGGCCATGGGCGACGCCCTGCGCGGAAAGGTGCCCGGCATCAACGCCGACCCGCGCACCGACCGCAGCATCTTCCGCATCCACCGGGACGTGCGCTTCAGCAAAGACAAGAGCCCCTACAAGCCCAACCTGGGCGTGATCCTCTGGGACGGCCCCGGCGCCAAGATGGAGAGCTCCGGCTTCTACCTGCACCTGGAACCGCCGGAGTTCTACCTGGGCTGCGGCTACTACATGTTCTCGAAGGAGAGCCTGGCCGCCTACCGCGAACTGGTGACGCACCCCAAGGCCGGCCCCGCCCTGCTGCGGGCCGTGAAGCTCGTGGAGAAGCGCGGCTACTCGATCGGCGGCGAAAAGACCAAGCGCGTGCCGCGAGGCTTCGACCCCGATCACCCCCGCGCCGAACTGCTCAAGCACAAGGGACTCTACGCCGGCATCGAGATGAAGCCGCCCGCGGAGCTGCACGGCCCCGAGCTCGTGGGCTTCTGCCGCGATCACTTCCAGGCCCTGCTGCCGCTCCACCGGCAGCTCCGGATGCTCTGATCGGATCGCCCGACATCTCTTGACCTTACGGGAGCCCGCCCTGGGGGCTCCCTTCGTCTTCACGGAAACTTCACACTCCCGGCGTTGATTTCGGGCGTGTCCGTGGCTATACCGTCAGCATCATCACGAACACGAACCGAAGAACGACGCAGCGACCGTCGCTGCCACAGGAGGCAATCGCATGAAAGCAATCCGTCTCGCCGTGTGCGTCCTCGGCGTCCTCTCGCTCGTCGGCTGCGGCCGCGGCGATTCCGGATCCCGCCAGGTCCTGCAGAACAAGGGCTCGGACACCCTCGTGAACGTCGCCCAGGCCTGGGCAGAGGCCTACAAGACGGTGAACCCCGACATCGCCATCGCCGTGACCGGCGGCGGCAGCGGCACCGGCATCTCGGCGCTCATCAACGGCACGGTCGACCTGGCCAACGCCAGCCGCAAGATGAAGGACAAGGAGTACGAGGCCGCGCGCGACAACGGCGTCGAGCCCATGGAGCATGTCGTCGGCTACGACGCCCTGGCGGTCTACATCCACCACGACAACCCCGCCGAGGGCTTCACCCTGGCCCAGCTCGCGGAAGTATACGGCGATGGCGGAACCGTGGAGAACTGGTCGCAGCTCGGCATCGACGTGCCGGGGGCGAAGGACAACGAGATCGTGCGCGTGAGCCGCCAGAACAACAGCGGCACCTACGTCTACTTCAAGAAGGTCGTGCTCGGGAAGACCCGCGAGTACAAGCTAGGCTCCCTGGACATGCACGGCTCCAAGGACGTCGTCGACCTGGTCGCCAAGACTCCCGGCGCCATCGGCTACAGCGGCCTGGCCTACGCCAACCACGAGGTGAAGCTGGCCCCGATCGCGGCCGAGGAGGGCGCCCCCTACGTCGTGCCCACCGTGGCCTCCGCCGGCGACGGCAGCTACCCCATCGCGCGGCCGCTGCTCATGTACACGGCCGGCGAGCCCACCGGCGCCGTGAAGGAATACCTCGACTGGATCCTGAGCGACGAGGGCCAGCGCATCATCAAGGACAAGGGCTACGCCCCGGTTCGCAAGATCGACTAACGAGGAGGGCAGGCCATGATGACGCATTACGAAGAGAGGCTCGAACAGGACCAGGGCGAGATCCGCGCCCGGCTGGGCGACCTGGTGAAGAACATCGACGACGCCATCGTCCAGGCAACGACGGCGATGCTGGACGGGGACGACGAGCTCGCCTCCCGCACCGTCATCGAGGATCATCCGATCAACCGGCTCTCCCGGTCCATCGACGGCCTGTGTCACAGCTTCATCGTGCGGCACCTGCCGAGCGCCGGCCACCTGCGTTTCATCTCCTCGGTGCTGCGCCTCACCATCTCCTTCGAACGCATCGGCGACTATGCCGTGTCGATCGCGAGAGAGGCGCTGCTCCTGTCGAAGCACCTGCCCAAGAGCGTGGCCAAGGACATCAAGCTGATGACCGATCAGAGCCGCGCCAACATCAAGGCCGCCGCCCGCGCCTTCCTCGACGGCGACGCCGACCTGGCCCGCGACGCCAAGCAGGCCGCCTACGATTCGCGGCGCGCCTTCGGCGGTCTGTACAAGGACCTCGTGAAGGTGGGAAACAAGCACTCCCGGCCGCCCCAGGATCTCTTCGCCTTCCTCATCACCTTCTATCGCCTGGAGCGCATGACCGACCACGCGCGCAACATCTGCGAGGAGACCCTATTCTCCGCCGACGGCGAGATCAAGACGCCCAAGACGCAGCGAATCCTGTTCGTCGACCAGCACTGCGACCGGCTCGCGCCCCTGGCCGCCGCGATGGGCGCCAAGGCCTATCCGGTGAGCGGCGTCTTCGCGGCGGCCGGATTCCAGCCCGCCGTCGGCGTGCAACCCCAGGTACTGGATTTCATGGCCGAGCACGGTCTGGACGGCGAGCCCTTCGCCCCCATGGCGGTGCCCACCGAGCACGACGATCTGGTCGACTACGACCTGATCGTGTGCATCGAAGGCGAGGCCCGCGAGCGAATCGAGAATCTCCCCTTCCGCACGGTGCTCCTGCACTGGCGGCTGGACGGCTACGACCCCCAGCAGCTCCTCGACGCCGAGGGCATCCAGATCGTCCAGGAGGAGCTGTCCGTGAAGCTCCACGACCTCATGAACCTGCTTGCCGGAGACGAGGCCCACTGAGATGAACGACGCCGGAAGCATCCCGGACTCGCGGGTGCTTGACCCCGATCGTCGCGACCTGGCCTGGTGGATCGACCGGGCCGTTCAGCTGCTGGTGTTCGTCGCCGGCATCTCGGCGATCGTGTTCATCATCGGCATCTTCGTCTTCGTCAGCGTCGAGGGCTTCGGCTTCATCTCGAGCCGCTTCAGCTTCGGCGAGTTCTTCGGCTCCATCAACTGGCGCCCCACCTCGGAGACGAAGCCAACCTACGGCATCCTGGCCCTGGTGGCCGGCACCGCGAGCATCACGGGCCTGGCGATGTTGATCGCGGTTCCCTTCTCACTGGGCGCGGCGATCTTCATCGCCGAGTTCGCCACCGGCAAGACCCGCGAAATCCTGAAGGTGCTCGTGGAGCTGCTGGCGGCGATTCCCTCGGTGGTGTGGGGCTTCATCGGGCTCACCATCATGAACCCGCTCATCATCGACCTGTTCGACGTGCCCGTCGGCCTGAACGTGCTCAACTCGGGCGTCATCCTGGGGCTCATGGCCGCGCCGATCATGACCACCATCGCCGAGGACGCCCTCAAGGCCGTCCCCGACCGCTACCGCGAGGCCGCCGAGGCCATGGGTGCGACGAAGTGGCAGGTGATCCGCAAGGTCGTGCTGCCGGCGGGCAAGAACGGACTCGTGGCCGCCGTGCTCCTGGGCGTCGGCCGCGGCTTCGGCGAGACGATGGCCGTGCTCATGGCCAGCGGTCACGCCGTGAACCTGCCCACGAGCCCCTTCGACTCCGTGCGCGCGCTCACGGCCACCATCGCCGCCGAGCTCGGCGAGACGGCCAACGGCTCCGAGCACTACCAGGCCCTGTTCACCCTGGGCATCCTGCTCTTCCTCGTGACCTTCGTCATCAACCTCAGCGCCGACCTGATCGTGCGCGGCGTCCGCAAGAGGTAGGCCGTGTTCCAGAGCACCGACCTGAACCGCCGCAACGCCCGCAATCAGGGCCTCGTGCGCCTGCTCTTCGGGCTGATGACCGGGCTGCTGATCCTGCCGGTGCTCATCATCCTCGCCATGCTCATCAGCAAGGGCGCGCCGGTGATCAGCATCGACTTCCTGTTCAGCGAGCCCACCAACGGCATGACGGCCGGCGGCATCTTCCCCGCGCTCATCGGCACCATGTGGCTGGTGATGGTGGCCTTGCTGGTGTCGGTACCGATCGGCGTGGCGGCCGCGGTCTACCTGAGCGAGTACGCGCCCGACAACTGGCTCACCCGCGCCATCAACCTGGCCATCATCAACCTGGCGGGCGTGCCGTCGATCGTGCACGCGCTGTTCGGCGTGGGCGCCTTCGTGCTGTTCTTCCGCTTCGGCACGAGCATCCTGGCCGCCAGCCTCACGCTGGCGGTGATGACGCTGCCGGTGGTGATCGTGTCCACCCGCGAGTCGCTGCAGGCGGTGCCCCAGGCCTTCCGCGAGGCCTGCTGGAACATGGGCGCCACCCGCTGGCAGACCATCCGCAAGATCGTGCTGCCCAACTCCGTGAGCGGCATCCTCACCGGCGTCATCCTCGAAGTGTCGCGCACCACGGGCGAGACCGCCCCGATCATGTTCACCGGCGCGGCGCTCTTCCTGCCCTTCCTGCCGCAGTCGGTCTTCGACCAGACCATGGCGATGAGCCTGCACCTGTTCGTCATCGCCACGCAGGTGCCCGACGTACCCGAGGCCCTGCCCTTCGGCGTGGCGCTGGTGCTCATCGGCATGGTGCTCGCCATGAACGCCATCTCCATCGGTTTCCGCATGTGGCTGAGAGGACGGAAGAAATGGTAGCCGCCGCCCAGCCCAAGGTGTCCGTGAAGGACCTGACGATCCGATACGGCGCGCAGGCCGCCCTGTCGAACGTGAGTTTCGACATCCACGAGGGCGAGATCTTCGGCATCATCGGCCCCGCCGGCAGCGGCAAGACCTCCTTCCTGCGCGCCCTGAACCGCATGGACACCTTCAACGCGGGCATGAAGGTGGAGGGCGAACTGCGGCTGGATGGCCGCGACCTGCGCACCTGGAGAAACCTCTACGCGCTGCGGCGCCGCATCGGCGTCGTTTTCCCGCTGCCCGTGGGGCTGCCGCTCTCGGTCTACGACAACGTCGCCCTGGCCCCCCGCCTGGCCGGCGTCCGCGGCAAGGCGGCCCTCGACGAGATCGTCGAACGCTGCCTCCAGCGCGCCGCCCTCTGGGACGAGGTGAAGGACCGCCTCGACTCGCTGGGCAGCCTGCTCTCCGGCGGGCAGCAGCAGCGTCTCACCATCGCCCGCGCGCTGAGCCAGGGGCCCGAGCTGCTCCTGCTCGACGAGTTCTCCATCGCGGTCGACCCGGTCACCACGATGCGCATCGAGGACGTGCTCAAGGAACTCAAGGACGAGATCACCATCGTGCTCGTGACCAACCTCGTCCAGCAGGCGCGCCGCCTCGCCGACCGCACCGCCTTCTTCCTCTCCGGCGAGTGCGTCGAGGTGGGCGCCACGGAGGACATGTTCACGCGCCAGGTGCGGGACGAGCGCACCAGCCAGTACGTGGAGGGCCGCTTTGGATAACGCCGCCGCGCAGGCCCGCGAACAGGCCCTCGCCATCGAGACCCGCGACCTCAACCTGTGGTACGGCACCTTCCAGGCCCTTTTCGACGTGAACCTGGAGATCAAGCCGGGTCGCATCACGAGCCTCATCGGCCCCTCGGGCTGCGGCAAGTCCACCTTCCTGCGCAGCATCAACCGCATCAACGAACGCCTGGGCTACGTGCGCACCACCGGCAGCATCGAGGTGCTGGGGCGCGACATCTACAGGGAAGACGTGGAGCTGGTGCAGGTGCGCAAGCAGGTGGGCATGGTGTTCCAGCGGCCCAACCCCCTGCCGATTTCGATACGTGACAACGTGATTTTCGGCGCCCGCGTCCATCGTGAGGCCGGTCGGCGCATGAGCCGCTCGGAGCGGGACGACATGGTGGAGGAGGCACTCCGCACCGTCTTGCTGTGGGACAACGTGAAGGACCGCCTCGACCGCAACGCCACGGAGCTCTCCCTCGAAGAGCAGCAGAAACTCTGCATCGCGCGCCTGCTGCCGGTGAAGCCGGTGGTGCTGCTCATGGACGAGCCCTGCTCCGCCCTCGACCCCAAGGCCACCGAAGCCGTGGAGGAGCTCATGTGGGAACTGCGGGGCGACTACACGATCGTCATCGTCACGCACAACATGGCCCAGGCCCGCCGCGCCAGCGAGGAGTGCATCTTCATGCTCATGGGCAAGGTGATCGAGCACGCGGTCACCGACACCATGTTCATCACGCCCAAGCACGAGGAGACGGCGGACTACATCGAAGGCCGCTACGGCTGATCGTCCCGCCCCTCCGCAACTCCCTGTTATCCAGCAAGATCGACACCCCTCCCTATTCCGCCCCCGGCGATCGACGGCCCGGGGCGGTGAACTTGTATTCGGAGCCGGACCTCTGGTACACCTATTCCTATCCCACCCGATCACGGAGCCAGGATTCGCGCTCCCGCATGTTCGCGAACACCACCTTCGAAAGGTGAACCGAAGATGAAGACCACGAACCCACTTGCGCGGTTGCTGCGTCAATCTCCGTTCGAACCGATCCAGGAGCACATGGATATCGTGGCGCTCTGCACCGCGGAGCTGCCGCTTCTCTTCGAAGCGCTTCACCAAGGTGATCGACAGAGATTGGAGGATGTCGCCCGCCGCATCGACGAGCTCGAGAGCTCGGCCGACGCCATCAAGAACGAGCTGCGCTATCGCATGCCCAAGACCTTGATGACGCCGGTGGATCGCCGGGACATCCTGACCCTGGTCGCGGCTCAGGACAACATGGCCGACAAGGTGGAGGACATCGCGAAGATTCTGATCCTGCGAGAGATGACG
>CAYNQX010000039.1:0-27617 GCA_964399495.1 uncultured bacterium
AGCAGCGTGAGCTTGCGGTGTTCCACCACGGAGCCGATCTCGAGCCTCAGGATGTAGAGGCCCGCGGCGAGCATATTGCCCGACTCGTCGCGTCCGGACCACGTTTTTGTCTGCGGCCCCGCCCCGAGGCGAGTTCCCTTCTCGAGCGTTCGCACCCGCCGTCCGGCGGTGTCGAAGATCTCCAGGGTCACCTGCGCGGGCTCGGAAAGCTCGAAGCGGATCTCGGTGCGCGGATTGAAGGGGTTCGGATAGGCCGACAGGTTCGGCACGGATGCCGCGGTCGGCATGTCGTCGACCGGCGTGATCGACAGGGCCAGCTGCTGGTAGATGAAGGCCCGGAGCGGATCGAGGCCCGCGTCGTAGGGCAGACCGACGGGACTCTCCCCGAAGAAGGTCACGTAGAAGACGCAGGCCGTGAGGTAGTTCCCCTCGAGGGCCGCGTGAAGATTGTCTCCGCTCCAGAGCGGAAACGAAGGGTCGTAGGCATGTGCGTTCGCCCAGACGTCTCCCGCGCGGGCCAGCGGCACGTCCAGCGCCTCGGCCAGGGGGTAGTAGGCGGCCGACATCTCCTGCTGCATGTCGAAGTAGTCGTCGAACTCCCGACTGCAGTGGTCGAAGTCGCAGTAGACACCCGACGGGTAGGGCCGCGCCTGATGCAGGTACAGCGCCGTGTTCGAACCCGAATGGGTGATGATGGAGTCGAGATAGGTGGCCTTGGGATAGAAGCTGTTCTCGATCCAGTGGGGGATCACGGGAAACAGGCTGTGTTCCTGGAGCACGACGAAGTCCCAGTTCCGCTCGTGGATCTTGTCGAGGGTCGGCTGATAGGTGGAATGGTAGCTGAGCGTCGAGCTTCCGACGCTCGAGCGGTCCACGTACACCGCGTGCCCGCCCGACTCGGCCAGAGCCTCGAACATGTTCACCAGGCTATGCGAGCTGTGGCTGTTGCCGATGAAGAGAAAATCCGTCAACGCGAGCGCGGGGGACGGAAGCAGCGCGGCCACCAGGAGCAGGGAAAGCAGGGTTTTATGCATGACTAAGGATAGGGTCTCGAAATCGACGAGTCAAACGCGCCGAAATCAGCCCGCGCGGTGACGCCGGTCGAGCACGCGCCGCAGGGCGATGTCGAAGGGCATGTCGGTGGTGAGCGGCACGTAGTCGATGCGATGCGCGCGGCACTCGTTCTCCAGGTCGCGAATCCAGGCGTCCACGCGCTCGCCCGCCTCCTTGCGGATGAACCAGGGCTGCGTGCGCAGGCGCTCGCCGGTCTCCAGGTCTTCCAGGCGCACCTCGCGGCGCAGGTCGAGGTCGCGTTCCAGCGGATCGAGGATGTGGAACACCAGCACCTCGTGCCCGCGGTGGCGGAAGTGCTTCAGGCCGGCCAGCACGCGCTCGGGCTCGTCGAGCAGGTCGCTGAGCAGGATGATCAGCCCGCGCCGCTTCACCATCTCGGCCGCGCGATGCAGCGTGGCGCCCACGTCGGTGAGGCCGCCGGGCTCGGCGTGGTCGATGGCGCTGAGCAGGTCGTACAGATGGCGCTTCACCGAACGGGCCGGCAGCACCTTGCGGATCTTCTCGTCGAAGGTCACCAGGCCCACGGCGTCCTGCTGGCCGACGAGCAGGTAGGCCAGGCCGGCCGCCAGCATGCTGGCGTAGCGGAACTTGGTGACGCGGTGCTCGGGCTCGCCGCTGAAGTCCATCGACTTGCTGCCGTCGAGGAGCAGCGTGCCGCGGAGGTTGGTCTCCTCCTCGAACAGCTTCACGTAGTGGCGATCGGTCTTGGCGTAGACCTTCCAGTCGACGCGGCTCACCGGCTCGCCCGGGTTGTAGGGCCGGTACTCGGAGAACTCCACCGAGAAGCCGTGGAAGGGACTGCGATGCAGGCCCGCGATGAAGCCCTCCACCACCAGGCGGGCGATCAGCTCCATGCTGTCGAGATGGCTCACGACCTCGGGGTCGAGGAAGCGGCGCAGGCGGGTGGCGACGGGCAAGGGCGCTCCTGTTCGAAGGTGAATCGGCTCCGGGTATTGTGCAGGGGATACAGGGTCTCGCGCCAGTCAAAAGGGGCGCGTGTCTCCTAGGTGCGAGCCGCGCCCGGGTTCCCGCTAGCGCAGCAGCACCAGCTTTCGGTTGCGGGTGAAGCCCGGCGCCTCCATGCGCAGCAGGTAGACGCCGCTGGCCGCCCTGCGGCCCATATCGTCGCGCCCCCGCCACACCACCTCGTGTCGTCCGCGGGACCGTCGCTCGTCCAGCAGCAGGACCACCCGGCGACCGGCGAGATCGTAGACGGAAACCCGCACGCGTCCCGCATCGGCCAGCGTGAAGGGAATCGTGGTGTGCGGATTGAAGGGGTTGGGCCACGCGGGCAGGAGGGCGGTGACCCGCGGCGCCGCCTCCAGGCTCAAAGAGCCGCTGCGGAGAACCAGCCAGCCCTGCTCGGTGCGCGCGCGGAGCTCGTAGGAGTAGAGGCCGCCGGCCATCAGGGCGTCGGCGTCGTCATGGGCCTCGAAGCGGCCGGGGGCGGTTTCGCGCACCTCGGGTCGCCACGAAACGTCTCCTAGGGAGACGTCGAGCCGGCACTCGCTTGCCGCCGTCGGATCGGACAGGGTCCAGCGCAGGGTGACGGCGCCCGGTTCGCGCTCGACGTCGAAACGGGTGAGGGTGGTCGAGATCTCGCCCAGCGGCAGGAACGCGTTGAGCCGGCCCTCGGTGGCGACCCTGCCGGCGAGGCCCGGCACGATATCGGAGTGAAACAGCAGCAGGTCTCTCACCTCGACATGCTGGATGCCCGGATAGCGCTGCCACACGAGCGCGGCGACGCCGCTCACGTGGGGCGCGGCCATCGAGGTGCCGCTGCCGTAGCCGAAGGAACCCGGCAGCGTGGTGTAGATGTCCACGCCGGGCGCGCCGAGATCAACGCTGACGAAGCCGTGGTTGGACGAGGAGGCGAGCTCGTCGTTGTGGTCCGTCGAGGCCACGGCGATCACGTTGGGGAGGTCGTAGCCGGAGGGGTAGTGCGGGTGGCTGTCGACGTCCAGGCCGTCGTTGCCCGCCGAGGCGACGAACAGCGCGCCGCGCGAGCCGGCGTATTCGATCGCCTCGCGCATTCCGGGCGAGTCGTAGTAGCTGCCCCAGCTCGCGTTGATCACCCGCGCGCCCATGTCGGCGGCGTACTCGATGGCGGCGATCGCCGCCGCGTCGTTGCCGCCCTCGGCGCCGCCGACCTTGAGCGGCATCATCGCGACGCTCCACGCCACGCCGACGCCGCCGAGGCCGTTGTCGCCCACCTGGCCGATGACGCCGGCCACCTGGGTGCCGTGGAAGCCCGCGTCGCCGGGATCGTTGTCGTCGTCGTGGAAATCCCAGCCCCGGACATCGTCCACATAGCCGTTGCCGTCGTCGTCGATGCCGTTGCCGGGAATCTCGACGGCGTTCACCCACAGGTTCGCGGCCAGGTCCGGATGCGTCAGGTCGACGCCGGAGTCGAGCACGGCCACGATCACGTCTGGCGCCGCGGTGAGCAGGTTCCAGGCCTCCGGGGCGCTGATGTCCGCGCCGGGCGTGCCGACCGTCTGGCCGGTGTTCTCCAGGCCCCAGAGCCGGTCGAAGTAGGGATCGTCGGGAACGAGGTCGTAGGCCAGGCGGTGGTTGGGCGTGAGGTAGTCGACGAGCGGCGAGTCGCCGAAGCGCGCGAGGGTTTCCGCGACACCTCGACCGGCGAGACGGTAATGCGCGGCGCCGATGCCGGGAAACTCCCGCAGCAGTTCCGCGCTCATGGCCGCGAGCAGCGTCTCGCGCTCGTCTCGCCGCGCGCCTCTTTCGAACTTGAGGATCACCTCATGGGGCAGGTATCGAGCGTCATCGGCCCGCGGGCAGCGGTCGGCCGCGGCGAAGGCGGAGGCCGAATGCGCGAGGAGAAGGAGGCAGAGCAGTGTGGAGGGGACGCCGCGCATGGCCGTCGCGCCTTTCCGAGGAAGAAAAACCGATCGCGATCACCGAAATCGAGACGGTTGACGATGCCGTCGCTCCTACCTAGCATAACCGTTCCGGAGGGCTCATGACCACGATCGGAATCTTCTACGGCAGCTCCAAGGGCGCCACCGTCAAAGTGGCGCGCAAGCTGCGCAGGTACCTGGGCAAGAACCGCACGCGGATCCACGACGTGCGCAAGACCAAGGCGAAGCGCCTGCTCGACTACGACCTCGTGATCCTGGGATCCCCCACCTACGAAAAGGGGAAGCTGCAGGAGGACTGGTACGGCTTCCTGAAGAAGATGAAGCAGCTCGATCTCGGCGGACGCCACGCCGCCGTGTTCGCACTCGGCGACCAGAAGAAGTACGACAAGTCCTTCGCCGACGCGCTGCTGCCCCTGCACAAGACCGCCCGCAAGGCCGGCGCGCGACTGATCGGCGCCTGGCCCACGGACGGCTACAAGTTCAAGCGGTCCACCGGCCTCGACAAGCGCGGCGACTTCCTCGGCCTCGTCATCGACGACGACCGCCAGGCGCGCCTCACCGCCGACCGCATCGATGCCTGGACAAGGCAGCTGGAAGAGGAACTGCTCCAGAAGACGTAGAGCCCTCGTCGACTCCGTGGAGGCTCCACGACGCTCACCGGAGCCCCTCAGTAAGGCGGCTTCTCCATGCCCATGCCCTCCCAGTCGTCCTGCGACGGCCCGTAGATCCCCGGCACCTTCAGACCGGCCTGGCGCATGAGCACCGTCATCTGACCGCGGTGATGGATCTCGTGGTGGATCAGGATCGCCAGCGTCATGCCCCTCGGCCACTGCTGGCCGTACATCTCGTCGACGACCGCCAGATCCTCGTCGGTCCACCGCTCACGGATCGCGGCGACGAGCTCGGCGGCCGCCGTCTCGTAGCCCTCCTTGATCGCATCGGCGCTCTCGGGCGGCATCGACCGCGCGTCCAGCGACGACAGCTCGAGGCCGGTGTGGGTCATCATCTCGGGAATGGTCGTGACGATGTGCCAGGCCATGCCGCCGAGCGTGCGGTGGCCTTCCGCGACCGCCTGGCCCAGGCTCCCGTCGGTGAGGGCGCCGAAGACGTTGGCGTTGGCCTGGCGGCCGCTCTCGAAAGCCGCGAAGAAGTGGTCGAGTTTCGTGAACATGTCGTTCCCCTAGTCCATGGTGTTGTCGTCGCCCTGCATGGCGACGTAGTCCCGCAGGGTACGCCCCCGCGTCTCTTCAAATGTGTCCTCCAGGTGGAGAAGATCCTCCATGCGGTCCACGCGGAAGGTGCGCAGCGACTCCCGCAGCTCGCACCAGGCCGCCAGCGTCCAGACCTTGCCCCAGAAGGCCAGGCCCAGAGGCCAGACCGTCCTGCGCGAACTCTCCCCGTCGAGGCGGCGGTAGTCGAAGCGCACCTTCATGCGATCGCGGATCGCGGGTCGCAGGAGGCGGAGGATCTCGGCGAAGGGCTCGTCCACGTTGAAGGCGGGCACGAAGACGTCGTGCCGCTCCAGCTCGGGACGCAGGCCCTCGGGCAGCACCGCCTCCACTTTCGCCAGCACCTGGCCCGCGGCGCGGGAGAGGCCCTTGTCCGTCCAGGCCCGCACCATCCGCGCGCCCAGCAGCAGCGCCGCCAGCTCCTCCTCGTCGAACATGAGGGGCGGCAGGTTGAAGCCGCGCATCAGCCGATAGCCGACGCCGGCCTCGCCCTGGATCGGCACGCCGGACAGGGTGAGATCCTGGACATCGCGATAGATGGTGCGCTCGGACACCTCGAGCTCGTCGGCCAGGTCGCGCGCGGTGAGCACGCGGTCGTGCCGCAGCAGCTGGATGAGCCGGAACAGTCGGTCGGCGCGTCGCATTTACCCGCCTCAGTCGAGTCGAAAGGAATCGGCGATGAAGACGCCGAGCTCCTCGCCCGGAATCTCCCGCCCCTCGGCGATCGAGATCTGTCGCCGCATCTTGCCCTTGCCCTCCAGCAATCCGAAGGGGTCGGGCAACTCGGCGCCGCGATCGAAAATCACCGACACGTGCTCGCGGAACGCGGCCAGTCCCAGATAGGCTCGCTTGCCCTTGAAGAAGCAGAGCGCGCCCCACTTCACCTCGCGCACACCGTCGTCCGCGTAACGGCCGACGAGCGCCTGCACCGCGAGAATGATCTTGCGCTGCCAGGGTTCGAGCGCTGCGATGAACTCATCAGGGGTCGGTCGCACGGTAGTCTCCCGGGCCTGTGTCCGTGGAATCGCCTTCATCCGGTGTGGAGCATAGCGAGCTCCCTCACCCGGCGGAAGAGAGGATACGCCAGGCCTCCTGACAGCGTGGTGTCAGCAATGAAAAGCCCCCGGACGATTACTCGTCCGGGGGCCCGCGGTCGCGAATCGAAGCCTGAGTCTAGACGGCTACCTTGGAATCGACGAGATCGTAGAGATCGTTGTTCTCCTTGTCGATTCTCTGGGTCAGAGCCTGGAAGATCCCCTGGGTCTCCTTGATGAAGCCCGCGGGGTCGGCCTGGATCTTCTTCGGGGCGCCCCAGCGGCTCGCGTAGGCCTGGTAGGCGGAGGCGATCCCCTTCATCTCGGAGATGAAGCGCTGGGCCGTGCTGCGCACCTGGGAGTCGGAGTGCTCGAGCAGGTGCGGGTAGAGGGTATCGTCCTCCATGGCCAGATGCACCTGGAGCTTGCCGGAGAGCTTGCTCAGCAGCGCGGCGGCAGGCTTCGGGTCCGCGCTCAGCTCGGTCACGTTCAGGTGCTTGCCGAGCTCGCCGGCCACGGCGAGCAGGTCGGTGTGCTGCCTGCGAAAATTGTCAGTTCTCATCTGAATTCCACTCCTGGATTGTGGAATGCCTGGGCGGGTGAATCCCGATTTGCCGGCTTTCCGTCCTGTTTTGCCCCATGCATCCCTGCAATGGCGCGTAAACCCTTCCCCGGGGCCACATCGCAATGCCTCGAGCAAGAGAAAGGCCGGAAAGGCGGATTATGAGAGAATCAATCCTGGATGGTGGAAAGTAATCGATCGATCACGGCGTCGGTGTCCACACCCTCGGCCTCGGCGTTGAAGTTGGTGACGAGGCGGTGGCGCAGCACGCTGGGGGCGACGGCGCGGACGTCTTCGATGCCGGGCGCGGGGCGACCCTCGAGAGCCGCCAGCGCCTTGGCGCCGAGCACCAGGTACTGGCCGGCGCGAGGACCGGCGCCCCAGGCGACGAAGTCGCGCACGAACTCGGGGGCGCCCTCGGCGGGACGGGTCTGCCGCGCGAGCCGCACGGCGTAGGCGAGCACGCGCTCGGCCACCGGGATGCGCCGCACCATCCGCTGCAGCTCCACGATCTCGCCGGCGTTCAGCACGGCCCGGAGCTCGGGCTCCTCGCCGGCGGTGGTGCTCTCCACGATGCGCCGCTCCTCCTCCTCGCTCGGGTAGTCCACCTTCACGTTGAACATGAAGCGGTCGAGCTGCGCCTCGGGCAGGGGGTAGGTGCCCTCCTGCTCGATGGGATTCTGCGTGGCCAGCACGTAGAAGGGGCGCTCCAGCTCGAAGGTCTCGCCGCCGGCGGTCACCTGGAACTCCTGCATCGCCTGGAGCAGGGCGGCCTGGGTCTTGGGCGGCGTGCGGTTGATCTCGTCGGCCAGCATCACGTTGGCGAAGATCGGGCCCTTGATGAAGCGGAACACGCGCTTGCCGGTGCTGGTGTCCTCCTCCAGCACCTCGGTGCCGGTGATGTCGCTGGGCATGAGGTCGGGCGTGAACTGCACGCGGTTGAAGCGCAGGTCGAGCACCCGCGCCAGCGTGGAGACCAGCAGGGTCTTCGCGAGGCCCGGCACGCCCACGAGCAGGCAGTGTCCGCCGGCGAACAGGCTCACCAGCAGCTCGCGCACGACGCGGTCCTGCCCGACGATGACGTGCCCGATCTGCTCGCGAAGGAGCTCGTGGGCCTGATGGAGACGGTCGAGACGGGCGATGTCGTCGTGGAGATCGGACACGGGGGCTCCTTGGAGTCGGGAAGGATCACAGCGGGAGAGCCGCTAACACGTTCGCCGCAGCATAAGTTCCGCCGCGAACATGGTCAACCCGAGAGCAGGGCGAAGCTCAGGGAGATCCGAACAAGGTGCTGCCAACACCGTCGTGAACATAGACGCGGTGATCGCCGGGCAGCAGCCCCGTGAAGGTCGGTTGATCACCCCGCAGCGCGATCCAGCCGCCATCCCGAGATCCCTCGATGCCGCTCTCGATGCTGGCGAAGGGCGCGTCGATGAAGCCCGTGCTGCCGCCCGACCAGCCGAACTCCACGAACGTGTGCTCGTGGCGGAAGCCGGCGCAGAGCGCGTCGGTGTTGGTCTGGGCCAGCGCGCAGTGGGATTCGCCCGCATCGCCCACCGGCACGCCGGTGGGTTGCCCCTGCCAGAGGATTCCGGGGTGGGAGAAGTTGGGAATCCGTTCGATGCTCGGCGGATCGGTGTCGTAGGCCATCACCGTGCGATAGTCGAGGCCGTCGTCGCCCGTGAACCGGTGGCCGTAGGCGTAGGTGAAGGCGCCATCGACGGTGGCGTCCTCCCGGTTGTGGGCGCAGCCGCGGTTGTGGCCGAGTTCGTGGGCCAGGGTCCAGATCGAGGAGGCGCAGGCCCGCGACACCACGCTCATCGCGAGCTGCTCGAACTCGGGCACCATCGTACTGTCCGCCATCACGTAGCCGATGCCGCATCCGCCGATGAGATTGCCCAGCGCGTCCGTGCTCTCCACGAACAGCACGAGGAAGTCCGCGCCCGTCCGGTCGCGCAGGGGATGGAGATCGTCCATCACGCCGTCGCCGGGATCGGCCAGCGCGAAGAGGTGCTCCCGGTACTGCCAGGCGCTGTTCTCGTCGTAGACGGTCTCGAGCGCATGGACGAGCCGGATGCGGGACGCCATGCCGCTGTTGCCGTAGACGAGATTCGCCGCGTCCACGGCGAGCTGGATCTCCGCGCGCATCTGGGATTCGCCTCCGGCGGCGGTGCGGGTCTTCTCCGTCCAGGCGACCAGCACATCGTAGCGGCTGCCGTCGTCGGCCACGGCGCGGTCGCCGCGGGGCATCGTGGAGGGTCCATCATACTCGGCAGCCGTACGTGCGAGGAGGGCAGGCGGCTCCACCGCCCCGGCACAGGGCGTGAAGGTCTCCGATTCGATGTCGACGACTTGATAGGCCCCATCCTGCCAGATCATCCGGAAGCTCTGTCCATCGGGGACACGGAAGAAGGCCGTGGCCGCGCCGTCGGCGGCGCCGCAGAGCAGGAAGAAGGCCTCCGAATCCCCGCCGACGATCCCCCGCAAACTGCGAACGCCGGCCTCCCGGGTGGACAGATCCGTCACCTCGACGCGGTGGGCCGCCCCACCGGCCGTGAGGTCGAAGGCGTGGAGTTCGTCGGCGAAGAGCCGCTCCATGAGGTTGCCGTCGAGAATCACGCCGCCGTCGCGCCCCGGCGCCCAGAGATCCGCCGCGCTTGCAAGCGCAACGAACAGCAGGAGTTGCAGGAGTACGGCTGCATGAAACAGTGGGTGTCGGCAGTGGCTGCGGCGCAAGGGCTGGCTCCGTTCGTCGGCATTCCGGGAATTACTCCCAGGGAACACCGCCGTCGGACGGAGAAAGTTGCAGCCCCGGCCCCTTACCGCTGAGGGGCCACTCATCGATGAAGCGTCTACAGCCGCTCCTTCACCCAGCCCTCGAGCCCGCCGGCGAGCACGAGCTCCTGGGCCGCCGCGCCCACGGGGCTCAGCGCGTACTCCCTGTCGCCCACCGTCAGCGTGGCCGCGGCGAAGTCGAGCTTCGCCTGGTAGCCGGTGCGCTTGGTCAGCGCCCTCTCGCCGAACTCGTTCTTGAGGTCGCGGGAGAGCTCGGGCGCCTCCAGCACGAGGAAGCCGTTGTTGAGGGCGTTCCTCTTGTAGGTCTCGCTGAGGGAGCCGGCCAGCACCAGGGCGATGCCGCGATGCTTGAGGGCCGTCGCCGCCTGCTCGCGGCTGGAGCCGGTGCCGAAGTTGAAGCCACCCACCAGCAGGTCGCCCCGCCGGGCGACGCGCTGGAACTCGGGATCGTAGTTCTCCATGGCCACGTCGGCCTGCTGCTCGGGGGTGATGTCGTCCTGGTAGGTGTACTTGCCCGGGTAGATGCCGTCCGTGTTCATGTTGTCGACGTGGCAGAACAGCAGCTCGCCCTCGAGGACGGCGGGGAAGCCGTCCAGGATCTCGACGGCCTTCGCGTCGGCCTCCGCGCGGGGGCTCTCCTTGATGAGGCCCGTCGGGATCGCGCCCATCTCGAAGCTCCAGCCCTCGGGCATCGCGACCTTGCCGGCCAGCGCGCTCGCCGCCACGACGGCTGGCGAGGCCAGGTAGGCTTCGGCCTCGGGCGAACCCATGCGGCCCTTGAAGTTGCGGTTGGTGGCGCTGATGCCCACCTCGCCCGACTCCAGCAGGCCGGTGCCGAGGCCGATGCAGGGGCCGCAGCCCGGCGGCAGGGCCTTCGCGCCGGCGTCGAGCAGCGCCTGCCAGTCGCCCCGCTTCTCCGCCTCGGCCTGCACGTTGCTGCTCGCGGCGGCCATGTACAGCTCCACGCCGTCCGCCACCTGCTTGCCCTTCACGACGGCGGCGGCCTCGGCGAGGTCCTCCACGCGGGCGTTGGTGCAGGAGAGCAGATAGGCCTTGTGGATCTTGAGCTCGCGCTCGGCGAAGTCGGCCACGGGCGTCATGGTCTTCACGTTGTGGGGGCCCGACAGGTGCGGCTGGACGCTGGCCAGATCCAGCGTGATCTCCTTGGCGTAGAAGGCGTCCGGGTCGGTCGCGAGCGCGGCGGCCTCGAGTTCGGCGATCCGCGCCTCGTTCACGCGGGGATGCTTGCCGCCTCCGTCGGCGTCCGAAGGCACGCCCTCCAGGCCGCGCGCCTCGATCATCGCCAGGCGCGCGCGGGCCCAGCCGAGGACGGTCTCGTCGATCGGGAACACCCCGGCCAGCGCGCCCCACTCGGTGGTCATGTTGGCGATGGTCAGACGCGACTCGATACCCAGGTTCGCGAGCCCGTCGCCGCCGAACTCGATGGCGTGGTTGAGCACCTGGTCCTCGTTGAAGAGGCCGGCGAGGGTGATGATGACGTCCTTGCCCGTCGCACCGGGCCGAAGCGTGCCGGTGAGATTCACCCGCGCCACCGGCGGCACCTGCCACCAGGTGCGTCCCGTCGCCCAGATCGCCGCGGCATCCGTGCGCACGATCGGCGTGCCGAGACAGCCCAGGCCGCCGTAGGTGTTGGAGTGGCTGTCGGAGGCCACCACCATGCTGCCGGGCCAGGCGTAGCCCTCCTCGCACATGATCTGATGGCCGATTCCGCGGCCGGCGGGGTAGAAGTCCACGCCCATCTCCCCGGCGAAGGCCTCGATGCCCGCGTACTTGGCCAGGTTCTTCTCGCCGGTGTCCTGGACGTTGTGGTCGAGCGTGTAGACGGGCTGCCGCGGGTTGTCCACGCGGGTCGCGCCGATCGCCTTGAACTTGGGAATCACCGCGCCCGTGTTGTCGTGGGTCATCACATGGGCCGGGCGGATGGAGAGGAAATCTCCGGCACGGACCTCGTGTCCTTCCGGCAGTCCGACGGCGAAACGCTGGGCGATCTTCTCGACGAGATTCTGGGCCATGACAACCTCTCCTGTGGGGTTCGGGAACACAGGAAGATGCATCCCCGAACCGATTCGGTCAATGGTCGGTGAAACGCTTCAGGTCCGCGGCAAGCCGGGCGAGGCGACGTCGCTCGGACGAGTTGGCCGGCGCGCGCAGATGCAGCTCGAGATCGGGACGACGCAAACGCAGCCAGCGTTCCCAGCCGGGGTCGCCGGGGGTCTCGTCGCCCTCGAGCAGGGCGGCGAGCTCGCGGTGCAGGCTGACCATCAGATCCCGCAGTTCCCGGCCGGGCCGCTCGTCGAGCCCGGCGTCGGGCCGCGCGCCGAGGAGCGAGCCACCCTCGGCCAGCCAGCGCAGGCCCTCCTCGCCGCGGGCCTCCAGCACCGCCCGGATCTCCCCCGTGGACAGAGGCCGATCCAGCGGCGGCACCGGTCGCCGCTTGAGGATCTTGATCAGCTCCAGCCTCCGCAATGTGCCTTCTCCGTAGCTGGCGCCGGGTCCGCGACGCGGGGACCCTTCCACCAATCCCGACTGGATATAATGACGGATCGTCCGCCGACCGAGGCCGGTGGCCGCCTCCAGTTCGGAGAGGGAGAATCGTTTTCCGATCGACATGAAGCCTCCTGGGGAGGGATTCGGGACTCTCACCTATAATGCCAATACATCATGGCCCTTTGTCAATACTTGCGTACAAACCACAGTACATCGTTGATTTTATACACTCTTAGCTAGCTCGGTCTGTGTTGATTAATGAGATCGAGCCCGATACCCAACGCTGCCGCCGAAGTTGCCTGGCGGAGAATTGCTTGGCCTCGCCTCCCGGTGTCGGTACACTGCCGACATGGCACCTCGCCAAGAGATTGCCGACATGCCCAATCTCGGCCCCCGATCCGCGGCCATGCTCGCGAAGGCGGGAATCCTGACACCGGCCGAGCTGGATGCACTGGGCGCCGTCCAGGCCTACCTGCGAGTTCAGGCCTGCGGCGAAGGGGTGAGCTACAATCTCCTCTACGCCATTCACGGCGCCCTCACGGGGCGACGCTGGAACCGACTCCCCCCCGATGAGAAGCTCGATCTGGTCCGGGAGCTCGAGTTCGCCGGCGAACTTACTGGCGCGGAAGACACCGGGAAGCAGATACGGCGTCATCCAGACTACGAGAAGTTCTACGCAGTGGTGAAGCGGATCCCCCGCGGTCGGGTGGCCACCTACGGACAGGTGGCCGAGCTCGCCGGCCTGCCGGGACGCGCCCGTCAGGTGGGATACGCACTCCACAAGACCCCGGAGGCGCGAGAGCTCCCCTGGCAGCGGGTCCTGAACGCCCAGGGGCGTGTCAGCCTGACGGGTAAGGGCGGCACCGAGCAGCAACGCCTACTCGAGGCCGAGGGCGTGGTGTTCGCAGAGAAGGGGCGGCTGTCCCTGAAACGCTACCGCTGGAGTCCGAAAGGGAGGCGTCCATGATCTTCTTCGACATCGACGGCACCCTCATGGACCACCCTCACGCCGAGGCCGCGGGCGCCCTGGGCTTCCGCGGCGAGTACACGGCGTTCGAATCCCTGACGCCGGAGGAGTTCACCTCGCTCTGGCATCATCTGGCCGAGAAGCACATGAATCGCTTTCTCGCAGGGGACACCGACAACCGCGGCCAGCGTCGCGACCGACTTCGCGAGCTGTTCGCGACGGTCGAGGCCGAGATCGACGACATCGACGCCGCGTTCGAGCACTACCTCTCCCACTATCGCGCCCACTGGCGCCTCTACCCCGACGCCCTCACCTGCCTGGACGCCCTGGACGGCCGGCCGCTCGGGATCATCAGCAATGGAGACAGCGCTGCCCAGCGCGCCAAGCTCGACCGGCTGGAAATCGCCGACCGCTTCGAGGTGGTCGCGATCTCCGGCGACATCGGCGTGGCCAAGCCGGAAGCGGCCCTGTTCCGCCACGCCTGCACCCTCGCGGGCGCCGAGCCCGACGCCTGCCACTACGTGGGCGACAGGGTCGAAACCGACGTCCTCGCGGCCGGCCGAGCCGGCCTGGGGGGCATCCACCTGGACCGGCACGGGGAGAGGCACCCGGCCGTCCGCAGCATCACGAGCCTCGAGGAACTGCCGGCCCTGCTAGCGACCGGCGCGACCTCGGGCATGTGAGCCCGAACGGGACTCAACGAAAGGAGTCGCCCGTGACCTTCGACGAAGCGATGGAGCAACTGAAATCCCTCGGTACCGAGCAGAACCGGACGATCTACCTCCGCCACGGCGCCACCGAGCCGGTGTTCGGCGTGAGCTTCGCCCATATCCGCGCCCTGCAGCGCGGAATTCGGGCAGACCAGGAGCTGGCCGATCAGCTCTGGGCCAGCGGCAACCACGACGCGAGGATCCTGGCCACGCTGGTGGCGGATCCCGCGAGCATCAGCTCGGCGCATCTCGACGAATGGTCACGCGACCTCGACAACTACATCCTCTGCGACGCCTTCTCCAGCCTGGTGGGCAAGACCCCCTTCGTCGACGAGAAGATCGACAGGTGGTGCGCCCTCAAGTCCGAGTGGCGCGCCGCCACGGGCTGGAACCTCGTGGCCGGCGCGGCCATGAGCCAGGAGGAGATCGACGACGGCTACTTCGCCTCCTGCCTCGACGAGATCGTCTCGGATATCAAGGGCGCGCCCAATCGCGTCCGGCACTCCATGAACCAGGCGCTGATCTGCATCGGCGTGCGCAATCCGACGCTGCGCAAGAAGGCGCTCACCGCCGCCAGGAAAATCGGCAAGGTCGAGGTGGATCACGGCGAGACCGGCTGCAAGACACCCGATGCCGCGGCCTATATCGATCGCACGCTGGCGCATCGTCAGATGAAGTCGACGGGGAGCTAGCACTGATAAAAGAGCGATGCTTGTCAGCATCGGGCTGCACGTCTAACCTCCGTGTGTACGTTCTTCCGCTCGGGACCACCCCACCAAGAGGTCCGCGATGCACTGGAAGGAAATTCGACCCGGCATCTTCGCCTGCCTGCGCGCCGACTCCGGCGCGAACATCGGACTGATTCACGCGAAAAACAGGTGGATACTCGTCGACACCGCCTTCTGCGCGCTCGACCTGCTCGAGGCCCTCGACGAGACCGGCATCGTTCTCGCCGATCTCCACCTCGCCTTCAACACCCACTTCCACGCCGATCACACCTGGGGCAACCAGCTCCTCGCGGCGCCGATTCTCGGCCACAGGCGCTGCCGCGAACTCATGGAGGAGATGGAGAAGGGCCCCTGGTCGCGCGAGGGAATCGACCGCTGGCTCGGCGAGGTGGAGCTGAGCCATCCCGAGCAGGCCGAACGCTGCCGGCAACAGCTCGGCGATCTGCGCATCACGCCCCCCGGAATGCTCTTCGACGACCGCCACACCCTGACGCTGAACGGCTTCCACATGGAGTTCATCCATCTCGGCGGCCACACGTCCGACCTCAGCGTGCTCTGGCTTCCCGAGCAGAGCGTGCTCTTCGCCTCCGACCTGGTCTTCGAGGGACGCTACCCCTACCTGCTCGACGCCGACGTGCCGGCCTGGATCGAGGCCCTCGAGACCCTGCGCATGCTCGGGCCCGAGACGATCGTGCCCGGCCACGGCAAGCTCTGCGACCTGCAGACCCTCGACCGCCTGCGGGACTACCTGCTCGGCACCTGGGAGCGCTGCGCGGAACGGATGTCCCGGGGCGTCGAGCTGGAAGCCCTGCTGGACGATCCCGCCTTCCCGCGCTACGATGGCCCTCTCGCCGGGGTGCTGCACAAAACCAACATCCGCTACATCCACGAGCGACAGACGAGCGGCGAGACACTGAACCTGAGCGCGGGCGCCTGAACGGCCCGGCAACCCGATTTCCTAGGAGCAGCGATGCCATTCCCCTTGAAGGACGAGACCCGCCGCCGTCGCGCCGGCGCCATCCTGGTGGTGCTGGGCCTGGCCCTGTTCATCCTGCAGTACATCGAGGGCGCCGCCGAGGCGATTCTCTTCTTCGGAATCTCCGCGGTGTTCCTGTTCTTCTACTTCCGCCAGCAGCGCTACGGCTTCCTGGTGCCCGGCGGCATCCTGGCCGGCATCGGCCTCGGCATGATCTTCGACAACGCGGGCCTGAAGGTGGCCGACCCCAGCGCGCTGGGCCTCGGTATCGGCTTCCTGCTGATCTATGCCATCGACCGCCTCCATCGCGGCGGCACGAGCTGGTGGCCGCTGGTGCCGGGCGGCATCATGGTGTTCGGCGCCCTGCGCTCGGGCGAGACCTGGGTCAACCGGGTGCTCGTGGAGGGCTGGCCGCTGCTGCTCGTGATCGTCGGCGTGCTGGTGTTCATGGACAAGCTGAACTGGGGTCGCGACAAGGACGCCGGCCCCGAGCCCACGCATCCCGAGCCGGAGGTCGAGGCCGAGGAGGTCGAGGCCGAGCCCATCGACACGGAACCGCGCGAATAGGACCCCGACGATGATCTTCCACAGACGCGGCGCGCTCCCGGCGGCGGCCGGCCTCCTGTCCCTGCTCATCCTGTCCTGGGGCTGCGGCGAAGAGCCTCGGTTCAAGCTCCGCCATCCGCCGTCCGAGTTCCGCTTCGGCGAACGCGAACTGGCCGGCCATCTCGCCGACGACCGCGTGGACGAGGCCTCGGGCCTCGCCGCGAGCCGGCGAAACCCGGGCGTCCTGTGGACCCACAACGACTCCGGCGACAAGCCCCGCCTGTTCGCGCTGGACGCGAAGGGACGCCACCTGGGCGTCTACACCCTGCTCGGCGCGGAGGCGCGGGACTGGGAGGACATCGCCCTGGGCCCCGGGCCCGAACCGCGCCTTCACTACCTGTACGTGGCCGACTGCGGCGACAACAAGGCGCGCCACGACGTGAAGGTGATCTACCGTCTGCCCGAACCGGTCGTGCGCGCCGACCAGGCGCCGATCGAGAGCGCGCTCGGCGGCGTCGAGGCCATCCACTTCCGCTATCCCGACGGTCCCCGCGACGCGGAAACCCTCATGGTCGACCCGGCCACGGCGGACCTGTACGTCATCAGCAAGCGGGAGCAGGCGGTGCGCGTGTACCGGGCGGCCTTCCCCCAGCTCACCGACGCGGTGATAACCCTGGAGGCTCTCGGCAAGCTGCCGCTGAACGGCGTCACCGCCGGCGACATCAGCGCCGACGCCAACGAGGTGCTGGTGAAGACCTACGAGGCGGTGCACTACTGGCCGCGCCTGCCCGGCCAGGATCTCGGCGAGGCGCTGCAGGAGCCGCCCAGGCGCCTGCCCTACTACCCCGAGCCCCAGGGCGAGGCGATCGCCTGGCATCCCGCAGCCGGGGGCTACTACACGTTGAGTGAGGAGCGGGAGAGCATTCCGGCGATGCTCTACTTCTATCCGCGGCTGGAGAGCGAGGGGGCGGACGGGGACTAGGACCCGTCCGGTTTGTCCTTGTCTTCGACGCCCGGGTTCAGCTCCGCGGCCTGCAGCTCGCGCGGGCTCTTGTCCAGCGCGTCGAGCGCCGGCGCCGTCTTGCCGCTGCGGACCCCCAGTTCCGGAAAACGTCGCGCCTGAGGCAGCACCCGCCGCTCGAGCGTGCCCACGGCGTCGTTGTAGGCGTCGACGGTGCCCCCGATCCGCTTGCCGAGCGCGGCGAAGTGGTCGCCGAGCTTGCACACGCGGTCGTAGAGATCGCGGCCGAGCTCGCTGATCTTCTGCGCGTTCTCGGCCAGGGCCTCCTGCCGCCAGCCGTAGTGCACGGTGCGCATGAGCGCGATGAGCGTGGTGGGCGTGGCCAGCAGCACCTTCTGCTCGACGCCGGCCTCGATGAGGGTGGGGTCCTTCTCCAGCGCCGCGTAGAAGATGCTCTCGCTGGGCAGGAACATCACGGTGAACTCGGGGCCGCGCTCGAACTGGTCCTGGTAGGCCTTCGCGCCCAGCTTGCGCACGTGGTCCTTGAGCTGACGCGCGTGGTCGGTCAGGCGGGCCTGCCGCGATTCGTCGTCGTCGGCGTCGAGGGAGTTCAGGTAGGCCTCGAGCGGAGTCTTGGCGTCCACCACCACCTCGGTGCCGCCGGGCAGGTGGACGATCATGTCCGGCCGCAGCTTCCCGCCCTCGGCGTCCGCGCTCACCTGCTCGACGAAATCCACGTGGTCGAGCATGCCGGCCATCTCCACCACGCGACGTAGCTGCATCTCGCCCCACTGGCCGCGCACGCTCGGACGGCGCAGAGCCTGCACCAGGTTGCCGGTCTCGGCCTGCAGCTTGTCCTGGCTCGTGGCCAGGCTCTTGAGCTGTTCGGTGAGCCCGCCGTAGGCCTCGGCGCGGGCCTTCTCCATGCGGCCGATCTCCTCGTTCACCTTCTCGAGGCTCTTCGAGAGCGGCTCCACCAGCTTGCCCACCGCCTGCTCGCGTTTCTCCAGTTCGCCCCGGGCCTCGATCTGCTGCTTGGAGAGCTCCTGCTTCGCCAGCGTGAGAAAGCTCTCGCTGTTGGCCTGCAGCACCTTCGCGGAGAGCGCCTCGAACTCGGTCTGGAGCCGCTCCGACTCCTTCTTCAGCAGCTCCGCCTTCTCCATGCCGCTCTTCCGTTCCTGTTCGAGAACGGTCTTCAGCCGCATCGTCTCGGTGCGTTCGGCCGCCAGCTTGCCGCGCTCGAACACGAACACGGCCAGGCCGCCGATCAGGCCGCCGGCCAGCAGTCCCAGCAAGAGAATTCCGATGTTCATGGGCACCTCCCCGCACGATCCTATCACGACGGCGGATCCGGCGGTAAGGAAAGGAGGAGGCGTTACACTCATGGAACACTTCCTGCAGTTCAACTTTGGCAATGTCCCGTCCATCGGACGGGATATGGTGTAACCAGCCTTACCGTCAGGGTTTACGAGTGGACTCCTTCATCGCCCGCCAGCCCATCTTCACTGCGGACCAGCAGGTTTTTTCCTATGAGCTGCTCTTCCGTTCGGGGCCCGAGAACTGGTTCAGCCCCCAGGACAACGACGGCGACGAGGCCAGCTACCAGCTCATCTCCGACAGCACCACCCTGTTCGACCTCCGTTCGCTGACGGGAGGCCGCCGGGCCTTCGTCAACTTCACGAGAAAGCTGATCCTCGACGGCACCGCGCGGCTCCTGCCGCCGGACATCGCCGTCATCGAGGTGCTCGAGGAGATCGAGCCGGACCGCGAGATCATCGGCGCGCTGCGCGCCCTCAAGAAGGAGGGCTACGGCATCGCCATCGACGACGTCGACGGCAAGCGCGACCTGGGCGAACTCGCCGACCTCGCGGACTACATCAAGGTGGACCTGCCGGCGGCCGGCGATCGCGGCAGCCTGGAGATCGTGCAGCGCCATCGCCGCCCCGGACTGACCTTCCTGGCCGAGAAGGTGGAGAACTGGGCCGACTTCGAGAGGATGCGGGAGCTGGGCTTCACACTGTTCCAGGGCTACTACTTCGAACGGCCGGAGATGATCCGCCAGAAGGTGGCCGACGGCAACCGGGACATCTACCTGGCCCTGTTCCGCGAGATCGGCAAGCCGGTGATGGATCCCCACGCCATCGGCGAGCTCGTGAAGAGCGACGTCTCCCTGTCCTACCGGCTCCTTCGCCTGGTGAACTCGCCCTGGTACGGCATCCGGCAGCAGGTGTCCAGCATCGAGCACGCGCTCATTCTGCTGGGTGAGGCGAACCTGCGCAGGCTGTTCCAGCTCACCGCCCTGGCCAGCCTCGGCGAGGACGGGCTGGAAGAGCTCGCCCTGCGCTCCGCGATCCGGGGAGGCTTCCTCGAATCCCTCTCCGGTATCCTGGGACACGGCGACCAGGAGCAGGCCCTGTTCCTCGTCGGCCTCTTCAGCCGACTCGACGTGCTCATGGGCATGCCCATGTCCGAAGCCCTCGCCAAGCTCAGCTTCGAGGAGGACGTCGAACAGGCCCTCATGAACCGCGCCGGCCCGCTGGCGCCGGGGCTCGACCTCTGCGAGTACATGGAGGGCGCCCGCTGGACCGAACTCGAATCCCACTGCGAGACGCTGGGGATCGACGCCGAGATGGTGTCCCAGCACTACCTCTCCGCAAGCGAGAAGGCGCTCTCCATGGACGCCGAGGTGCGCGTCACCCTGAGCTGATATCAGCCCAGCGCCACCTCCTGGAACTCCGACTCGCAGGGCGGACCGTCGGTGGCCCAGAGCCGGCCGCCTTCCGGATCCATCACGATCGCACTCACCGTGATCACCCGCTCGATTTCGGGCAGCGATTCGTCTCCGTGGCGACAGACGGAGTTGGGCAGGCCGTCGTGGTCGCGGAGCGCCTCCTTGAGCGCGGGCAGCGTCCAGGGCTTGCCCGCGGCCAGCAGCTCCCGCAGCCGCCTCGCGCGATGGCGCGAGAAGGGCCGGCCGAGGCTGGGCGGCTCCTCCACGCCGAGGGCTTCCGGATTCTCGAAGTGGTTCGCGTGGGAGAGCACGCCGCCGTCGCAGGCGATCCGGCCGAGCTTCTCGGGCGCGGCCTCCAGGTCGACCACGCGGTCCGGCGCCTGACTGACGAGGAAGTTCGTCGTGCAGGCGCGCGGCTCGTCGGCCACCACCGCCACCGCCGCGTCGAAGCTCCGGGCGCGCAGGATCTCGTGGCAGCGCCAGTGGAAGGGCAGCGTGAAGCGGTGCCAGTCGTCGGCGGTGGTGAGCATGCCGTTGATGCACAGGGTCACGCCGGCGCCGTTCAGGCCGATCTTGGCGCCGAGGATCCCCGCCTCCGTGAAGCCGAGCAGCCCGAAGCCGTCCGCCTCGCGGATCCGCAGCAGCGCGCCCTTCACCTGGGGAATCCAGTCCCAGTTCTGTCCCACCAGCAGGCGCCCGGAAACCGTGGCCTCGGGCAGCAGCGCGAAGGAGGTGCAGCCGTCGGGCTTCGGCAGCTCCCTTGCGGCCGCCTGGGCCGCGATCTTCCGCGCGGCCTCGGCGGCCTTCACGGTGCCGTACTGGTAGTAGAGCAGCTCGTAGCGCAGGTTGAGCACGGCGATGTCGTCGTAGGGCAGGCCCGAACCCTCGGCGAGGCCGCGCATGCCCGCCTCGTAGTCGGGCGCGCGATCGCCGATGGCCCGCAGGTACTCGCCGGTGCGCTCTATCGCCTCGGCGCGGCTCAGCGACACCTCCCGCTCGAAGCGGTCGTAGTACACCTCGACGTTGTGCGCGACCCTGTCGGCCAGCGCGCGACCGTGGGCGAAGCCCTGTTCTCCGGCGTCGCCTTTCAGATCCACCACGGGCAAGCTCATTCCGCCAGCTCCTTCTGCAAGATGATGAAGGCGCCGCAGGGCGTGAAGCCCAGGCGCCGGTTGACGGCCAGCATGCCGACGTTGCTCTCCTCGTTGCGCGTCTCCGCCATGCGGTAGCCGCGCGCTCTGGCGTCGGCGAGCGCCCGCCCCTTGAGCGCGAGCGCGATGCCGCGGCGGCGATACTCCCGCCGCACGCCGCTCACGATGTTGCCCAGCCTGCCCGCCGCCTGCTCCTCCTGGTGCCAGCTCAGGCCGACGAGCTCGTTGCTGTCCAGGTCCAGGGCCAGCCAGCAGAGCTCGGGGCGGAAGCCGGGCAACTCGAAGTGCAGGTGGTGGTAGACCCCGAAATCGGGGCGCGTGAGTTCGCCGGTCATCGGGATGTCCTCGCTCACGTCCATGTCCAGCCGGAAGATCGCCTCGCGCAGCGCGGGGCCGTCATCGAGCTCGCCGAGGTGGGCGAGGCGGATCGGCCCGCCGCGGGGCGGCGCCTCGAAGGCCGTGGAGTCGAAGCGGGTCAGGTCTATCCGCGACTCGACCTCGCGCATGATCTCCACGTAGCCGCGCTTCTCCAGGAAGCGCAGGCCCTCCTGCTGGTAGTCCCACACGCTGGTGCCGACGTCGCGCGGACCCCGCGGCGTCAGGTCGGCCATGATCCGGTCGAGCAGTTGCGCGCCGATGCCCCGGCCCCGCGCCTCGGGCAGCACGCCTCCGCTGAGCACGAAGCGGCGCGGGTCGTACATCATCGAGAACTGGAAGTAGCCCGCGTAGCCGAGCACGCGGCCGCCCTCCTCGAACACGTAGCGATTCCGGTACACCCGCGGGTCCTCGAGACTGTCCAGGTGAAGGATCAGGTCGGGACCCTGCGGGTGCCGCGGATCGCAGGCGCTCAGCACGCCGGCGATGGCCGGGTAGTCGGTGACGTCGGCGAGCCGGATCTCAGGCACCGTGAGCCTCCTTCGCATCCTCGCCCATCGCCAGCTCCATCTCCACCCAGGCGGTTCCGGAGTGAAAGCCCAGGCGCTCGTTGATGCCGAGCATTCCGGCGTTCTCCTCGGCGTTCCAGGTGATGGTGTCGCGGAAACCCGCCGCCCTGGCCGCCGAGATCGCCCGGATCTTCAGCGCCGAGGCGATGCCGCGACGCCTGTACTCGGCCAGAACGCCGGTGAGCCCGGTGTGGACGCGGCCTGGAATCTGGCAGTTCCAGAAGTTGCTGATGCCGATCAGGCGATCGCCGTCCAGCGCGAGAAGCTGCAGCTCCGGCAGCATGCGCGGGCTCTCCAGCGACCGCTCCCGCCACAGCTCGAAGGGCAACGGATCGTGGGGTTCGTTGCGCGGCATGTCGTCGAGCAACTGCTGCACGAGTTCGTAGAGCTCGCGCTCCAGCGCCGGGTCCCCTTCCAGCTCCGCCCAGCTGCGGATCACGACTCCCTGCTCCTTAACGCTCACCAGCTCGGCCTCGAACTCCCTCGGCTCGAAGCTCTGGAACTCGAAGCGCGACTCCTGCATGCGCATGCCGTCCACGAAACCGCGGGCCGTCGCGAAGCGCCGGCTGTGCTCCCAGTTCTCGTTGACCATGGTGTAGAGCATGATCGGATCGAACTCGGCCACCGCCGCCATCGCGTGATCGTAGAGTGCGCCGCCGATGCCGCGTCGCCGCGCATCGGGCGCCACCTTCACCTCCACGTGGAACTTCCGCGGATGGTAGTTCCAGTCGTCCTGTCCGCAGTAGCCGATGCCGAGCAGGCGCCCCTGCTCCTCCCAGACCCAGCGCCGCCAGATGTACTTGGGATTCTTCAGAGAATCGCTGCGACGTTTCTCCTCCACGGTCTCCGGATAGTCCGTGAAGACGGCGTTGTGGATTTCCACGAAGCCGGAGTAGTCCGCGTCGGTGAATTCCCGGATTCTCGGATCGCTCATGTCTTCTCCTCCTTGGGCTCGGCCGCGAGGGTCGCGGCCAGGGCCTCGGCGTCGATGACCTTCTCGATCATGAGCCAGGCCGGCCTGAACTGGAAGCCGAGTCGCCGGTTGATGCCCAGCATCCCGCGGTTGTTTTCCTCGTTCCACGTGATGGTGGCCTCGAAACCCGCCCTTTTCGCATCGGCGAGCGCCTTCACCTTCATGGCCGTCGCCAGCCCACGCTTGCGATACTCGCGGCGCACGCCGGTGAGGCCGGTCTCCACGCGGCCCTCGGTGGCCTCCTTCCAGAGGTTGCTGATGCCGACCATCTTCTCGCCGTCCATGGCGATGATGTTCAGGTCGGGCAGGAAGTTGGGGCTCTCCAGCGCGGTCTTCCTGAACACCTCGAACTCCGAGCCCGTGTGGGGGTCGCTGGAGGGCACGTCCGCCGCCACCGCGTTCACGACCTCGTGCAGGCGTCGCTCCGCGTTCTCGGTGTCCTTCACCTCCGACCAGCTCCGCAGGACGAGGCCCTGCTCCTTCACCCGGGCGAGATCCGCCTCATAGGCCGTGGGATCGAAGTCCGTGATGTCCAGAAGGGACTCCTGCTCCCGCTTGTCCACGGCAAAGCCCCTGCGCTCCGCGTAGCCGCGGCCGACCTCGTTGTCCTCGCGGACGTCGCCGCGCAGCACGATCGGGTCGTACTCCGCCACCGCCTCGAGCAGGCGGTCGTAGAGCGCGGCGCCGATGCCCCGGCTCCGGAACTCCGGCTTCACGGCGACCTCGAGCCAGAGCTTGCGGGGGTGGAAGGTCCAGGTGGAGTTCGCATAGGAACCCCAGCCGGCGACCTCGCCGTCCACTTCGGCCATGAAGCGGCCCCAGCGGATCTTCTCCTCGCGGTTGTCGTCCCAGCGTTTCATGTCGCTCGCGAGCGTCTTGTAGTCGGGGAAGACCGCGTTGTGCACGTCCGCGATCGCCTCGTAGTCGGCGGCCGTGAATGCTCTGATCTTCATGCTTCCTCCCTGGCGCCTTCCGTTGCCAGTTCCAGTGTGTAGTCGATCCACGCGGGCCGTGGCTCGAAGCCCAGCCGCTCGTTGATGCCGAGCATGCCGGTGTTGGTCGAATCGTTGGAGGTGACCGCCTCCTCGTAGCCCGCCGCCTTCGCCGCGGACAGCACCTTCACCTTGAGGGCCGTGGCCACGCCCTTGCCCCGCCACTCGCGCATCACGCCGGTGAATCCGGTGGCGATGCTGCCCGGTTTGTTGCGCAGCCAGAGGTTGCTCAGGCCCACGTAGCCGCCGTCTTCATCCACCGCGATCACGTTGCCCTCCGGATAGAACATCGGGTGGCCGTAGACCTGCGCGCTGTAGTCCTCGTAGGACGGCGTGGTCAACGGCTCCGGGCTCGGCATGTCCGGGGCGATCAGGACGTCCAGCTCGTAGTACTTGCGGTCGCGGTCCGGATCGGCGGCCAGTTCCATCCAGGTGAGCAGCGTCAGCTCACCCGCCTCCTCCACCCGCCGCAGATTCTCCGCGAAGCGCGCGGGATCGAAACGGCGAAGGTCGAGGGCGGACTTTCGCTCCACCGGACCCTTGTCGAAGCCCCGGCGGCCCAGGAAACCGATGCCGTCCGTCCAGGTCTCGTCGACGTAGGTGCGGACCGTGAGCGCGTCGCGTTCGCGGGCGGCGGCGATCAGCGTGTCGTAGAGCGCGCGGCCGATTCCGCGGCCGCGCGCCGCGGGCGTCACGTCGATCCAGACGTAGTACTTCCGCGGATGGAACATCCACTCCATGTGGGTCAGTCCGGCATAGGCCAGGATCCGGCCGTCCTCCTCGTAGACCCAGCGGCGGAAGTGGATGTTGTCCGCGCGGGTCTCGTCGTTGTGCCGAACACTGCTCACGGAGTTGGGCTGATCGGGGACGACGGCGTTGTGCACGTCGACGATCCCCTGGTAGTCCTTTTCCCGGAATTCCCTTATCTGTCCCGTCAAATCGTGACCTCCTCCTTCTCGGGGGCCGATACCTCGCCCCGCTCCGGCCGGCTGGACCGGGCGAGCAGGGCCACCACGCGGCTGGCGAGCGGCACGCGTTCGCGCATCACCTCGACGCGGTTGAAATCGATGGCCGGGTGGATGGACTCGAAGAGATCACCCGGCAGCAACTGGAGTTCGAGAGATCCGATCTCTCTATCGAACGCGGACATGTCGTCCTCCCTAGTTCGGGATATGGGTCGACGATGGGTACAACGAGGCTCGAGCTCGGTGATCCGAGCTCGCGGTACCGGCCGCGAAAGATTCTGTCGTTCGGGGGTCAGCGCCGTCGGCGCCGGGAGATTCGGGCGCCTAGAGGCGGCCTCCGGAGACGGAACCCTCGACAGCCAGGAGCGAGCTCGCATTCACGGAGCAATCGGACTGGATCCTGATCATGTGGGACTCCTTTCGTGGCGGGACTCTGAGATCCCGCGTCTTTGAAGGCGATTCGCATGCTTGCATTCCGCTGGTGCCGGCAGCTTTGGCGTCACTTCCGGCCAGGTCAGATGGGGCTGGCCCGGTTTCCGCAGGCGGCGAATCACGACGTTTGCAGAGGTGGGGAGGCACGATAGTAATCCGACTCGTGCATGTCCAGAGAAAAGTTCGTGGACCCGCGGGTTTTGTTTCGCAAAAAGTTTGACGATCCGAGTCGCGACTCCGGAAAGCGCGCCTCAGCGATGACCTTCGAACAGAGCGGTCAGCTTGCGGCAGATCGCCTCGCACAGATCGCGATCGCTCCCCCCGAAACGGTCGACGGCGTGGGAGTCGATGTCGAGCTGGCCGACGAAACGACCGCCCGCCATGACCGGCACGACGATCTCCGAGCGCACGCTGCTGCTGCAGGAGAGGTAGTTGTCCTCCCGGGTCACGTCGGCCGAGACGAAGGTCTCCTCGCTCTCGGCGACCTGCCCGCAGATCCCGCGCCCGAAAGGAATCCGCACGTGGTCGGTGGCGTCGCCGCGATAGGGGCCGAGGATCAGCTCGCGCGGGCTGTCCGGATCCACCAGGTAGAAGCCCACCCAGTCGTAGCCGTCCAGCTCGCGATTCATGAGGTCGCAGATCGCCTGGAGTGTCGCGTCCCGCGAGGAGCTCACGCGAATCTCGGTGTCGATGCGCTCGAGCAGCGATGTGGTATCGCTCGCCATGCCGCTTCCTTTCCGTTTCCGCCGCCGCACCCGGCCGCGAGTTCTCCGCGCCCGTGGAGACCGGGCCCGCCTGGAAGGAAACACGATCGGCGATGACGCGCCAGCCGCCAAGCGCAATCACCGAAGCGCCGAAAAAGAAGGCGGACGCCCTCAAGGGCGCCCGCCTCCGATGCAACCGAACCACGATGTCGATGTCTCGCTAGTGGGCGCCCCACTCCTGCTTGCCGGGAATCCAGTAGCTCGGGCAGATGAATCGGAACAGATGCGCGACCTGCCGCGACTTGGCGAGGCGCTCGTCGGTGACGGCCCTCTCCTCCGCGAAATTCTCGTCCACCAGCTCGCCGAAGATGTTCCGGGCGGCCTCCCGCGCATCCTCCTCCGTGGCGAAGAGCCCGCGGATCGCGGCCAGCTCTCCCGCGTCGAGCCAGAAGCCGCCGCAGGCGGGGCATTCGTCCACCTCCACCTGGCGCTTCACGCTGAAGAAGTGCCGCTGCATGGGCTGGCCGTCGCAGCGAGGGCAACCGTGCTGGCGCTGATCGTGGGACTCGACGAGATAGGTGGGCGGTTCCGCGAGGAGGACGTCGGCGACATCCTCGTCGGGCTCGTCGACCTTCTTCAGCTCCATCCAGTCGAACCAGACGCCGCCGCAGCCGTCCTGGCAGGTGTCGACGAGAATGCCTCCCGCCTCGATTTCGGTGAGTGTGTTGCCGCAGGCCGGACAGTTCATGCGCTTCGCCTCTCGATGCGGAGTGATGGGGAACGGGAAGCCGCCATGGGTAGGCGCGATCCCGCTCCCCCATGGAATCGCAAGAGCTTTGCCAAACCGTTCCCATTCCCCTTCGGCGGGAGAGAGGCGATGTGCTAGCCTGAGTTCGTGCAAACCCACCTCGTCATCGTGAACCCCACCTCCGGCCGCGGCCGAGGGCGGAAGCTGAGGCCGCGCGCCCAGCAGCTCCTGGACGCCGCCGGACTGGCCTACGAGTTCTACGACACGGAATCGCGGGGCGACGCCCGGCGCGTGGCCCGCGACGAGGCCGAGCGCTACTCGGTGATCGTCGCCATGGGCGGCGACGGCACGATCCAGGAGGTCGCCGGCGGCCTCGCCGACGCGCGCCTCGACTCCCCCCACGACGAGCACAAGCCTCTGGCCGACCTGGGCATCCTGCCCGCCGGCACCGGCAACGACCTCATCAAGTCCCTGCGCCTGCCGGGAGATTTCGAGGAGGCCTGCGAGCGCCTCCGCGTCGGCCGCCGCCGGCCGCTGGACCTGGGACGCATCCGCTGGCGCACCTCCGAGGACTCCCGCGAGCGGGAGCGGATCTTCGTGAACAACGTCGGCCTGGGCTTCGAGGGTCAGGTGGGCTGGGAGGCCTATCACCTGAAGATCCCCCTGCGGGGCATGCCGCTCTACCTGATGGCGCTGCTGCGGGTGCTCGGCCGACTGGTGAACCCGCCCCTGGCGATTCGCTACGATGAGGAGGCCAGTCCACCCGAGGCGAAGCTGCTGATCAGCGTCGGCAACGGGCACACCTCCGGCGGCGGTTTCAAGCTGAACCCGCGGGCCAACCCCTTCGACGGCAAGCTCGACTGCTGCGCCATCGCGGCGCGCGGCCGCCTCGAGGTGCTGCGCTTCCTGCCGAAGGTCATGAAGGGGAAGCACGTCGGCATGCCCGGCGTGGAGAGCCGCCGCGCCGAGCTCGTGGAGCTGTCCAGCGAGCGCGCCTTCCACGG
>CAYNQX010000040.1:0-26684 GCA_964399495.1 uncultured bacterium
CGTTGGCTTTTCTCGTCCAGGACGAGGTGCTGCACTTGTGAGTTGAATCTAGCATTCGTGATGATGTCAATTATCTGAATACCATAGTCGTAGGCGGCGACGTAGGCATGAGTCTGCGAAACTGCCACGCCGTATGCATAGCCAGGCGTTGGAGCGTTACCGACAATCGTCGGGCTAGTGGGGTCACTGATGTCGATCACCTGCAGGCCGTGATCGTTATCCGCAACGCAGGCCTGGGTTCCCGAGATGGCTATGTCGTATGGGTAGCCTGGCGTATCCACGCTGCAAACCCAGTGAAGGTAATCAGAGTAATCGATACACTCGCCTACTACGGCCCCGGGTAGGGCCCCAGTGGAGAGTGTGGTTGCGAAAAAAGTGCAAGCAAGCAGACTTCGAAGCGAGCTTTTTTGTCGAGAAGCGCCAGAATTGAGAGAACTTTTTAGGAGACCTTTCGTGTAATTGCAACGCTCATGAAAACGCATGATCAAGCTCTCCATTTCATCCTGCATCCACTACCGACAGCACCTTTTTCAATGGTGAAACTCTCAGATGTCGAGGGTTCGTGTCAAGCCAGTGGGGATATCCCCCACTCCTGTGGATGCCTAAGGCCCGTCGTTTGACAGCCGCTTACAAGCCTCGACCATACCATCTGCATCGAGATCATCCCCCCCCGACGGCGCCACCTACCTCGTGGACTACTTCGAGGGCATCAACATCTGCAATCCTAACGCCATGGCCTCCGACGAGACTAGCTTCTCGACGATCAAGAGCCTCTATCGCTAGGTGCTTCAGCCGCCGTAGGGATCGGAGCCGTAGCTGTCCTCGCCGGGCAACAGCGGCTGGTTGTCGGGGTTCCGGCTCTCGCCGCCGCTGGTGACGCGGATCGCGGCCAGGTCCTTGAAGGGGCACATGGTTTCGCAGATGCCGCAGCCCGTGCAGGTCTCGGCGTTCACGCGCGGCTGCTTCAGCACGCGGCTGCCGCCCTCGGGCAGCGCCACCTCGGCCTCCACGAAGTAGATCGCCTTGTCGGGGATCGGGCAGTGCTCCTCGCACACGATGCACTCGCGCCCGTAGGCGTAGGGCAGGCAGCGCGTGGTGTCCACGGCGGCCAGGCCCATCTTCACCACCTTCTTCTCGTCCAGCGGCATCGGCTGGATCGCCTCGGTGGGGCAGACGTCGCCGCAGAGCTTGCACTCGAACTCGCAGTAGCCGATGGGCGGCACGAGCACGGGCGTCCACACGCCCTCGAGCCCCGCCTGATCCAGGGCCGGGTGCAGCGCGTTCGTGGGGCACACCTTCATGCACATGCCGCACTGGATGCAGCGCTGCAGGAAGTCGCGCTCCGGCAGTGAGCCGGGCGGGCGGATCAGCTCGGGGTTGTAGGTCTGGCCATGAGCCAGCGGGTTCACGCGGAAGGTGAACAGCGCCGCGGCGCCGCCGCCCATGGCGCCGAGCAGGGCGCGCCGCTTCAGGTCGACCTTGCCGGCCTCGGGCCGCTTCCATGGCAGCTGCCACTTGAAGTCGATGGCATCGCTGTCGCACACGGCCACGCAGTTCCAGCAGCCGAAGCACTCGCCCGGCAGCCACTCGCCGGCCTTTTCGGGCTGGGCGGCGGCGGGGCAGTTCGCCAGGCAGAGATTGCAGTCGGCGCACTTGCCGTTGTGGGCCAGCCGCAGGGCGGTGCGGCGGGAGAAGAGCCCGAGCAGCCCGCCGAGGGGGCACACGTAGCGGCACCAGAAGCGGGGCTTTACCAGGTTCAGCAGGATCGCGGCGAGGAAGATCGTCAGGATCAGCCCCGCGCCGCCGAAGAAGGCCCGGCTCTCGAAAAACACGTGTTCGCGGAAGAAGCGGTAGACCGGCTCGGTGATGGCGCGCAGGTGCAGAGGGCCGACATGCGGGTCGGTGAGGTAAATGGCGTTGCCGCCGTCCTCCACGGCGAACTGCATCGCCGGCAGCACGGTCAGGCCGACGCTGCGGTAGAGCAGCGAGGCGGGGTCGAACACGCCGATCCAGTGCGCGCCGAACAGCGACATCAGCAGCAGCCCGAAGAGCAGGTAGTACTTGGCGCGCTGCCAGCGGGAGAAGCCGTCGCGCTTCATGCGCAGGGCGCGGCGCCGTCCCTTGAACCAGCTCAGCGTGTTGTGGACGACGCCCAGAGGGCAGATCCAGCCGCAGAACACGCGGCCGAGCAGCAGGGTGACGGCCAGGGTGATGAGCGCCAGCAGCGAAAGGCCGGTGAGCTTGTGGCTCGCGAGCCAGGTGGCGACGAGCACCAGCGGATCGATGTCGAAGTAGAGCTTCAGCAGGCCGGAGGGCTCGCCGGTCATCTTCTGGCGGGTCTCCAGCAGGAGCCACAGGAACAGCAGCAGGCTGGCCGCCTGGACGGCCCTGCGGATCCAGACGATCCGTTTCGCGCGACCGGCGGCGCTCACGAGAGCTCCACCACCCGATGGGGGAGCTTGCGGAAGTCGATCTCGCCGAGTCCGGCCGCCGCGCCGGCCCTCACGCTCTCGATCGCCTGCGGCTCGTGGCCGAGCAGCTCGGCGCCGAGAGCGTCCAGCGCCACGATGTCGGTTCCCGCGGCCACGGTGCCCTGCAGCTCGACGTCGTCCGGGTTGCCGCCCTGGGGGCCGTGGTCGGTGAGGATGCGCACGGCGTCCATCACGCAGAGCCGCGGCTTCATGTAGCGGGTGATGTCCACGAGGCAGGGGCCCAGGTCCTGATGCCAGGCGTTGCGCTTGCCGCCGATCACGCCCATGTAGTTCTTCATGCAGAAGGTGGCCTCGGCCAGGCCGTGGTGCTTCACCACCGGCACGTTGATCACGAGGTCGCTCTCGATGATTTCGGGGTAGAGCTCCCACTCGTCCAGACGCTCGCCGCCGATGGCGTAGCGCTTGAAGCGCCGGGGGTCGAGGGTCACCACCTCGGCGCCGGCGGCCTTCGCGGCCGCGGCGATGCCGCTGCGGCGGTAGGCCTGCTTGGCCTTGTGACAGGTGTGGTCGCCCACCTTCACGGTTTTCGCGCCGGCCTCGAAGGCCTGACGCACCAGGGTGGCGACGACGTCGGGATTGGTGTTGGCGCCCTGCTCGGGGCTGCGGTTCCAGGCCATGTTGGGCTTCACCCACACGCGGTCGCCCTTGCCCACGAAGCGCTCCATGCCGCCGACGAGCTCCATCGCACGCTCGGTGAGCTTTGTCGCGACGGCGCCGATGTTCGCGTCGGTCATGGCGTCGCCCGTCCAGTGGGCGACGCCCAGGGCGAGCGGTCCGCTCTCCTCGGCGAAGGCCGGCAGGCCGCCCAGGGCCAGGGCGCTGCCTGCGGCGAGCTGCTTCAGGAATTCACGACGGGTGCTGGCGGACACGGGGAGCCTCCTTGGCGGGAGTTCTCCAGAAGACTACATCGCCAAACCTCGGAAAAAAAGCGGGAATTGCCGCGAGGAGGGGAACCCGGGGGCAAACCACGGGCTCAGAAGCCGGCGACCTCCGCGTACTCCACCCACATTCCCTCCGTGAGCCAGCGGTCGCGCGGACGGAAACCCGTCCAGGAGACGGTCACCGAGCGGGTGCCGAACTCGAGCCCGCGGCCCCGGTACTTCACCTTCATTCGCAGCATGCGGCAGGCGTCGGGCACCGTCGTCAGGGGGAAGAAGCGGAACAGCGGGGCGATCGTTTCGGGTTCCGTGCGCATCTCCCGGCAGAAGCGCTGCAGCTCGTCGGCGTCGCCGGCGAAGAGCGCGCCGCGGGTTCGCTGCCAGAACAGTTCGGGGTCGACGGCGCTCTCCCAGTCGAGGTCGAGGGTGAGCAGCCCTGGGCGAGGAGCGCGAGGCAGATCAGGATCCAGGCCGGCAGGGTTCGCATCGGAAACCTCCGATCGTCGATGCGCCGCTCCCTTCCCCGAATCGGTTATCGACCGATGGCGCTTGATGCTTGACCCGCGTCAGCCGGGTCCACCTGTTGCGCTAGTGTTCGGGAGACGTGCAGGTCGCGCGACGGGCCACGCTGCTGCGCTGAGGAAGTCCTGTCGTCCTAGCCCTCGAACCGCCGGGGCAAACGCACCGTGAAGGTGGTGCCGGTTTCCTTGTTCGACTCGAATCCCATCTCGCCCCGCAGATAGCGCTCGCCGAGCAGCTTCATGCAGTAGGTTCCCAGTCCGCGACCTTTGCCCTTGGTCGAAAAGGAGCGCTGGAATACCTGGAGCTGGATCTCCTCGGACATCACGCTCGGGTTGTGGACCCAGATCTCGACGTTCTCGGTCGGGTAGCGCCAGCCCAGGCTCACCGTTTCCCCTTCGACGCAGGCTTCCAGCGCATTCTTCACCATGTTGCCGACGACGCGCGAGAGCAGGGCGCGGTCGCTGGTGAAGGGCAGGCTGGCCTCGCCGAGGTCCACGAGAATGTGCCGGTGCTCGCCCACCTGATGGCGCATGTAGACCGAGGCGACGCCCTCCAGGAACTCCTGGGGGGCTATCGCCACGGGTTCCAGCGCCAGGTCGCCGCTCTCCGCTTCCACGAGAAGGCGATGCGAGTTGATCTCCTCGATGAGCTGCGTGGCGAGCTGGGGCATCACCTCGAGGATGTTCATCTCCTCGAGCTCTTCCGGGGAGGCGTCCTCCATGAGTTCCGCGTAGCCCAGGAGACCGCCGGCGGTGTCGAGGATGTCGTGGAAGAAGGCGTGCTCCAGGGCGGTGCGGCGCTTCTCGTCGGTGATGTCCTTGACGGCGACGAGGCTGTAGTTTTCCCCATCGGCCTCGTAGGGACGGCCCCACACCCGAAGGTCGAAGCTCCCCTTCATCCCCTCCTGATTGATGCTGGCCTCCTGGATGCTGATCCTGCCCGAAAGGCTGATCAGCACCGCCTTCACCGCGCCGCACATTGAGCAGTGGCGAGTGGTGCCGCAGCTGCCCTCCTCATGGCGGGAGGCATGGACGCAGCCCATGAGCTCACCCGGGCGTTTACCGTAGGCGTCGCGACGGTCCTCGAGGCCGAGCAGCTCCTCGATGGCGGCGTTGGCGTAGACCACCTGACGATGCTTGTTGAGAATCATGATGACGTCGGGCGAGGCATCGAGCAGCTCGAAGCGTTCCGGGTTCTCAGAGAACTGCGCGATGACCTGCTGGAGATCCTCTGCGCTTACGCGCTCGGCGAGAGCGAACTCAGTGGGAAGCGGGGAAGGGATGGCCTGTTCCATGGCGAACCTCGGGAATCGGGGCGGAGTTGCGACCGGGGCATAAATACTGTATCGGCTTTCCGTGTTGCAGTCTTGATAAAAAGCTAAGGCTTTGCGACCCTGGTCCCGAAATCCGCATCCAAGGGACAGGCCCCGACCCCATGGAGGACACCATGTCGAAGCCCTGGACGAACACCATCGCCTGGATCATGCTACTGGCCCTGTCCGTTGCGACCCCAGCCGGCGCCGAGGAGGAAGCCGTGACGAAGTACAACCCCCTGAGCGAGTTCGAGGCCTGGGTGATCCTGGAGAAGGGCACCGAGCGGCCCGGCAGCGGCGAGTACGACGGCTTCCACGAGAAGGGCACCTATCTCTGTCGCCGCTGCAACGCGCCTCTCTACGAGTCCGGCGCCAAGTTCAAGAGCGGCTGCGGCTGGCCGGCTTTCGACGACGAGATCGAGGGCGCCGTGCGCCGCGAGCGCGACGCCGACGGGCGCCGCACGGAGATTCTCTGCGCCCACTGCGGCGGACACCTGGGTCACGTGTTCTTCGGCGAGGGCTTCACGGACACCGACACGCGCCACTGCGTGAACTCCGTCTCCATGCGCTTCCTGCCCGAGGGCGAACAGGCGCCGCCCGTGATCGACGCCGCGTCCGCCTCGGCCGACTGAGGCGTTGCCCGCTTCCGAAGACGGTGCTAGTTTCCTGCGCTGCCGATGCAGCTCCCAGGACACCAGCGACAAGGACGCGCCACATGAACACCGGTCATCTCCAGGCCGTCGCCGCCGAACTGAGCCTCTCCCCGCAGCAGGTCCAGGCCACCGCGGCCCTCTTCGACGAGGGCTGCACCCTGCCCTTCATTGCCCGCTATCGCAAGGAGGCCACCGGCAGCCTCGACGAGGTGGCGATAACGGACATCCGCGATCGCCTGCAGCAGCTCGCCGACCTGGACAAGCGTCGCGAGTCGATGCTCGACTCGCTGACCGAGCGCGAACTCCTCACCCCGGAACTGAAGGCCAAGCTGCTGGCCGCCGACACCCTGACCCGGCTCGAGGACATCTACCTGCCCTTCCGGCCCAAGCGCCGCACCCGCGCCATGATCGCGCGCGAGCGGGGGCTGGAGCCCCTGGCCGACCTGCTCCTCGCCCAGGCACCCGAGACTGATCCGGATGCCGCCGCGGCGGAGTTTGTTGAAGCCGAGAAGGATGTTCCCGACGCCGCGGCCGCCCTGGCCGGCGCGCGGGACATCATCGCCGAGCGCATCAGCGAAAACGAAGAGGCGCGCACCGCGATCCGCGGACTCTTCGCGCGGCGGGCGAGCATCCAGAGCAAGGTGCTGCGCGGCAAGGAGGACGAGGGCGCGAAGTTCCGGGACTACTTCGAATGGGCCGAGCCCGCCGCGAAGGCGCCCAGCCACCGCATCCTCGCCATGCGCCGCGGCGAGAAGGAGCAGTTCCTGAGCATGCGCGTGCTGCCGCCCGAGGAGGAGGCGCTGCCGCTCATCGAGATGGATTTCGTGAAGAACAACTCGAAGGCGGCCGACCAGGTGGCCCTGGCCGTGGCCGACGGCTACAAGCGCCTGCTCTCCGCCTCCATGGAGACCGAGAGCCGACTCGAGCTCAAGCGCCGCGCGGACGCCGAGGCGATTTCGGTGTTCGCCGAGAACCTGCGCGAGCTGCTGCTGGCCGCGCCCCTGGGCGCCATGAGCGTGATGGCCCTGGATCCCGGCTTCCGCACCGGCTGCAAGCTGGTGTGCCTGGACGCCCAGGGCGGGCTGCTGCACCACGACACCATCTATCCCCACACCGGGCGCGGCGGCGTGGAGGCCGCCGGGGAAACCGTGACGGAGCTGGTGCGCCGTCACCGGATCGAGTCGATCGCCGTTGGCAACGGCACCGCGGGCCGCGAGACGGAAGCCTTCCTGCGCGGCCTCGGCCTGCCGGCGGAGATTCCGATCGTGATGGTGAACGAGTCGGGCGCGAGCATCTACTCGGCGAGCGAGGTGGCGCGCAAGGAGTTTCCCGATCACGACGTCACCGTGCGCGGCGCGGTGAGCATCGGCCGTCGTCTGCAGGATCCGCTGGCCGAGCTGGTGAAACTGGACGCCAAGTCCATCGGCGTGGGCCAGTACCAGCACGACGTCGACCAGGGCGAACTGAAGCGCGGCCTCGACGACGTGGTGGAGAGCTGCGTCAACGCGGTGGGCGTGGACCTGAACACCGCCAGCGAGCAGCTGCTCGGCTACGTGTCGGGACTCGGGCCGCAGCTTGCCGCGAACATCGTCGCCCATCGCGGCGCCGAGGGGCGCTTCGTCAGCCGCAAGGCGCTGTTGAAGGTGGCGCGGCTCGGACCGAAGGCCTTCGAGCAGGCCGCCGGTTTCCTGAGGGTGCGCGAGGCGGACAACCCGCTGGACGGCAGCGCCGTGCACCCCGAACGCTACAAGCTCGTCGAGAAAATGGCCGCCGACCTCGGCTGCACGGTGGGGGACCTGCTGCGCGACACCGCCCAGCGTGAGCGGGTCGTGCTCGACCGCTACCTCGGCGAGGGCGTGGGCCTGCCGACGCTGGAGGACATCATGGCCGAGCTCGCGAAGCCGGGTCGTGACCCCCGCGAGGGCTTCGAGGCGTTCAGCTTCGCGCCTGGAATCGACAAGATCGAGGATCTCGAGGAGGGGATGCGCCTGCCGGGCATCGTCACGAACGTCACCGACTTCGGCGCCTTCATCGACGTGGGCGTGCACCAGGACGGCCTCGCGCACATCAGCCAGCTCGCGAACCGTTTCGTGAAGCACCCGAGCGATGTCGTGAAGGTGCAGCAGGTGGTCAGCGCCACCGTGCTCGCGGTCGATCTGCCGCGACGGCGGATCTCGCTGTCATTGAAAGGTGAGGCGAAGGGCTAGGCGCCCGCGCTCAGTGCCTTCGTGATGAGTTCCCCGCCGCTGATCACCTTGGCGTTGACGCAGTCCACGCGCTCGCAGAGGCCGATGCAGTGGGTGAAGTCGCCTTCCGTGCCGAGAAACAGGGTCACCAGGTTCGCTCCGCAACCGCAGGCGGAGTGCACCGGCAGGGTCATGCTGCAGTGGGGGCAGTGGAGCTCCAGTCGCTCGCCGGCGACAAGATCGAGTCCCAGCGCCACGCGGGACTTCTCACCGTAGATCGGGCTCAGGGCCAGCAGGCCCTTGCTGCCGTCGCCCTGCACGGCCGTCACCAGGATGCCGGGGTAGCCGTTGAAGGTGGCCCGGTTGCTGATGAGGCTGTGACCGTCGGGGCAGTAGAGCTCGTTCACCACGATCACCTTCTCGATATCCGGCTCCGGCTTCTCCACCGGATTCGGGACGATCAGCATTCCCTTCTTGTCGAAACGTTTCATGGGCCACCTCCTGTCGCGGCGCGATTAATCCCGTCCGTTTTCCAAGTATAGACGGCTCTCGCCGATCCGTCCTCCCGGGACTGGAAAAGGGTGAGGCCCCCGGAGCGTCGCTCCGGGGGCCTCGAGAAGTCACCCTGGGGATTCTGTCCTGTCGCGGATCAGCGTAGGATCGTGAGCTTCCCGCGAGCCTCCTGCCGTCCCGACATCAGGCGGTAGAAGTAGACACCGGAGGGAACGGCGTCGCCGCCGGCGTCACGCCCATCCCAGCACAGCTCGCTGCGGCCCTCGGGGAGGAAACCGTGGTGGAGCGTGCGCACGCGGCGACCGGTGACGTCGAAGATCGCCAGCTCGGCGTCTCCGGTTCTCGGCAGGCTCAGGGCGAGCGTCGTGGGGCCGTGACTCGGATTGTCGAGCGCGCTTACGGCGAGGCCGCTGCCGCCGAACTCGGGCGCGGCGGTTTCATCTTCGATGCGGATGATGAAGCTGCCGTAGTTGTAGGGCCAGACGAGATGCTGGCCGATGCCGCAGATCGTCTTGCCGTCGTCGGAGATACCCGTGACGTCGGCCAGGTGGAACATCGGGTCGACCACGATGCCATTGTCCGCGAGGTAGTCGGCCACGTCCACCATGCCGGTTTCCTCGGTCCAGATGAAGCCGGTGGCGGTGGAGAAGCTGAAGGCGTTGAAGCCCACGGCCACGCTGCCGTCGGGCGTCATGTCGTGAACGAACACGTTGCCGTTGTTGGAGGCGGTGCCGGGGAGCGCGCCGAGGATCTGCAGATCCCAGTTCGCGCCGTTGCGGTGCCAGAGGGCGGCAACCGCCAGGTAGTCGGGATCGCTGTAGTAGGAGCCGCCGATGATGTCGCCCGCGGGGTTCACGCAGTTCGCCTGGGCGAAACCGTCGCCGGAGTCCAGCAACGTCAGCGTGCCGCCTTCCCAGACGCAGGGGATCCAGTTGCCGAAGCCGGGATTGGCCGCCCACCCGACGATCACGGAGCCGTCGTGATTGGCGCCGTTCGCGCGGCTGTCGTGGCCCGCGCTGCCCAGGTCCACCAGGCCGCCGGCGGCGGTCCAGGAGCTGCCGTGGGCGAGGCCGTCGCTCTGGCCGGGACGCCAGTAGAGGCCGACCACGGTTTCGCCGTCACCGGAGACGCCCCAGGCCGAGCCGTAGGCGCTGTCCATGGTGCCGCCGTCGGGCAGCGTGGGCGGCATCGTCTCCTGCCAGCCGGAGCCCAGGGTCCAGAGGCCCTGCGTGACGTAGAGGCTGTCGGCGGTGTGGATCGTGCTCGAGATGCGGGTGCCGTCCGCGGAGATGTCCGGTGCGCCGGCGCCCATGCCGAGAACGGCGTAGGAGCTCATGCCCAGCGGCACGATGCCGGTGTCGGCGGTCCAGCGGAAGGCTTCGTAACCGTTGGTATTGCCGGCGATCACGGTGCCGTCGGCGGAGATCGCCGTGGCCATGCCGTCGCCGATCATCTCGAAGGTGACCTCGGCCTGGACCGTGCTCGACGCGCCGAGTGCGAGGGCGAGGATGAGGCCGATCCAGTGGATTCTCTTCATTTCCGTTCCTCCGGTGGTGGACGGAGCAGGTGGCGTAGGTGGCCGTTCACCGGCGGGCCGCGAAGCGCGACCCGCCGGCTCGAGCCGTGTCGGAACTAGTACAGCGCCTTGATGCCGCTGAAGGTGGTCTCCTCGGTCGGGACGGCCATGTCGCCGTTGATCAGGATCGTGGCGTCCATGTCGGCCCAGGGCTGGTACCACATGGGCGCGGGGAAGCCGAAGGCGTCGTAGCTCGGCGAGGGATCGCCGATCATCGCGGAGATGCTGCCCAGGTGGATCTCCGGACCCATGATGCCGCCGGGCGCCACGGGCGTGATGCCGATCCAGTAGTCGCCGGGGGTCAGGTGCAGGTTCAGACCGCTGGCGGTCACCTCATGGTGATCGTCCACGAAGACGCCGGTCATCGGCACCATCGCGCTGGCGGTGGGATCCTCGGTGGGCAGGGCACCGGTCTTCGGGAACAGGTGCACGTAGCCCTCGATGATCGCATCGCTCCAGAACATGTCCAGACCACTGTAGTAGGTGGTGATGCTGTCGATGAACCAGTCGTAACCGTCGGGCACGGTGATGTCGCTCACGGAGTGCACGGTCATGCCCATGGGCGGGGCACCCGACTCGGAGTTGAAGAACCCGGCTCCCCAGGGATCGAAGTCGCTCTGGTCCCAGAGCACCTCGGCCGAAGCCATCTGGGCGAACGCCAGAATCGTGATGAGAAGTATCAGTCGTCGCATGATTTCATCCTGTGGTGCCGCGTCAGAGTGATGATGATGTCGATCGGAGCTGCACGGCTTTGTGTGGTTGAAGAAAGGATAGAGAGTCATGAGGAAGTTGTCAAGAGTTCTCTGAGAGAAAGCATTGAAATCTTCCCGAAGGGTACGTATACTGCAGAGTGAGGGGACGGCTTGGTTTCCGGATCCTTGTAGTGGGAGAGAAATCAGTGGCCCGAATTCGAACGAGAGGCTAGTTTCGATGCCGATGACTGGAACCGCGCAAAATATCCTCAACGGAGCGGACTTCGCCGAGCGTCTGCTGCCCGTGGCCAACTCCCTGCGGGGCGCGCTGCAGCCCCTCGTGGAGTCGGTGACCGGCGGCGTCATGCGGCCGGGCAAGCTCACTCAGCGACTCGAGCTGGACAAGTCCCTGGCCAGCCGGATCTTCCAGGCACTGCGCGAGGACGAGCCCCTGGAGTTCCTCCACCGCCTACCCGCGCCGACCGGTCTGCGGATCCTGGTCTCCGCGAGCCGTGATCGCCGCGCGCCCTCCAAGCTGTGCAATGCCTGCGAGGTTTCCATCGAGGCCTTCCAGGAACTCATCGACACGACGCCCGGCGGCCGCAGCAGCATCGACGGTTGGATCTCCTCCCACTCCGCCGCCGCGCGCGAACGCAACGAACACCGCTCGAAGCAGGCGATCCATCGCGCCATGTCCTACCTGCTCGGCTGCCACTGCGAGACCATGGCCACGAGCCTCGCGCTGCAGCCCTCGGACGACGGCGCCCACGTGGATGTCTTCGAGATCCACCAGCGCTACGGCCTCCGCCGGATGCGTCCGAGCGCGCCGATCGCGCTGTTCAGCATCTACCTGCACCGCGAGGCCCAGAGCGACAGGGAACAGCCCTGGATGGAGACCCTCGACAGCGAACTCGAGTTCAAGGATCCCACCCGTTTCATCCTGGACGAGTACAGCTCCCAGCCATTGCCGGGAATCGACGTCGTGGAGCGCGGCGAGCACCACATCTTCACGCTGGCCGAGGAGCAGATCTCCATCGACGCCCCCGTGAACCTGAGTTCCGGCTACATCGTGCGCCACGGATTCCAGCGTGAATCGTCCAAGGACTGGAGCCACGAATCCCGCGCCTATCTGCTCAACATCCCCTGCAAGACGCTGGTGCGGGACATCTTCATCCACGAGGATCTCTGGCCGGGCATGAACCCCGAACTCGACCTGCGCCTGCCCAACCCCTCCGGCACCGATCCTCAGCGCCTCGAAGGCCTGCTCGGTCGCATCAACACGATGGAGATGAACATGCCCATCGAGCAGCTCGGGAAGGGCCTCGGCCGCGCCGCCGTGAAAGCGCTGCCGAGGCACCACCAGCTCCTGCGCGAGAGCTTCGAGCGGGCGGGTTGGGATCCCGAGCGCTTCCGCGGATTCCGCACCGAGGTGCGCTACCCGGTGCCCATGATCACCATGACCTGGTGGATGCCGCTTCCCGAGAAGAACGGCCGGTGAGCGCTCACCGCCTCGGCGCCCACGTGAGCGCGGCCGGCGGCGTGGAGAACGCGCCCCTGCGCGCCCGCGAGATCGGCGCCGACGCCTTCGCCCTGTTCACCAAGAACCAGCGCCGCTGGGAGGCGCCGCCCCTTACCGAGGCCAGCATCGCCTCCTTCGGCGAGAACCTGGCCGAGGTCGGCATCGACATCTCCCACGTGCTGCCCCACGACGGCTACCTCATCAACCTCGGCCATCCCGAATCCGAACCGCTGGCGAAGTCCCGCGCCGCTTTCCTCGACGAGGTGCGGCGTTGCGAACAGCTCGGCCTCTCGCTGCTCAACTTCCACCCCGGCAGCCACCTCAGAAAGATGGACGAGTCCGACTGCCTCGCCCGCATCGCCGAGTCGGTGAACCTGGCGCTGGACGCAAGCACGGGTGTCGCCGCCATCATCGAGAACACGGCCGGTCAGGGCAGCAACATGGGTTGGCGCTTCGAGCATCTCGCGGCGATCATCGACGGCGTGGAGGACAAGGAGCGCGTGGGCGTGTGCATCGACACCTGCCACGCCTTCGCGGCCGGCTACGATCTGCGTACGGAAGGCGCCTGTGAGAAGACCTTCGCGGAGTTCGACGCGGTGGTGGGCTTCGAGTATCTGCGCGGCATGCACCTGAACGACAGCAAGCGTGAACTCGACAGCCACGTCGATCGCCACGCACCGCTCGGCGACGGCGAGATCGGCTGGGACTGCTTCCGCTGGATCGCGGGCGACGCGCGATTCGCCGGCATCCCCCTGATCCTAGAGACACCCGAGCCCGAGCGCTGGCCCGAGGAGATCCGTCAGTTGCGCGCGGCTTCGAAGCGTTCGAGCTGACTCTTCAGATAAGCGTCTTCCGGACTGATCTCCAGCGCTTTCTTCATCGTCTTGATCGCCGTCTTCACCTTGCCCATGCGGAACTGCACCTCGGCCAGCGTGTCGAGAATGTTGCTGTCCGAGGGCTCCAGCTTCACCGCGCGCTCGGCGGCCTCGAGTGCCTGCTCCAGGTAGATGTCGTGGGTCGCGGTAAACCAGGCCAGGGCGTTGAGGGTGCCGGCCGTAGCGTCCTCGCGCTCCAGGGTGCGCAGCAGGAGCTCGCCGACGCGGTTGCGCTCGACCTTCGCCGCCGCCTCGTCGCCGGTGGCGTCGAACAGCTCGGCGAAGCGCATGTGGGCCTGCACGAGTCCCTGTCCCTCGTACATGGTGTAGAGGCGGCGCAGCTCGGCGATGGGCGTGGCGTGATCCTCCACGCGGATGTCCACGTAGCGTTCGGCGTACTCGGGGAAGTCGGGATGGAAGCGCCCGACGAGCACCGAGGCCGACTGGCGCCCGCGGCTGTCGCCGCCCGCGGCCTGCCCGGCCTCGAGCGCCGCGACGAGGCGATGCGCCAGCTCGCCGCCGGCCGTCTCCTCGAAGGCGCGGGCCATCTCGCTCGCCACGTCGGCGCCGGTGAGGATGTTGCCCTGGCAGGTGAATCCCTCGCCCTGGACGTCTCCCGCCCAGTCGCTGCAGGCGGGGCCGGTCCAGGCGGCGACACCGCCCGACATGTCGACCACGCCCACCTGGCGGTTGTCGCGACCCTCGTCGTGGGCGAGGAGCTGGTCCAGGGTCTCCTGCGCGGTGAGGCCGACCGCGAGCAGCTTCAGCCCGTTCGGCCCGAAGGTCTCGTTGGAGAGCGCCTGGGTGGCCACGGCGCCCACGCCGCCCTTGGCCCATGCGACGCGCGGGCCGACGCCGAACACCTTGGACTGCACGGCCACGCCGATCTCGCCCGTGGTGGAGTCGATGGCGACGATGGAGAAGGTGGCGTCGGCGGGGACCGCCAAGGCCATGAGCAGGACGACGAGGATCAGGCGACGCATAGCAACCTCCAATCTGGTGGCGTCCCAGCACACCACGATCGGCGACATCGGCGCAAGGACTACTCCGATTCGACGAGAAGGGACTTTGACTGGTGAGACTCCTCCGCTATTCTCTAAATCATGCATCTGAACCGCTACCGAACCCCGATCGTGACTCTGATGCTGTTCCTGCTGCTGAGCGGCGGCTGCTCCAGTCAATCAATCGAGAACCTTGAACCCGAGCCCGGAGATCCCTCGCGCGAAGCGTTTCTCTACACGCTGGTGGAGGGCGATGTCCTCGAGGTGCGTACCCTGGACGGCGAGGAGCTCACGGGAGTCGTTGTCGAGGTCGCGGAGTACGGCTTCGCATTGAAGGTCGATTCCACCCAGCGATCGGAGCTGGTGGGGGAGCCGCGAATCCTCCGGTACGCGGAGGTGGAGATCATCATCCTCCTGGACCGGGAGGCCCGCGACACCGTCGGCCTGATCGCGGCCGGCGCGGTGGGGGCTGTGGTCGTCGGCTTTCTGATCATGCTGTCGATCGTTTCCGGCATCTCCGGTTGGCGTGCGAACTGAGGAGCCCATGAACTCGCCGCTGCTCCGCGACCTGCCGCCCATCGACCCGGCCGTGCTGCGCCAGCGGCGCGAACGCGTGTTCCTGCTGCTCGCGGGCATCTTCCTCGGCACCCTGGCGATGCTCAACATCATCGGCATCACGCGCTTCGTGCACATGGGGCCGCTCACGCTCGCCGTGGGCGTGCTGCCCTACCCGCTCACCTTTCTCTGCACGGACTTCATCAGCGAGTTCTACGGCCGCCGCCGCGCCAACTTCGTGGTGTTCGTGGGCATGATTCTCAACCTGTTCGTGATCGGCATCCTCTGGCTGGGCAGCGCCCTGCCGGCCATGGAGTTCAAGACGGACCTCCAGCGCCTGCCGGTCGTGACCCAGGAAACGGTGGTCGACGCCGAGGGCGCACCGATCAGCGATCCGCGCAATCCGGTGCTGCCGCTCAAGCGCGTGGTGGTGGACACGGAGAGCGGCACGGTGCCCGTGGAGTCGGTACGCATGGCGCCGGTGATCGACCCGACCACGGGCGAGGCCGTGCGCGACGCCGACGGCCGGGCGGTGACCGAACCGGTCGACGCCGCCACCGGCGAGCCGATCGTGAAGGAGGAGGAACTCTACGGCCGCATCTTCGCCGGCACCCGCGCCGCGGTGCTGGCCAGCATGCTCGCCTACCTCGCGGCGCAGTTCTGCGACGTCTTCCTGTTCCACTTCTGGAAACGGCTCACGAAGGGCCGCCACCTCTGGCTGCGCAACAACGGCTCCACCATGGTGAGCCAGCTCGTGGACACGAGCGCCGTCGTGCTCATCACCTTCTGGGCGGCCATCCGCGCGGGCGAGATGCCTTTTGGCACGGTGATGACGATGATCTGGGGCGCCTACTTCTTCAAGCTCACCGTGGCGGCCGTGGACACGCTGCCCTTCTACGCGGGCACGAAGTGGCTCGGGCGCTACCTGCGCATCGATCCCGTGCGCGGCGAGGCGGAGCAGGCGGAGGGCCTCTTCGGGCCCAGCGGGCACTAGAAAGCCCGTCTCGTCAGGCGACGAGACGGGCTTCGGCATCAACGGCCTTCCACATCACTTCAGAAGCAGCATCTTCTTCGTCGCGAGGTAGTCGCCTGCCTGGAGGCGATAGAAGTAGACGCCGCCGGCCAGGGCTCGACCCGCGTCGTCGCTGCCCCGCCAGATCACGCCGTGCGCGCCCGCTTCGCGCGGGTCATCGTCGAGCAAGGTGGCGACGCGGCGTCCCGTCACGTCGAACACGCTCAGATCGACGCGGGCGGCCTCGGGCAGGGCGAAGGCGATCGTGGTGGTGGGATTGAAGGGATTCGGGTGGTTCTGGAACAGCGCGTGGCTCGCGGGCAGGGGCGGCTCCTCGGCCGGAGTGCCGTCGTGGCAGCCCTGTCCGAGCGCGCCCATGAGGAGTCCGCAGTCGTTGTTCGCGGGTAGGCAAGGGGAGTTGTTGAACAGCGTGTAGTCCCAGTTCTCGGCGTCGCAGAAGAGCGGGTCCGTCGAGATGTTTCCGTTCGTGCCCGTCGGGTCGGGAATCACGCCGAGGTAGTCGCCGTCCGTGTTTCCGCAGATGTCGTTGCATTCGAGCGCCTGGCTGCCGACGGCCTCCACGTAGATCCCGCCGCCGCCGAAGGAATCGGCGATGATCGTCCGACGAATCTCCATGTGGCTGGCCCCTTCGCCCACGACCGTGATCGCGGCGCCCATCGGCACATCGACGACCTCGGCCCAGTTTCGCCAGAAGGTGCAGCCTTCGATGGTCAACTCTAAGGACTCGTCCGGGTAGCTTCGGGCAACGATCGCCCCCCAACCGGAGGAGGGCGGGCTGTCCGATGCGCCATAGGCTCGATTGCGCGCGAACACGCAAGCGGACAGATCGACGGCGGATTTGTTCAGGTAAAGCGCCGCAGCCTTGCCCGGGTAGTAGGTGATCCACTCTTCCAGCTGGAAGTATGAGATTTCGGCGGTGTTGTCGAAGAAGCGGCAGTCTTCGAATACCGCCTCACATTCGATCAAGCTCACCGTTCCCACATGGACCAGGTTTCCGATGAAATCGACGTTCTCGAAGAGGACAGGGCTGGAGATCGAGTTGACGATGGAGATGGTGCTGCCCGAACTCAGGTTGCCGGAGAAACGGCAGTCGATGAACCGCAGAGGTCCGACATCCGATGCCTTGAAGGCGTAGCTGTCGGAGTAGAGTGCGTCGAACGGGGGGCTGCCGTAGGTGAAGCCCTCCACGACGAAATCCCTGAACACCGCCCCCTGGCCCGAGATGTTGACGGCAAACTTCAAGTACGGAGTCCCGGCTCCGTTCAATGTCAATCCTTCCACGAGGGATTCGCCATCGCCGCCTTGAATGCGAAGAACCGGTGTGGAACTCGACGTGATTCTCTGAATCATCGTCTGGGAGGAACCCGCGCCGATGATGCTGAGCGACTTGTTGGTCAGGGACAGAAAGGTGTCGTCATGGTCGGTGTAGGTGCCCGCGGCGATCAGGATCGAATCGCCGCTCGCCGCGGCGTCGATGGCCGCCTGGATGGTGGGCTGATCCGCCGGGACATGGAGTGTCGCGGCATCGGCCAGGTGAGGAATCATGGCCAGCAGCAGCGTCGATAGGATCAGGGGACTACGGCACATGGGCGTCTCCTTGCGATGAGTGAAGCTCCATGATTCTTGACGGATGAAACCCGAGTTTTACGGCGCACTCGTGAAAAGCCCGAGCCGCGACGCGCGGCTCGGGCTCTCGGGTCGTCGACTCGCGTATCGGGCCCGCTCGGTCACTTCAGCAGCACCATCCTCTCGGTGGCCTCGTACTCACCCGCCGTCAGACGGTACAGGTACACGCCAGCGGCGGCCTCGCGGCCGGCCTCGTCGCGCCCGTCCCAGTCGATTGCGTGCGTACCGGCCTCGAGGCGGCCGGCCTGCAGCGCGCGCACGAGGCGCCCCTCCACGTCGTACACCGACAGCTCTGCTTGCGCGGTCTCGGGCAGGCTGAAGCGGATCGTGGTCTTCGGGTTGAAGGGATTCGGGAAGTTGCCCTCCAGCTTGAAGGCGGCCGCGGGGCCCTCCTCGGGCAGGGCGGTGACCGTCCAGGGCTCCAGGAACAGGTTCTCGAGGATGAACTCGACGTTGCCGCGCAGAGCCGCGTGATCCATGCGGTAGGGGCGTCCCGCCAGGTAGACGAACTGCGCGCCCTCGGCGCGGTGCGTGCCGCCGCCGGGCGGCTGGGCGTGCACGCCCGTGCCGCGCTCGCCGCCGAAGCCGCTCGTGTCCTTGAACAGCAGCGTGCTGTTCGCGCCGACGCTCATGGAGAAGACGTCGTTCCAGGACTGCGAGCCCGTGAAGGGAATGTCGACGAGGCCGGGGTACACGGCGACGCAGTTGCCCAGGGTGCCGTCGTTCACGAAGCTCACGCCGAGGTAGTCGGCCAGGGCGCCGTCCAGGAAGCTCAGGCCGCGTCGTCCCATGAGCAGCACGTTGCCGCCCGTTTCGAGGTAGGAGAGGATCGGCGTCTCCTGCCACTTGGGCAGGTCGCCGTTGTAGTGGTTGCCCACCCAGATCACCGTGCTGTAGTCGCCGATCACGTCGGCGGGCACCGCGCTGCCCTGGCCCAGCGGCGCGGGCAGGGTGCTCGGGTAGCCGCCGGCGGGCTCGAGGAAGCAGTCCCAGAAGGCGATGTCGCTGGCGCCCCAGAAGGCCTTGGCCTCGTAGGCGTTCTGGATCTCGGGATCGTAGGTGCCCCAGTCCACGCCGTTCACGAGCAGGATGCCCGCGTCGAAGCTGGGATCGCTCACGGTGGTCTGCACCTGGCGCAGGATCCAGCGGTCGGGGTCGAGCTCCACGCTCTCCACGTTGCCGGCGACGGCCAGGAAGTAGTCCGTGTCGGCCAGGCTGTTGGCGATCACGTGATCGCTGACGCCCTGGTCGGTGGTGACGCGGATGGTGATCGGCATGGTGAACAGGCCGGTGTTCGTCTGGATCTGCTGCACGTTCAGGTCGAGGCCGCCCGGCGCCGCGCTCCAGCTGTACTGGTACACGGGGAAGTAGTCGCCGTAGACCCACTGCTGCATGAAGGCGTCGAGGTCGATGCCGCTCACGCCCTCAAGGACGTCGCGCAACTGCTCGGTGGTGGCGGCGCCGCCGGCGTACTGGTTGCGATACTCGGCGAGTCCGGCATAGAAGTCCGTGTCGCCCAGCACGCCGCGCAGCATGTGCACCACCCAGGCGCCCTTGTCGTAGCTGAGGTTGCCGTCGAAGATGTTGTCGCTGTAGGGATTCTCCACGATCACCGTACCGCCGCCCATGTAGGCCATGGTGTCCATGTACTGGCGATAGGCCGCGGGGCCGCCCTGGGACTCGAACCAGATCGCCTCGCTCCAGCTCGCGAAGCCCTCGTTGAGCCAGATGTGCGAGAAGTCGGCGCAGGTGATCTCGTCGCCCCACCACTGGTGGCCCAGCTCGTGGGCGATGACGCTCTCCCAGAAGCCGCCCATGCTGGTCATCGTCTGGTGCTCCATGCCGCCGCCCCAGAGGAACTGGGCGTGGCCGTACTTCTCGTTCACGAAGGGGTACTCGCCGAACTGCGGTACCATCGCTTCGAGCATCGGTACGACGAGGGCGTGGTTGCCGTCGTTGCCGACGTCGCTCGGGAACACGTAGAAGCGCACTTCCATGTCCGCGCCGCCCGCTTCGGGCGTGTACCAGTCGGAGCTCACCACGTAGGGGTGGATCGCGAGCGACACGAGGTAGGGCACGATCGGGTAGCTCGAATACCAGTGGAAGGTGCGGGTGCCGTTGCCGTTGTTCGTGTCGGAGAGGAGGCTGCCGTTGGAGGCCACGAGCAGGTCGTCGGGCACCGTGACCGTGATGTCCATGGTCTCGGCCTTGTCGGTGTTGAGGTCCTTGCAGGGCCACCACTCGCGGGCGCCGTAGGGCTCGCTGAGGGTCCAGATCATCGGGCTGCCGCCGTGGCTGTCCCAGCCGAAGGCGCCGCCGCCCGGATTGCCGCTGTAGTCCACGCTCACCACGACCGTCTGGCCGGGGCCGTAGCTCTGGTCGAGCGTCACGGTGAGCAGCCCGCTCGCGTGGCTGAAGTTCGCCGATACGCCGCCTGCCGTGCAGGCGCTCACGCTCATGCCGCTATCGAGGTCCAGCTCCAGCGTGCTGATGGCGCTGCCGGTCACGAGCGCCGTCACGGTGTTCGTGCCGGTGAGGATACTGTTGGACGGGTTCAGGTCCATCACGAGGTCGTAGTGCTGCACGTCGTACTGCTCCTGGTTGAACGTGCGCTGGAATTCGGCGAGCAACCAGCCCTCGGCGTTGCGCTGCTTCATCGCGGCCTCCTCGGCGCGATGGGCGCGGATCTCGCGGGCGTGTCGCTCGATCTCATCGGGGGTCATGCCGCCGGGCGCGGCCTGCGCGACGATGGGCATGGCCAACATCAGGAAAACGGAAAGGAGCAGGGTCCATGGGGTGCGAGGCGCGGTGTGCTTGCGCATGTGCTTCTCCTGGGTTGTGAAACCCGAGTGGGGGCCGGGCCGGATCGATGGGGATGTGGCGGCAACGACGCGAAGCCGGAGGCGAGGAACCTCCGGCTTCAAGTTCTTGCAGTATGTAATTTTACCACAATCGGCACGTCGCCGACAATCGTCGCTAGCGGAAGGTCGCGGGCGGCTCGGGACGGTTGCCCAGGATCTCCTCGATGCGGTCCATCACCTCGTCGGTGAGCTTCTCGGACACGGCCATCGCGCCCATGTTCTCGACCACCTGCTCCACGCGGCTCGCGCCGGTGATCACCGTGCTCACGTCCGGGTTGTCCAGACACCAGGCGAGCGCGAGCTGCGCGCGCGTGCAGCCGAGCTCCTCGGCGATGGGCGCGAGTTTCTTCGCCTTCTCGATACGAGAGGCGGCCTGCTCGCCCTCGTAGCCGGGCATCAGCCAGTCGTAGCCCTCGACCTTCGGGCGGCTGTCGGCCGGAATGCCCTTGTCGTACTTGCCCGTGAGCAGTCCGCCGGCGAGCGGGCTCCAGATGGTGGTGCCGAGGCCGGTCTCGCTCTCGTAGAGGGGCGCGTACTCCACCTCCACGCGCTCGCGGTGGAACATGTGGTACTGCGGCTGCTCCATCACCGGCATGTTCAGGTGTTCGCGCCTCGCGATCAGCTGCGCGTGACGGATCTGCTCGGCGCTCCACTCGCTCGTGCCCCAGTAGAAGGCCAGGCCCTGGTCCACCAGCCAGCTCATGGCGCGGACCGTCTCCTCCATGGGCGTCTTCGGATCGGGGCGGTGGCAGAAGATCAGGTCGACGTAGTCCTGCTGCAATCGGTCGAGCGCGGCCCAGGCGCCCTCGATCACGTGCTTGCGGGAGAGGCCGCGATTGTTGGGCCCCTTGCTGCCGAAGAAGATCTTCGTGGAGAGCACGAGGTCGCTGCGCGTCCAGCCCGAGCCTGCGATCACCTGCCCCATGATCTTCTCCGCGTCGCCGCCGCCGTAGGACTCGGCGTTGTCGAAGAAGTTCACGCCCGCATCGTAGGCGGCCTCCATGCAGGCGCGGGCTTCGTCCACGCCCATCTGCGGGCCGAAGGTCACCCAGGCCCCGTAGCTGAGGGCCGACACCTGCAGTCCGGTCTTGCCGAGAAAACGATACTCCATCACGCGCTCCTTTCGATTGCGGCCCGGATCATAGCGGATCGGTTCGGGGAATTCCGGTATAATCGTGAGGCCCCGCAACGAAGGAGAACCCCATGCGTCCGCTCCTCGCGATCGCCCTGCTGGCCCTCGCCGCACCCGCCCTCGCCGACATGCCCCTGGAGACGACGCCCGCCTGGACCAGCACGGCCCTCGGTCACGTCGCCACCGGCGGCGGCTGGGCCGATCTGGACGGCGACGGCTGGCTCGATCTCGTCGCCGCCAACGGCAACGACATCCACCGGCAGAACATCGTCGTATACCGCAACGACGGCGCGGGGAACCTGCCGCTCACGCCGAGCTGGGCGTCGAGCGACATCGACTACCACGGCCACCTCGACCTGGGCGACGTGAACGGCGACGGCTTCACCGATGTCGTGGTGGGGGTGTACCTGGGCCCGGGCGGCTTCGGCGACCCCGGCACGGCCAAGCTCTACCTGGGCGCGCCCGGCTCGGGCTTCTTCGAGGCCACGCCCTCCTGGACGCCCGCGCAGGACTTCTACTGCTTCCGCGTCGCCCTGGGCGACGTGGACGGCGACGGCGACCTCGACCTCGCCTGCACCAGCGGCGAGTCCTACTACGGCTACCCCGAGCCCCAGCGCGTCTTCCTGAACACGGGCGGCACCTTCGAGACCACGCCCTCCTGGATCAGCGACGAGTCGGGCTACGCCCTGGACGTCACCTGGACTGACATCGACCTCGACGGCGACCTCGACCTGGCCTTCAGCGGCGAGGACGACCTCAACCGCGTCTACTTCAACGCCCAGACCGAAGGCGGCGGCCTCGCCACGACGGCCGGCTGGATCAGCGGCGACGGCACGAGCTACAGCAACACCATCGCGCTCGGCGACTGGAATGGCGACGGCTGGCCCGAGTTCGCCGCCGCCGACAACAGCCAACTCGGCGGCGCCGGCCGCTTCAAGGTGTACGAGAACAGTCTCGGCACTCTCGCGGGCACGCCGAACTGGGACAGCGCCACGGGCGGCTACGGCAGCCATGTCTCCTGGGTCGATCTCGACCTGGACGGCGACAACGACCTCGCCGGCGGTCGCTGGTGGGGCGCCGCGCGCCTCTACGAGAACGGCGGCGGCTCGCTGTCGAGCGCGCCGGTGTGGACGAGTTCGACCAGCAGCGTCATCGAGAACATGTTCTGGGGCGACGTGGACAACGACGGCCTGCGCACCGACGGCATCAGCACGGCCTACGGCGACGGCGCGCGCACCTACGTGAAACTCGCCGCGACGCCGATCCGTGACGTCGCCGCGGTGCACATCGACGGCCTGCCGCTGGGTCCCGCCGACTACACCGTGCACCGCACCGGCGGCTGGATCTCCCTGGCCGCACCGCCGGCGCCGGGCGAGGCGATCGCCGTGGAGTTCACCTACTCCCAGGACCTCGACCTCGGCATCACCAACTGGGACGGCAGCGTCGGCAACTACCTGTTCCTCAACTCCGGCACGCTCGTGGCCGCCCCCGAAGCGCCGCTGGAGTTCAGCCTGCTCGCCTCGCCCAACCCGATGCGCCGCAGCACCGTGCTGCGCTACACCGGCGAGGGCGCGAGCCGCGCGGAGCTGGCCGTGTTCGACGTGCAAGGTCGCCGGGTGCGCTCATTGCACGAGGGCCGGCTCGCGGGCGGCCTCAAGAGCTGGGAATGGGACGCGCGGGACGGCGTCGGTCGACCGGTGGCCACCGGCGTCTACTTCGCGCGGCTGCGCGCCGACGGCCGGGTGCACGCGATCAAGTTGATCCTGCTCTAGCCGTCCACGCTTGCTCGATTCGGAGCGAGTCCCCCCGGGGGGACTCGTGGATGAGTCGATGGCAGCTCGAACAGAGCGTGATCAGGTTCGACTCGTCGTTGGTACCGCCGCGGCTGCGCGGCACGATGTGATGGACTTCGAGGAAGTGCTTCGACTTGCAGCGTTTCGTACGACATTGATGGCCATCGCGGGCAAGCACGGCTCTTCGCCGCGCAGGCGGTATCGTGGCCCTGTTGCGTTTGCCCGGTTCGAGGATGCGTGAGTCGCAAGCAACTTGCTCGGCCTCGGCCTCGCTCAGTTCGACATCGCCGACTTCGCTCTTCCCGCACTCCTCGCAACGGTGAACGATCACCTGGTAGGGCGAGTCCCCCCGGGGGGACGAATCGCCTGAAAATGATTCGAGCGCCATCATGAGCACCTGCTCCCGCGTGCAGTGGTGAAGCTTCATCAGCTTCTCGATCATCGCTTCCAGCTTCGCCTTCGACATCGTCTCGAGGCGGAAGGTCACGTACGGGTTCGGCGCCGCCTTCGGGGCAGATGGGGCCGGCATCAGTTCCCCCTGCGACTCGTCGCGGTCGCGCACCGCACGACTCTTGGCCACTTCGCTCTCGAGTTCGCGCCGACTCTTCGTCTCGGCCAGCTTCAACCACTCGCCCTCGGTCTCGGGCGTGGCCACCTTCACGACCTCGCGGGCCTTCGTCCAGGGCACCTCGCCCGATTCGACCCGCCGTTTCAATTGCGGCAGCTTCTCGAGCGACTCGGCCAGCCGAATGAACTCGTAGGTCTTCGTACGCGAGAATCCCAGCGCCTTCGACGCATACAGTTGAATGCTCGAGTAGCCGAGCTCGCGGTAGAGCCTGCGCCGCTTGATCTCGGCGAACAGAGTCACGACGTTGCGTTCGGCCTCACGAAGGGCGATCAGAGCCGCGCGCAATTTCTCGTGCGCGGTACGGGCATCGAGCTTGGAAGACATATCCAACTCCAGGGCTGGAGCATTGGGAGGGATACAACAGTATAGGCTTTGGCGCGTGCAGAATCAACCCCTAAGCGCAACTATAACAACGATTTAAGCGGATTTCACGGCACGGTTCTTGCCGCCCGAGCAAGCACGACAGCAGTCCCCCCGGGGGGACTCACCCCAGGCCCTAATGCTCCACGATCGTGTAGAGCCACCAGCGCTTGCCGCCGCGCACGTCGCGGGAGCGGCGCTGGAAGTAGAGGTTCATCTCCACGCCGCAACGCGTGCGAATGCGGAACCAGTGCTTTCGCAGGTAGCGGTCTTCCTCGAAGCTCCTCGGCGTGAGTTCGCGCCGGCTCTCCAGCAGCTCGGCCACCTCGTACTCCCGGCCGCGCCAGCGGAAGCGCGCGGGCAGCGAAGGTTCGCCCGCGGCCATGGCGGCCGGGTCGAACTCGCCCGCGATCGGTTCGATCGCCTCGCTGATGAAGCGCTCGCCCATCATCCTCCCAGCAGCGCCGCCGCCAGTTGCTTGAACTGGGGCACGCGCAGAGCTTGCGGCCCGTCGCTCATCGCCTTCTCCGGCTCGGGGTGGAACTCCACCATGATGCCGTCCGCGCCGATCGCCTTGCCGGCCATGGCCAGGGGCGCCACGAGTTCGCGGTCGCCGGCGGCGTGGGAGGGATCGACGATCACCGGCAGGTGGCTGAGCCGTTTCAGGATCGGCACGGCCGACAGGTCGAGCGTGTTGCGCGTGGCCGTCTCGAAGGTGCGGATGCCGCGCTCGCAGAGAATCACCTGCTGGTTGCCCTGATCGAGGATGTACTCGGCGGCCATCAGCAGTTCGTCGATGCTCGCCATGAGGCCGCGCTTGAGCAACACGGGCCGGTGGCTCTGACCGACGCGCTTCAGCAGGCTGAAGTTCTGCATGTTGCGCGCGCCGATCTGCAGGATGTCCGCCTTCGCGGCCACGGGGCCCACGTCCTCGGGCGCCAGCACCTCGGTGACCACCGGCAGGCCGTAGCGGCGGCCGGCGTCGACGAGCAGGTCGAGGCCGGGCATGCCCAGGCCCTGGAAGGCATAGGGCGAACTGCGCGGCTTGAACACGCCGCCGCGAAGGATCCGCGCGCCGGCTTCCTTGGCCGCGCGGGCGCAGAGGTCGATCTGCTCGGCGCTCTCCACCGAGCAGGGCCCGGCGATCAGGGTCAACTCCCCGCCGCCGATGCGCGCGCCGCCCACCTCGACCATGGAGTCCGTGCCCTTGTGGTCGCGACTGGCCAGGGGGAAGCCGTCCGTCTTCACCGTGGGCGCGGGATCGGCCGCGGATTCGGCCTCCTGGGAATCCGAGGCGGCCACCATGGCGAGCGCGCCGGTGGGCAGGTCCGTCTCCGGCAGGTCGGTGGAGGGGTAGCTGCCGAGAATCTTGAGGAAGCGCGCCTGACGGGTGAGCTCGGCCAGCGCCTCCTTCACGCCCTCGTCGGCCACGTTGCCCTCGAAGTCGATGTAGAACATCTCCTCCCAGGGATTGCCGAGGATCGGCCGGCTCTCGAGCTTCACCAGGTTGAGCGCGTGCTCGCGGAAGATGAGCAGCGCGTCCACGAGGGAGCCGGGCTGCTGGGCGGTGGCGAGCACGATCGATGTCTTGCAGGGGATCCGCGGGTCCACGGGCACGGGCTTGCGGGCCAGCACGAGGAAGCGCGTGAAGTTGTCGCGCTGGTTGGCGATGTCGCGCCGCAGCACCTCGAGGCCGCCCAGGGCCGCTGCCTCCTCGCTGGCGATGGCGGCCTGGCGGGGATCGCCGTCGGCGGCGACGCGATGCACCGCCTCGGCGGTGTCGCGAAAGAGCACGGGTTCGGCGCCGAGCGTCTCGGCGATGAAGCCCGAGCACTGGGCCAGGGCCTGCGGGTGGCTCAGCACGCTGGCGACGTTGCTCACGTCGCTGCCCGGCACGCCGGCCAGGCAGTGGTCGACGCGCAGCTTCTCCTCGCCGACGATGCTGAGCTGGCTGTGCAGCAGCAGGTCGTAGACCTCGTTGATGCTGCCGGCCGTCGTGTTCTCCACGGGCAGCAGCGCGAAGTCCACCTTGCCTCGCTCGAGGGCGCCGGCCGCGTCGGCGAAGGTGTCCTGACCCTGAAAGCTCACGCGGTCGTCGAGCTGCACGAAGTGCTGCCGCGCGGCAAGGTGGCTGTAGGCGCCGGCCACGCCTTGAAAGGCGACGCGCAGCGGGCGGGCGTCCGCGCCGGCGTGCTCGCCGCCCTGCAGCTCACGGCGCTGGGTCAGCAGGGAATCCTCGATCACCGCGTGGAAGACCTTGCTGATGAGGTGGGCGTCCAGACCGCGGGCGCGGCCCTCGGTGATGAGTCGCACAAGCAGTTCTTCCTCGCGCTTGCTGTCGCGGATGGAGGCGGCGCCGCGCTTGGCCTGCGCCACCTCGCGCGCGAGCTCGCGCCGCTCGGCGAGCAGGCGCAGGATTTCGTCGTCGCCGGCGTTGATGCGGGTGCGCAGGGACTCGAGGTCGGAGGGGCGCTTCT
>CAYNQX010000041.1:0-26673 GCA_964399495.1 uncultured bacterium
CGTCGGCCGCGTCGGCCACGCCGTCGCCGTCGTTGTCCGGGTCGGGGCAGCCGTCACTGTCCTGGAAGCCGTCGAGGTCCTCGGGGGAGTCGGGGCAGCGGTCGGCGGAGTCGGGGATGCCGTCGCCGTCGTTGTCCGGGTCGGGGCAGCCGTCGTCGTCCTGGAAGCCGTCGAGGTCTTCGGGGGAGCCGGGGCAGCGGTCGGCGGAGTCGGGGATGCCGTCGCCGTCGTTGTCCGGGTCGGGGCAGCCGTCGCCGTCCTGGAAGCCGTCGAAGTCCTCGGGGGTGTCGGGGCAGGCGTCATCGGCGTCGAGAATGCCGTCCCCGTCCGCGTCGACGCTGCCGAAGAACCAGGTGAAGCCGGCGTAGAGTTCGGCCATGCCGGTGTTGGCGTCCACGTGCTCGGGGCCCCAGCCGGGGCCCACCTGCAGGGTGTCGGCGCTCAGGCCGATGTTGTCCATGTCGTTGGCCGGGAACAGGTGATAGCGGGCGCCCAGATCGAAGGCGAAGTTGGGGGCGAAGAACCACTCCAGGCCCGCCGAAAGGGTACCGCTGAAGTGGACGGCCGAGAGGTGCTGCTTGTTGCCGTCCTCGTCGTAGCCCTCCACGATCGGGCCGCCCGGGAACAGGCCGCCGAATTCAGATCCATCGGTCAGATCCTTGACCCGGCTGCCGCTCAGGCCGAGGCCGAATCCGAAATAGGGAGAGATCGCCCTCTCGGGCGTCAGGTGGTAGAGCAGGCCGAGTCGCGTCTGCCAGAACACGCTGTAGATGCCGTGCGAGTTGTGCCACTCGAGGCCCGCCTCGTCGCCGGGGTTCTCCACGCCGGGATGCACCCAGAGCGCCTTCAGGGCTCCCTCGAGGCTCAGGTGCGGCGAGAGCCCGTATCGCAGGTTCAGGGCATAGTTGGGGTTCAGGTCGCTGTAGTCGTGGTCTCCTCCCACGAGCTTCATCGCAGCGCCCTCGATACCGATGCCGTAGCGTCCGCTCACGTCATCCGCCAATGCGGGCGCCGCCAGGATTAGCAGCGCGCAGGCGATTCCCAGAATGGTTCGCATGAGCTTCTCCCTCCGTGTATTGCCGATGGGGTTATACCAGATCCCTCGACCATCGCGCTTCCAAAAAGTCACCCTCCGCTGCTAAGATGCCCTCCGATGTGACTATCGCCCGAATCGGGGGTCACATTTCCATGAACGGCGCAAGTGGCGGGTGGAATGGAACCGGACGAGAAACTGGTGCAACGGGCCAAAAGGGGCGCGGCGGGAGACCTTCGCGCCTTCGAGCAGCTTGTGCTGCGTCACCAGGATTTCGTGCTCGCCAACTGCCGCGGCATGAGCGGTTCGGCCGAGGATGCGCAGGATCTGGCCCAAGAGGTCTTCGTGAAGGCCTACTTCGGCCTGAAGCGATTCGAGGGCCGGTCCAGCTTCGGATCCTGGGTGAAGCGGATCAAGGTGAACCACTGCCTCAACCACATCCGCAAGAAGCGGGGCAAGCAGTTCGTCGATGTCGACGATCCCGTGGTCGAGACGGCGAGCGAGATGCAGGTCGCGCCCCGGGCCTCCCGGGAGGCGGAGGCGCGCGACGATCGCAAGCGGATCCGGCGGGCCCTGGAGAAGCTGCCCGACACCCTCCGGCTGCCCCTCATCATGAGGGACCTCGACGGCATGGCCTACCAGGAGATCGCGGATGATCTCGGTCTGGGCCTCTCCGCCACGAAGATGCGGATCAAGCGGGGCCGCGAGGAGTTCCGCCGCCACTTCGGCGAGTAGATGGGTCGCCGGGCGCTGGCCGCTCCGACCCGGAAGGACGACGAATCATGGACTGGGAAAGGGATCTCCCCGATCGCGACGAGTCGCTGGGCCCGCCCGTCACCGAGCTCAAGCTCCTGCAGGAACCGCCGGCGGTGGGTTTCCTCGGTCGGATCCGGAACCGCATCAACCGGCGCATGCTGACGGCCGAGACGCTCGATCTTTCCCTGCACGCCCTGTTCAAGACCTTCATCGAATACCTGACCAGCATGATCCAGGCCCTCGTCGATCCCGGGGGCACGCGCAAGGAGCCGTGACATGGACGGTGAGTTCGGACTCAAGACCGCCACCCTGCAGGTGATGCACACCCTCATCGAGGCCGTGGCCGACCTGGTGCCGCGCCTGTTGACGGCCATCATCGTCATCATGGTGGGCGTACTCATCGCCCGCATCGCCGAGAAGGCCGTGCGCGTGGCCTTCGACCGCTTCCGCCTGAACGACCTGCTGGACCGCGTGGGCGTGATCGCCACGCTCAAGAAGTTCGGCCTGCAGGACAGCCCCGGCCGCCTGCTCTCGCGCACCATCTACTTTCTGCTGATCATCCTGTTCGTGCAAAGCGTGACCCGCGCCGTGGGCCTCGACGCCATCGCCGACGCCATCAGTTCGTTCTTCACCTACCTGCCCAACCTCATCGCGGCATTCATGGTACTGCTGCTCGGCATGATGGTCGCGCAGTTCCTGTCCGGCGCCGTCAGCCGCTCGGCCGCCGACGCGGGCGTGGAGTTCGCGCCCCTGCTCGGCCGCATCGTCTCCGCGCTGATCCTGTTCGTGGTCGCGATGATGGCCATCTCCCAGCTCAAGATCGACACCGCGATCGTGCGCTCGGTGGTGCTGGTGCTGCTGGCCGGCTTCGCCCTGGCCTTCGCCCTCTCCTTCGGGCTGGGCAGCCGGGATGTGACGCGCAACATCCTGGCCGGCTTCTACGTGAGAAAGCTCTTCCGCGTGGGCGAGCCCGTGGAGATCGACGGGGAGCGGGGAGTGCTGGCCGGAGTCACGGCTCTTCATGTCCTGGTGGAGCGGGAAAGCGAGACCCTCGCCTTTCCCAACCGGCACTTCCTGGATGACGTGATCCGCCAGGATCTCTCGAAAGAGTCCGATTACTGATAAATTTGCACCAGCATCTGGAAATCGCGCGATTCCCTGACTAGAATCGCGTGACTTCGCCGCACCGGAGTTTGTCTGGAATACGAATGGCGATTCTCGCCGCAATCACCGTTTCAAGCGCAGAGAGGCAGAACATGGAAGACACTCTCACCACCCTGACGGAGTTCGTCACGACCTACGGAATCAAGGTCATCGGCGCGATCCTCATCCTCATCATCGGCCGGTTCGCGGCGGGTCTGTTCCGTCGTCTGGTCATCAAGGCGGCGGGCCGGGCCGACATGGACGAGAACCTCGGCAAGTTCTTCGGCCGGATCGTCTTCGCGCTGGTGATCATCTTCGCCGTGATGGCCTCGCTGGCCAAGTTCGGCGTCGAGACCACCTCCTTCGTGGCCGTCCTGGGCGCCGCGGGCTTCGCCATCGGCTTCGCCCTGCAGGGCTCGTTGTCCAACTTCGCTTCGGGCGTGATGCTGCTGGTGTTCCGGCCCTTCACGACCGGCGACTTCATCGAGGCCGGCGGCGCGTCCGGCACCGTCGAGGAGATCCGGCTGTTCAACACCACGCTGAACACGCCCGACAACGTGCGGATCATCGTGCCCAACAGCGGCATCTTCAGCGGCACCATCAAGAACTACTCCCACCACGACACCCGGCGGGTGGACCTGGCCGTGGGCATCGGTTACGGCGAGGATATCGGCAAGGCCTTCAGCGCGCTCGAGGCCGAGGTGAAGTCCGACAGCCGCGTGCTGGCCGATCCGGCGCCGGCCGTCATCGTGACCGAGCTGGCCGACTCCAGCGTGAACCTGACCGTTCGCTACTGGGTGAACGCGGCCGACTACTGGCCCAGCAAGGGCGATCTGACCCGCCGCATCAAGGAGCGCCTGGACGCCGAGGGCGTCGAGATTCCGTTCCCGCAGCAGGTCGTCTACATGCATGAAGCCGACAAGGCCTAGAAGGAGAATCAACATGGATACTCGACTGACGCGGGTCCTCGCGACCCTGCTGCTCCTGTTCGCCTTCGCCGCCGGCGCCGCCGCCGAGGAGCGCGTGCTGGAGCTGGGCAAGTGGTACAAGACCGCCGAGACCGGCTTGAACCTGACCCAGAGCGCCTACAGCGACAACTGGAACGGCGGCGACAAGGGCTCCATCGTCTGGACATGGAACTTCAACGGTTCGCTGGAGAACCAGCTCGGCGAGAAGGTCAACTGGCTGAGCACCCTGAAGCTGGCCTACGGTCAGACCCATCAGCAGAGCGCGTCGGACGACGACGAGCTTCAGTGGGATCGGCCGGAGAAGTCCACCGACCTGGTGGATCTCGAATCGATCCTGCGCTTCACGCTGGGCGGCTTCGTGGATCCCTTCGCCTCGGGCCGGCTCGAGAGCCAGTTCCAGGACGGCAGCGACCCCCTGGGCCGCAAGCTCATGCTGAACCCGATGCAGTTCAAGGAGTCGGCGGGAGTCGCCAGGCACATCATCAACGAGGAGGAGCGCAGCCTTCTCAGTCGTCTGGGCTTCAGCATGCGCCAGCACCGCCGCAGCTTCTACACCGATCTGGCGGACGTCACCGACGAGGAAACCAAGTCGGCGACCACCAACGACGGCGGCATCGAGCTGGTGACCGACTACAAGACCCGCATCCTGGACGACAAGGTGTCCTGGACCTCCAAGCTCGGATTCTACCAGCCGATGTTCTTCTCCGGCTCCACCGACCTGGAGAAGATCACCGAGGCCGACATGACGGCCGCGGAGCTCGCGTCGGACATCGCGGAACTCAGCACGGGCATGGACATCGACTGGGAGAACATCTTCTCGGCCAGCATCACCGAGAACATCTCGGTGAACCTCTACCTGCGCTGGATCTACGACAAGTTCGACAACAGCGTCGTCGCCGAGCTCGACGGCGACGGCAATCTGATCAACGGCGCGGCCCTGAAAGCCGCCACCCGCGAGACGGGCCAGTTCAAGCAGACGCTTTCGCTGGGCTTCAACTACCGACTGTTCTAGTCGACCGGGGAATCAGGTGCGAGAGGGCGGGCCCGCCGGGCCCGCCCTTTTCATTCGGCCTCGTCGCGGCGGGGCGCGCCGAGCAGTTGCGAGAGCAGCATGCCCGCGAGCATCAGCGCGCAGCCCACGAGGCCGCGCAGGCCGAGGGTCTCGTCCAGCAGCCAGATGCCGCCCAGCACCGCGAACACCGCTTCGAAGCTGAGCAGCACCGCCGCGTGGGAGGGGTGGGCCCTCTTCTGCGCCACCACCTGCAGCGTGAAGGCCAGGGCCGTCGAGAGGATGCCCGCGTAGAGCACCGGCAACAGGGCGCCGCCGAGGCCGGCCGCGCTCCCCGGCTCGACGAACAGCGCGGCGAGCAGCGAGAGCAGGCCGCACACCGCGAACTGCTGGAAGGCGATGAGGCGCGGCTCGTGGCGCCGCGTCAGCCGCGCGATGATGAGCACGTGCATCGCCCACAGCACCGCGCCGCCGAGCACGAGCAGGTCGCCCCGGCCCACCTGGAAGCCCTCCTTGACGCTGAGCAGGTAGAGGCCCGCCACGGCCAGCGCGGCGCCGAGCCAGGTGCCGCGCCCCGTGCGGCGCCCCTCGAGCAGGCCCAGCAGCGGCACGATGATCACGTAGAGTCCGGTGATGAAGCCCGCCTTGCCGGCGGTGGTGGTGACGATGCCCCACTGCTGCAGCGAGGCGCCGGCGAAGAGCACGGCGCCGGCCAGCGCGCCGCCGCGCCAGGCCTCGGTGCTGCGGAACTGCGACCGCGCCGCCGCGCCGATGAAGGGCAACAGCACTAAGGCGCCCAGGCCGAAGCGGGCGGCGTTGAAGGTGAAGGGACCCACATGGGCCATGCCCGCGCGCTGGGCCACGAAGGCGAAGCCCCAGATCGCGGCCGCGAGCAGCAGAAGGGCGTCGGTGCGCAGGGTGCGGGAGGCGGTCATGAAAGGCGGGCTCCTGTGGGGGTGTCCGCGGATTCTAGCCGGGCGTCCGTCGCTGTGCTATTCTTCTCTTCACGCTCCTTCGACGAAACGACATCCCATGCGCCCGTGGATCCTCTCCCTCTTCGCCCTCTGTCTCGCCGCCGCCGCTTCCGCCGACACCTTGCGCGGAGCCTTCGACGCCGCGGGACCCGGCGGGGGCTTCGACAAGCTCGTGCAGCTCGAGCCGGGGCGGGTCTACACGGGCGGTCTGCTGGTGGGGCCGATGCTGGTGCCCGAATCGGCCCAGTTCGTGGGCGAGGAGGGGCTGGACGTGCGCATCGAGGGAGGCGGCGCCGTCCTCGACCTGCGCGGCGGGCAGATCTGCGTCTCCTACTGCGACAACCGCCTGGAGATCGAGGACTGCGTCGTGGTGAACGGCAACATCCGCTTTCGGGGCGTGAGCTGGGAACCGGACCGCATCCCGACGGGGCTCGTTCGGCAGGTAACCTTTTTCGAGCCCCACGACCACGCCGTCCGCCTGCAGGGCTGCGGCACCGGCATCACCGTCGAGCGCAACCTCTTCGTGAGCGCGGTCGACACGGGTCCCGACTGGATCTACAACAACGGCTATCCCTTCGACTGGATCCACACCGGTCTGAACGTCGGCCTGAGCACCCAGGGCTGGCCGAGCATGACGGAGAACTGGAGTTTCCACGCGGATCCGGCCGACAATGCCGATCCGATCAAGCACTTCGGCTTTCTCTGAGAATACGGCTGATTCGAGCCCTACGCCTGGCCGTCGGCCGGGGACCCGCCTTACGACAACGTCATCGGCATCGACCCGCTCCTTATCGATCCGGACGGCGGCGACTATCGGCCGCAGCCCGGTTCGCCGGCGCAGGGCTACGGTTGCCTGAGCTTTCCCGGCCCGCCGGCTCTCCGCGCTCCGACGCCCGCGCCCTCCGCGCCGCCTCCGCGTCGCGGCGGCATCGAGGTGGCCGGCGCGCTGCTGGTCGACACGGTGTGGGACGCGGACACCGTCCGGGTGACCGGCGACGTCACCGTGGCCGACGGGGTCACGCTGTCCATCGCGCCGGGGGTTCTCGTGGAGTTCCAGGGCTACCACGCGCTCTCGGTGCAGGGCCGCATCCTCGCGGCGGGAGAGCCGGAGGCGAGGATCCGTTTCGACAGCGCGGAGCCGCATCTGTTCGCCGCGGATTCCACCGAGGCGGGAGCCTGGCGGGGTCTTCGCTTCATCCACACGCCGGAAACGAACGCTCCATCGCTCCTGAGCTACTGCGTCATCGAGCACGCGAAGGGCGTGGGGCCGGGCGAGGAGGGGGGCGCCCTCGGGTTCGTGGGCTTCTCACGCTGCCGGGTGGAGAACACGATCCTGCGCGCCAACGCGGCGGATCTGGGCGGGGCGCTGTTCGCGTCTCACCATGCGGCCCCCGACATCGTGGGCTGTCTGCTGCAAGGCAACTTCGCGTTCAAGGCCGGCGCCGGCCTCTACTGCGTCGACGCCTATCCTCGCCTGGCGGCCTGCACCATCGTCGCCAACGAGGACCTCAACCCGGAGTCCTTCGACCGCACCGGACCCATCGTCGCCATGATCTCCAAGCCCCGGCTCGACGGTTGCATCGTGTGGGACAACATCTCCAGCTACTTGGAGCCGACCCATGTGGTGCAGACCAAGCCCTTCTACACGACCTTCAACGACGTGGAGACCGTGCTCGAGGGCGAGGGGAACCTCTCGGGGCATCCCCGTTTCGTGGGCGAGGGGGAACACCCCTGGGCGATCCTGACGGCATCCCCCTGCGAGGACGCCGGACCGCTCCTGGCTCCGGGTCCCGATCTGCCCGCCCTGGACCTCGCGGGGAATCCGAGGATCGCCGGCGGCCGGGTGGATATCGGTTGCTACGAGGGGGACGGGGTCCTCACGGGCGCGCCGGCGCCGGCGGAGGCGGGAATCCTTCTGCGGGCGCACCCCAACCCGTTCAATCCCACCACGCGGATCGTCTTCGAGCTGCCGCGGGCGATGAGGGCGTCCGTCGAGATCCTCGACGTCCGGGGGCGACGCCTGACCACGCTCATCGCGGGAGAGCTCCCCGCCGGCCGTCATGTTCTCGCATGGCGGGGCCGCGACGATCGCGGCGACGCTCTCGCCTCCGGCCTCTATCTCTGCCTCCTGCGCGGGGATGGCGACCTCCACGCCACGACGAAGCTGCTCCTGCTCCAGTAGCCGTGGACCCGCTTGCCTTGTGGGGCGAATCCTCCTTATGCTGTCGGCCGAACCAGCGGGAGGGATTCCATGGAACTGAAGAACGCGCGCGCCCTGATCACGGGCGGCAGCGAGGGCATCGGCCTCGGCATCGCCGAGGCGTTAATCGCGAAGGGCGCCAAAGTGGCGATCATGGGCCGCGACGAGGCGAAAGTAGCGGCCGCCGCCGAGCAGACGGGAGCTCACGCCATCGTGGGCGACGTGGGCATCGAGGCCGATGCCGAGCGCGCCGTGGCGACGTCGATCGAGGCGTTCGGCGGGCTCGACATCCTCGTCAACAACGCCGGCTTCGGCCGCTTCCTGCCGCTCGTGGACATGGACGTGGAGCAGTTCGAGGCGGTGTTCCGCACCAACGTCACCGGCGCCATGCTGATGGCGCGGGAGGCGGCGCGTCATTTCGTGGACCGGGAGCGCGGGCATATCGTGAACATCTCCTCCACCTCGGGGCTCGGGGGCGGCAAGAACTCCACCGCCTATTCGGGATCCAAGTTCGCCCTGCGCGGCATGACCGAGTGCTGGCGCGCGGAGCTGCGTCCCCACAACGTGCGCGTGACCCTGGTGAACCCGAGCGAGGTGCAGACGCCCTTCTTCGCCAAGCTGGGGCGCACCCAGGAGCTGTCGGAGAAGAAGCTGCGCCCGAAGGAGATCGCCGACGCCATCGTGGGCGCCCTGGAGATCGACGACCGCGGCTTCATTCCGGAGTTCTCGGTGTTCGCGACGAATCCCTGGTAGGGACTTGCGCGGCAGGCCGCGCTTCGCCTAGCATCCGCGAAATCCGATTCTCCACCCTCACGGCAGGTGAACATGTCCGCCCACGTCTACCGCAGAGAACCCCTCTGGCTGCGCGCCCTCCTCTGGGTGCTGGCCCTCGTCCTGATGTTCGCCGCCGTCGGCTACCAGCGCAGCACCGGCCCCACCTATCCGAAGCAGGGCGCCGTAGAGGTGGCCGGCGAGATGCGCGAGTACAAGCTGATCCGCAGCGACTGGTCGATCAAGACCAACGAGGCCGCCCAGGTGCTGCTGCCCGACACCGGCCCCGGCTCCTCGGCCACGCTGCACTGGAAGCGCTTCCGCACGGACGACGCGTTCACCGCCCAGCCGATGACCCACGAGATGGCCAAGCACCGTCGCAGCCTGCTGGCCTTCCTGGTGGACCTGCTTCGCGGCCGCGCCGAGATGCCGGAGATGCCCTCGCTGGTCGGACGTCTGCCCGCCCAGCCGGCCGCCGGCAAGCTGGAGTACTACCTCGAGATGGACGACGGCCACGGCGGCCTGCACCGCATTCCCGCGGCCGGTGAGGAGAACGTGGTGATCCGCTTCAAGGACCACGTGCCCGCCGCCGTGCTGCTGCCGCATATCCTGCTCATGTTCTTCGCCGTGCTCATCGGCATGCGCACCGGTCTCGCGGCGATCTTCGCGCCGAGCACCATGCGCGTGTGGAGCTGGGTCGCCCTGATCGGCATGACCGTGGGCGGCATGGTGCTGGGGCCGATCGTGCAGAAGTACGCCTTCGGCGAGTACTGGACCGGCTTCCCCTGGGGTGGCGACTGGACTGACAACAAGATGCTCGTGATGTGGCTGGCCTGGGTGTTCGCCTGCGGAGTGATCGGCTTCCGGCCCAAGCGCAAGGAGCTGATTCCGCGGACGGCCGTGGTGCTGGGCGCGCTCGTGATGACCGCAGTCTACCTGATTCCCCACAGCATGGGCGGCAGCGAGCTGAACTACGAGGCCGTGGAGCAGGGCATCGATCCCGCCGACGCGATCCGGACGGGCAAGCAGGAATGAATCCGTTCCAGGCGCATCTGCTGAGCGTTCACGTGCCGGTGCTGGGTTCCCTGGCGGCGACCGCGCTCTTCCTGGCGGCGCGGATCGGCCGCAGCGAGACCCTGTTCAAGACGGCCTGCGTCGCCGTGCTGGTGTCGACCCTCGGCGCACTGGCGGCCTTCCTGTCGGGGCCGCCCGCCTTCGAGCTGCTCGAGGGAGATTTCAGCATGGACCCGGACATGATGAAGACCCACGCCGCGCTCGGCAAGGGCGCGTTCATGGGCCTGGTGTTGCTGGGGATGGCCGCGGCGCTGACCCTGACGCAGTACGCTCAGGGTGAGACGCCGCCGGCCTGGCTTCGCTGGGTGCTGCTGTTCGCTTCGCTGCTTCTCGCCTACATGCTGGCCTGGACCGCCCACGAAGGGGGCATGGCGGCCCACCCGGAGATCGGGGATTCGCTCGACTTCCTGTTTCCCCGCCTCTGAGTCGCGGGCGCGCTATCAGTGACCCGCGGCCCGGAAGGCCATCGGCACCACCTTCGGATTCACCAGCCGCTCGTAGTCGGCGTAATGCATGCGGATCAGCTCGCTGTGGCTGCCGGCGCTGAAGGCGATGGTCTTGTCCTCGGTGAGCTTCACGGCTACGTAGACGTCCATGCCGTACAGGTTGCCGAAGGGCGGCATGGCGCCGAGCTCGCACTCCGGGAAGCGGTCGCGGAAGTCGGTCTCGGTGGCCAGCTCGAGCCTCTCGGCGCCGGTGACCTCCTGCAGCAGCTGGAAGTCGACGCTGTAGGAGGCGGGCAGCACGGCCATGGCCAGGCGCCCGTCCACCTTCACGCATACCGTCTTCGCCAGCTCCTGGCCGGGAATGTGCGCCTTGGCGGCGATCTCCTGGGCCGTGTAGGCCGGAGAGTGGCTGATGGTGGTGTAGCGGACATTGTTTTCGTCCAGGTATTCCTTCACTCGTCGCGCGGGCATGATCGTTCCCCCTCGTCACGAAGGCCGTCGCCGCGGAACGCTGAATCGATCGAGTTCCGCGGCGCAAGGATGTTCGCTGCGGGCCTGGATGTCGTTCTGCAGATGAGTATAGTGGTGTTTTCCGGGACGCGTGCCGCGAATGGAACCGGCGATCTGTCCGCGGAAACGATCGTGTCGACGCAAACCCCGATTCCCCGATGGAGCTCAAGATGCCCAGGCCTCTCCTCGCGCTGTTCGCTCTCCTCCTCGTCTCCTGCTCCGGCGCGCAGCTCATGGACAGCCCCCGCCGCGACCGGCCGATCCAGGTGGACGGCAAGCTCGCCGACTGGGAGGGGCGGATCCACCGCGTCGAGAAGGCGGGCCTCAGCCTGGGCAGCGCCCACGACGACGAGGCCCTGCACCTGGTGCTGGTGGCCGCGAACCCGGGCCTGCAGCAGCAGATCCTCGGCCATGGCCTGACGCTCTGGATCGACGGCGACGGCGGCAAGGACGAGGAGTACGGCATCCTCTATCCGCGCAGGGACGACGCCAGCCGGGCGGGCCTGCGCCCGAACCGCGCCATGGGTGCCCTCGACGCCGAAGACCAGCGCCGACGCCTCGAGGAGCGGGTTGCGATGCTGGGCGACGAGTTCCTGCTGATCACGGACAAGGACGGCGGCGGCCGCCTCATGATAGCCGGCGGCAAGCACGGCTTCGATCTGGCCATGGGGCTCGACGGCCCGCGGCTGGTCTATGAACTTCGCATCCCCCTGGCCTCGTCCGAGAGCGGAAAGTCTTCACGGTACGCGCTGTCCGTCGAGGGCGAGCAGATCGCCCTGGGCCTGAAGGTGGATCGGCCGGAAGGCGAGCGCGGACCGGGCAAGGCCTCGAGCATGATGGGCGGCCCGGGCGGCGGCCAGGGAGGCGGACGCCGCGGAGCGGGCCAGGGCGGGGAGATGGGCAGCAACCTGCAGCCGCGATACGCGACGCAGTTCCTGGACGCCTGGGTGAAGCTGAAGCTGAACTAGGGTGGCGTGGAGCCCACCCTTCGGGCCTCCGGCGGCGATCAGTCTCCCGCGACCAGTTTCTCCAGACTCTCGTTCAGGCATGTGACGAGCCAGACCTCCAGGTCGCCCTGAATCTCCTCGCGATGAGTTCCCACGGGATAGGTGCCGAACTCGCCGTCGTCGTCGCTGAGCAGGCGGTAGCGGTGGCGATGCGATGTGTCGTCGTCGCGACGCGTGAAGGTGAGCCGCACGTCGCTGCTCACCCAGATCCGCTCATCGTCGCGAACCAGCAGCGAGTAGTCGCCGTCGAGTTTCATGAACCAGGCCGCACCCTCGGCATCGGCGGCGCTCCAGGGTTCCGGGAGTTCCTGCACATCGAGATAGGGAAAGTTCAGGGGCAGGCTCGACATGCTCTTCTCGACGGGAGTCGGTTTCTGTCCCCTCCCGCTTCTCAGGTAGGCGCGGGCCTGCTTCTGTCCGTCGCCGTGCATGTCGTCGAGGAGGGTGATGTGATCCTCGCTCACGCGCTCCGGCATGCCGGGCTCCCGCTCCGTGACGCGGCCGCTGCGGAGGTCGTCGATGTCGTTCAGGGCGGGCGGCACGGCATCCGCGACGTAGCCCTCGGGCATCTGCGGAGTGATCTTCATCGGGCTCGTCATCGTGCGAGACGGGATGAAGAGCGTCCACTCGTCGGATGCACACGCACCTGGGGTCGGCGCTACGGTGGTGATGAGGGCAAGGGCAAGGGCGATGACGAAGAGAGAGAAGGAGCGCATGTTCGATACCTCTCGGGCTATCGGTTCCATCCATCGATGATCCCATTATAGGCGCAAGATCCCGAACTGCGAAACGATGTCCATTCGAAGGGCGCCGGAAGTCGAGCCTCCGGCGCCCTTCGGCGATTCCAATCGCCTCTAACCCCGAACCACCCAGCGCAGTATCTCCCCGAGCTTCGGCGACTGACCCTGCATGAGAATCCCCACGCGGAAGATCCGCCCGCCGGCCCAGACGGCGATCAGGGTCGTCAGGATCACGCCGGCCAGCCCCGCCCAGGGCTGCCAGGCCGGCAGGGACTGCGGCGAGGCGAGGCGCAGCAGCATCAGCATCGGCGTGAAGGGTGGGAACAGGGACATGCCCGTGGCGAAACCGCTCAGCGGGTTCTCCAGCACCGGCACCAGGACGAACATCGGAATCATCATGGGCAGCATGGCGGGCATGGTGAGCGACTGGGCGTCCTTGGGGTCGTTGGTGGCCGCGCCGAGGGCGGCGAACACCGAGCCCATCATCACGATGGCCAGGGACATGAACGCGAAGAACCAGGGCAGGATGTCGTAGGGCACGAACTGCTCCACGCCCATGCGCCGCACCGCGATGAGCCCGGCTCCCACGTACACCGCCGACACGGTGAAGGATATCGCCAGGCCGCCCAGCACCTTGCCGGCCATGAACTCCGACGGCGTCATGGAGCCCAGCAGCACCTCGGCGATGCGCTGGGTCTTCTCCTCCATCACCGAGTTGAGCAGGGGGATGGCGCCCATGAGCAGCATCATGAACAGCAGCATCACCATGATCAGGGGCACGCCGATCGCCTCGCCCTCGCTGCTCTTGCGCGCGGCCTGGATGTCGCCGGTCTCGTCGGCGGTGAAGAGGCCGAGGCCCTCGACGCCGGTCCAGGAGAAGAGGTGGGGCACGCTGCCGGGATCCACGCCGGCGGCCGTCATGCGCTGTCGGCGCAGCTCGTTGTTGATCGGCCAGCGCAGCCAGTGACGCATGCCGTCCAGGGCGGCGTTCTCGCCGTAGTAGGCCACGCCGCCGTCGTTCTCCTCGGTGGGCGCGAGCACATCCGCGCCGATCTCGAGGAAGGCGTGCAGCTGCTTCGAGCGCACGCGATCGGACATGGCGAGCTGCTGGCCCAGGCGGTCGGCGTCGTCGGGGGCGATCACCTCGATGCGATAGGCGGGCCGCACCTTCTCGCCCTCCTCGTTCATCACCTCGGACTCGTTGTACCGCTCGGCGGCGAGCAGGATGGCGTCGGCGATCAGACCGCTGCGGTCCATGACCGCCAGCGTCTTGTCGGTGGTGTCCACCTTGTCCTTGAACAGCGCCATCGCGATGACGCTGCCGCTCATGAGCACCGGCGCCACGACCAGGGCCACGAGGAACCCCTTCGTCCGCACGGAGGCGATGTACTCGCGCTTGGCGAGCCTCAGTGCCTTAAGCATGCTCCACCTCCCGTTCCCGGCGCGCTTCCGGGCCGGCGATGCGCACGAAGATGTCGTGCAGCGACGGCTTGACGATTTCGAAGCTCTGCAGCGGCGCGCGCCGGAGCAGCTCGGCCGCGATGGCCTGCGCGTCGGCGCCCTCGCCCAGCCGCAGCTCCTGCATGCGGCCGAGGTCGTGCACCCGCTCCACGCCGGGCAGCCCGTCGAGAGGCGGCTTGCCGTTGCGGGGGCGGATACGCAGCGTGTCCGTGCCGTAGCGGTCCTGGATGTCGGTCAGCGTGCCGTCCAGCACCTTGCGACCCTTGTAGATCATGAAGATGAAGTCGCACATCTGTTCGGCCACGGCCATGTCGTGGGTGCTGAAGATCACCGTCGTGCCGCCGGCCGCCAGGTCCAGCACCGCCTGCCGGATCGTGTCGGCGTTCACCGGGTCGAGGCCGCTGAAGGGTTCGTCCAGGATCACGAGTTCGGGCTTCGCCACCACGGTGGAGATGAACTGCACCTTCTGGCTCATGCCCTTGCTCAGGGTCTCGATCTTCCTGTCGGCCCAGTCGGTCAGCTCCAGGCGTTCGAGCCAGGCATCCACCTGGCGCTTGATGTCGTCCCCGCCCTTCAGGTCTCCGTAGAATCGCAGCAGCTCGCGCACCTTCATCTTCTTGTAGAGTCCGCGCTCCTCCGGCAGGTAGCCGATGCGGTGGGTGGCCGCGCCCTGCCGGACGTCGCCGAAGAGCCGGATCTCGCCCGAGTCCGGGTAGAAGATGTTCATGATCATGCGCAAGGTCGTGGTCTTGCCCGAGCCGTTGGGCCCGATGAATCCGTAGACACTGCCCTTCGGCACCGCCAGGGAAATGTCATCGACGGCCCGATGGTCGCCGAAGGTCTTGGTGACCCCACGAATCTCCACCGAAGTCATGGTCGTTCCTCCCTCCGCGGGCGCACCGGGGCGGCCGCGGGCCAGATGATCCAGGTTGTGTCGGGGGATCGTCGAGCGGGGATTCGACATCCACCCTGGCTACGGGGGTCGGGGGCATCGGTTTCGCCGGCGATGAGGGAGGCCGGCCGGCCGGGCGCCGACGCGGGTATCTACTGTCGGCGCGGCCTTCGATTCGAAGAGATTTCGATGTGACCGCGGTCGGCGGCGGCGCGGTCCTCGATCGGCAGAGCTCGTCGCCGGATCACCCTGGTTCCGAATCTGCGCGCTTGATGATCGTCTGGATTCGGCGATCCGAAACATCTTGATAATTCTTAAAAATCTAACATTTGGCCCTGAAATCGCTACCGATCCGTCTGGAGAATCCAGGGAAAGCAGTGACCTTGTTGATTCCGGACCCGATAGGAGGATGTCCGATGGAGGGACTCGCCTCGAATCAGCCGGTGGGATTTCAATTCGTCAGACGTATCTCCCTGTTCGTATTGTCGTTCCTGGCGGGGGCATTCGTCCTGTGCGGTTTCGCGGTATTCCAGGCGTTTCGACAGGGTTCGTCGCTGTCGATCTCCGGGTATGTCGCGCCCCTGGTGTTCGGTGGGGTGATCGGCGCGGCGATTCATGCCCTTGTCGACCATCGGCTGCGTCGGATGCGGAAAAAACTGCAGTACTTCGAAGAGCCGGTGCTGGGCATGGATGCCCTGGGGGAGAAGGAGCGTTTCCACGAGGCGCTGCTCGACGACATGCTGACCTTCGTGGCGGTGCTGGAGCCGAACGGCGACGTGGTTTTCGTCAACAACACCCCGTTGAAGGTGGGCGGGTTCGAACTGAAGGACGTCGTCGGCCGGAAGTTCTACGACGCGCCCTGGTGGACGCACTCCGATGAGGTCTACGAAACCGTCAAGCACGACATCGAGCTCTGCCGGAACGGCGAGACCCTGGTGCACGACGTCCAGATCATGATCGCCGACGGCTCCCTGATGTGGATCGAGTACAGCATGCACCCGATCTTCGACGACGAGGGCAAGGTGCAGTACCTGGTTCCGGAGGGGCGGGACATCACCGACCGCAAGAAGCTGGAGGAGCAGTTCCGGCGGGCCCAGAAGATGGAGGCCGTGGGCCAGCTGGCCGGCGGGATCGCGCACGACTTCAACAACCTGCTGCAGGTCATCAACAGCTACAGCGCGCTGGCGCTGATGAGGCTGGACAGGGACGATCCCATCCATCAGGAGATCTCCCATGTGGCCGCGGCGGGCGACAAGGCGGCGACCCTGGTGAGCCAGATCCTCGCGTTCAGCCGCCGGCAGGTGCTGGACATGAAGGACGTCGACCTGGGCGGCGTGATCTCCGACATGATGAAGATGCTGCAGCGCCTGCTGGGCGAGCACGTCACCCTCAGGGTGCTCACGGCTCCCGATCTTGGAATCGTTCGCGCCGACTCGGGGCAGGTCGAGCAGATCCTGATGAACCTGTGCGTCAACGCCCGCGACGCGATGCGGGACGGCGGCACGATCACGATCAAGACGGAGAACGTGCAGCTCGACGAGGCGTTCTGTCGAGACCGGGAGTGGGCCGATCCCGGCAGCTACGTCATGCTGAGCGTCGCCGACACGGGCTGCGGCATGGACGACGATACGATCCGGAACATCTTCGAGCCGTTCTTCACCACCAAGGACGTGGGCAAGGGCTCGGGGCTCGGCCTGTCCATGGTGTACGGCCTCGTCAAGCAGCACCTCGGCCTGGTGCATATCCACAGCGAGATCGGCGAGCACACCACATTCGAGATCTACCTGCCCGTGGCCGAGGGCGCGGCCGCCGCCGGGGCCGGGGAAGAGGAGATCCCCGCGGCGGGCGGCACGGAGACGATTCTGTTCGCCGAGGACAATCCCGAGGTGCTCGAAGTGGTGAAGTCCGTGCTCGAGGAGGCGGGCTACTCGCTGCTTACCGCCACGAACGGCGAGGAGGCGATCCGCATCTTCGACCGGAACGCGGATCGCGTCGACATGGCGCTGCTCGACGTGATGATGCCGAAGCTGGGCGGCCGGGCGGTGTACGAGCACATCCACGAGAGCCATCCCGATCTCCCGTTCCTCTTCGCCAGCGGCTACAGCGTCGGCGCCATCCACACCGACTTCATCCTGGACAAGGGGCTGACGCTGATCAACAAGCCCTACGAGCACAACGCGCTCCTGCACGCGGTTCGCAAGGTGATCGGCGCGGCGAACGTCATACCGATCGAGCCGAGGAAGAAGACCAAGGCGGCGAGCATTCTTCTCGTCGACGACGACGAGAACGTGCGCAAGGTCCTGAAGAGAGTTCTCGAAAGCGACGGACACGAGGTCATGGAGGCCGGCGATGGGGATGAAGCGCTCAAGCGGCATCGCAGGGATTCCGCGGACATCGTGATCACCGACATCGTCATGCCCGAGAAGGAGGGCCTGGCGATGATCCAGGAACTCAAGCTCGACTCGCCCGACGTGCGGATCATCGCCATCTCGGGCGGCGGCAGGAAGGGTTCCGGATCCTACCTGGGGCTGGCCAAGCATCTCGGAGCGGAGATCACGCTCGAGAAACCGATCAGAGCCAAAGACCTTCTGGGCGCGGTGAGCCGTATCATGAGCGACAAGCCGAGCGCGAAGCCCAGCCCCGCGCTGCGGGACTGAGCCGAACGCTCGCTGGGGTCGTCGGCATGGGAGCGCCGACTTCTCCCTGCCCTATGACGAGTCGCCGCCCTTTCCGCACTTGCTCTTTGACGGGCAGCCGTCGCAGGCGCTCTTCTCGCCGGGCTTGCCCTCCAGCACCTTCACGTCGATCAGCGAGGCCGTGGCGCCGGCCGTTTCCAGAGTGGCGAGAATGCGCTCGGGGTCGCACTCCGGCGCGGCGAACTCCACGGACAGCCGTTTCTCCTCCAGCGCGGGCTTCGCGGCGAGCACGCCGGGCATTTTCGACAGGGCCTCGGCCAGCTTGCCGGCCTGCTCCATGTCCAGCTCCTCGACGGCGAAGAGCGCCACCTCGTGGCGGATCTCCGCCGGCTCCTCCACCTTCTTCGACTTGCTCGAGGCCTGCAGGTCGGCGGCGGCGGGGAACAGCAGCAGGGCGGCGAGACAGAGTGTGAGAATCGAGATCAGGATCTTGTTCATGGGTTCTCCTTTGCTATCGGTTCATCGCGTCGCGTCTCCCGCACACGGAAGACGCCGAAATGGAATTCGCCGGTCTCGGGCACCCAGACCGGCCCCTGGAGCTTCTCCACGATCGTGTCCGCGCTCAGCCGCGCGGGGTCGATGCGAAGCTCCAGGCGGTTGTCGGCGGCGTAGGCCGTCAGGTCGTACAGTCCCGGCAGGCCCTCGAGCTGCCGCGCCGCGCCGATGGCCGTGTCGACGCACTTCACGCCGTCCACGAACAGCGTGAGACGGGCGGGCTCCATGCCGGGGCCGGGTTCCTCGTAGATCTGATCGTAGGAGGAGTAGGTGAAGGCGCCGGCCGAGAAGTAGCCCGCCGTGCCGGCGATCAGTATCAGCAGCGCGAGCAGCCAGGCGGGCAGCGGGCGCCGCGCGAGCCCCGCGCCCTCGATCGCGAGCGCGCCTTCCTGACGGCAGGCGCTCGTGCACTCCATGCAGAGCGTGCACTCGCCGGCGTCGACCCGCTCCACAGTCGATACCGGAATCCCGTGAGGGCAGGCGATGTCGCAGGCGCGGCAGTCGGTGCAGGCGCCCTCGCTGCGGCGCAGGCGCAGCCAGCCCACGCGGGAGAAGGGCCAGAGCAGTCCGCCGAGCGGGCAGAGGTAGCGGCACCAGGCCATCGGGACCACGATTCCGATGGCGAGCACGAGGCCGATCACGAGGTAGCTCCACAGGGTGACGTCGTGGCCGTGGGCGCTGAAGAGCACGTAGTAGGGGTCGTAGGGCCGGAAGATCAGCTCGCCCGTGCCCACGGTGAAGGCCAGCACCGCCGCGAGCACCGGCAGGCGCAGCCATCGCCAGGCGGCGTCCTTGGTGGAGGCGGGCGCGATCAGACCCAATTCCTTGCCGCGCTTCCGTGGCCGCAGCTTCCGCCCGAGGGCGCCCAGCCACTCGTGCACCGTGCCCACCGGACAGACCCAGGAACAGAACGACTTGCGCGCCACGAGGGTGAGCGCGAGCAGGGCCAGCATGAGCGACAGGTTGAAGGGGCCGGTGGCGCAGGTGAAGGACTGGTTCGTGAGCACGGCCCAGAGGGTCTCGACGCCGCCGAAGGGGCAGAACTTCTCCACGCCGAAGTGCAGCCAGCCGAGGGCGTAGCCCAGGCCGGCGTTCACCGTGAGCAGGAGCACGAGTATCTGCAGTGCGCGTCGGAGATGTCGGGTCTTCAAGGGGTCCCCCCGGGTGGAATCTCTCGAGACGTATAGAGAAGGCGAATCGCGGCAGCCTTGCCAGAGTTAACGGTGTTTTATTCTGGAATTGTGGGTCGGAGGAACCTGAACCCGGGTCACCGTCGCGCCGGGAAGCTCTGGCTATCGGGCCGGTGCCATCCGGTAGGCGACGAGGCGCAGCGGATCCAGGTCCAGGGAATTGTCGTCCTCCCCGCCGCCGCCGAGGCCGGCCATGATGGCGCTGAACAGGTCCGTCACTCGATAGACACGATCGCCCATGATGAAGAGGCCGTCTTCCACCGGGTCGCCTTCGCCGATCAGGTCGATACGTCGCCGGAAGCGGCCGTCGTGATCGTATTCGTCGAAGCTCGCGAACACGCCCTCCTCGCGGGCCCAGGTACCGCGGTCGGCCAGCACCCAGAGGCTTCCGTTTTCGCGGAACCGCATCGAGGTGACCGCCGCGTGCGTGGCGCTCACCTCGAAGGTGGAGTCGGGATTCCAGCGTGTGATGCCATCGAAGAACTCCTGGAGGCGACGCTTCTGATCCCCGTTCCGCTTGATCGCCCGGTGTCCGGGCCGTTCGATCACTCGCTCCAGCGCGCCATCCGGGCCATGGATGTGGATCGTGTAGTCGTCGAATTCCATCGACACGGCGACGCGGCCGTCGCCGGCCAGCGCCCAGCGGCGGGTGAAGTTGCGGAACGTCTTCTCGTCGAACCGCATGCCGCCGAAACGCGTCTCCGCCACGGCGCCGCAGACCTGATGGATCTCGTTGCCCTCCGGGTCGAAGGCCTTCAGATAGGAGTGCTCGAACTGGCGTCCGTCCTCGCGAGTCTGCAGGGCGCCGGACACCAGCACGCGCTCTCCGTTCGACCGGGCGACGTGGACGATCTGAAAACCGCCGGCAGCGGTAAGGGGAAAGTTGTCGGCAGGGCTGCCGTCCCGACCGATCCGGTAGATGCGGCCGGGGAAGGTGCGCACGAGGCCGAGCAGTCCGTCGGGGCCGAGGTACATGTCGAAGGCCTGCATGAACTCGCCGGGGCCCTCGCCCTCGCGGCCGATGGTACGCAGGTGCTCACCGTCCTGCGAAAAGGCGTGGATCTCCGAGAGCTGGCTGTCGAGCACGTAGAGCGTGCCCTCGTCGTCCTCGACCAGATTGCCCAGCCGGCCGAAGAAGAGATCGTCGTCCTCGCCGCCGCGTTCCCAGAGCTCTTCGAGATCGATTCGGACGGTCTCGATCGGGACCTCCGGGTTGAGGATATGGGGCACGCCGGCTTCGAAGCGCTCCTCCCCCTGCCAGAGGTCGGCCGTTGCGGGCCATGCGGCGAGGATAAGCAGTGCGGCGGCGAGGATGCGTGTCGACATGAGTACCTTCCTTGTGGGATCCGAGAGGGCGAAGGCTAGCACGCGGAAAGTCGGACCTTCAACTGCCGGAGCGCAGCTCGCCCGCCACATGCCCACGCGCGAGCACGAGGTGGTTCCCGAGAGGGTGTTCGAGCAGGTCGGACACGTGTCCACTGCGGATCGCCACGTCGACCTGGGTCCGGCACATCGCCTCCTCGCGGCCGGTGCTCACGATCTCGCCCTCCACCATCCACATGCGGTCCAAAGATGGGCCGCCGATGCGCAGGAGCGTCACCGGGCCGAGAGGCAGGCGGCCCTGGACGGCCGCGCCCAGTCCGGACTCGAAGTGCGACCGGAGCTCGTAGTTGTTGATCAACGAGCAGGGCACCGTGCAGTGGGCGAGGGTGAGCGTGTTCGCCGCGATGTCCAGGCGCGCCGGATTGGCCATCCAGGTCGTCGCGCCCAGGCGCTCGCGAATCCACAGCATCGCGAGGGCGCTCGGCAGGTCGCCCTCGCAGCCGGCCACGACACCCTCGTCCGCGAGCCGCGACAGCGCGAGGCAGCCGGTGGCCTCGCGTTCCACCACCAGGTCGAAGCAGCGGACCGAGACCGCGTCGAGCTTCAGCTCGTCGACGAGCGCGCGCAGGGCGCCGTAGATGGTGCCGGATGCGAGGAGGTCGCGTTGGCGCGGTTCGGCGATGTTCTTCGCCCCCGTCGCGAACGAGTCCGCGAAGGTGGCGGCCGATGCCGACGGACTCGTGTCGATGCGCCTCGTCAGTTCCTCCATCGTGATCTCGACGATCTCGGGTCCCCAGGCGTCGGTGACGATCGTCGGCGCCGGGCTGCTCGCCACGAGCCAGTCGGAGGGCGGGCCCACGAGGCCGATGCGCTTGCCCGCGAGGGGAAGGCCCGCGGGTTTCTCGCGGTGTGTCGCGGACGCCGCGTCGACGGATTCGTTCGCGAGGGCGTCGGCCAGGCGCTGCGCGCCGGCGCTATCGTCGGGACCTTCCAGAAAGATGATGCGGCCGCGGGTGCCGTCCTGCTCGAGCTTTGCGAGGGTCTCGAGCGCGGCGGGCAACGAGTTGCGGCCGGGGTAGGCGATGAGGAGCACGGGCTCCTTCGGCGCGAGGCGGGCGTGTTCCAGGATCAACGCCTCGGTGCCGCCGGTCAGTACGAGGTAGGCGAGGGGTTCCTTGTCGCCGTCGAGGTTCGGGGTGGTTTCGGTGCCGCCCGCTTGTGCGAGGAGGTTGCCGTATTCCCGGATGACCGCCCGCCGTTCCTCATCGGGAAGCAGCGGGGATGCGACGGGCAGAAAAACGAAACTCTTCATCTCGTGAGCCTCTCCATACCGATGGATAAACGGGCAGCCGTCGTGTGGTCCGATGTTCCGGTTCGATCCTATCATGCAGGGAAAAGCCGGGCCAGCGCCTCCGATGATTCGGTTGCCTTCCGGAGGCTTACCGACGAAGATCCGCTCGATGAGAATCCCGATCACCGACATCCGAGAGGAAGGAACCGAGCATGACCGACTTCAGCGACGGATTCGGCCCCTTCGGTGACGTGGCCTGGATCAACGCCTCGCACCAGGGCGCGCTGCCGCGAGTCGCGGTGAGCGAACTCGAGAACGCCGTCGCGTGGAAACGGTCGCCCCACCACCTGGCGAACAGCAAGCTGTTCAGCGAGGTGCCGACCAAGCTGCGCGGCGCGTTGGGGCGCCTGATCGGCTGCCCCGCCGACGAGATCATCCTGGGAAACTCGGCCTCCTACGGCCTGCACCTCTTCGCGAACGGACTGCCCTGGCGGGCCGGCGACGAGGTGCTCGTGGTGAAGGGTGACTTTCCGGCCACGATCCTGCCCTGGATGGGGCTCGCGGAGCGGGGGGTCACGGTGCGCACCGTCGAGCTGCCTGAGGGCAAGCTCGGCCCCGACGCACTGGCCCGGGCGATCGGCCCGCGCACGCGGGTGTTCTGCACGAGCTGGGTATTCTCGTTCCTGGGAGTCAAGCTCGACCTGCCCGCCCTCGGCGAAGTCTGCCGGGCCGGGGGAGTGCAGTTCATCATCAACGGTTCCCAGGCGCTGGGAACGCAGCCGCTGGATGTCGCCGCCGGTCACGTGGACGCGCTGACCTGTGTGGGTTTCAAGTGGCTCTGCGGACCCTACGGCACCGGCTTCTCCTGGATGCGCCCCGAGCTCCGCGAGACGCTGCGCTACAACCAGGCCTACTGGCTGGCGATGCAGACGGCGGACGACCTGCAGAGCCCGCAGGACATGCCGCGGATCCGCTCGGGGCTGGGCGCACGGCAGTACGACGTGTTCGGCACCGCCAACTTCTTCAACTTCGTTCCCTGGACCGCGGCCGTGGAGCATCTGCTGGGGATCGGTATCGAGACGATCCGGGCGCACAACGACGGGCTCGTCATGCGTCTTATCGAGGGGCTCGATCGCGACCACTGGGAGGTTCGCAGCCCGTTGCTCGCCTCCGAGCGGTCGACGATTCTCATACTGTCCCATCGTGATGCCGCGCGGAACGAGCCCACCTTCGTCGCGCTCAGGAACCGGGGCGTCTATCTTTCGCTGCGCAACGGTCGGCTGCGCTTCGCGCCTCACCTCTACAACACGGCGGACGATATCGATCGCGCCCTCGCTGTGTTGAACGCGGACTGAAGGGCGAATTGCTCGGAGTGGCGCCGGGACACTGGGTCGACATCTCCGATCCCTCCACGCCCTCGATTCTGGGGAACTTCGTCGTCACCAGTGCTGAAGTGGCTGTTCAATGGATTGAAGAGGTGGTCACGTCGAAAGAGTGCGGTGATACTGTATGATCCCGAGGCAGTTTTAAGAACCTCGAACTGCTTGCGATCATCATGGACAGCGACATGGTGGGGGCCATCCCGAACTCTTTGACACCGGCAGAGCGGTTCAGAGCTCCGGGTTGAGGTATGAGCTGATAGAGAAGTCGCCGATGGACTTGCACGCGCTTCGAAGTTGTCGGGTCGTCAGGAGTTTCCCCCCGTTGATCCGGACTCACGCGCTACCGCCCCGAGGATCAAGCCGGCCAGTCCTCACCATCGAAGTAGCGGGTTCCCTGATGTCCCTTCCTGGCGATGGGCTTGCCGAGTCGTTCGCCGGGTGCCGTGACGAAGATCAGCGTGCGCGGCTTGCCCGACTTCGGGTTCACGGCGCCGCCCTCGATCCGTTTGATCTTGAGGCGGCCATGCAGCCGGTCGCCGAAGATGGTGTAGACGTAGTGGCCCACCTTCAGCTTCGAGGGGCTGCCCGCCATGTGGAACTCGTACTCCTTCAGGCTGCCGTCGTAGAGCACGTCGACGGTCTCCATGCCCTCCCTGGCGGGGATGGTCTTCGTGATGCCGAAACTCATGGCCGGGGTCTCCTTCCGGGGAATGCATGGGAGGGTAGCGCTTCGAGCCGTCTCATCACAAGGCGTGCTCAGCGGATCAGCGTGAGCTTCTCCACCTGCGTGGCCGACTCCGTCCTCAAGCGCAGGAGATAGACGCCCGACGCGAGTGGGCGGCCCGTAGAGTCGCTTCCTTCCCAGACGACGGCGTGGCTCCCCGCGAGCCGGATGCCGTCGAGGAGGACGCACAGGCGCCGGCCGGCCAGGTCGTAGACGGCGAGTTCCGCGGCTTCGTCCCGTTCCAGCACGAAGCGGATCGTGGCTCGCGGATTGAACGGGTTGGGATGGACGGCGAGCCGCATGGTCGGAGCGGGAGATGCCGCACCGGTGACGACGCCCTGCAGCGCCACGACGCCGCAGAGATCATGGCCCGTGGCGACCAAGCAGTCGGGGTTCACGGAATCCTCGTCGGGCGCGAAGCGGATGACGACGACGTGCGACTGGCCGCCCGGAAGCGAGTAGCTCGCGGTGCCCGACGGTATCGAGAAGCCCGCGCAGTTGCCGCCCTCGAGCGCCGCCGTGCCGGCCAGGACGCCTTCGCCGTCGTTGGTGACGACGAACTCCGCCGTGGCCGAGTCGCCCACCGCGACGTCGCCGAAATCCAGCACGGCGACGTCCACGTGACAGCTCGTGGGCGGCGGGGGAGGCACGTGCTGCATGAGGTCGCCGCGCGCCCAGCCCGAGTAGAGCTGCCCCTCGATCGTGAAGTCCGGCGCGACGCTGTCCGCGCCCACCGTGGTGTGGAGCAGCCCCCACCACTCGGAGGGGTGCGCGTCCCAGCTGTTGCCGCCGTTGGCCAGCGGGTCGTAGACGGTGACCACGTTGGGCTGCCCTTGGGAGACGTGGGCGTCGAGGGCGTGGTTCGCCACCTGGCGCGGGGTGGCGTCGGGCGAGTCGTCGCCGTCCGTGTCGATGCTCGTCGTCTCCCAGTGGTCGTGGAAGAGCGGGTTCGTATCGTAACCGTGGATGTAGACCTTCCTGGCCTCCCAGGGCTCGCCCTCGAGGCCGTCGGGCGTGACGAGGGTGGGCGGCGTGACGCTGTCGTCGATCACGGCCTCCCGGCCCGCGGCCAGGTGCCAGGCCGCCGAGACGGCGTGGGCGGTGGCCTTGTGGTCGGGGTGGCCGTATTCGCCGTCGAAGTCGTGGGCGGCGATCACCTCGGGTCGGTGAGCCCGGATCAGCTCGGCGAGGTAGCGGCTCGAGCGCCGCTTGCCCTCGTCGAGGTCGTCCCCGTCGGTGACATGGTCGGCCCAGCGGTCCCAGGCGTGGTCGATGCTCACGTTCGAGTTCGTCTGCTGAAAGAGGGCGAACACTGGCTCGTTTTCCAGGCCGTAGCGGACGGCCGCCTCGCGCAGCTCCGCCTCGCGCGTGTGGGAGTCGGCGGTCTGGGAGCCGTCGTCGTTCAGCCAACCGGTGGTCATGTCCACCAGCAGGGTGGGGAGCCGGAGCACCTGCGTGGCATAGGGCAGCAGGCCGCCGAAGAAGATGCCCTCATCGTCCGGGTGGGCGTGCACTACCATGAGCCACACCTTCTCCGGTTCGTACTCGGGCAGCGCCTCGGTACCGAAACGGACCTCGCCCAAGCCCACCCGGTCGCCGCCCAGGGTGATGCCCTGGAAGCCGAGGTAGTTGTCGGTGAGCGCGATCTGGGCGAATCGGCCGATCCGCTCTTCGATCGTGAAGCCCTGAGCACGGTTGATGCCGCCCAGGTCGTTGTCGGGGTCGGCGTCGCCGTCGGTGACCGGGAGCAGGGTCAGTGTGACCGGCGGCCCCGTGAAGACGGTCGAGCCTTCCGCCTCGGTGTTGATGCGCATCTCGACGGTGCGCGCGTGGTTGCCAGTGCGGTTCGCGCCGCCGCCGCTGTTCTCGTATTGCCACAGCAGCACGCTGCCGATCGGCGTGTCGCTGCCGCCCGTGAGGTCGAAGACCAGCTCCACGGCGTCGTCCGGGGCGATGGACTCGAAGAAGTCGGAGCCGCCGCCGCCCGGCGCGGTGGTGGCGAAGGATCCGCCCCAGCCACCATGGTACCGGTGGGTGACGCCGAGTGCGTGGGAGACGGGGCCGCCGTCGGGAATGGGGGAGTTCAGCCTCGCGCCGTTGATCGCGTTCACGGCCGAGCTGTACACGTATTCCTCGGAGAGGAGGGCCTGCGGCGTGATGATGGTGCTCGCGTCCGCCGCGGCGGCCGCAACAAGGAGGGCGGCGAAGATCATCGAAAGGCGCATGTTGTCGCTCACGGTGGGGGGATCGATGAGTGACCAGGATTATAGCAGATCGATGATGGGGAGAGTGGCGTAGGGCGGGCACGAAAAAGGCCGACCTCCAGACGGAAGTCGGCCACTCTATTGAAAATACGGGCGAAGGTAGCGGCTCAGGGACTCGAAACCGCTCGGGCGATTCCGAGCGAATGCTGTTTTTCCTCACGGCACACGGAGTTCCGTTGACAATGAAGAAGTTAGGCTGGGCTAGCCACTACGATTGACTACTACTGAGTACGACTGAGTTCAACTGACTATGACCTGGTCGGGCACGAGGAGGGCACGAAGGGGTGGATTCACCGAGGCTACTCCGCAAATGGACGTATGCCG
>CAYNQX010000042.1:0-26493 GCA_964399495.1 uncultured bacterium
AGCAGGTGCCGCTCTGGAACTCGCCCGTGTTGCAGGCCACGCTCGTGATGAAGGGGAGCATGTTGTCGTTGGTGAGCGCGTTCACGCCGTTGTTGTCGAAGCCGGTGGTCGACCAGCCCGAGAGCCAGCCGTGACCGCAGTAGTTGATGATGCTGCGGCCGTCGTTGCAGCCCGTGGTTACCTGGGAGTAGGAGGCGCCCGGTTCGTAGAGCTCGTCCACCGCGCTGTAGGTGAAGGCGAGCAGGTCGTCGCGGATGTAGCCCATGTGGACGTAGTCCGCCTCGCCGTCATCACCGTTGCCGGCGCCCTCGGACGAAGCGATGCCCATGCCCTTGCCGTACCAGCTCGCGCCGGCCTGGGCGTCGCGCTCGTACTCGATGCTGCGCTCGACCTGGGTCTGGACCTGGCTGGGATTCTCCGCCGACAGACGGCCGATGAACACCTCGGGGTAGGAATCGGCGCCGGCCAGGAAGCCGTAGCTCGGGTCCGACGCGCCGCCGTTGTTGTAGTAGGGAATCTGCGCGACGTCGCCCACCAGCACCACGAAGCACAGGCCCTCGGTGTCGTAGAGGTTCTGGATGTAGGCCTTGATCTGTGTCGCCGTGGCGCCGACCTCGCTCACGTTCACGTGAGTGGTCGGAATGCCCATCTGATTCTTCCAGTCCACGAAGGGCTGGGCCGCCGAGTAGAAGGCGTCGTAGCTGATCACCAGCATCGAGCCGACCTCGGGAATGCTCACGTAGCGGTCGCCCATGGCGCCCGCGTGGTTCAGGTAGTGGCTCTCGTAGATCGCCTCGAACTCCTGAACTGGCGTCGCCGGCTTGTCGGCGAGCACGTTCACGCGGCCGGGACCGTCGGCGACCACCTCGACCGTGAGGCTGGTCGTCACCTCGAGCGTGCTCGAGGACGGGTTGTAGCGGAACGGATTCATCGCCAGGACGACGCCGCGCGTGTCGCGCATGATGTAAGGCGTGTCCAGGTTCGCCATGCGGTCGGGATACCAGCCGTCGCCGGAGTAGAACGGATCGAAGGCGTAGCTCACCATCGCGGGATCGACGTTGCGCATAATGTTGCCCTTGCTGGGCGCCACGTCGAGCCCTGCGAAGGAGCGGACCTCGCTGTCGATGACGCGCAGGCTCATGGCCGCGTCGTCGGGGATGCGCAGCGATTCGCGGATCGTCGGCAGGGCCGGCAGGCCGCGCTCCATGTGCAGGGCGCGGGAGCCGAGCGTCACGGCCTGGTAGCCGCGGCCGTCGATCTCGACGTCGTTCAGGTCGAAGTGGTTGATCTCAAGGTGGATCACGCTGCGTTCCAGGTCGGAGTGCAGGACCTGGATCGTGTAGGGCTGATCCGCCTTCGCCAGCTGAACCTGCCGCGCATCGGCCGCGAAGGCCGGGAGCAGGAACAGGGCACAGAGGCAGAGGATGCTGAGGCGTTTCATGTTTCCCCCTCATTCATGTGCTTGCATGGGTAGGATCGCGGGTCGGGACACCCAAAAGGTATCATGGGGTATCTACTCCTCAATTGTAGCAGATCCATGGTTCGTTAGACCAGAATGACTCCAATCCACCCTCCCCGAGGACTGCGCGGCGAGGAAACGCTTCACCCCCGACGATCTCTGATCTACAGTGACGACATGCATTTGGGTCTGTTCATCCCCTGCTTCATCGAGCACCTTCGACCCGCTGCCGGGCTGGCCACCGTGGCCATCCTGGAGCGTCTGGGCCTGAACTGGGCCTATCCCGACGCCCAGACCTGCTGCGGTCAGCCGGCGTTCAACGCCGGACATCCCACCGAAACCCTGCCCGCCGCCCGCCATTTCCTCGAACGTTTCGACGACTTCGACCGCGTTGTGAGCCCCTCGGGCAGCTGCGTCGCCATGGTGAGGCGCTACCCGGAGCTGCCCGGGCTCTCCGCCGGCGAGCGGATGGCTTTCGGCGATCTCGCCGCGCGCTGTCACGAGCTGAGCGACTTCCTGGTCAACGTCATCGACGCGCCGCCTCTCGGCGCCCGCTTCGACGGTCGCGCCGCCTACCAGGAGAGCTGCCACACACTTCGCGAGCTGGGTCTGCGCGACGAGCCGCTGCGGCTCCTGGCGGAGGTGGAGGGCCTCGAACTCGTCGACACGCCGGGCCTCGACTGCTGCGGTTTCGGAGGGGTCTACTCGGTGAAGGTGCCCGAACTCTCCATCGCCCAGGCCGACACGCGCCTGCAGGCGCTGGCCGACGCGAACACCGACACGCTCATCGCCACGGATGTGAGCTGCCTCCTGCATCTCGAGGGTAGGGCACGGCATCGCGGTGTCCCCTTCCGCGGGCTCCATCTGGCCGAGGTGCTCGCCTCCCGCGCCATGGCGGCCGCCTCATGAGCGCCCTCGCCGCATTCCGGCGCCGCGTGCGCCTGGCCCTCGCCGACTCCGATCTTCACGACAATCTTCGTTCCGCCACGGCCCTGACCCTCGCCAAGCGCGAGAACCTGCTGGCCGAGTATCCCGATCTCGAGGAGCAGCGCGACGCCATCGCCGCGGCCCGCGCCATGAGCGCCGGCGAGCGCGAGGCCCTGCTCACGCGCGCCGCGGCCCGGCTCGAGGAGGCCGGTTTCCGGGTTCACCACGCCGAGGACGCCGCGGCCGCCCGGGCCATCGCCCTGAACATCCTCGAGAAGGCCGGCGCGAAGCTGGTGGTGAAGGGCAAGTCGATGATCTCCGAGGAGATCGACCTCAACGAAGCGCTCGGCGAGGCGGAAATAGAGGTGGTGGAGACGGACCTCGGCGAGTTCATCGTGCAGCGGCTCGGGCAGCGGCCCAGCCACATCACGGCGCCGGCGCTCCACCTGAACCGGCGCCAGATCGGGCGCCTCTTCGCCGATCAGCTGGACGCGCCCCCCACCGAGGATCCCGCCGAGCTCACCGCCCTCGCGCGCGAGTACCTGCGCGAGCGCTTTCTCGGCGCCGACGCCGGCATCACCGGCGGCAACTTCGTGGTGGCCGAGACGGGCAGCCTCGTGCTGATCGAGAACGAAGGCAACATCGGTCTCAGCACCAGCCTGCCGCCGCTGCATATCGCGATCACCGGAATCGAGAAGGTGCTGCCGCGCCTCGAGGACCTCGGCCCGGTGTTCCGCCTGCTGCCGCCCAGCACCACGGGGCAGCGCGCGGGCAGCTACCTGTCGGTCATCAACGGACCGGCGCCGGAGGGCGACGGCCCCACGGAGCGGCACCTGATCTTCCTCGACAACGGCCGGCGCGCGCTGGCGGCGAGCCCCGAGGCGGATATCCTCGCCTGCCTGCGCTGCGGCAGCTGCCTCAACGTGTGCCCCTGCTTCCGCCACGGCGGCGGGCACGCCTACGGGGGCATCTACCCGGGGCCCATGGGGATCCTGCTCGCGCCCTACCTCGGCGCACCGGCAGGGGGCGCGCCGCCCGCCGGCGGCGGTTCGGCGCACACCATCGACGTCAGCCTGTCGGACGTCTGCTCACTCTGCGGCGCCTGCGGCGAAATCTGCCCGGCGCGGATCCCCCTGCCCGACCTCATCCGCGCGGCGCGCGGCGCGAAGGAGCGCAGCGGCGGGCAGGGACGACGACGGATCTGGCGCCGCTTCTCCGCGGCCTGCGCGAAGCCCGCGCGTTTCCGTCGCCTGGGCGTCCTCCTGCGACTCGCCCTGCGCGTGCTGCCGGCGCCTTTGCTCCGCGCTTTCACCCCGGGCTGGAGCCGGGAGCGCGCGCTGCCGACACCGCCACCCCGCAGCTTCCGGCGGGAGCTGGTCCGCCGCCACCCGGAGCGTGTGCGATGAACGAAGCCCTGTCCGAGCTCATCGCCGCCCGCTGCGCCGAGAGCCGCAGCGAATGGCGCCTGCTGCCCGATCCCGCGACCCTGACGGACTTCCTGTTCGAGGCGGGCTGGGGCAACGGAGACCCGCTGCCGCCGACCGGCCTCAACGACGACGGCCGCGGCTTCACCCTGGCCGACGGGCTCATCGCCGAGACCGGCAGCGTCGTCCTCTCCGCGCGCCATCCCGGCGCCCGCCGCTGCGCCTTCCTCGCCGACGCCCACTATGTGCTCTGCGCCGAGGAGACGATCGTCGACCGCCTCGCCGACCTCCTTGCTGCCGCGGGGCCCGAGTGGCGTGAGCGCTGCGGCCACAGCCTCACCCTGATCACCGGTCCCAGCCGCACGGCGGACATCGAGAAGGTGCTGGTGCTTGGCGCCCACGGGCCGCGGCGCCTCGTGATCGGCTGCGCGCCGCGATCCCTGCTGGCCGAACGCTTTGGTGAGAGTGCGCTGCCCGCGGAGTTCGTCCGATGAGCGCCCCGCTTTCCATGCGCGCCCGAAAAGGGTGGTACCTCTACGACTGGGCCAACTCCGCCTTCGCCACGGTGATCCTGGCCGCCCTGCTGCCGGTGTACTTCGCCGAGGCCGTCGTGCCGGAGGGTGGCGCCAAGCTGTTCGGCGCGAGCTTCAGCGCCACCAGCCTCTGGGGCTACGTCTCGGGACTGAGCGCGCTGCTGGTCTTTCTCTCGGCGCCCCTGCTCGGCGCCATGGCCGACGCCACGCGCGGGCGCAGGCGATGGCTCCTCACCATGATGCTTCCCGGCTCCCTCGCCACGGTCCTGCTCGTGAGCGTGGGCCCCGGCGACGTCGGCCTCGCCCTCTGGCTCTACTTCGCGGCGGCCACCGCCTTCGTGGCGGCGAACATCTTCTACGACGCCTTCCTGCCCCATCTCGGCCCCCAGAAAGAGCGCGACGCCATCAGCGCCCGCGGCTTCGCCTGGGGTTACGCCGGCGGCGGGCTGCTCTTTCTGCTGGTGCTGTTGCTGGTTCAGGGGCACGCGGTCGTCGGTCTCAGCCGGGAGTGGGCGGTGCGGATCGGCCTGGGCTCGGCCGGTCTCTGGTGGGGCGGTTTCGGCCTGGTCGCCTGGCGCATGCTCGAGGAGCCGCCGGGTCCGCCGCCCGGGGAAAGGCTGCCGCGCGGGCGCGCCATCCTCGCCACCTGGAGTACGCTGCGGCGCGTGTTCGCGCGTCGCGAGACGGCCCTGTTCTGCCTGGGCTACCTGTTCTACAACGACGGCATCCAGACCGTCGTGAAGATGGCCTCCATCTACGGCAAGGACGAGCTCGGCCTCGCCACCGGCACCCTGCTGGGCACCCTGCTCATGGTGCAGCTCATCGGCGTCCCGGGCGCGCTCCTGTTCGGCCGCCTCGCGGGACGGCTCGGCACGCGGCCCACGCTGATGCTGAGCCTGGTGATCTGGATCGGCGTCGTGCTCTGGGGCTACCGCATGAGCGAGGCCTGGGAATTCTGGCTGCTGGGCGCGTCCGTGGGCTTCTGCCTCGGCGGCACCCAGGCCCTGAGCCGCAGCTACTACGCCCGCTTCATCCCCGAGGGCCACAGCGCCGAGTACTACGGCTTCTACTCCGTCTTCGCCAAGTTCAGCGCCATCGGCGGGCCGCTGCTGTTCGCCCTGATCCGGCAGATCACCGGCACCGCGCGGCTGTCGATTCTGGCCCTGGGCGTGTTCTTCCTGATCGGCCTGCTCTTCCTGGGGCTCATGCGGCGCGAGACGTCTTGACAGGGCCCGGCTCGGGGCCTACCTTGTAATACCGACCAAATAAGTCGGATATACGAGGTGGCTCATGCTAAAGTTCACTCGTAAAACGGATTATGCCGTTCAGGCCCTGCTCCACATGGCCTCCCGCGAGGAGTCCGGGCCCGTCAGCGCCCGCGAGATCGCCGAGTGCCACGCCATTCCGATGGAGCTCACGGCCAAGCTACTCCAGGCCCTGGCCCGCACCGGGCTCTGCGAGAGCCGGCAGGGCGTCCGGGGCGGATACCGGCTGGGCCTTGCCCCCGCGTCGATCTCGCTGCGAGCCATCATCGAGGCCGTGGAGGGCGCCGAGAACGACGGCGACAACCCGGCCGCGGCAGCCTGCGGCTACTCCGCCCCGCTGACGGCGATCCAGGACGAGCTCCGCGCCCGCTTCGAGGCGATCACCCTCGCGGACCTCGCCCGCCGCGACGTGCATCACGCGCCCCGCCGGATCTACCTGGACTACCAGGCCACGACCCCCATCGATCCCCGCGTGCGCGAGGCGATGGCGCCCTATCAGGGCGAGAAGTTCGGCAACGCCGCCAGCGTGCAGCACGCCTTCGGCTGGGAGGCCGAGGCCGCCGTGAAGCGCGCCCGAGCGCAGGTGGCCGAACTCATCGGCGGCGAGCCGCGGGAGATCGTGTTCACTAGCGGCGCCACGGAGGCGAACAACCTGGCGATCAAGGGCGCGGCCGAGATGCTCGCCGAACGCGGGCGCCACATCGTCACCTGCGCCACGGAGCACCGGGCGGTGCTGGACGTGTTCCGCGCCCTCGAACGCCGCGGCTGGGAATCCACCATCCTGCCGGTGGACGGACAGGGCCGCCTCGACCCCGAGACCCTGCGCGCGGCTCTGCGCGACGACACCACGCTCGTGAGCCTCATGGCCGCCAACAACGAGATCGGCGTGCTGCACCCCATCACGGAGCTGGCGCCGATCGTGAAGGAACGGGGCGCCCTGCTCCATGTGGACGCGGCCCAGGCCGCCGGCACGATCCCCCTCGACGTGCGCGCCATGGGCATCGACCTGCTCAGCCTCTCCGGGCACAAGATCTACGGCCCCAAGGGCGTGGGCGCGCTCTACGTGAGCCGCGTCCGTCCGCGCGTGCGCCTGGCGCCGCAGATCCACGGCGGCGGTCACGAGAACGGCATGCGCTCGGGCACCCTGGACGTGGCCGGCATCGTCGGCCTGGGCGAGGCGGCGAGGATCTGCCGGCGGGAGATGGTCGACGAGCAGGCGCGCATGGCCGGTCTGCGGGCGCGCCTGACGTCCGCGCTGACGGAGCGCGCTCTTGGCCTCGCGCTGAACGGCGCGCCCGAGCCGCGCCTCGCCGGCAATCTCAATCTGAGCTTCGAGGGCGTCGACAGCGACGGCCTGCTCATGAAGCTGCGCGACTTCGCGCTGTCGAGCGCCTCGGCCTGCAGCTCCGCGAACCTTGCGCCCTCCCACGTGCTGAAGGCTCTGAGCCTGCCGGAGGATCGAGTGCGCGGCGCGCTGCGCATCAGCCTGGGACGATTCACCACCGAGGCGGAGATCGACGCCACCGCCCGCGCCATCACCGAAGCCGTCGACGAGCTGCGCGCGGCCAACCCGCTCTACACCGCGAACGAGGAAGCACGATGAACTGGATCGACTACCGCATCCACGGCATGTGTTGAAGCAGCGAGGCGGCGCAGTTGCGCCGCTTGCTGATGCCGCTGCTCGGCGGCGACGAGGCGAAGCTGCGCATCGACCCGGTGCAGGGCAAGCTGAGCCTGCCCGAGGGCGCGCTTGAAACAAGCGCCATCGTTTCCGCCGTCGCCGGCACGGGACTGGCCGTCGAACCCTGGCGCGAGGGACCGGCCGCGTCCACCGACGCGCCGGCCGCCGACGCGGGCGGCGGGATCCTGCGGCAGGGCAGCCGGGAATGGCTCACGCTGTTCAGCGGGCTCTTCCTCATCGGGGCCTTCTTCACCCACATCGCCCTGGCGGGCGGACGGGCCGCCCTCGGCGGCCACGCGGCGGGCGCGCCGCCGGTCCCGGTGATCGTTCTCTACGCCGTCGCGGTGCTCTGCGGCTTCTACCAGGTGCTGCCCCGCGCCTGGAACTCCCTGCGCCGACTCAGCCCCGACATGAACCTGCTCATGAGCCTGGCCGTGGTGGGCGCGCTCGTGCTGGGCGAGTACTTCGAGGCGGCCACGGTCAGCTTTCTCTTCGCGCTGTCGCTGCTGCTCGAGTCCTGGAGCGTGGGGCGCGCGCGCAAGGCGATCGCGCGGCTCATGGAGATCGCGCCCGATATCGCCCGCGTGCTCACGCCCGGCGGCGGCGAGACGACACGTCCCGTGGACTCCGTGTCGGTGGGCGAGCGTGTGCGGGTGCACCCCGGCGAGCGGATTCCCCTGGACGGCCTCGTGCGCACCGGCGCCGGCGCGGTGGACCAGAGCCCCATCACCGGCGAGTCGCAGCCGGTGTCCAAGGCCGCCGGCGACGAGGTGTTCGCCGGCTGCATCAACGGCGAGGGCGTGCTGGAGATCGAGGTGAGCCACGCCGCGCGGGAGAGCACCCTCGCGCGGATCATGCGCCAGGTGGAGGAGGCGCAATCCCGGCGCGCGAAGGCCGAACGCTGGGTCGACCGTTTCGCGCGCGTCTACACGCCGATCATGATGGGCATCGCGCTGCTCGTCGCCGTGCTGCCGCCCCTGGTGGCCGGCGGCGACTGGCACCGCTGGCTCTACCAGTCGATGGTGGTGCTGGTGATCGCCTGCCCCTGCGCGCTCGTCATCTCCACGCCGGTCAGCGTCGTGGCGGGGCTCGCCCGCGCGGCGCGGGAGGGCGTGCTGATCAAGGGCGGCGTGTTCCTGGAGCTGCCCGCGCGATTGCGCGCGATCGCCTACGACAAGACCGGCACGCTGAGCCGCGGCGAGGCGCGGCTCGAGTTCGTGCACTGCGTGGAGGGAGTCGACGAAGCGCGGGTGCTCGCCGACGCCGCCGCCCTGGAGACGCGCAGCGGACATCCGCTGGCCGTCGCCGTGCTGGAGGCCGCGCGGGAGCGGGGAATCGACATCTTCCCCGCCGACGATCTGAAGGTGGTGCCCGGCAAGGGGCTCTCGGGCACGGTGGCCGGCAGGCCGCTCTGGATCGGCAGCCGCCGCTTCATGGCCGAACTGGAACGCGCCGCCGACGGACTCGCCGCCGAGGCCGAATCCCTGGAGGGCGAGGGCCATTCGCTGCTCATGCTCGCGGACGCCGAGCGCGTGCTCGGCCTGATCTCCGTGCGCGACGGCCTGCGCCCCGAAGCGCCGGCCGCCCTGGCCGAGCTGGCGAGGCTGGGCGTCGACCACCAGGTCGTGCTCACCGGCGACCACGCCCGCGTGGCCGAGGCCCTGCGGGGGGAACTGGAGGCGGAGGGCGCGGCGATCGAGATGCACGCCGACCTGCTGCCGGCGGACAAGGCGTCGGCCGTGGAGGCGATTCGCGAGCGACATGGCGCCGTGGCCATGGTGGGCGACGGCATCAACGACGCCCCCGCCCTGGCCGTGGCCGACCTGGGCGTGGCCATGGGCGTCATGGGCACCGACGCGGCCATCGAGACGGCCGACGTGGCGCTGATGAGCGAGGACCTCGGCCGGCTGCCCTGGCTCGTGAGTCACTCGCGGCGGGCGATGGGCGTGATCAGGCAGAACATCTGGCTGGCGCTGGGCATCAAGGCGGTGTTCATGGTGCTGGCCGTGGCCGACATGGCCACGCTGTGGATGGCGATCGTGGCGGACATGGGCGCGTCGCTGCTGGTGATCGGAAACGGTCTGCGGCTGCTGCGGGCCCCTGGCGCGGCGCCCCGATCGTGATAGAATAGAGGTTCACCCGCAACGCCGAGGATTCCAATGCGCCGATTCGTTCTCGTCATCGCCTTGCTCGCCCTCGCGGCCGGCGCTTACGCCACCGATCTCGCCGGACCGCTCAGCGGCACGCTCTCCCACGTCGACAGCCCCTTCCACGTGATCGCCGACATCTCCGTGCAGTCGGGCGCGAGCCTGGTGATCGAGCCGGGTTGCGAGCTGCGCTTCGCGGCGGGCACGGGCTTCGACATCCACGGACAGCTGAACGCGGAAGGGACATCGATCGCGTCGATCCGGTTCATGGCGGACGTCACGGCCTGGCAGGGCATCAGCGCCTTCGGCGCGAACGACTGCGTGTTCCGCCACTTCGAGATCTCGGGCGCGGACACCGGCCTGCACCTCTTCGACGGCGCGAGCCTGCTCGAGGACGGCGACATCGGCCCCAACGCGAAGAACGGCCTGCGGATCGAGTGCGATACCGTCGAGGCGCGCCGCCTGCTGCTCCACGACTCCCAGACGGCGGGCTACACCGCCCTGATGATCCACCAGGCCTCGCCCCAGCTCTACGACTGCGAGGTCTGGGGCTGCGATGTCGCGTCGGGAGTCGGCGTGTGGGGTCCGGCGAGTCCGCTCCTGCAGGGTATCGAGGTGCGCGACTGCCTCTCGGGCATCACCTGCGTGGCCTCCACGCCCACCATCGACGACGCCTGGATCCACGACAACGGCTTCGCGGGCAACTTCGACAGCGGAGCGGGGATCTACGTGGGTTACGCGGGCAGCGAACCGCTGGTGACGAACTCCCGCATCGAGGGCAACTGCTTCGGCGTGTCGGTGGTGCTCGACGGCCGCATCAACCTGGGCAACATGGTGAACGACTTCCCGGGCGACGACGGCCTCAACGAGTTCGTCGGCAACGACCTCTACGACGGTGCGAACCGTCACGTGTGGAACGGCACGGCCAATCCGCTCATGGCGCAGAACAGTTTCTGGGCGGCGGCGGACGAGATCTACGTGACCGACCCGCTCCTGATCGACTCCTGGATCGTCGACGACGACGAGGGCGAGGGCGCCGCGGTGCTGTTCGAGCCCCTGGCGGAGATCACGACGGCGCCGGTCGCGCCCGCGCTCGCGCGCTGGAGCTGCTGGCCGAATCCGGCGAATCCGACCTTCTCCGTGAACGGCGAGATCGCGGAAACCGGACGTTTGCGGCTGGGCCTCTACTCCACGGCGGGACGCCTCATGAGGGAGTTGATGGACGAAGATGCGCCGGCAGGTGGATTCACCCGCACCTTCCGCGCGGATGGGCTGCCCAGCGGCGTGTATCTTCTGCGGGGCGAGTTGGGCGGCGCGCTCGTGGCGCGGGGGCGCGTGGTGATCCTGCGCTAGGAGCGCCTACTTCTTCTCGCCGCGAACGGCCACGTACCACAGAGCCGAGAGGCCGATCAGCAGCACGCCGAGTCCCAAGAAGAACTGGCCTAGAGTCGACAGCACTTGCACGTCGTTCTCTCCTTCGTTTCGCCGGCTCCTCAGCCCGGCGTTTCCTCCTGCAGCATGAGCAGGTTGCCGCAACCGTCCTCGAACAGGTTCGACAGCCCCCACTCCGGCTTCTCGAGATCGTCGCGGAACGTCACGCCCGCGTCCTTCAATCGCTCGAGTTCGGACTCCAGATCGCCGGTGCCGAACACCATGATCGGCAGGCCGGCCTCGAAGACCGCGGCCTGGTAGTCCTTCGCGAAGGAGTCGCCGCGCGGCTCGAGCAGCAGGGCGGTGCCGTCCGGATCCTCGTTCGATACGACGATGGCCAGCAGCGCCTCCGGGGCGAACTCCTTCGAGCGGAAGCCCAGCTTCTCGGTATAGAATGCGTGGGCCTTGAGGGGGTCGTCGACGAACAGGCTGGTCAGAGAGATCCTCATCTTGGTTCCTTTCCTGCGCAGGGATTTGTCACTCGCCCCGGACCTTCCTCCCGATCAGGATGTAGCTCAGCGGCACCCCGGCCTTCGCCTGCTCCACGGCCCGGTGGCCCGCGGAGATGTCGTCCTCGTACTCGATGAGGCGCTCCAGCGCGAGCCCGTTCTCGACGAGGGCGTTCAGGATGTCCGACATCTTGTGCACGAACCAGTACTGCGGCTTGTCCGACTCGTACTGCGTGCCCCCGACATAGTCGAGCCCGCCGTGCTCCACATGCGGTTCGGCCTTGAAGTAGGGATCGACGATCCGCAGCGGGTCCTCGTGCCCGTCGCCGTCCCAGGGCAGCATCTCCGACACGGGGTGGATCTCGTGGATGAACACCCGGCCGTCCTCCCCGAGCAGCGCCGCCACCTTCGCGAAGGCGAGCTTCAGGTCCGGCAGCCAGCCCAGGGCGCCCGAGCTGAAGTAGGTCAGGTCGAAGCGGCCGTCGAACTCGCCGGGGATCTCGTAGACGTTCCTCCGCACGAAGCGGCAGTCGATGCCGGTCCGCCGCGCGCGCTCGGTGGCCTCCGCGACGGCATGATCCGAGATATCGAAGCCCACGCACTCGCCGGCGCCCATGTTCTTCATCGACAGGAGCTCGACGCCGTTGTTGCAGCACAGGTGGGCCACGGCGCGGCCCTCGAGCCCGATGCGCTCGAGCAGCTCTCGCTCGTTCGCCCGCAGGCAGGAGAAGCCCGGCTCGGCGAAGGCGCGGTCCCACTTCTCGCCGGCGGCACGCCGGTGCATGGGCATCACCTCTTCCCAGGCCTCGCGGTTCGCCTCGGTGAACCTCTCCAGATCGCCTTCTCGCCTCATCGTGTCGCTCCTCCGCTGTCGACCGGAACGCGTCCCGCGAAACGAAGGACGAGGAACAGCGCGGCCACGCCCGCGAGCAGCGCCACGCCCACCGGCAGCCCCATCGCCACCGGCACGTAGCCCAGCAGCACGCTCGCGCCCAGCGCCACCAGCGCGATCGGCGCCTGCGTCTTCACGTGCGCCATGTGCGGGCAGGAACTCGCGACGCTCGACAGCACGGTCGTGTCGCTGATCGGCGAGCAGTGGTCGCCGAAGATGCTGCCCTCCAGCACGGCGCCGATCGAAAGCAGCAGCAGGCCCTCGCTGCCGAGCGCCGTGCCCTCGCCGAGCTTGGCGGCGAGCACCGTCACGTTGGGCAGCAGTATCGCCATCGTGCTCCAGGAGCTGCCGGTGGCGAAGGAGACCGCGGCTCCGGTCAGGAACAGGATCAACGGAAAGAACAGCGCCGCCTCGCCGAGTCCGCCGCCGGTCGCTGCGATCAGTGCGTGGCTCGTGCCGAGCTCGGCGCACACGTGTCCCATCACCCAGGCCAGGATCAGGATGCCCACCGCCTCCAACATCGCCTGGAAGTTGCCGAGGCCCGCGGCCAGGCCCTCGCGCCAGTTCAGCAGCTTCTGGCCGCGCGCGAGCAGGAGCGCGGCGAGGAAGCCCGTGAGCGAGGCCCAGGCCAGCGCCCGCGCGCTGTTGGTGTTGGAGAGCACGGTGTCGCGCAGGTAGGTGGCGTCGCCCAGGGCCGCGAGGCCGCGGCCCTCGATGTCGCCGTAGTGGAACATCATCGTCAGCGTGACTCCCACGATGAGCAGCAGCGGCACGGCGGCGTTCCACCAGCGGGCGGGCAGGCCCTCCTTCATCCGCGTGCGGCGCAGCGCGCGCGCTCCGAGCTTCTCGGCGCGCCCACCGCCGCCCGCCTCCTCGGGCGACACGGCGCCCGCGCGCGCGCGACGCTCGGCGCGGAGCATCGGCCCGAAGCTGCGGTTCATGGCGGCGCCCATGAGCACCATCATCAGCGTGAAGATGGAGTAGAAGCGGAACGGGATCGTGCGCAGGAAGATGATGTAGGCGTCCTGGCTCACGCCCGCGGCCGGGAGCTGGTCGGCGTAGAGACTCATCTCGTAGGCCACCCAGGTCGACAGCGCCGACAGGCCGGCCACTGGCGCGGCGGTGGAGTCGACCAGGTAGGCCAGGCGCTCGCGGCTCACCTTCCAGCGGTCCGTGAGCGGCCGCATCGTCGTGCCCACGAGGATCGTGTTGGCGTAGTCGTCGAAGAAGATCAGGAAGCCCATCAGCGCCGTGAACACCTGCGTCGAGCGCACGCCGCGCACCGCGCCCTCGACGAGCTTCAGCATGCCGGCCACGCCGCCCATGCGGCTCATGATGCCCACGGCCCCCACCAGCCCGAAGATGAACAGCAGGATCTCGATGCGGAACTGGTCCATGAGGGCGTGTTTCAGCACGCCGTCCCAGAAGGTCCAGACGAGACCGACGAACGGGTTGCCGCCCGAGAGCAGCGTGCCGCCCATCCAGACGCCCGCGAGCAGGCAGAGCAGCGTGCGACGGAAGATGAAGGCGAGGATGATCGCCACCAGCGGCGGCAGCAGGCTCACCCAGCTCGGCGCGCGGTAGCTCTCGCGCACGAAGGTCTCGAGTTCGAGGCTGCGCAGGGAGCCGTCGAGTTCGAGTCGGTGTCCCTCGAGGCGCCAGGTCAGGGACAGGTGCAGGGGCGAGCGTTCGGGATCGTCGCCGACCGGATACTCCTCGTCCAGATGGCGGCGCAGCAGCACGCCCACCGCCTCCTTAGCCTCGCCTTCCAGCCCGAGGACGACATGACGCTCCTCGCCGCCGCCGTGCGCGGCAAGCCGTTCGGCGATACCGGGCAGGAACTCCTTCTCGAAGGTCGCGGGAATCAGATGCTCCGGCGCCGCGGGCATGCGCGGCAGCAGGAGCAGGGCGAGGAGGCCCAGCACGAGGGGCAGAAGACGGGCGCGGCTCATGGCCGAGCAGTATCGGCTATAGCCGCCGATTTGACAAGGCGACGAGACCCAGCCCGATCGCCGCGCTCAGCAGGATGATCGCGGGTAGGGGCATGAAGCGAACCCTGAAGCGAAGGAACTCGCCCCAGCTTCCGCGCCGGAAACTCACCACCGCGGGTCGTCCTCCCCCCAGGTGCTCGGGCACCGCTCTCACCTTCGCGAGATAGTCGCCCGGCGGCGTCTCGTCGGGCAGGGCGCGACGGTTCTCTCGCACGCGGGCGTCGCTCCAGTCGAAGCCATCCAGGCCCTTCATGTCCACGCGGTAGTGGCTGGCGCCGGGCACCCGGGTCCAGCGCAGATCGCCGCCGCCGGGCGGCAGCACCTCGCGCTCCCGGGGCCGCTCGATGACCAGCTCCCCGTCCTCCGCGCGTTCCGCGAACTGGGGAAGGGCTTCGCCGAAACGAGGCTGGTCGGATGGCGCGAAGCGCCAGGCGGCCGCGAGCCCCAGGAGCAGGCAGATCACCGCCGCCAATCGCAAGACGCCGCCCACGCCGGTCCAGAACCGACGGTTTCCCGCCGCGGCTCGCTCGTGGCCGTATCTGGCGGCTTCCTCGCGCAGCATCAGGTCCATGCGGACGGTCACACGACAGGACTGGCAGATCTCCAGATGCGCATCGAGCTCGGCGCGCTCCTCCGGGTCGAGGGGATTCTCCTCTCCCCGCTCCAGGAGCCGGCCCACCTGCGGATCGACGCACTCATATTCCATATGTGTCATCTCAACTCCGATCCGGGTTCCGGGCTTTCTCCGACCCGGAACTGCCTTCATCCGCAAAACGGGACTCGCGCCAGACATTCAACAAAAGAACCAGTCGTTTTAAACACTGATTTCGCTTCATGTAGACGCCCTGCACCGCCCTGTAGCCCATCTGGGTCGAGATGACCCTCACGGGCACCTCCTCGAAGTAGATCTGCTCGATGAGGCGCCGGCAGTCCGGATCGAGCTTCTCGACCCCTTCCCGAACGCGCTGGGCCGTGATCGTGGTGAGGATGCGGTCCACATCGTTCTCGGCCGACTCGTCGGGGAGCTTCATCTCGTCGAGGGGGCGGTGTCGCTGCGCGGGCTTGAGTCGCAAGAAGTCGATACAGCGATTGTGCACCATGCGAAACAGGTAGGACTCGGCCGATCCTTCGAAACGACCGCGTTTGCGCAGGAAGGCCAGGAAGCGCACGAGGCTGTCCTGCACCGCGTCCTCGGGATCGCTGGAGCCGTCGAGCTTCAGCACTTTCCGCGCCGACTCCAGGAGGCCCGGCCGCATCAGCGCGCAGAGTTCCTCCGCGGCGTCGGGGTCGCCGGCGATGATGCGTTGCACGAGTTCGTCGATGCGTTCTCGCAATCCCAGGCTCCGGACGGGTGGATGATCAGGCGGCTTGCGGCGGATGATCGAAGACTGTAGCCTAGTCCCATCAGCGAATTCCAGTACAGCCTGCCCCGTATCCAACTTGTCGGACAGGTCACATCGATGCGACGTCTGCGACTCCTCGCCCTCCTCCTCCTGCCGATGGCCGTCGCGGGGCTGCCGTCCTGCTCCTCCGAGCCCGATCCCCACGCCGTCCCCGAGGGCCTGCTCGACGGCATCGCTCCCGGCGAGACCCTCGCCGATGCGCTCCGCGCCTCCCGAACGGCGAGACGCGCGGAATACGAACGGGAATTCGACCTCGCCACCGAGCGCCGCTACGACTGGCTGCGCGGCCGGACGGACGGCGACGCCCAGGTGCGCGACCACCTGATCGAGCGCTGGCGCGAGGAACCCGGCCGCATCCTCTGGATCCACGCGGCCTGGTATCAAGCATCGGTGCGCACCGACTCCGCCACGGTGGCCGAGATCCTCGCCCCCCTTCCCGACTCCGATCCCAGGAAGCGCCTGGCCGAACACTGGTCGACGATCGACGACATCGATTTCGCGTTTCCGTTCCCGGGCTTCGACGGCATGCCTCGCCTCGACGAAGAAGATCGCCTGCTGCTGCGCAAGTGGATCGCCCGGGGCCTGAGCCGCGAAGGGCTGCACGACGCGGCCATCGACACCCTGATGACCGCGCTTCCCCCCGCGCGGGCCCTGGGCAGCTCCATCCTCGAGGCGCATCTCTGGAGCGAACTCGGTCGACGATTCGAGAGCAGACAGCGGGAGGGCGACCTCGGAAACGCCGTCCACGCCTTCCATCGCGCCATGGAGCTCCTCCACGAGGCGGGGCAGTACCACGGAATGCTGGTGATGGCCTGCAACCTTCCCGACCCGCTCGCCGGATTGCGCAAGCAGGGCGCCTATCTCGATCTGCTGAACTGGATCGACGCGGTCGCGCCCGCCACCGGCTCCAACTACGAGCACGTGATCGCGCTGAATCGTCTCAGCGGCACCTACATCGATCTGGGCGAAACCGAGCGCGCCCTGGAGACCGATCGCCGCGCGCTTCACCGCATGCGCAGCATGGGCGAGGACGACCAGCTGGCCTACCTGCATCTCAACATCGCCGACGACTTCGTCCGGCTGGGCTACCTCGATTCCGCGCGTGTCGAGATGACCCGGGCCCAGGAGGTCGCGAGCCGGCTCCCCAGCTCCCATCAGCTCTGGGCGGTCTACACGGACGACGCGGATCTGGCCCTGATGGAGGGCGACATCCGCCGCGCCGACTCCCTGCGCGCCCTCGCCGCGAAGACCGACAGCCTGTACCGGGATCCCGAAGGTGAGCAGCTGCGCCTGTTTCGACTCGCGGAGCACGGCTTGCTCACCGGCAATCCGAAGCTGGTCGAGGAAGCCCTGCCCCGCATGGAGAATCTCCGCGGCTCGCCCGGCGAAATCCGGCCCGCCGCCGACATGGACTTCGAAATCGGACTGCTCCTGGCCCGGCTGCGCATGGCCTCCGGAGAGCATATCGCGGCGGCGCGTGAGCTCGACGCGTGCGAGCGGGCCCTCGGCGCGCTGCACTCCCCGAGACGAAGCGCGCGCCTCTCCTCGCTGCGCGGCCGCCTGCTCGAGGCCGGCGGTGACGGCCGGAGCGCTCTGGCCTGCTATCGGGCGGCCCTGGACTCCGCGCTCGTCGCGGGGCCCGCGCCCGCGAGCAGGCAGGGGCTGATCCTCGCCCGGGCCCTCCTCGATCGAGGACGACACGCGGAAGCGGAAAGCCTGCTCCTGCGAATGGAGATCGGGCACTTCGGCCACGGCGGCGGCTACCGCACCCTGCAGGAGCGCCGGTACTGGCTTGCGCGCTGCGAGCGCGCGCGGGGCGACGAGCCGGCCGCCCGGCGGCGATTGGAGACGATGCTGGCTGAGGAAGCGAACACGCTGCCGCGGGATCTGGAGATCCTATCGCGCGTCGAGCTCGGTCGGATCAACTCGGGTTCACACCGCGTGGACGCGGCGCGACGGGAGCTCGAGACGGCGCTGGGACTCATCCACGACGGCCACCGCTACCTGGAGCGACCCGGCTTTCGCTACGCCGCGGAAGAGGTGCTGCGCGACATCGTCGACGGACTCCTGGCGATCACCCCCCCCGAAGACCCTCGCGGCCTGGACTACCACCGACGCATGCTCGACCTCCTGGCCGGGGCCCCCGCGGAGCCGTCCCTTCGCTTCGACACGCCCACCCTGGTGTTTTTCCTCGGCGAGTCCTCGAGCCGCGCCTGGCTGATCCGAGCGGGCCGCGTGCACTGCCGCGAACTCCCCGATCGGCATGGGATCGAACAGCTCGCCGAACGCATCGTCGACGCCTGCTCGGACCCGCGCCGCCCCCGCGATCTCGACGCGGAACGGCAACTGGCGGCCGCGATCCTGGCCCCCTTCGGCGAACTGCGCGCGCAGGACGAACTCCTCCAGATCCTCCCCGACGGCGGGCTGCGCGGGCTTCCCTGGGCGTTGCTCGCGGAAGGCGTCTCCACGGTGCTCGACCGCGGCCCTCTGGTGATCCTTCCCGATCTCCAGAGGGCGGACACGAGGTCCACAATCGACCCGGCGCACTCGATGACGGCTTTCGGTTGCAACCGAGCGGCGGCGGCCGGTCTTCCGGAACTGGTCCACGCCGAGGAGGAGGCCCGGTCTTTGGCTGCCCGCTGGCCCGATGGGCGCGCCCTCCTGGACCGGCAGGTGACCGCGGCGGAAATCCTCCGTGCCGCCCGCGAGCCCGGCATGATGCACCTGGCCATGCACACCCGGCTGGGAACCAGCGCGGCGGGGCAGACGACCCTGGCCCTGCCCGGGGGAGGCCGCCTGGATGCCTCGGCCATCGCGAAGGAGAGCTGGCGCTCCGACCTCATCACCCTGTCGGGATGCGAGACGGTTCGGGGCGGACGCCCCGACCTCGACCTCGCCGCCGCCTTCCTGGCCGGCGGCGCTCGCGCCGTGCTGGCGAGTCCGCTGCGCGTGCCGGACGAGCAGGGCCGCGGCTTCTTCCTGCGCTTCTACGAGCTCGTCCAATCCGGCGAGTCCCCGGAATCCGCACTGCGGCGAACGCAGATCGAAACGAGGGACGGCCCCCCCGGGGGGGCCGCCCCCTACTTCTGGGCGGGCTTCAGGATCCTGAGGCGAGGCCGCTAGTCACTCTTCTTCACGACCCAGCGCGAGAAGTGATCCGTGTCGAAGGACACCGTGGGCGCCAGCGAATCCGCCACGAAGACCGCGGGAGGCGAGAGCGCGTCGAACTCCTCGTTCACCTCGTCCATGTAGAACACCTCGCAGCTGTCACCGTGGTCGAAGCCGCCGATGCCGATCCAGTGGGAGTAGTCGAAAACCACGGTCACGTCCTCGTCGAAGCTCACGCCGTGGGGCTGCAGGCGGAACACCGGCACGCCGGAGTTCGGCACCAGGATCTTGATCTTGTAGATACCGGTGTAGGCGTCCGCCGGCACGCTCAGCTGGAAGGTGTCCTTGTAGGCCACGACCGTCCCCTCGAGGCTGCCGCCGTAGGCGCCGTTGATGGTGCTGGCGATGAGGGAGTAGTCGCTGTGATCGCTGGCGGCCAGCACCGAATCGAACTCGGAGCCGCTGCGGTTGCCGTGGGAACCGATCGGCGCGGATGCGTCGGAGTCGGAAAGGGCGGGCTCGAAGGGCCCCTCGCCGCGGCTGCAGGCGCCGGACATGAGCAGGGCGATCGCGAAGACGACGAAGGATGTGCAGAAGGAAGGGTGGCGATGCATGAGTGTCCTCCTGTTGCGGGAGCGGTTTCCACGCGACGGAGAGGACAGGCCGATCCCGCCGTCATCCGGCGCGCTTGACCGGAGGACGGGGGCAGGGTAGGCGGATTACATGAAAAGCCGGGAACCCTGAGGCTCCCGACTTCGAGTGTGACCGCTTTCGCGGTTCTGGAAAGCTATCGGATCAGCGCGCCGCCGCCTTCCGCTTCGCGCGGGAAGGCTTGAATGCGGCGGCTTCGATGCCCACTTCCTTGAGCATCGTGGAGAGGCTGGGCCGCGGCACGCCGGTGATCTCGGCGGCGCGCGTCACCTTGCCCTGGGCCAGGCGCAGCAGCCTCGTGAAGAAGCGGCGCTTGAAGTCCACTTCCACCATCTTCTTGGCGCTGCGGTAGGTGATGGGAAGCAGCTCCACGTCCAGACCGTTGACGCCGAAATCGGCGAGGGTCAGCCGCCTGCCCTCCGCCCGCAGCACGGCCAGTTCCACGGCTCGGCGAAGCTCGGCAAGGCTGCGGTTCCAGGTGTGGGAGGCCAGGAAGCTCTCCACTTCGGGGTCCAGCTCCAGGTCGGGCTTGCCCACCTGTCGGCCGAAGCGCCGCAGGTAGCCGCGAAGCAGGGAGGGAATGTCCTCGCGTCGCTCGGTGAGGTCGGGCACGGCCAGGGAGTAGACGTGCACCAGGCCGAAGAGCTCCGAATGGAAATCGCCGTTGCGCGCCTGCTCGACCAGCGTGGTCTCGGCCGCGGCCATGGGCCGCACGTCGAGCGGCAGCGGATGGATTCCGCCCACGCGCGTCAGACGCTTCTCGCTCAGCATGCGGTAGAGCTCCGCCTGCACGATGCGCGGCAGGCTCGCGAACTCCTCGATGAAGAGGGTGCCGCCGTCGGCGGTCTCCAGGTAGCCCTTGCGCCGCAGGCCGTCCTGCCCTTCGCGGCCGAACAGGCGCACGCGGCAGTCCTCGACGGAGAGGCCGGCGGGATTGAAGCTGACGAACGGCTCCCGGGCGCGATGGCTGAGCAGGTGGAGCTTCTTCGCCACCTCGACGCGACCGCTGCCGGGGCTGCCGTAGATCATCACTCCCTGATCGGTCACGGCGGCCTGCTGGATCTCCTCGTGGATCGCCCCCAGGGATCCTCCCATCTCGAAGACGTCCAGCTCGAGATGCTGCTGGCGGAGATAGAGACGTTCCTGGTGGCGGCGGGAGTGCCTGCGACCGCGGCGGATCAGAACGCGCAGTTCGTCCGGAGTGATCGCGGCTTCAGCGTGGGCGAAGACCGGGAGCGTGAGAAGGCTCAGGCGCTGCTCATCGCCGAGATCGGCCGCCAGGGCGAGAATCACGGGCAGCTCGGGGTAGAGGCCGGTCACGTTCTCCAGGCTCCGCTGGATCTCCTCGGCACTCTCGGAATCCGCATGGACGATCAGCACTTCGGGTGTCCACTCCCCGAGCTGCTCGACGAGCGCCTGGGGGTCGCGGGTGTTTTCGATCTGATGTTCCGTGGCCAGGAGCTCTCCCAGCCGCATGATCAATGCTCCGTTTGGATCAAGAAAAAGCACGTGCGTCAGGACCTTCTGCATCCTCCCTCAACTCTCGATAGGGGCTGGAACGGTCACCTTGTTGCTCAGCCTTCTCCATCCGTCCCAAAGGTATAACGCAGTAATCCATAATTTTGAAACAAAAAGAATGAAACAGTCACCATAGAGTGACATTTTGGGCGGGTAGACTTCTAACGCTCCTCGCAGAGGCAGACCCGATGCTCTCTGCGGGGGTCGGTCTGTCCACGGTCCCGGTAGATCAGCACGGTCAGCGAGCGATCTCCCTCCAGACGCAGTCGTGAGCGCAGGGACTCCGGATCGAGGGGGAATCCCCGTTTTTTCAACACGATGGAGCCGGCGCCCTGCCGGTCGAGCGCCTCCTGCAGGGCGCGGAGGCCGAAGCCCAGGTGCTCGACGACCCGCCAGGCGCGCAGGAAGGGTCCGGGCCGGGGCGCGGACCCGCCCAGGTAAGCGATCCCCGGCGCCAGCGGCGCCAGGCCCCGCTCTCGCGCGAAAGCGTTCAGGAGGCCCGACCGGATGAGGGCGGGATCCGGTTCGTGCACCCATTCGCACTCGAGGACCGGATCGGCAGGCGGCGCCCCGGGATCGCCCGCGTACTCGTGGGTCGCGTAGTCGCTCACCGGACCCTGGAGCGAGGTCGCCTTTCGCGGTTCGCCGCGGCGGGCATCGCCTCCCCAGAACACCGCCTCGCGGAGTTCGCCGTTCCAGGAGACCAGCTCCAGCTCGTAGTCGTCGGGCGAGAGCCCTGCGAGCGGGCCCTGCTCGGCGGAGAGCGTCGCATGATCCAGGTCGAGTGCCGGCCCCCACTTCAGGGCCCAGGCCTCCGCCGCCCGAAGAAGTGGAGGCAGCGTGGCGGGCGATGGCGAGAAGTCGGCCATCGATCGAATCCTGCGGCCGCGACGCTCGCCGTCGCGCCGGGCGGGATCCACGAAGAGCGCGCGATGGGCGGGCAGGGGCAGATCCGGGAAGCGCCCCGCGATCACCGCGCCCGCCAGACCCGACGCCTTCAGGTTGGCGTCGGCCAGCGCCGCCGAGAGCGGGTCGGCTTCCAGGCCGATCACCTCCGCGCCCGCCCGCGCGAGACGGCTGAGGTCGCCGCCCGCGCCGCAGCCCAGGTCGAGCACCGGCCCGAAGGGGGCAAGCCGCGCGGCCCGGTGCGCGGCCGGCGGATGCGCGCTCGCCTGCTCGAGGAGCTCGGGCGTGAAGCGCAGGGGCTCGTCGGCCGGGAACTTCCGCGCCTGTCGATCCTTGGCCTCCTGGAGTCGCAGCGCCAGCCCCACCAGTTCACGGGGCCACCGACGCCGCAACTCGGCCACGAAGCGGGGCATCTCCCGCTCCCCCTGCCCGGACAGAGCCAGACGCGCCTCGAGCCCCTCGCCCTCGGGTCCCTGGAGACGATTCAGCGCCGAAACGTCGTCGTGCATGATCTCCCTGCAGGTTCGAGTTCAGTTCCCGGCGCGGATAGTCTATCATTCCCCGGCTTGCAGGAAAGGAGAAGGATGCGGCACGGACGGATCAACACCGCGAGACGGCGGATCGAGCGCGCGAGCGTGCTGCTGTCGCTGCCGCTGTTGCTGCTGCTCGCCGCCGCGTGCTCCCTGGAAGTGAACGACCTGCCCGAGAACCATCTGCCCACCGTCGGCGAGATCCTCATGGATCCCCCGGCCTCCGAACTGGCGCCCCTCCACAGCTTCCACCTGAGCATCAGCGCCGAGGATCCCGACGGCGATCCCCTCGGCTTCATCTGGTCCAAGAACCTCGGCAGCTGGGCCGACGGCGCCATGAACGACTCCACCGCCATCTGGATCGCGCCGGCCAGCTTCGCCGGGACCGACAGCGTGAAGCTGGGCGTCACCGTGCGCGACCTCGACGTTGCCGACCCCGTCACGCGGCAGCACCACTTCGCCGTGGTCAACCGGCAGGGAGATCTGCGTGTGCTGGTGCGCGATCTCGCCGGTGACCCCGTGGAGGTGCCCCTGGCGGTGGTGGGCATCGAGACCACTACCGTCGCTGTGAGCGAGCATGTCTTCACCGACCTGGCCTGGGGCGCGCAGGAGGTCGTCTCCTTCGCCACGGAATGGCATCACGGCGCGGAACAGGTCGAGATCGGTTTCGCGGGCTATCCCGACACGGTGTTCATCGAGCCCGACGAGGAGATCCTCCTCCAGATCACCGTGGCTCCCACCAGCCTGCTGCTGGTGCCGGGCCTGCTCGACGGAGTGACCCTCACCGAGATCCAGGCCGGCATCGACGCCTGCGCCGACAACGGCATCGACAGCCTGCTGCTGCGCGCGGGCAGCTACGACCTGGTCCAGCAAGACCTGGACGGCGGCGGCACCACGGCCCTGCGTCTGGAGGACGCGGATCTCGTCCTCGCCGCCTTCCCCGGCGAGGGCCCGATCGAGCTCGACATCGGACAGGGCTCGAGCGATTTCGGCCTCTACCTCTCCGGACGCAGCGCGAACACGCGCGTGGAGGGCTTGGCCCTGCGCGGCGCGGCGTCTTCGGGGGTCTACCTGTATCAGTCGAGCGGCCACCTCGAGGGAATGCTCTTCGAGGACTGCGGCGCCACGGGCGTGTTCCTGAGCGGCGGCGCCGCGGACACCCTGCGCCTGCGCTCCTGCGTCTCGCGCGGCAACGACCACGGCGTCTCGCTGAGCGGAGGCGTGCTGGACGCAGAGAACCTGCTCGTGGAGAGTTCGGGCTGGTACGGCCTCTGGCTGAGAGACGGCGCCACGGGCTCCCTGCGCGCGAGCACCCTGGTGAACTCGGAGCTGAGCGCGGTCTTCCTCGCCGGTGGCCAGGCGAGGATCGAGCGCTGCCTCCTGGCCCTGGGCGGCCGCGGCATCTTTCCGCAGTCCGGGCCGATGCCGGAGCTCGTCTGCAACCTGCTGTGGGCCAGCGAATTCGGCGACTACGGCAACGGCCTCGAAGCCGGGCCGAGCGACCTGGCCGAGGACCCCCTGTTCTGCGATCCCGAACTCGGCGACTGGCGCGTCGAGGAGAGCAGCCCGGCGCTCACGGCGGGCTGCGGCCCCATCGGCGCCTTCGGCGACTGCGACGACGACGGCGGGCCCTACCTCCCCGTCCCCGAGGTGAACTGATGCGCGCCGCGATCCTCGCAGCTCTGCTCCTGACGGCGCCCGCGGCCCTGGCCGACTACATCGACCCCTGGGGCCTGCCCTCCGGCAGCGCCACGCTGAGAATCGCCACGCAGGAGCTCATCCTCGCCGGCGAGAACGTGGAGTCCTTCGATTTCACCACGGGCACGCTCCTGGACGACCACTCCTACCTCGATCTCGTCGCGGCGGGCGTGGCCGACCTGCTCTTCGTCGAGCTGGTGCCGGGCGAGACCGATCACTGGCTCCGCGCGCCGGAGGATCCCGTCCACCTGCTGGACCGGCCGCTCATCGCCGACGTGGGCGAAGAGCCGCTCGAGACGGTGACGGACCTGCTGGACGATGAGGGCGCTCCCCTGGAGCTGCTCCCCTTCGCCGCCGCCGCCGAGGGCCACGCCTACGTGATGCTGCAGATCGACGCCGCGGCGGCCATCGAGACGACGGCCGTGAAGCTGGCCGTGACGGCCCTCAGCGATTCCACGGTGAGTTTCGACTGGGCCTGGCAGCCCAACGGTGAGTGGGAGTTCGTGCCGGTGAGCACGGAGGCCAGCAGCCTCAGCGCCATCAAGGCGCTGTACTAGAGGTCGACTACAGCTCCGCCCCCCGTCGGCGCTCCGCCTCGCGCCGCTCCGTGTACCCCAGACGATCGCAGTGCTCCAGCAGCGGCACCGAATAGCGCCGGCTGATGCCGAAGTGCTGCCCGACGTCGCCCACGGTCGCGACCTCCTGCGCGTCGAACAGATCGCGCAAACCCGCGAGGAAGGTTTCGAGAGCCTCGGCGTGGATGAGGAACTCCGCGCTCGTCCGCACGAGACGCCCGCTGCCCGTCAGGTACTCGAGCAGGTCGGGTACCTGCGCCTCGGGCACCCCCAGTTCCGCCACGGCGCTCATGGCCGGGGGCGTGAGTCCGCCCTCCCGCCACGCGGCCTCGACCTTTTCCACCCAGACGAGCGCCTCGTCCTCCGGCGACGGCTCCCCCTCGCCCACCCGCACGTGCTCGCCGCGCAGGCGCAGCCGCCCGTCGTCGGCCAGGTGTTCGAGCAGCAGCTGGAAGGAGGCCTGGGGGATGTCCTGCGCGAGCGTCGTGCGCAGGGCCTGACGGCCCACGCCCCAGGCCAGCGGACGCTCGGCGAGATGGGCCGCGCTGCGCTCCTCGATGCCCCGCGCGAGCTTCTCGACCACGTCGGCGTGGAAGAGCCGCTTGCCCAGCTTGACGATGCGCCCCGATTCCATGAGCGGCGGCAGGGGATCGTCGCCGGGGTACTTTTCCGCGAGCAGGCGCGACTCCTTTTCGGCCTGGCCGGCCGCGCCGGCGTCCAGGACCGCCTGCTCGATGATGAGCGCGGGGTCGCCGCCCTCCTTGAGCTTGACGGCCTCGAGGTCCTGGTCGCGACCGTGACGGCGCTTGGGCGCCGAGGCCTCGATCACCTCGCCGCCGGCCACGGTGCGCATGGGCGAGTAGAAGCGCACGATCACGCGGTCGCCCGGCGCGCAGATCGCCGGCGACTCCATGCGCGCCTGGGCGAGCGCTTCCTCGCCGGCCTTCAGCTCCTCGCGATCGAGCAGCACCAGACGTCCCAGAATCTCCTGGGTGCCGAAGTGGAAGCGAAGCCGTGTGCGGTGCTTGAGCACCCAGGGACAGCTCTCCAGGCAGCGGATCTTCAGCGTGACCATGTTGCCCGCCGTGAAGCGGCCCTCGCTCACCAGCACCTCGCCGCGTTCCAACTCGTCGTGCTTGATGCCGTGGATCGCCAGGGCGGTGCGCTGCCCCGCATGCGCCTCCTCGACCGTTCGGTCGTGCACCTGCAGGCTGCGCACGCGCACCGAGAGGCCGCGCGGCTGCAGCTCGAGCTGGTCGCCCGTGTGCACGCTGCCGCTCCAGGCGGTGCCGGTGACCACCGTGCCCTTGCCCGTGAGCGTGAACACACGGTCAATGGGCAGACGGAAGGGACCGGAGCCGCCCCGCTCGGGCAGGGCGCGCGCGAGTTCGGCCAGGCGGGTGCGCAGGGCGTCCACGCCCTCGCCGGTCTCGGCCGAAACCGGCATCACCTCGGCGTCGGCGAGGCAGCTGCCCTCCAGGTACTCCTTGATGTCCTCGGCGGCCAGCTCGGCCAGTTCCTCGTCCACCATGTCGATCTTGTTCAGCGCCACGATGCCGTGCTTGACGCCGAGGAGCTCCAGCACCTCCACGTGCTCGCGGGTCTGGGGCATGACGCCCTCGTCGGCGGCCACCACGAGCAGGGCCAGGTCGACGCCGCCGGCGCCGGCCACCATGGTGCGCACGAACTTCTCGTGGCCCGGCACGTCGATGATGCCGGCTTCCACGTCGCCCAGATCGAGCCGCGCGAAGCCCAGCTCGATGCTGATGCCGCGCTGCTGCTCCTCCTTGAGGCGGTCCGTGTTGGTGCCGGTGAGCGCGCCGATGAGACGGGTCTTGCCGTGGTCGACGTGGCCGGCCGTGCCGATGATGATCGACTTCATAGGTTCCTCGATGGGGATGCGGT
>CAYNQX010000043.1:0-13298 GCA_964399495.1 uncultured bacterium
CCGCTTGGCAGGCGAGACCGGGGCGAGGGCCCACGCGGCCCTCGCCCCGCCACTCCACTCCGGGACGATCATGAGAGCGCTCATCGAACAGATCGCCGCCGAGATCGCGGCGGCGGGCGGCCGCGCCTACTATGTCGGGGGTTGCGTGCGCGACGAACTGCGCGGTGAGCCCAGCCTAGACCTCGACGTGGAGGTGTATGGCCTCCCCCTCGAGACGCTGCGCGACCTGCTGGTTCGCCACGCCGACGTGCGCGAGGTCGGCCGCGCCTTCGGCGTGCTCAAGACCTTCTTCGAGCGAGGCGACGTGGATTTCAGTCTGCCGCGTCGGGAGAGCCTCACGGGCAAGGGCCATCGCGGCTTCACCGTCGACCTGGATCCCGCCATCACACGCGAGGAGGCCTGCGCACGACGCGACTTCACCGTGAACGCCATGATGATGGACGTCCTGACGGGCGAGCTGCTCGATTACTACGGCGGCCGCGCCGACCTGGAGGCCGGGCGGCTTCGCCATGTGGGCCCCGCCTTTATCGAAGATCCCCTGCGCGCCTATCGCCTGATGCAGTTCGCCGGCCGCCTCGACATGACGGCCGCGCCGGACACCCTCGCCCTCTGCCGCACCCTCCCCCTGGACGAGCTGCCCGCCGAGCGGATCTTCGCGGAGTTCGAGAAGCTGCTGCTCCTGGCCGAGAAGCCCAGCCGCGGCCTCACCGTCGCGCTGGAGGCCGGCATCCTGAAGCAGCACCCCGAGCTCGCCGCGCTGGTGGGCTGCCCCCAGGACCCGACCTGGCATCCCGAAGGCGACGTCTGGGCGCACACCCTCATGGTGGTGGACGCCGCCGCGGCCCTGCGCACCGGCGACGCGAAGGCGGACCTCGCCCTCATGTTCGGCGCCCTCTGCCACGACCTGGGCAAGCCGGCCACCACCCACACCAAGGGCGGGCGGATCGTCAGCCCGGGTCACGCCGCGGAGGGCGTGGAGCCCACACGCCGCTTCATGGGCAGGATCAGCCAGGATGCCGAACTGCTCGAGGCCGTGCTGGACTTCGTGCGCTACCATCTGCGGCCGGCCGAGTTCTACCGGGTGCGTCACGAGATCGGCGCCGCGTCGATCCGGCGGCTGGCCCTGCAGGTGAACATCGAGGATCTGGTGCGCGTGGCGAGGGCCGACCACCTGGGGCGCACCACCCCCGACGCCCTGGCCGGAGAATTCCCCGCCGGCGAGTGGTTGCTGGCCAAGGCCGCCGAACTTGATGTACAAGAGAGGGGACCGGCGCCCATTCTCCTGGGCCGCCACCTGCTGACCCGCGGCTACGCCCCCGGTCCCGAACTGGGCGAGAAGCTGCGCGAGGCCTTCGAGGCACAACTGGAGGGCGCCTTCGACGACATCGAAGGCGCGCTGCGCTGGCTGGAGGACGCATGAGCAACGGAGCCATCTATGTCCTGCAAACCCTCGGCACGCTGGCGGTGGTGCTGTTCTGTTTCCGGATGGGCCGCGTGTGGCTGATGAGCTTCATGGCCATGGCCACGGTGATGATGAACCTGGTGGTGGTGAAGCAGATGAGCCTGTTCGGGCTCGACGCCACCGGCGGCAACGTGCTCTACGCCTCGCTCTTCCTCGCCACCGACCTGCTCAGCGAGCACTGGGGCGCCAAGGAGGCGCGGCGCGCCGTGCGCATCGGCTTTCTCGGCGGGCTCTTCTTCCTGGTGACGATCCAGGTGATGCTGCGCTACGCGCCGAGCGAGTTCGACATGGCCCAGTCGCACATGGTGGAGCTGTTCGCGTTCCTGCCGCGGATCGTGCTGGGCAGCCTGGCCGCCTATCTGATCGCGCAGCATCTCGACGTGTGGGTGTTCCACCGCATCCGCGCCGTCACCGGCGACAAGCACCTCTGGCTCCGCAACAACGTCTCCACCTGGATCAGCCAGGCGGTGGACACGGTGGTGTTCTATAGTGTGGCCTTTCTCGGGGTCTTCCCGATCGTCGAGGCGATCCTGTTCACCTGGCTCCTCAAGATCATCGTTGCGGCCCTGGACACCCCGTTCATCTACCTGAGCCATCGATTCCTGCCGGAAGAGCTGCGCAAGCGGGCCTAAACACCCTCCTAGGCTGCCTATTTTCAACGAAACTAACGTTTGTTAACTTTTCTCGCCCCCAAGGCTTGACATTTATTTCACAAGGTCTAGATTGTGAACGTTCGTTAACGTCATTAACAGGCCCGAAATGCCAGTAGGTGCCCATGACGAATCCAGGCCGCAACGACTCCCCTCCCGTCAATCGTCGGCAATGCCTCATCGATACCTCCAGCAAGCTCTTCGCGGAGCAGGGGTTCGAGGGCACGACGATCCGCCAGATCGCCCGCCAGTGCGGGGTCACCGAGGCGGCCATCTACAAGCACTTCGACGGCAAGGTTCACCTGTACGAAGAGGTGATCCGCAGCAAGTCCCGTCAACATGAGATCCGGGAGTACCTGGACGGCAAGGGCGACATCGCCAGTATCGAAGAGGTGCTCTACACCGTGGCGCGGCACATCCTCGCCACCGCGCGCCAGGACCCCGAGCTGATCCGCATGCTGCTCTACTCCAGCCTCGAGGGTTTCCGCAGCTCCACGCTGCTCTACCGCGAATTCCGTCAGCCCTACATTCACTTTCTTCGCGAGGAACTCAAGAGGCGGATGGCCACCGGGGAGATCCGCGAGGTGAACCCCTTCATCAGCAGCCGCTGCTTCGTGGGCATGGTGATGGACTGCGCCCTCAACGTGGAGCTCTGGAACAACCTCGAAAGCACCGCCTACTCGGCCGAAGCCGTCACGAACAACAACATCCCCATCTTCGCCCAGGGCCTGCGCACGGACTGCTTGCCCAGAGCGGAGAGCGACTAACCCATGGAGACCGCCATGCGCCGGACACGACTCCCCCTCGTCATCCTGCTTGCAACGGCCGTCCTGCTGGCCGGCTGTTCCGAGCAGGAACAGACCGCGCTGATGGACGACCACAACGACGACCCCTGCCTGAACTGCCACGGCGACAAGGACGTGCTCATGGCCATGCTGCCCGAAGGGAGAGCTGCGACGACCACGCGCAGCGACGGCTGAGGCGGCGACGTCCCCGAGCTGGCAGCTTGGGAGCAGATCTACATCGGCGGCACCAGCGGCGAGACCTACCTGGCCGACGAGAACCACGGCCTGGGCGCCATGTCCTGCATGGACTGCCACGAGGGCGATGTGGCCATCGGCGAGTATGGCGAGTACGCCGAGGCGCACGAGCGCGTGGTGTTCGACCCGAGCGCTATCGGCAAGTGCGACGCCTGCCACGCGGAGATCGCCGCGGCCACGGCGAACAGCCTGCACACCAACCTGTGGGGCGAGAAGGCGCTCATCGAGAAACGCGGTCAGTGCGACTTCGAAAGTACGCCGGGCGTCGCCGAGGGCTTCGGACGCAACTGCAACGGCTGCCACACCACCTGCGGTCAGTGCCACGTGAGCCGGCCCAACAGCGTGAACGGCGGCCTGGCCAAGGCGCACAAGATCCTGAAGACCCCGGATCAGACCCAGCACTGCACCGCCTGCCACGGTAGCCGCATCGGTCACGATTACAAGGGCGAGGCCCCGGGCGTATCGCCGGACATCCACTTCATTCGCGGGCATCGCTGCGAGTTCTGTCACGGCGCCGAGGAGATCCACGGCGACGGCCTCAGCACGAACGCCTCCGGCCACTACGAGCACCGCTACGAGGTGGAGACCATGCCTCGCTGCGAGACCTGCCACGTGAAGGAGATCATCGACGCCGCCAACGTAGACAACAGCGAATGGAACGGCAACTACCACGACGCCCACTGGAACGGCTTCACGGGCGTGAACCTGCAGTGTCAGGTCTGCCACAGCCAGCCCTACAAGAACTGCACGAACTGCCACACCGGCCCCCCGGGCGGCGATCACGCCTACGAGATCGAACCGAGCGAGATCGCGCTGAAGATCGGCCACAACCCGCTGCCGGACCATCGCGGCGAATACGACTACGTGGTCGTGCGCCACACGCCCATCCACCAGGACACTTACGCCGAGTGGGGGCTCGCGCTGCCCGGCTACGACTCGGAGCCCACCTGGAAATACGCTTCGCCCCACAACATCCGCACCTGGACCGACCAGACCGAGGCGGAGGCGGGTATGACCTGCGGCTCGAACTGCCACGACCGTCCGGGCGAGGATCCGAAGGGCTACTACCTGCGGCCCGTGGATCTGCTGGACGAATTCGGAGTGGAGCTGCCCCACGCGGCGGCGAACCAGTCCGTGGTGATAACGGAGGACGACCTCCACTAGACCTTTCCGGCGGCCGGACGGTCGCCGTCGAAGGAGCGTGACGAGAAGCCGGGTTCGCCCCGGCGAACCCTGGAAGAGGGCCGGGAGGCCCGAACGAAAGAGAGAGGACGATGCTGAAGAAGACCTGGGCGTTGATGCTCATCGCTCTGCTGGCCACCACGCTTCTCGTGGGTTGCAGCGAGGACAGCCCGACCGATGGTGACGATCCCCTGACCGCCGCCGAGCAGTTCGAGGCGATGGCCGCTGCGGGAATCACCTACATCAACGGTACCGCGCCAAACGTAATCACGGCCGACAACCTCAAGGCCGACTACGACCTCGGTCTGCCCACCTACACGATCCTGGACATCCGGAGCCAGGTCCACTACGACGAGAATCACATTCCGGGCGCTCACTGGACCAGCTTCGACACCTTCTACGACGACATGGGCACCCGCGCGTTCCCCACGAGCAAGGACTTCGTGGTGGTGTGCTACACGGGCCAGACCGCGGGTCAGTTCATCTTCGCCTTGGAGATGATGGGCTACCACGCCAAGGTCCTGAAGTTCGGCATGTGCGGCTGGAATCACACCGTCGTCAACGGTGACAAGTGGGACAACGCCATCGGCAGCAACGCCGTCGCCAACGGCCACGTCGATGTGGTCGCCCACGACCTCACGACCACCTACGATTTCCCCGAGTGGGACACCAGTGCCACGACGGCGGAGGACGTGGTGGAAGCCCGCGTCATGGAGCTCCTCGAGACCACCAAGTTCAAGGCGGTCTCCTACAACAACCTCGTGACCGCCGGCATCACCGTCGGCGCGACCACCTACACCTACCCCGACGAGGTGTTCATCCTGAACTACTTCGGCGAGAGCGACTACATGCCCGGCGGCGCGAACGGTGTGCCCGGACACCTGGACGGCGCCTACCAGTTCGAGCCCAAGGCGAGCCTGGGTATCACCGAGGAACTCGAGTACCTACCCAATGACGGCACGCCCGTCGTGGTGTACTGCTGGACCGGCACAACCTCGAGCCAGGTCACCGCGTACCTGCGCACCCTCGGCTATGAGGCCTTCTCCCTGCTGTACGGTTCCAACACCCTCTGGCACGACGAGATGGCGGACGGCGGCAAGAAGTGGGACAACGCCTCGCACGCTCGCGAGTACCCCGTCGAGCCGACGCCCTAGCTTCGACTCCCCGGAGGAGAGGTATTCGAAGGAGAGCCCGGATGGGCTCTCCTTTTTGTTTGGAGTATCAGACGCCGCTCACGGCGTTCTCCAGCACCCCGACGCCCTCGATCTCGCAGCGTACGACATCGCCGGACTTCAGGAAGCGCGGCGGATCCATGTGCTCCCCGACTCCACCGGGCGTGCCGGTGGAGATGATGTCCCCGGGCTCCAGCGTCATCGTGGCCGACAGGTAGCTGATGAGAAAAGCCACGCCGAAGATCATCTTGCCGGTGTCGCTCGACTGCCGCAGTTCGCCGTTCACGCGGCACTCGATCTTCAAGGCCTGCGGGTCGGGGATCTCGTCGGCCGTCACGATGAAGGGGCCGCAGGGCGCGAAACCGTCGAAGCCCTTGGCGCGAAGCCACTGCTTCTCGGCGCGCTGGGTGCGGCGACCGCTGACGTCGTTCATCACCGTGTAGCCGGCCACGAACTCCAGCGCCTCGGCCTCGCTCACGTTGCGCGCGCGGCGGCCCATCACCACGGCCAGCTCCGCCTCGTAGTCCACGCGATCCTCTATCGATGGGTCGGGCAGGGGAATCGGCGCGCCGTGGCCGATCAGGGCGCTCGCCACCTTGGGAAAGAGCAGCGGACGCTCGGGTACCGGCTTGTCCTGTTCCTCGGCGTGGGCGCGGTAGTTGCGGCCGAGGCAGATCACCTTGCCGGGGTCGGGAATGGGGGGCGCCCAGCCCTCGGCGGCCGGATCCACGATCGCCTGCTCCGGCAGGTCGCCCCTCTCGAACCAGCTTCGAAGCTCGGGAAGACCTCCTTCACGGAAAACCTGGCGCCAACTCGAAGAAATCTCGGGCTGGACTCGCGTAAGATCCAGTGCCTGCCCATCTTCCAGCAGGATGCCCGGCCGTTCCCGGTCGCGGCTGCCCATGCTCACGAGCCTCATGACCCATCCTTTCCGGAGCTTCCCTGTTGCTCCTAGCTCTTTTCGTGACAACCGGTTACAAGGTGTGGCGACTAGCCACGGGTCTCGCGGACATGGTAGAATTACAGGGTCGGAACACCGGCGGATGCGCCCATGTGACCCCAGCGCCCAAAAAGTGTCACACGTCCACCCACCGACGACAACGCCAATTCACACGATACCCGGAGTCGCGAGGTTACCCATGAAGCTCACGCGCCCCCTACGCATCGCCGTTCTCCTGTCGCTCGTCCTCGCCGCCATCGCTCCGTTCGATGGAGTGGCGCGCGCGCAGACGGGCGTCGAGTTCATGAGCACCGCGCTCTGGACCTACAACCAGGACTGCCTCGCCATGGGCGACACCCTCGCGGTGGCCCTGCGCTACGGCGTGCAGCTCTGGGACGTGGCCGACGCCGCCGACCCGCAGCTCCTCGGCAGCCTCTACGCCGACGGCGCCCGCCTCTGGGCCCTGGACGGCCTGGACTCGCTGCTCGTCAGCAGCAATCATCTGGGCGACATGACGGTGATGAGCATCGCCGACCCCGCCGCTCCGGTGGAGCTGGCGAGCATCGGCGGCCTGGGCGCGAGCGCCGACCTGCTCCTGCGCGCCGAGAGCGACGGCCTCATGGCCTACAGCGCCGGCCGCACCACCTTCGGCTTCCGCGTGCACAATCTCGACACGCCCGAGAGCCCCGCGCTCCTGGGCACGCTGAACCTGAGCGGCCTCAGCTCCGTGGCCGGCGCGGGCGACACGCTGCTCGTGCTCGGTATCGGCGCCGGCCTGCACAGCGTCGACGTGAGTGACCCCGCGAACCCCGTGCTCCTGAACACGCTGCCCCTGACCGGCACGCACGGCAAGATCTCCGTGTCCGGCGGCCTGGCCGCCGTGGCCTCCGACGAGGCGGGTTTCCACCTGCTCGACGTGAGCGACCCCGCGCTGCCGGTGCTGCTGAACACCGTGAGCCCCACCGTGAACGTCGACTACATGAATCTGCACGTGGAGGAACTGATCCTGGCGACCGACAGCACGCTCTTCGCCGTGGCCGAGACGGCCGGCCCGCTGCGCTACGACGTCAGCGATCCGCTGAATCCGGTGCTCACGGGCTACGAGCCGGAGCTGAACGGCTTTCCGCCCCTGGCCTTCAACGGCTTCCGCGGCGCCTGCCTGGCGGGCGACCGTCTGTACGCCAGCCACTTCAGCATCGACCGGCCCGGCGCCCTGATCTTCGACGTGGCGGGAACCGATCCCCTCTACATCAACCGCACCACCGGCTTCGACTACGTGCGCGGCGCCGCCGCGTCGGGCGACAGGGTGTACGCCTGCACGGGCGCCATGGGACTGCAGGCCCTCGACCACTCGAACCCCGATTCGCTCACGCACCTGGGCGCCATCGAACTCGTGAACACCTGGGGCGCCGACGCCCGCGGCGACACGGCCTTCGTGGCCAGCACCGACGACGGCCTGGTGATCGTCGACTTCACCGATCCCGCCCTGCCCCAGATCATCGGCTCGGTGGACATGGGCCAGGCCCGCGACGTGAAGCTGATGAACGGTCACGCCTTCGTGACCGCCTACACCCAGGGCCTGCACGCGGTGGACGTGAGCGATCCCACGACACCCACGCTCATGGACAGCGAGGTGCTGCCCGGCATGCAGTCCCTGCGTCTCGACGTGCAGGGAAACCGCGCCGCCACCGCCGACCGCGACGGCGGCCTGAACCTGTGGGACGTGAACGACCCCTCGAACCTGCTCCACCTGGGCAACTACCTGCCCACGAACCGGGTGGTGGACGTCGCCCTGAACGGCGACCTCGCCTACGTGGTGGTGGAGAGCGAGGGGATCCACGTGCTGGACATCACCGATCCGGCGCTGCCCTCCTATTTGAATCTGTTTGAACAGGACGCCACCGGCTGCGTGCTCCAGGGCGGCAACCTCATGGTGAGCGCGGGCGCCTTCGGGCTCATGGTCTATGGCCTCACCGATCCGGCCAACCCGGAGCTGCTCTTCAACCACGACACCACCGACCAGGCCATGGCCCTGACGGTCGAGCTGGATCGCGTCTACCTGGCCGACAACTCCGGCCTCACCGCGATCCGCGTCGTGGACGCCACGGACGCGGACGAGATCCCCGCCACGCCGACCTTCGCCCTGACGAATCACCCCAACCCCTTCAACCCGACCACCACGATCCGCTTCGCCCTGCCCGCGGCCGGCCATTACACGCTGACGGTGTACGACGCCGGCGGGCGGCGCCTGGAGCGGATCCACGCCGGGCGCCTGGCCGCCGGCGGCCACGACTTCACCTGGCGGGCCGAGAGCCTGCCCAGCGGCGTCTACTTTGCCCGCCTGGCCGGAAACGGTCTCGGCGCGGTGCGCAAACTGGTCCTGATCCGATAAGCAACCGAGGTTTGACGAGCATGAACATCCAGCGACCGATCCTCACGGCACTCCTGCTCCTGGCCATGGCGAGCACGGCCATCGCGCAGGACCTGGAGTACCTGGACAGCACGCAGTGGACCTTCAACCAGGACTGCACCGCGCGCGGCGACACCATCGTCACCACGCTGCACTTCGGCCTGCAGGTGTGGGACGCCGCCACGGATCCCGCGAACCCCACGATGCTCACCGACCACTACTTCAACGCCGAGAAGGCGCTGTCGGTGGACTGGGAGGGCGACCTCATCGCCGCCACCACCCAGAGCGGCCGGATCCTGCTGCTCGACGCGGCCGACCCGAGCCAGCTCAGCGAGTACCCGCAGCTCACGGGCTTCGGCGTGTACACCGACCTGCGCCTCGAGCGGCGCGGCGCCCAGCGTCTGGGCTTCGTGGCCGGCTCCGGCGGCTTCGTCTCGCTCGATCTCACCGACCCCTCGTCGCCGACCGAGCTGCAGAACCTCGACCTCGACGGCAGCCCCAGCAGCATCGGCGGCGCGGGCGACACGCTTGTGGTGCTGGCCAAGTACGACGGCATCCACGTTGTCGATGTCGGCGACCCCGCGGCCATGACGCTGCTGGGCAGCTATCCGCTCACCGACACCCACCTGCTCAACGTGAGCGCCTCGGGCGACCTCGCGGCCGTAGCCCTGCGCCAGGGCGGTTTCCGGGTGTTCGATGTTAGCGACCCCGCGGCGATCGTGGAGACGATCCACCTGCTGCCCGTCGTGGACGGCGGCGCGGTCACCGTGCGCGACCTCTTCCTGGACGGCACGACCCTCTACCTGGGCACCGACCAGGAGGGCGTGGTCACCTACGACCTCACCAATCCCTACGCGCCGGTTCAGATCGGCTACGACCCGGATCCCTACTACAGCACCAACGACCTGCACTTCGGCGACGGGCGCATCTACATGACCCACTGGGGGCTGTCGAAAGACGGTATCCACGTGATCGACGTGAGCGACCCCGCCAACCCCGCCTCGCTGGGTCACACGCAGGCCTGGGACTTCTCCCGCTTCGCCGACGTCGAGAACAGGGTGGTCTACACGAGCATGGGCCACATGGGCTCCTTCGCCCACGAGTACGTGGAGGGCGTGGGCTTCGAGTACCGCGGCGGCTTCTTCGTGCTGAACTCCTGGGGCGTGGACGTGGTGGACGGCCGCGCCTACATCGCGTCGACGGCCGAGGGCCTGGTGATCGCCGACTGGAGCGACCCCACGAACGCCATCGAGCTGGGCCGCGACAACGTGGGCGTGGCCCGCGCCGTGCACGTGCCGGCGGACTCCATCGCCTACATGAGCGTCTACAACGACGGCCTCGTCACCGTGGACGTGAGCGACCCCGCCGCGCCCGTCGTGCTGGACCGCACGAGCCTGCCCCTGCAGTCCGTGGCCGTCTTCGCGCGCGGCGCGCTGGCCGCCACCGCCGACCGCGACGCCGGCATGAACCTGTGGGACGTGAGCGACCCGGCGAACATCGTGCAGCTCGGCAACTTCCCCGTGGCCGACAAGGCGCTCGACGTCGAGCTGATGCCCGGCCAGGACATCGCCTACCTGGCCTCGACTTCGAACGGCGTCTACGTCATCGACATCAGCGATCCGATGAACCCGATCGAGATCGACAATCTGTCCGTGTTCGCCCAGGGCGTCTGGGTGGAGGGCGTGCACCTGCACGTGGCCACCAACGGCGCGGGCGTGAGCAGCTTCCGGCTGGACGATCCCGCCCACCCGACCCTGCTCGCCGAGTTCAACACGCCGAGCAACGCCCAGACCCTGGTGTCGGAGGACGGCATCCTCTACGTGTCCGACTACTCGGGCCTCGTCGGCCTGCGCCTGAACGACCCGACGGCCGCCCCGGACACCACGCCCTTCTTCGCCGACCTCGGCCTGGCGAACTACCCCAACCCCTTCAACCCGCGCACGGAGATCCGCTTCGAGCTGCCCGAGCCGGGCCGGGTGGGGGTGGCGATCTTCGACATCGCGGGACGCCGGCTGGCGACCCTGCACTCGGGCGCGATGGCGGCGGGCGCGCACACGATTCCCTGGCGCGGCAAGGACGACCGCGGCAACGAACTGCCCAGCGGCGTCTACTTCGCGCGGATCGGCGGCCTCGGCGACTCCGGCGCGCCCCTGGTGGCGGCCAGGAAACTGACTCTCCTGCGTTGACCGTTCCCGGTTCGGTGGCATAATGGTTGCTGGATGGCGTAGCGTTCGCCATCCAGCCGCCATCTGTCCCTTGCTTGCCGGGAGTTGCCATGCCTACCAGGAATATCCTGCCAGGGCGCGTCGCCGCCCTGCTCGTTCTGATCCTCGTCCCCCTCGCCGCCTCCGCCGGAGAGCTGACCTACGTGGACAGCGCCCAGTGGACCTTCAACAACGACTGCGCGGCCGAGGGAAATCTCATCGCCACCTCCATGCCCTACGGCGCGCAGATCTGGGACGCCACCGACCCGGCGAACATGGTGATGCTGAGCGACATCTACTTTCACGGAAAGAGCGCCATCCGCATCGAGATGAGCGGCGACCTGCTGGCCGTCACCACCAGCGACGGCCGCATGCGCCTCTTCGACATCAGCGACCCGGCGAATCCGACGCAGGAGAACGAACTCACCGGCTTCGGCGTACTGGCGGACCTCATCATCGAGAACCGTCCCGAGGGCCGCATCGCCTTCGTGGCCGGCTCGACCGGCCTGAAGATCCTGAACCTGGACGACCCCGCCTCGCCCGTGACCCTGGACGAGAACAACCTGCCCGGCGACCCCGTGAGCGTGATGTCCCGCGGCGACACGCTGGCGATTCTCTCCGACGACGCCGGCCTGCAGATGGTGGACGTGTCCGACCTGAGCAACTCCGTGCTGCTGGGAACCTGCCCGATCTCCGATTCCCGCTTCTTCAACGTGGCGATCGAAGGCGATATCGCCGCGACATCTCACCGCCAGAACGGAGTGCGGATCTTCGACGTGTCGAACCCCGCCGCCATCGACTCGGTGTACCACTTCGAGCCCGCGATGACCCCGGACATGCTCTGCATCGACGTGTTCATCAAAGACGGCCTGCTCTACGTGACGACCGACCTCGAGGGCGTGGCGGTGTACGACCTGGCCGTGCCCTCGGCGCCGGCTCTCGTGGGCTACGATGCCGAGATCTATCACAGTACCGACGAGTCCTGCATGGTGGGCGACTTCATCTACATGACCCACTGGGGCTGGAGCAAGGACGGCATCCATGTGATCGACGTCAGCGACCCGGCCAACCCCACGAGCCTCGGCCACACTTCGGCCTGGGACTTCACCCGCTGGAGCGAGGTGGTGGGCGACTACGTCTACACGAACATGGGCCACATGGGGACCTTCGTGCACGAGTATATAGAGGGCACCGGTTTCGAGCTGCGCGGCGACATCTACGTGTACAACAACTGGTGCACGGAGGCGCACGAGGGGCTCATCTACATCGGCTCGGAGGCGGAGGGCCTCACGGTGGTCGACTGGAGCGACCCGGCGAGTCCGATCCGCCACGATAACATCAACCAGGGCGTGAACCGCGGCATCGTGGTGCGTGAAGGCATCGCCTACTGCGCGGTCTATCGCGAGGGCCTGGTGACCGTGGACGTGAGCGACCCCGACAACCTCGTGCTGCTGAAGGAGCAGGGCCACGCGGGCGGCAACCTGAACTCGATCGGCGTGGACATCTCCGGCAACGTGGCCGTGACCGCCGACCGCGACGACGGCATGCGCCTCTACGACATCACCGACCCGGCCGCCTTCACGCTGGAGGGCCAGTTCCCCGTGGGCAACCGCGCCTACGGTGTGGTGATGAACGGCACTCTCGCCTACCTCGCCGCCGGCTACGACGGCACCTACGTGATCGACGTGAGCGACCCCGCCAATCCGGTGCAACTCGACCTGCTGCCCGGCGTGGCGCAGGGCGTCGACGTGGACGGGATCTACCTGCACGTGGCCGAGGACGGCTCGGGCGTCACCAGCTACCGGCTGGACGATCCCGAGCACCCGGTGGAGATCGCCACCTACAACACCACCGGCGACGCGGCAGCGGTTGTGGGCGACGGCAGCAGGGTCTACGTGTCCGACCACTCCGCGCTGCTGCTGCTCGAGCTCTACGACGACACCCCGGTGGCCCTCGCCTACTTCCGCGCCGAGGCCGCGGCCGGCGCCGTCGACCTGGCCTGGGAGCTGTCGCCGGGCAGCGATCCGGCGGAGTTCCGCCTCGAGGCCGAGCTGGCGGGCGACACCTGGGAGCCCGCCTTCATCGAGCCGCTGCCCGGCAGCTACTCGGCGCGCGACACCGACCCGCGCCTGGCGGCCGGCGGCGACGCCACCTACCGACTCTACATGCGGGAGGGCGGCGCCTGGCTGCTGGTGCGCAGCGCGACGGTGGAGCTGCCCGCGGCCACGGCGGCCGTGA
>CAYNQX010000043.1:13398-26236 GCA_964399495.1 uncultured bacterium
GGGCGGACGGCTTTCCACCGCCACGAGGCGGGATTTCCACAGGAGCTACGCGGTTGTCCGCAGCTTTTCCACCAGCTTATCCACAGGGTTCTCCACCGGCCCCGCAGCTCAGTAGAGGGCCTTGATCACGCTCCAGGCGCTGGGATCGGAGGCCGTGGTCTCCACGGGCATGTCCTGGCCGCAGCTGCTGGTGTCCTGGGGATCGGCCAGCAGCATGAACACCGATGCGTTCCGGCTCCCGGGGTCGTTGTAGCACTCACACCAGCCCAGGTACTCCGTATTGAACCGGTGGGCAAGCCCGTGGGCGTCGTGCATCACGAATTGTTCGTCCACGATCACCAGTACTCCGGTGTCGTCGGTGGGCCTGACACAGAGCAGGTGCTCGTCCGCGATGGGCTCGAAACAGGTCACGTGGAGTGTGCCGAGGTGGACGAGATAGCCCGCGGGCACGACCGGCGGGTTGAAGGCCAGGGCGATGCCCGTGCTCACGTCGCCGATCACCAGGTCCGTGTTCCAGGCGGCTTCCACCGCGCAGGGGCCGATGGGCAGGCCCTCTACCTTGAACTCGGCGGCGGTCACTCCGGTGATTGCGGGCTCCAGATAGACGACGACATGGACGTCGACGCCCTCGGCCAGCGCTCCGCCGGCGATGCACAGGAACAGGGCGGCAATGATGAATCGTTTCATGGGACCCTCCTCGCATTCGTGTCGAATAATTATACAACACCGGCGAGGGGTGGGCACAGCATCAACGCAGCTTGAACTGATCCGCCTCGCACTCCTCGATGAGCGCGGCCATGAGGTCGATGCTGGCCTGCACGTCTTCGGGGTGAACCATCTCGATCACCGAGTGCACGTAGCGCGTGGGCACGCTGATGCAGCCGGCCGCCGCGCCCTTGCCCGCGCGCTGGATCGCCGCGGTATCGGTGCCGCCGGCGGGGAGCACCTCCATCTGCCAGGGAATCTCCCGCTGCCCGCAGAGCTCGCGCATGAAGTCGACCAGCTTCCAGTTGGGCACGACCGAACCGTCGTAGGCCTTGATGGCGGTGCCCTTGCCCATGGCGCTGATCTGCTGATGGGGCTCGGTGAAGGGCACGTCGCAGGCCAGGGTGACGTCCAGCGCGATGCCCACGTCGGGGTCGACGTTCCGCGCGGCCACGTTGGCGCCGCGGATACCGATCTCCTCCTGCACGGTGCCGACGGCGTAGACGTCCATCTTGCTCGACTTCGCCTGCTTGAAGCCCTCGATCATGATGAACACGCCGATGCGATCGTCGAAGCTCTTGCCGTTGTACACGTCGCCCATCTCGATCACGGTGCGTTCGCGGGTGACCACGTCGCCCACGCGCACCAGCTCGTTCACGCGCTCGACGGGCAGGCCGACGTCGATGAAGAAGTCCTTGAGCGCCGGCGGCTTGGCGCGGTCGGCGTCGGACATGATGTGGATCGGCTTGCTGCCCATCACGCCCACCAGGTCCTCGCGGCCGTGCACGATGACGCGCTGCGCGGTGAGGGTCTTGGGGTCGAAGCCGCCGAGGGGCACGAAGGTGAGGAAGCCGTTCTTGTCGATGTGCTTCACCATGAAGCTGATCTCGTCCATGTGCCCGGCCATCATGAACCGTCCGCCAGCGCTGCCCTTCTTCATGGCGATCACGTTGCCGAGGGCGTCCACCTCGATGCTGTCGCTGATCGGCTCCAGTTCGCGGATCACGATCTCGCGAATCGCTTCCTCGTGGCCCGGCGCGCCGGGGGCTTCGCAGAGTTCCTTGAGCAGGGCGAAATTGATGGGCATGACGACCTCGGGTTCTCGGGAGAAGTTCCAGGTTGGCGCGCCGAGTTTACGGGAGCCGATGCCGGGGAACAAGCTCGGAACGGAGTTAACCGGAAGAGAGCGCCCGGATAGCGCCGTTGTTGCGGGAAAGGCGGTATGGTAGTCCCCCCGGGGGGACTACTGGAGGCCGAGCACGAGCTTCAGGCCCGTATCCACGCCGCCGAGCGTCCGGGCCGGGACACGGCCGATCCTCTCGACGAGGAAGCGTCGGTCGAGGGTGAGCACCTGTGATACATTGACGACGGAGATCTTTGGCAACCTGCTCTCCCTGCGAGACAGGCGCACGTTTCCCGGCGCTTCGGCCAGGCCGAGATCGGACGTAACGGCAGCGACGAGCACCGTGTCGATCTTGCTGCGATTGAAGGCGTCGGCCTGAACGACGAGTACCGGCCGGCGATAACCCGGCTCCGAACCTCGAGGAGCCGGCAGCTCCGCCCACCAGATCTCACCGCGCTTCATCACCACTCCTCCCGCGCGATACTGGCGCCCTGGAGGTTCTCCAGCACCGGGTCGAGCGCGCTCGTCCCGCGTTTGGCATAGACGGAATCCAGGCGCTCGGTGGTGACCGCCTCGTCGTGGCTCGCCACGAAACGCGCGATCGCCTGCTGGTAGAGCTGACTCCGGGAGATGCCCAGGCGCTCGGCCAGGCGGTCGGCGAGTTCGAAGAGGTCGTCGGGAATGGAGATGGCAGTTTTCACTACAAGAGTATAACCATGGTTATACCCCAGGTCAATCCGTTCACTCCTAGAGACCATCCAAGCCGAAGCGGGCCGCCGAGTCGAATCGGCGGCCCGCCAGGCGAAGTACCGACAGATCTAGTAAGCGGACTTGATGGCGCTCCAGGACTGCTGGCCGGTGGCCGTGGAAAACTCCCCGATCGTTATGTTGTCGATTCCCCACGTAGCCTCACAGAGACTATTGGTGGTGGTCATACCCGTGGCATAACCGAACCGGATCGGCTCCCCGTCCACCGAGAAGTCCGGGTGATCGTATTGACTCGTCGTACATGCGTTGTCGTTGAAGCGATCGAAGTCGTCGGCAGTCTGACCCCACCACTCGACCCAGGTTTCACCTTGGGAATGAGCGATGGTCTGGCCACTGCTGACGTAGTACCTGCCGCCCTGCTCCAGAACCATGTGCACTGCCGCGGCCGGATCCCCGGAACCGGTGCATGTACCGCCTCCATCGATGATCTTGAAAAACCCAGTGGTGTGAAGACTGATGATTCCTCCCACGTCGGCCGGGTTCATCGTGGCGATGTCCAGGAAGTGAGCCAGGAACAGGCAGCGATGGGAGAGCGACATGGCGCCATTCTGAAAGTTCCCATCGAGGTGGTCGCCGTTCGCCTGCTGAACAGACCACGTTGAAGTGCTGGGTGTACCGGAGCCATGAGCGATGTCCACGATCACCTCATGAGTCCAGTCGCTATCCATGAACTCGGAGTCAGTGAACGTGAGGCCCATTGCCCAGGAAGCCGGGGCCGCGGCCATTAGCAGGATCGTAAGGGCCGAATAAAGCCGTAGATGTCTCATCAATGGAGTCTCCTTCTAGGTAGGATGAACCAAGCTCTCAAAGCGACCAGAGAAGCCGCAGAAGCCATATTGCAGGCCGGGAACTCCGTTGAGATAGAGGGAGATGATCAGAAGTAGCACTCACATTACAGATAGGGACCATCAGGTCAATATCCGCAACAAAGGTCACATAAAGGTTACACCTACTCGGCGGACAGAGGCGTTCGCGGAACAGACATAGCGCATCAGCGCTCCAGCCCCTCCTGCTCCTCCACTTCCTCCGCCCAGCGACCCCAGCGGTCTTCCCGTCGCTCCAGCGTGGCGGCGAGCTCCTGGTGCCGGGCGGTCAGCACCATGATGGCGTCGCGGCCCAGCTCGTGGCTGGCGGCGAGCTGCGCCTCCACCTGAGCCTTCTCGGTTTGCACCGCGGCGATGCTCACCTCGAGGTCGCCCAGCTCCCGCCTGCGCTTCGAGAGCCGGTTCTTGCTCCACGCCTCGACGCCGGATTTCGCAGGTGCCGCCGGCTTCGCGGGCGCGGTGGGCTTCGAGTTCGTCGCGGCGGAGGACGCCGGCGAGGCCAGTGCCCGCTTGTGCGCCGTGAACTCCCGCCAGTTGCCCGGATAGTCGCTCGCGGCGCCGCCCTCCACCTCGATCACGCGGTCCACGAGCGCGTCGAGGAAGCTGCGATCGTGGCTGATCACGATCAGCGTGCCCTCGTAGGCGGCCAGCGCCTCTTCGAGCGACTGCGTCGCGCCGATGTCCAGGTGGTTCGTGGGCTCGTCGAGCACCAGAAAATTATGCCGCTGGTAGACCAGCTTCAGCAGGCTGAGCCGGTTGCGCTCGCCGCCGGACAGCATGCCGACGGTCTTGTCGAGGTCGTCGGCGAAGAAGCCGAAGCGGGCGAGCTGGCCGCGGCACTCGCGGTCGAGCATCTGCGGGTCCACCGTGCGGAACTCCGCCTCCACCGTGTGGCTGTCGCTCACCAGGTCGAGGTGCTGGTCGAAGAAGCCCAGGTCGACGTCCTTGCCCAGGCGCACGCCGCCCGCATCCGGCGGCAGCTTGCCCATGAGAATCCGCACCAGCGTGGTCTTGCCCGCGCCGTTGGGGCCCACGAGGCCGATCTTCTCGCCGCGGCTGATATGCAGGTCGACGCCGCCGAAGAGCTTCTTCTCGCCGAAGGTCTTGGCCAGCTTCTCGCCCACCAGCACCGTGTTGCCGCCGCGCCGCTCGGGCGTGAGGCGCAGGCGCAGCGTGCGCTCGTTCGTGGGCTTGTCCAGCCGCTCCATCTTCTCCAGCCGCTTCCGGCGGCTCTGGGCCTGCTTGGTCTTCTGGCCGACGATGTTGCGGCGGATGTAGTCCTCGGTGCGCGCGATCTCGTCCCGCTGCCGCTCGTAGGCGAGCATGGCGAGACGGTCGCGCTCGGCGCGCTCGCGCTCGTAGAAGCTGTAGTTGCCGCTGAAGCGGGTGAGCCCCGCGTCCTTCAGGTGATAGGTCACCGTGCACAGGCGGTCGAGGAAGCTGCGATCGTGACTCACCACCAGCAGCGCGCTGGGCTGGGCGGCCAGGTGGCCTTCGAGCCATTCGATGGCGCGCAGGTCCAGATGGTTGGTGGGCTCGTCGAGCAGCAGGAGGTCGGCGCCCTGAAGCAGCACCGCGGCCAGGGCGGCCACGCGCTGTTCGCCGCCGGAGAGCTTGTCCACCTGCTTCTCGAACTCTGCCGGCGCGAAGCCGAGGCCGGTGAGGGTGGCGGCGACGCGTTGGTCGAGGTCGTAGCCGCCCCGGTTCTCGAAGTCGTGATGGATCTCGCCGTACTTCAATGCGGCCTTCTCGTGGGCCGAACCCTCGGGCAGGGCCTCGAGCTCGGCCAGGGCCGCGTGCATGCGGTCTTCGAGCTCGATCAGCTCGCGGCACTCGCCTCGCACGGCGGCGAAGAGGCTCCGGCCGCCGGCCAGCGCCCGGTCCTGGGGCAGGTGGCCGATGCGCATGCGCCGCGCCTTCTCGACGCCGCCCGTGTCGGGCCGCATCTCGCCGTTGATCAGCGAGAACAGCGTGCTCTTGCCCGTGCCGTTGCGTCCCACGATCGCGCAGCGCTGCCCCGGCTCGATGGCCAGGTCGGCATCGCGGAGAATCGGCACGCGGCCGTAGTCGAAGGAGACGCGGTTCAGGCTGATGAGCGGCATTGGGGCAAGATAGCAAGCCGGGCGCGGCTTGTCACCGGGGGGCGCTCATACTAGACTCCGCGAATGCTGCTGCCCCTGCGCGACATCAACCCCACCGAGCGGAAGCCCTTCGTCACGATCGGCCTCGTGGCAGCCAACGTGCTCGTGTTCCTTTGGCAGATCGCCTACGGCCTGCAGAACTCGGTCTATGCCTGGGGCTTCATCCCTTCGCGGCTCTTCGGCGGCGCCGACCTGCCGGTGCCGGTGGCCGGCTATGGCCACCTGATCATCCACAGCGATCCCATCACGACACTCTTCACGGCCATGTTCATGCACGGCGGCTGGCTGCACCTGGGCGGGAACATGCTCTACCTGTGGATCTTCGGCAACAATGTCGAAGACCGCCTCGGGCACTTCCGCTTTCTCGCCTTCTACCTGGTGGGCGGCCTCGTCGCCACCTTCGCGCATCTGCTCACGGGCCCGAGCTCCCCGCTGCCGCTGGTGGGAGCATCCGGCGCCGTCGCGGCGGTGCTGGGCGCCTACTTCCGGCTGTATCCCCGCGCGCGGGTGAAGTGCCTGCTGTTCATCGTCGTGTTCTTCACCATGATCGAGCTGCCGGCCTCGCTGGTGCTGGGCTGGTGGATCGTGATCCAGGTGATCAACGGCCTGCTCGGCCTCGGAGCCGGCGTGGGCGGCGGCGTGGCCTGGTTCGCGCACATCGGCGGCTTCGTGGCGGGCATCGCGCTGCTCGCGCTGATGGGCGTGAAAACGCGCACCCGGCCCAGCCGTGTGCGCGTGCACTGGAATCGCTGATCCGTCAGGGATCGTAGCGGAAAATCCTCCCCTCCACTCCGACCGCGAACAGATCGTCGGCCGCGTTGCCGTGAATGGAGGTCAACGGCGGTGAGCAGGGACGGGAATCGACGCGCCAGAGGCCATCCTCGTAGCAATAGATGCGGCCGTCGTCCCCGCAGGCCCAGAGTCGGCCGCTGCCGTCCGCGTGCAGGTCGCGCTTAATGCGGTCGCCGGAGAAGGGAAGCATGGACCACTGGTCGCCGGAGTTGACGAACACCTTCTCGTGGCACTGCGTGTAGAGTGTCCCGTCCGGCGCCGCGGTAATGCTGTGGTGCGACCAGTGATAGCCCGCGTACTCCCGGCTCCACTCCTCGGTCGTGGGGTCGCGGCGCAGGATGATGTCGGCGCCCACGACGACCAGCGTGCCATCCTCCCCCACCCACAGATCGAACAGCGGGTTGGTGACGCCGGTGGGAATCACCTGCCAGGTGTCGTTCTCGAGTTCGAGCACCACGCCGTTCAGGCCCACGGCATAGACCGGCCCCGTGGCCGCGCCCCTCACCGCGTAGAGCGTCAGGCCCGTGCCGGTGTCCGTCGTGGCCCAGTCCGTGCCGTCGTAGTGGTAGACATAGCCGAGCCCGCCCACGACATACACGTCCTGCGCGTTCCGGCCCCAGACCCCCACGACGTTCGACACGGGCGTGAAGTCATCGATCCAGGCCCCGTCCTCGCGACGGAGGATCGTGCTTCCCACGGCGAAAGCGCTGCCCTCCGGCCCGACCCAGACCTCCTCCAGGTGCATCATTGCGGCCTGAAAGACGACGTCCCAGGATTCGCCGTCCCAGTGAATCAGGGTGCCGTAGTCCCCTCCGACGAAGATGTCGTCCAGGCCGATGACCTGGACGGCCCTTAACCACGCGCTCACGCCGCTGGTCATGGTGCCCCATTCGCTGCCGTTGTGGCGCAGGATCGTGCCGTCGAAGCCGAGGACGAACACCCGGTCCTCGTGGCATTCGATGGCGAGCAGCGTTTCGGTGGTGGGGGTGCTCTGCTCCGTCCAGGTTCCGTCGTCGTAGCGGAAGACCGTGCCGGAGCCGCCGCAGGTCCAGACACGGTCCTGATCGTCGATGCTCAGGGACCACAGATCGAACGGTCCGACCGGCGGCAGGGTCATCGGCGTCCAGTCGTCGCCGTCGAAGTGCAGGACGGAGTTGCTGTAACCGCACGCGTAGATGTTCTCGGGACCGGTGCCCGTGATGTCGACCAGCGCGTCGGAATGGTCGTAGACCATGTCCCAGCCCGCGCCATCGTAGTGGAAGACCCTGCTGTCCGCGGAGACGGCCCAGAGCTTGTCGCTCGCGGTGCCCCAGATGCTCCGGAGCTGCGTGGAATCCACCCTGGGCATGAAGCGCCAGGTGCGGCCGTCGTAGTGCAGCACGGTGCCGTCGTCGCCCACCGCCCAGACCGCGTCGGCGGACAGGCCCCAAACCTTCCACAGCGCCACGGCCTCGCGGTCCCAGGGATCCACGCGCTGCCAGCCGTCGCCGTTGAAGTGCAGGAGGACGCCCGTGACGCTCACCGCCCAGATGTCGTCCGGAGCGGCGCCCCACATGGACAGGAGGTCATCGGTGTCCGACGCTCCGTATTCGATCACCCAGCGGTCTCCGCCGTCGTCGCCGCCGGGTCCCGGCCCCGCCGGGTCCGAGCTGTCGCCGCAGGCCGCCAGCAGGAATGGAATCGCGAGCAGGATCAGGATCGAGAATCGAAAGGAACTGCGTCCGGTGCTGCCCATCGCCAACCTCCCCGTGTCGCCCCCCGAATCGGGAGCGGGACCGCTCCCTCCGTCAGCATAGATCCCGGGAAGTCGGTGCACAACCGTATTGCGTGATCTCCCTTGGCAGTCCGCGCCCCGGGTGGCAGTATGGCCCCGCCCCGAGCCAAGGAGCCCCCGATGTCCGATCGACTGCAGTTCGAGATCTTCTCCGCCAGCGACTCGCCCGGCGGCGCGGCCCTGCCCGACGCCGCGGCCCTGATCGGCCTCGCCGCCGAGACCCTGGACGCCCGCCGCGCCCTGCTGTCCGGCGACTGCCCCGGCAGCGACTACCTGGGCTGGCTCGACCTGCCCGTGCACGCCGACCAGTGGGTCGCCGAGCTCATGGATCTCTCGCTCTCCCTGGTGGAGGACGTCGACCACCTCGTCGTCTGCGGCATCGGCGGCAGCTACCTGGGCTCCCGCGCCGTGCTCGAGGCCTTCGCCGAGCCCGGCCCCTGCGGCGGCCTGCAGGTGATGGACCCCGCGGGCAACGAGCCGGTGGGCCCGGAGATCCACTTCGCCGGCGAGCAGCTCGGCAGCTACCATCTGGAAGCTTTGCTGCGTCGCCTGCGGCGCAAGCGCTTCGCCGTGAACGTCATCTCCAAGAGCGGCACCACGCTCGAGACCGCCGTCGCCTTCCGCCTGCTGCGCGAACTGCTCGCCGAACAGCACGGCGACGGGGCCGACCGCCACATCTTCGCCACCACCGATCCCGGCCGCGGCGCCCTGCGCGCCATGGCCGACGCCCGCGGCTGGCAGAGTTTCCCGATTCCGCCGAACGTTGGCGGACGCTTCAGCGTGTTCAGCCCCGTGGGCCTGTTGCCGCTGGCCGCCGCCGGACTGCACGTGGGCGGGTTCATCGAGGGCGCCCAGAGCGCCCGCGAACGCTTCCGCTCGGGCGAGGGCGAGGCCGGCGCCGATCTGATACTCGGCAACCCCGCGCTCCACTACGCCGCCATCCGCAGCCATCTGCATCGCGGCGGCAAGGCGATCGAGGTGCTGGCCTCCTTCGAGCCCGCACTCGCGAAGGTGGGGGACTGGTGGGCGCAGCTCTTCGGCGAGAGCGAGGGCAAGGACGGCAAGGGCCTCTTTCCCGCGCGCGCGGTGTACACCACCGACCTGCACAGCCTCGGCCAGTACCTGCAGGACGGCCCCCGCCACCTGTTCGAGACCTTCCTCTCCATCGCCTGCCCCGACGCGGGCCCCACGATTCCGGAGTTCGACGCCGACAGCGACGGCGACAACCTGAACCGCCTCGCCGGCCGTTCGCTGGCCGACGTGAACCGCGCCGCCGAGCTGGGCACCATGCTGGCCCATGACGGCGGCGGCGTGCCGGTGCTGCGCATGGTGATGCACGAGCGCAGCGAGGCGGCGCTGGGCGAGCTGCTCTACACCTTCGAGGCGGCCTGCGGCGTGAGCGCCCTCATGCTGGGCGTGAACCCCTTCGACCAGCCGGGCGTGGAGGACTACAAGTCCGAGATGCGGGAGCAGTTGGAGAAGTAGTCCACCCGGGGGGACTGCCCCTTATGAGAAAGAGGCCGGGGGTTCCCCGACCTCTCGCTGAACGCTCTCACCCGGTTTGTGGTTCTACTCCGGGTCTCCCATCCACAGCAGTTCCCAGGCCGCCCGGTCCATGAGCGGGAAGATCCCGCCGAAGGTGTAGTCGGGGAAGTAGGGGAACACACCGCCCGGATCGATGGGGTCGCCGCCCGGCCCGTCGAGGAGTTCGAAGGGCGGGCCGTTCAGGAACTCGAAGTAGTGGTATTCATGGATGTACTCGATGTTGGAGTACAGCACCCATTCGTCGTTCACGTTGTCCCAGACCTCAACAATGCCGCTTCCGGGCCACCAGTCGTCTACATAGCTGTCCGTGTCGACCCAGTTCTCCTGAGGGTGCCAGGCATGGTAGGGCAGCAGGGCCTTCCAGTCCGGCACGCCGCCATCGAAGAAGGCCGCGATGTCGATGGTGATGGTGTTCCGCGCGCGAGGATCACTGGGGCCGAGATCGAGAGGAATCTCCACAGGCTCGGTGAGCAGCACCTCGATCCAGTCGATGACGCTCTGGATGTCCTGCCACTCCTCGGGACAGCCGCCGGTGTCGCCGCACTCGGCGATGCCGGCGTTGAGCAGCTCGAGGAGCTCGATCTGGATGATGTCGTCCTCCTGCGAGTCCTCCTCGTTCAGGATGTAGGCGACCGCAGTCTCCAGCGTCACCAGCATGTCGAGCAGGCCGTCGTGGGCGAGCTCGAGCTGATTCGCTCCATTGTAGGGCGAGGTGCGCAGGGTCAGGAAGTCGCTGGCCGGCGCGAGTTGGTGATTCATCGTCTCGAACAGCAGCACCTCGCTGGTGACCCGTTCGATGTGCTCCACGAAAAGGGTGTCGCCCTCCACGCCGCCCGGCACCACCTCGACGTTGAACTCATCGTCTTCGCCCAGCTCCAGCAGCCAGTCGTAGCCCAGCGTGGGGTGCGCGATGTCGAGGTCGTAGGGCAGGGTCATGCGCAGTCCGGCGCGGAGGCCCTGCACGAGCGCGTCGAGCACGTAGATCTCGCCGAGATCGATCTCGAGGGTCTGCTCGTCGATGGTGAACTCCAGGTTGAAGTCCGCGTTGTTCTCGACGTTCTGGATGTGTTCGATGATCTGATCGACCACCGGAATCACCGAATCGTGGATGTAGCGCTGCAGCATCGGCGCCGTGAGCGCCACCGGGAAGTCGCGGCTCATGGTGGCCATGAGCAACGGTCCTTCGGTGACGAGCTGGATCACCTGCTCGAGCGGGTTGCCCACCATGTCCAGAGCGCGCGGGCTGCGCTCGGGGTTCATCTCGTTGTACAGGTCGTCGATGGCGGTCCAGATCGTGTCGTCGGCGCCGACTTCCACCGTGAGCACGGCGGCCATGCCCAGGTTGGCCAGGGGATGGTTGGGGTAGTCGTCGAGCACGGCCCGGAAACCGGCCTTGGCGGCGTCGAGGTCCATGTTCTGGATCGACGAGGGGTCGTTCCAGTCGAGGCCGTCGAGCTCGGCCATCAGGGCGTCGAAACCGGCCGCGGCGGTGGAGTCGGCCTCGGCCTCGGTCAGGTCGGGAGTGGTGGTCGTGGGACCATCATCCCCTCCGAAGCAACCGAGCATGGCGACCAGCAGTATCAGGGGCAGTATCAGGGTGATCTTCTTCATCACTTCTCCCTCCATGGGATGGCCGTTCATGGTCCGCCCACCAGTCTAGCGCGGTTTCCGCGAATTGAAACCCTAATCGCCGCTGATGATGTCCTTCAGGAAGTCGCCGCCCAGGCCCGCGACCCCTTTGCGCTCGCCCTGCGCGCCGCCCGCCTTGAGGCCGCTGGCCCTGACGACGCGGTCGGCGAGACGGCTGAAGGGCAGCGTCTGCAGGTAGACCTTGCCGGGGCCGCGCAGCACGGCGAAGAACAGACCCTCGCCGCCGAAGAGCGTGTTCTTGAAGCCGCCGATGAACTGGATGTCGTAGTCCACGCTCTCCTGGAACGCAACCAGGCAGCCGGTGTCCACGCGCAGGCTCTCGCCGGGCTGCAGCGTGCGCTCGAGCACCGTGCCGCCGGCGTGGATGAACGCGAGGCCGTCGCCCGTGAGCTTCTGCAGGATGAAGCCCTCGCCGCCGAACAGGCCGGCGCCCAGGCGCTTGCTGAAGGCCACCGAGATGTCGATGCCGTAGGCGCTGCAGAGATAGGCGTCCTTCTGGCAGAGGTAGGTACCCTCGGCGGCCAGGTCGACGGGAATGATCTTGCCCGGGTAGGGCGCCGCGAAGGCGCAGTCGCGCCGCTGCCGGTCCTTGTTCTCGAAGGTGGTGATGAAGAAGCTCTCGCCCACGAACGCGCGCTTGATGCCCTTCCACACGCCGCCCTGGGTGCCGGTGTCCATGGTGATGCCGTCTTCGAGGTAGAGCATCGCGCCGGCCTCGGCGTGCACCGCCTCGGCGGGGTCGAGCGTGACGACGACGGCCTGCATGTCGTCGCCCTTGATGACGTAGTCGATTTCGTGGGCCATGGGTGGGCTCCTTCGTTCGGGGTGGTCCTGCCGGAGGGTGCGCTACGCGCTCGGGGAATCCCGAGTTTCGCTACGCGTTCGCCAGGAGCCGGCGATTGTACCGACTCGCGGCCACGGCGGCCCAGATCACGCAGATCGGCCAGGTGAGGAGAAACCCGATACCCGCCGTCGCGATGCCGACGACAAGGGTCAGGAGGGACATGATGATCGCCCCGGGAATCGTGGAGTAGAACATCCCGATCGGCCCGAACAGGATCGTCAGGAGGATGGCGATGCCCGGGCTCTTGGTGGAGCGGACGACGGTGATGTTGGTCTCTGTCATTCTAACCCCCGGCTATTCGTTCATGACTGGCCGCCCGAAGCGGCTTTCCGCCGACTCTATGGGAATCCGGAGGATAGTTCAATCCGTCCCCCCGGGGGGACTCGTGAGCAAGCCGATGGCATGCCGAGCAGAGGGTGATGAGGTTCGTTTCGTCGTTGGTGCCCCCGCGGCTGCGGGGGACGATGTGGTGGACTTCGAGGAAGTACTTCGAATTGCAGCCCTTCGTCGTGCAACGGTGGCCGTCGCGGGCAAGCACGGCTCTTCGCCGCGCAGGCGGAATCGAGGCCCTGTTGCGTTTGCCCGGTTCGAGCACGCGTGAATCGCAAGCGATCTGTTCGGCTTCGGCCTCGCTCAGTTCGACATCGCCGACTTCGCTCTTCCCGCACTCCT
>CAYNQX010000044.1:0-25666 GCA_964399495.1 uncultured bacterium
TGCCCGTGGACTCCCTCGAAATGATCTTCCAGGACGTGAAAAAGCCCGGCGAGGCGGGAATCCTTCGCCGGGCAACGATCATTACCGAGGATCGGGAGCGCGTGTCCTATCGCCTGGGCTGGCTCTCGGACCCACGCCACCAGATCGGTCACAAGGAGATCGAGGAGATCGAGGTGACCCGGGCGACGGTGATCGTCGAACAGGGCCGCATCCACCGCATCGATCGTCGGGACTGAATCCCCTTCCCTAGGAACAACCCATCGAGTTGCCGCAGTTGTGGCAGCGGTAGCAGTTGCCGTTGCGCACCGTGATCGAACCGCAGACATCGCAACTGGGGGCGTCCTCCTGGAAGTGGGAGAACTGCGAGTTGTAGTCCAGGTCCGAGGCGGCGTTCGCATCGTCCGACGATGGCTTGGCCGCGGGGGTCGGTCCCTTGGCGCCGGCCGCGGCCGCCTTGGCCTTGGCCTCGGCCACGGGGTTCACCTGGTCTTCCTCGGCCTCGGTCTGGGTTGGCGACACCTCTTCGCGACGGAAGCCCTCCACGAAGTTGTTTCCCAGCCAGCGGAAGATGTAGTCCACCAGGCTCTTGGCGTAGCGGATGTCCGCGTTCTGCGTGAATCCGCTGGGGTCGAAGCGACTGTGGATGAACTTGATCACCAGAACCCGCATGGGCACGCCGTACTGGAGGCCCATCGAGACGGCGGTGCCGAAGGAGTCCATGAGGCCGCCGATGGTGCTGCCCTCCTTGGCCATCGTGATGAACAGCTCGCCCGGCTTGCCGTCCTCGTACAGGCCCACCGTCAGGTAGCCCTCGTGGCCCGCGATGTCGAACTTGTGCGTGAGGCTGTGGCGGGTCTCCGGCATCTTGCGCCGGCGCGGCACCGGCACCAGCGGCGAGGGCGCCGCCGCCTCGGTGTCTTCACCGGTGTTCGTCTCCAGCTTGCGGGTGTTCAGGGGCTGGCTGCGCTTGGAGCCGTCGCGGTACACCGCCACGGCCTTCAGCCCCATCTTCCAGCCCTCGACGTAGACGTTGCTGAGCTCGTCCACGGTGATCTCGTGCGGGACGTTCACCGTCTTGGAGATGGCGCCGCTGAGGAAGGGCTGCACGGCCCCCATCATCTTGAGGTGGGCCATGTAGTGAATCGACCGCTCGCCGCCGGCCGGCTTGAAGGCGCAGTCGAAGACCGGCAGATCCTCGTCCTTGAGATAGGGCGCGCCCTCGATGGTGTCCTTCTCGTCGACGTACTTGATGATCGCCTCGGTGGCGCTGGGCGCGTAGCCCATCACCTGCAGCGCCTGGGGCACGGTGCGGTTGACGATTTTCAGCGTTCCGCCGCCGGCCAGCAGCTTGTACTTGACCAGCGCGATGTCCGGCTCGACGCCGGTCGTGTCGCAGTCCATCATGAAGCCGATGGTGCCGGTGGGCGCGAGCAGGGTGGTCTGCGAGTTGCGGAAGCCGTGGGCGCGACCGCCGGTGATGGCGCGGTCCCAGCTGTCCCGGGCGGCGTTGAGGAGTTCGGCCGGCACCTGCTCGGCGTCGATCTTCTCCACTTCCTCGCGGTGGCGAGCGATCACGGCCATCATCGGATCGCGGTTCACCTGGAAGCCGGCGAAGGGTCCCTTGACGGCCGAGAGCTCGGCGCTCATGGCGTAGGCCTCGCCGCCCATGATCGCGGTGAGGACGGCGGCGAAATGACGTCCCTCCTCGCTGTCGTAGGGCAGGCCCTCGGACATGATCAGGCTGCCCAGGTTCGCGTAACCCAGACCCAGGGGCCGGAACAGGTGGCTGCTCTTGGCGATGGGATCGGTGGGGTAGCTCGCCCGATCGACGATGATCTCCTGACTCAGGATGAACAGGCGCACGGCGCGGCGATAGCTTTCGACGTCGAACTCGCCGCTGGCCTTGCGGAACTTCATCAGGTTCAGGCTGGCGAGGTTGCAGGCCGAGTTGTCCAGGAACATGTACTCGCTGCAGGGATTGCTCGCGTTGATGCGGCCCGAGTTGGGGCAAGTGTGCCAGTGGTTGATCGTGCTGTCGTACTGCACGCCGGGGTCGCCGCAGATGTGGGTGCCCTCGGCGATGAGGCGCAGCATCTCGCGGGCCTTGTGCCGCTCCACCACCTCGCCGCTGGTGACGGCGCGGGTCTCCTGGTAGCCGTCCACCTCGACGGCCTTGAAGAAGTCGTCGTCCAGGCGCACCGAGAAGTTGGCGTTCTGGAACATCACCGAGCCGTAGGCGTCGCCGTTGTAGGAGCCGTCGTAGCCCTGCTCGATGAGGGCCCAGGCCTTCTCCTCCTCGTCGCGCTTCGCGTTGATGAACTCGATCACGTCGGGGTGGTGGCACTTGATGCTCTGCATCTTGGCCGCGCGGCGGGTCTTGCCGCCCGACTTGATCACCGCGGCGACCTGATCGTACACGCGCATGAAGGACAGCGGGCCGCTCGGCGTGCCGCCGCCGCTCAGACGCTCGCGCGAACTGCGGATCGTGGAGAGGTCGGTGCCGGTGCCGGAGCCGTACTTGAACAGCATCGCCTCGGCCGTGGCCAGGCGCATGATGTCCTCCATGTTGTCCTCGACCGCCTGGATGAAGCAGGCCGAGCACTGGGGATTCTTGTAGCTCTCCTCGACCCGGCGCACCTCGCGGGTTTCGTGATGGTACTGGTAGCCGCCGGGCGAGCCGGCGACGCCGTTCACGTGATAGAGGCCCAGGTTGAACCAGACGGGGCTGTTGAAGGCCGCGTACTGGTTGATCAGCAGGTAGACCATTTCCTGGTAGAAGGTCTCGGCGTCCTCGGGGCTGGCGAGGTAGTTGTCCTCCAGGCCCCAGTCGGCGAGGGTGCGCGCCACGCGGTGGACGAGCTGCCGGGCGGAGTACTCGCGCTCGCCCGTGCCCAGCTCACCGTAGAAGTACTTCGATGCGACGACGTTCGTCGCCAGCATCGACCAGTCCGCCGGCACCTCCACATCCTTTTGCTCGAAGATGGTTACGCCGCCCTCGTCGCCGATCCGGGCGTGCCGACGCTCCCACTTGAGATCATCGAAGGGGTGGCTTCCCTTGCGGGAGAAGAAGGGTTCGATGCGGAAGGGCCCTCGACGTTCGGCCTCCGCGCCGGCGTCATTCTGGTCGAGGTTGTCGTCCTTGGGAAGCGTGTCGCTGCTGCGAGACTCCATGGCGCTCTCCTGTCGATAATTCTTCTCAAACCCCAACTCGCCGGCCGAGGCTTGGAGTATATCAATATGCGTCGATTCGAGCGGCGGGAGAGGCTCGTCGGAGGCCTGCGAAACCTGCCTCCGGAATCTCTCGGAGCGGGACATGGAAAGACCCGCTCGAGCGCCAATCCCTTGAATCATGGGAGTTTAGGCCACCCGAAGCCCCACACACAAGATGTAGGGGTACTCCCGTTTGTACCCACGACATGATGCTAGTGTCAACGAGATTCGGCCGGAGGGCCAAGAAAAGTGGAGAGGGAGCCGGAAGGCAGAGAAAAACCCCGAAACCGAAACGGAATCGGGGCCTTGCGGTTGTCCAGATGCAGAGCGCTAAAGATGCCAGGTCAAAACCTGTTAACTAGGACTCGCAGAGTATAGCATCTCACGACTCGGCAGGTCAACAGTCCCACCCTCTTGTCTGCACGACTCAATCGCCGAGTTTCGCCGAGAGCCGGGACGCCAGGTCCGCCAGCTCTTCGGGCGATGATTCCCCCGCCCGCCACGGACTGCGAAGTCCGTCGCCCTGCCAGCGGGGCAGCAGATGCAAATGGAAGTGGAACACCACCTGGCCCGCCGCGCCCCCGTTGGACTGATGCAGGTTCATCCCCTCGGCGCCCGTCTCGAGTCGCAGCGCCTCCCCGACCCGACGGGCGACGGCGAACACCGCGTCCCTGTCGTCGTCGGCGAGGTCGAAGAAGTTCTCCGCGTGAGCCTTGGGAATCACGAGGGTGTGCCCGGTCGTGCCGGGCTGAATGTCGAGAAAGGCCAGGACGCGATCGTCCTCGTGGACCTTGTGGGCCGGCAGCTCGCCGGCCGCGATCTTGCAGAAAATGCAGTCCATGCCGCGCACCTCCTGCCGGCATTGTCGCGCGTCGAACGCCCACTGTAAAGGCGCACTTGCCCCATGGGCGGCGTCCCGTTATCGTCCACAGCGGAATGGAGGTTCAGGATGAGGTTCAATATCGATGCCCGGCCGCGGGCCCTGCGGCTCGCGGGAATCGCCGTCGCCGTCATGCTGGCTCTCGCCCTCCCGGGTCGCGCCGGCGCGCGCGTGGAGACCGAGACCCGATTCCTGGAGTTCGACGCGAGAGCCGGGATCCTCGCCTACGAGATGACGGTCCGCAACCTGGGAAGCCTGCCCGTGTCCTTCGTCGAACTCTCGGCGGAACCGGCCTGCGTCGAGGGCCCGCTCGCCACCACGGATCTGGCCAAGGAGGAGAGGGTCACGCGACGCTTCACGTTTCGCATGGCCGAAGGAAAGCTGGTTTTCCATCCCCGCTTCACACTCGCCTACACGGACCATGAGGGCGAGCGCCACCGCATCGAGACCGGGCAATCCCCCCTCGTGGCGAACATCGATTTCGAGTCGGTGGATCTGGCCACGGGAGAGGTCGTGCTCCAACTGGATCTGAGCAACCCTGGCCGGGAGAGCCTGCTGTTTCTCGAACTCTGGTCGGAGAACCCCGCTCTGCCGGACGGGCGCATCGCCATCGGCGACCTGGCCCCCGGAGAGCGCATCGTTCGCGCGGTCGACTACCGGTTCCCCCCGGGGGAGCGGCTGTTCAACCCCACCCTCCATGTGAGCTTCCATGCCTTCGAGACGGAGGGAACGCGCTACCACCGCAAGTTCTTCACGGTTCTCCAGCCCCGCCTCGACCGCGTGGAGGCTGCCCTGAACACCCGCGATACCCGCTGAGCCCCTTTCCACCGACGATCCCGGAAACGAAAAGAGGCCCTCTCGCCGAAGCGAGAGGGCCTTGCCACCACTCCTCTTGACAAAAGACTCAGCGGACCGAGTCTCGACGGGGTGGGAAAGGTCCCCATGACGCCTCTCCACCCCAGGCCTTTGGAATGATACCGGATACTCGGGCAACCAGGCTATTGCAGACACCGTGCCAATTCTTCCAACGCACAAAAACACCCACAACTCGCAAACCGTTACAACTCAACGGGTAAGAACTTCGCTCGGAAATTCCTGTCAGCAAGAGGAAAGAACTCCCCACTTAAAGGCGTAAAAAAACGGCGGCCCGTAAAGAATCTTTACGGGCCGCCAAGTCGATGATATTGCGGTGACGAGGGCGTTAGTCGTTCTTCTCGTTGTGCCCCGTGACGTCATCGCTGTCGAAGCTCCACTCTCGCCCGGAGAGGAGCCCGCTGTGGAGGGGGAAGTAGAGGCCCCTGTTGTTGACCCAGGTCAGGCTCACCATGGCGCTGTTGTGGCCGTCCATCGGCACGACCTTCCCCCAAACCCGGTTGGAGCTGATACCCTGGAACTCGATGAAGACGGGCTCGGTGGTGCTGACGTAGAAGAACTCCCCCCCGAGCTTGAACTGGGACATGCTGGGGTCGACCAAGATGGAGTGGGGCGAGTCGTAGGCCGCCATGGCCGGCAGGGCGCCGAGGGCCACCAGGGCAATCATGGTAAATGTCATGGTTTTCAGCAAGTTGCGCATCCTTGACCTTCCTTGCTTCATCGCCGCGATTCCGGTATCGCATCGAAAAAACGTGCAGCACGACCTAGGTGGCTAGACACCCATCTCGCCGCCTTTACGAATTGTACCATAGTTCCTCAGGCGACGATAGAGGGTTGGTTTACTAATTCCCAACATTCTAGCGGCCTTCGCCTTGCTGCCGACCTGCTCCACGAGGTGATGAGCGAGCGCGGCGAGGAGCGATTCCTCGAGAGGGCTCTCCTCGGAGAAATCGCCGGAAGCCACGACCATCTGAGCGAGTTCGTCCAGACTCTGGGACCCAACCACCTGGCGGCGCGATTCCAGGAAATCCTCGGGCAAGTCCTCTCTGTCGATGATCTGGGCGCGGGACAGCACGACGCATGAGCTGATCACGTTTTGCAGCTGGCGAATGTTCCCCGGCCAGGAGTGATGCATGAAGATCTCCATGACCTCGGGCGAAAGGCGCTTGGGGCCTCCCATCAGGCCGACGCTGGCCTGGGCCAGGAAGAACTCCGTAAGAGGAAAGATATCCTCGCGCTTCTCGCGCAGGGGGGCCACCTGCACGCGCAATACGTTGATCCGGTAGAACAGGTCCTCCCGGAAACGATGCTGCTTCACCTCCTCCTCGAGATCGCGATTGGTGGCGGTGAGCACGCGGACGTCGGTTCGCAGCGAACGGGTGCCGCCGACGCGGGTGAACTCCTTGCTCTGGAGAACCCGCAGGAGCTTGGCCTGCATGTCCGCGCCCATCTCACCGATCTCGTCGAGGAAGATGGTCCCACCCATGGCCTCCTCGAAGACGCCGATGTGGCGATGACTGGCCCCGGTAAAGGCCCCTCGCTCGTGGCCGAAGAGCGTGCTCTCCAGCAGCGTCTCGGGGATCGACGCGCAGTTCACCGCGAGGAAGGGACGCCCTCTCCGCGCGCCCTCGTAGTGAATGGCCCGCGCCACCTCCTCCTTGCCCGTTCCCGACTCGCCCGTGATGAGGACCGTCGTTTCCACGTCCTTCACGCGCTCGATGAGATTCCGGATCCGCCGCATCTCCCGCCCGGTTCCGATGAGACGCGGAGCTTCGGCGGCGGGAACCTGCGTCGTCACGCGCTCCGTGCCGGCGTCGACCGGCGCGCTGGAGTAGGGCTCCCCGGGCCGCAAACGAGTGGCGAGAAGACGAACCAGCCCGTTGATGAAGTCGCGCTCCTCGCCGTCGATGTCGCCCGCGCTCATCTCGCCACGCTCGAGGAACAGACCGGCCCTGCGCCCCGACCCGATCTGGATGGGCGCCAGCAGCAGGCGTCGGGGCGCGCCCGCCACCGACAGCTCCACCTCGGCGATGTCGAGATCGCCCCCCCGCTCCCGCCAGAGGGACTCCAGTTCGCCGGCGTCCTCCGCCTCGCCGCCGAACCAGCGAACCAGTCCGCCGCCTTCATCGAGAGCAATACGCGCCTGACGATAGCCGAGGGACTCCCTGAGGAGGCGCGTGACGAGATCGAGCCCCTCCTCCCGCAACTCCACGCCCTCGAGCAGAGCGAGGATCTGATAGAAACTCGCCAGCCGCAGCTTGCCGTCGCTCTCGATCCGCTGGACGAAGTGGCCCAGCCGCTGCTGCAGACGCAGCTGCAGGGTATCCCACTCGGAGATGAGCGCGCCCACCTTGCGCCGTTCGATGATGCCGGTGGCCTGCTGCAGGCATTCCCTGGCCTTCATCTCTTCGCCCGCCTCGAGGTGGATCAGGCCCAGACGGCTGTAGACTCGCGCCAGCTCCTCGTAGCGATCGAGGGCGGAGAAGAGGTCGGCGGCCTTCTCGAGGGAGTTCACGGTGCGCTCGCGGTCGCCCCGCACCATGTGAAAATCCGCGGAGTAGCCCTGGATCCGCGCCTCCTCGAGACGGTTGTTCACCCGCCAGACGACCCGCAGCCCCTCCTCGATGCTGATCTCGGCGCCCCCGATATCGCCGAGGGCCAGCTGCACCGGGATCAGGCGCCGGAACATCGTCGCCAGCTCCGTGTGGGCCTCGATCTCGCGACAGGTCTCGATGGCCGCCTTCAGGTGCTCGGCGGCCTCCACGGGTCGTCCCTCCACCTGCTCGATCTCGCCCATCAGACCCTGCACCTCCGCGCCGAGCTGGATGTTGCCCACGAGCCGGTTCAGCTCCAGGCACTCCTGCGACTGGCTGCGCGCCGCCTTGAGATCGTTCAGCTCGAAGTTGATCAGGGCCACGTTGTAGAGGCTGATGAGATAGCCGGCGTAGTTCTTGAGCCGCTTCTTGATGGCCATGCTGCGGTTGAAGTAGTCGATCGCCAGCGGGAAGCGCTCCGTGAGACGGTACAGGTTGCCCAGGTTGTTGAGGCTGGCGGCGATGCGGTTCTGATCGCCGGAGCGCTCCCTGAGCGTCAGCGCACGCTTGTAGTAGGCCTCCGCCTCAGACCAGCGGTTGAGCGCCCACTGGGCCGCGCCGAGCGTGTTGTAGGTCTGTCCCAGCTCGGCCTGGTGCTCGGTGGCGTCGAACAGGCGCAGGGCGACCTCGCAGCGCTCCACCGCCCGCTCGTGCTCCCCCATGCGGTAGTTCAGCCAGGCCTGCTCGTTGAGCAGCAGGCCGCGCTCGAAGGCGGAGAGCTCCTCGCTGAAGGCGTCGAGCAGACGGCCCAGGACGCGAATCGCCCAGGCGAACTCCCCGCGAGTCTCGCCGATCTCGGCCAGTTCGCGCACCAGCGCGCTCACGGCCGGCAGCAGCGCGGGATCCCCCAGGCCCTCCACCGCGGGGCGATGGGGACGGTCGTCCAGCAGCTCATCGAGGAAGCGGGGATTGCCGGTGAGGGAACGGAGCCCCTCGCCGTAGAGCTCGGCGGCGGCGCTCAGGTCGCCCAGCTGCACGATCCCCTGCCCCAGGTGCGTGTAGACGGAGCGCTTGCCCTCGAGATCGAGCCGCGACTCCACCGTATCCCGGCGCAGGATCTCGGCCAGGTACTCCAGGAGCAGGCTTCGGCCCGCCTTCCTCGCGCCGTGGAAGAGCGCGAGGCCCTCCTCGGCGAGACGAGCCCAGTTCTCGGCTCCCACGAGGTGGTGGATCCGCTGGACGGCGCAGTGGTCCGTGACTCCCTCACCCACCGGGAAGAGATCCGTGCAGAGCCGGTGCAGCTCCATGCGACGCTCCGGATCCATCTCGTCCCGGATCCACAGCTTCCAGTCGAAATCGGCCAGCTCGACCTGCAGCCCCCAGCGGCCCGTCGCGATATCCACGCCGGGCCGCCAGCGCAGCGCGCCGATGGCGTCCAGTTCGGCCACGCGACCGAAGAAGGAGCTCCGATCCTGCGAGAAGAAGCTGCCGAGAAGGCCCAGGCTGAAGGGCGCGTCCTGCAACGCCAGGATCTCCAGGAGCTGCCGGCTCTCCGCGCTGCAGCCCGACCAGCGTTCGACATGTTCGGCGGGCGCCGCCGGAGACGAGCCGGCATCGAGGTCGAGCCGACGGAGACGCGACCACTCTCCCAGAATCTCCTCCGCGCGGCGCGCCAGCCCGGGATGGCGGTCGATCCCCTCTCCGGCCGCGAGCGCGTAGAGATGAGGCTGCTCGCGCCGGGAGACGTCGCCCTGCCAGAGCGGGCTCAGGATCTCCTCCGGTCGCGTGAGATCCTGGAATCGCTGCACCGTCTCGCGCCCGGAGGCGTCGGCATCGGCGATGCGGGGCCAGCCCAGGCCGCTCCCTTCACCCTGGGACTCGCCGGAGCGGCAGAGGCGAAGGTCGATTGCGCGAAGAATGCGCCCGCTGGGATCGCCCTTGAGCGTCACCCAGAGATTTTCGCCGTTGCGGTAGTCCCTGGCCAGCGCGTCGAGACGCGTGCTCAGCGACTCGGGGAGATCCAGGGCCATCTGGCGGTCGCGGGCCAGCAGGTCCTCGATTTCGTCATCGTTCGCGAGGGGCGAACTCGTGAAGATCTCGGCGATGCCCGGCCGCAGCTCGCTCTCCTCGTCGAGCAGTTTCCCGAGCACCCGCTCCCGGAACGGCTCCCACGCATCCTTGCCGGTGGCGTAGCGCTCGACCAGGCGGCCGAAGCCGTGGAGATCGGCGTCGAGGAGCAGTTCGCGACCGCTGTGGAGCTCGGCGGCGGGATCGAGGGATCCGTCGTCCAGGTCGAGGAAGCCCGGGAAGTGCAGGTAGAGCGGCGGCAGGTAGAAGGGTCGGCCGCTGCCGTCCCGCCAGATGAGGTCGGGCGCGAGCTGGTAGAGCCGCAGGCCCGCCGCCCGACATGCGGTGAGGTCGCGGAACAGGATGCGGGTCAGCTCCTGGAGCGCCGCGTCGGCCAGGGGCAGTCCCAACGGGGAAGCGCCCTCGTCGATCTCCATCAGAACATAGAAGTTACCGGATTCCTCGCCCAGGCGGCAGCGGGGGATCCGGGCGCCGCAGATCTCGGCGATCCGGTGCTGCCGGTAGTGGAATCCCACCAGATCCAGGGGCTTCCGGCCCTCCAGGGAGTACATGAACAGAAGCCCGCGCTGGCCGCCGAGGACATCGCGCAGCTCGAAGGAGCGGTAGAGCGCGCACTCGTGGAGCAGACGCTCGACACGGTAGCGGGAGAGGAAGATCGAACCGAGCATGGGGATGCCTCAGGGGGGTTAAATATCTTTCCTGTTCTGGATTTTAACGGATCGGCGCGGAAGATTCCAGTCCCCTCGAAAACGGATTGGCGGCTGGTGCTCAAAGGCGCAAGTCGTTATCATTCGCTCGTTACGCTCGTCACGCGTCCCCTGGGAGGAAATCCGATGATCCGGCGATTGGCCTGGCTACCGCTGCTCTGTCTACCCCTGTTCACCGCCTGCTCCGAGAAGGAGTCCCCCACGGCCCCTCACGACGACACGCTCAACGTGCCCGAGGAGCACTCCTCGATCCAGGCGGCGGCCGCCGCGGCCATCCCCGGAGACAAGATCGTCGTGAGCTATCGCGAGGAGGCCTACACCGGCGACGTCGCGCTGCCCGCCGGCGTCACGCTGATGGGTCACACCCTCAACCCGCTGATACCCGTGATCGAGGGACAGGTGAGCATGATCGGCGGCGACGCGAGCGCGAGCATCGAAGGCCTCAAGATCACCAACGACTCCGGGCCGGGCATCGTGCTCCAGGATTCCGACGCGTCCCTGATCGGCCTCTGGATCCAGGGCTGCTCCGGCCCGGGCGTCTCGCTGCGCGGCGACTCCCACGCGCGGATCAGCGGCTGCGATATCCAGAACTGCTCCATCGGCGTGCAGATCATGGGCGTCACGCAGAGCGGCGACTCCACCACCGACGACAACATTCCCCCCGCCGCGAGAATCGGCTACACCAACTTCATCGACAACGGCCCCGCGGGGGACTTCAGCAACATCGTGTTCGGCAACATTCCGGTGCCCTACACCGTCCTCGTCTCCTGGAACTACTGGGGCGAGGGGGTCGCGACACCCCACGACACGATCACCGACGGCAACGACAACCCCACGATCGAGGGAATCGCCGAGACGACCGGCAGCTGGTTCCCCACGCCGATCACGCACTGGTGGCAACGTTGAGGGGCGCGCCTCTGCTCCTCGCCCCGCTCCTTCTCGCCGCGGCCTGCGACCGGCGGGCCGACCCACCCCCGCGCCAGTGGGAGTTCGAGACGATGGGCACCGTCGCCCGGCTCGAGATCCGCGGCCAGGTGAACGAGGCCGAAGCCGGCGCCCCGGGCCGCGTGCGCGAGAGTTTCGCCCAGGTCAACGCTCTCATGAGCACCTGGGACGCGAACTCCGAGCTCTCCCGCGCCAACCGCGCTCCCGCCGACTCCGCCGTCACGCTATCGCCGCAGTTGGGCGACTGCCTCGCGCGCGCCCTGGAAATGCGCGAGGCGAGCGGCGGCGCCTTCGAGCCCGGCGCCGAGCCCCTCATGCGACTCTGGGGCTTCTATCGTCGACAGGGACGCCTGCCCGACGAGGCGAAGCTGGCCGCGCTGCTCCCCCGCCTCGGCGCCTACCGCTACGAATCCGAGCTTCGCCGTTTCACCAAGCTCGAAAGCGAGACGGCGATCGACCTGGGCGGCATCGCCAAGGGCTACGCCCTCGACCTCGCGGCGAAGGGGCTGCGCGACCTGGGCCTGAGCTCGGCCCTCGTCGACCTGGGCGGCAACCTCTACTGCATCGGCGAGGCCGGGCCGGGGCGGGCCTGGCGCGTGGGCATCCGCGATCCGGCCGACCGCAACCGGCTCTTCGCTTCCCTCGATCTGAAGGACGAGGCCGTGGCCACCAGCGGCTCCTACGAGCGCTTCGTCACCATCGACGGCAAGCGCTACGGCCACATCATGAATCCCGCCACCGGACGTCCCGCCGAGGGCCTGCTCAGCGCCACGGTCGTGAGCAAGGGCGCCACCCTCGGCGACGGTCTCTCCACCGCGCTCTTCGTGCTGGGGCCCAAGGCCGCCGAGACCCTGCTGCTGCGCTACCCGCAGGTGCAGGCCGTGCTCGTGCTGCCGCCTCGGGGCAACGAGAAGGCCCGGGTGCGCGCCACCCGGGCCCTGGAAGGTCGTCTCGAGATCCTGCCCGAGTATCTCGACCGCTACGACCTCGAATTCTTCTAGGCCGATCCTGCCGGATCAGGCCTCCTCCTCGTTCAGCTTGCAGAGCACGCAGCTGCCGCAATCCATCTCGAGCGGCGGCTCGTACTCCTCGCCCGCGCGGATCGCGCGCTTCTCCTCCAGCTTGTTCATGCCCGCCAGCAGCAGGCCCAGGGAGAGGAAGGCGCCCGGAGGGAGAATCATCACCAGCAGCGGCTGGTAGCCGGGTCCGAACAGGGACATGCCGAGGATCGTCCCGTTGCCCAGCACCTCGCGCACGGCGCCCAGCACGGCCAGGCCCAGCGTGAAGCCGATGCCCATGCCGAGCCCGTCGATGATCGAACGCCCCAGGTCGTTGCGGCTGGCGAAGGCCTCGGCCCGCCCCAGGATGATGCAGTTCACCACGATGAGCGGGATGAACAGGCCCAGGCTCTTGTGAAGCTCGAAGAAGTAGGCGTGCATCGTCAGGTCGACGATGGTCACGAAGCTCGCGATCACCACGATGAAGGCCGGAATACGCACCTTCTTCGGGATGAAGCCCCGGAAGATCGAGATGATCGTGTTGCTGCAGAGCAGCACGAAGGTGGAGGCCAGGCCCATGCCGAGACCGTTCTCCACCGAGGTCGTCACGGCCAGCACCGGACAGAGGCCCAGCAGCAGCCGGAAGATCGGATTCTCGCGCCAGAGGCCGCGGGTGAAGATCTGTGCGTGGTTCACTCCATCTCCTCCTGGGTCTCCCCTGGGGCGGGTACGGTCGGCAGCGCGCGCTGGGCGGTGGCCACGGAGTCGCGGTCGGCCTCGAACTGGGTGAGGCCATCGGCGATGGCCTCGCCGAGCGCCCGGCCCGTGACGGTGGCGCCGGTGACCGCGTCGAGATCGCCGCCGTCCTTGCCCACACGCCAGTCGGTGTCGGCGAGGCTGCGGCCCACGTAGTACTCCTTCAGCACCTCGGGCACGGCGTACTTGGTGCCGAGGCCCGGCGTCTCGGTGTGGCGCAGGATCCGCACGCCGCTCACCTTGCCCGTCTCCTCGACGCCGAGCATGATCTCGATCTCGCCCGAATAGCCCTTGTAGGTGACCGACTTGAAGGCGACGCCGCTCAGCTCCTCGCCCCGATAGCCGCGGTAGTACTCGCGCAGGGCCTCGGGGTCGCCGAGGTCGACGCGGTCGGCGTCAGGCGCGTTGTCGAAGGTCGGCAGCACCGCCTCGACGGCCTCCATCTTCGCCTTGTGCAGCGCCAGCCGGATCGGCTCGCGCGTGAAGCCGTCCACCTGGGAGAGCAGCAGCGCGGCGACGCCGCAGATCAGCGCGAGGCGCAACGAGAGATTCAGCAGCTCCTTCATGAGGCCTTCACCTCCTCGAACAGCTTGCGCCCGGTGCCGAACACCTTCGGCTTGGTGTAGCGGTCGATGAGCGGCGTGGCCGCGTTCATCAGCAGTATCGCGAAGCTCACGCCCTCCGGGTAGCCGCCCCAGAGGCGGATCACCGCGGTGATGACGCCGCAGCCGATACCGAAGATCAGCATGCCCTTGCGGGTGACGGGGCTCGTCACCATATCCGTCGCCATGAAGAAGGCGCCCAGGAAGAGGCCGCCCGAGAGCACGTGGACGAGCGGCGAGGCGTAGGCCTGCGGGGCGGCGAAGTGCGCGATGCCGGTGATCAGCAGCACGCTGCCGATGAAGGTCACCGGGATCTGCCAGCGGATGTGCCCCCGCCACAGCAGGAAGAGCCCGCCCAGCAGCAGCGCGATCACGCTCACCTCGCCGAGGCTGCCGCCGCGGATGCCGACGAGCAGCTTCCACAGGGGCTCGACGGCCACCGAGTCCACCGTGCCGCCGAGGCTCACCGCGTCGCGGATCGCGCCCAGCGGCGTGGCGCCCGTCTCGGCGTCCATCACCAGGGGACCGGCGGGCTTGGCCCAGGTGGTCATCTGCACCGGGAAGGAGATGAGCAGCAGCACGCGGGCCACCAGCGCCGGGTTGAAGGGGTTGAAGCCCAGCCCGCCGTAGATCTGCTTGGCGATGACGATCGCCACGAAGGCCCCCACCAGCGCCAGCCACCAGGGGCTGCCGGGAGGCAGGTTCATGGCCAGCAATACACCGGTGACGACCGCGCTGAAGTCGTGCAGCTTCATCGGCCGGCCGGCGACCTTCAGATACAGCCACTCGAAGAGGATGCAGCCGCCGACGGAGAAGATCAGAACCTTCAGCGCCGGCAGCCCGAAGAACCAGAGCCCCACCAGCAGGGCGGGGATCATGGCCCACACCACGTCGCGCATGATGCGGGGCACGTCCTGGTCGCGGTGCACGTGGGGCGCGCTGCTCATGACCAGGAGCGGAGGCTCCTTCTTCTCGGGCTTCGCCGGAGCGGCCGGTTTGGTTTCAGGCGTGTCGCTCATGCCGCTCCTTTGCTCTGCAGGGCGCGCAGCTCGGCCTTGCCCCGCTTGAACAGCTGAACCAGGGGACGGTAGCTCGGACACACGTAGGCGCAGCTGCCGCACTCGATGCAGTCGAAGACGCTGTAGTCGGCCAGGTCGGCGAAGCGGCCGCGTTCGGACAGCACGCCCAGGGCGCTCGGCACGAGGCCCATGGGACAGGCGTCCACGCAGGCGCCGCAGCGGATGCAGGGATCGGCCAGGTACTGGCTCATCCGCTCCTCGGGCAGGCAGAGGATACCGCTCGTGCCCTTGAGCACCGGCACCTCGAGGCTGAACTGGCCCATGCCCATCATCGGTCCGCCGAAGATCACCTTGGCGACGTCCGCGTTCAGGCCGCCGCAGTGCTCGATCACCTTGTCCAGCGGAGTGCCCACGCGTACGCGCAGGTTCTTCGCCTCGGCGATCCCCCTGCCCGTGACGGTGGTGACCCGCTCGATCAGGGGAAGCCCGGCGCTCACGGCCTCGTAGGCGGCCACGGCCGTGCCGACGTTCTGCACCAGGCAGCCCACGTCCATGGGCAGGCCGCCGGCCGGCACGGAGCGTCCGGTGAGCGCATAGATGAGGTGCTTCTCCGAGCCCTGGGGGTACTTCACCTCGAGCAGGGCGAACTCCACATCCAGGCCCGCGGGGCAGGCGCCCTTCAGGGCCTCCAGCGCGTCGGGCTTGTTGGCCTCCACGCCCACGTAGGCCTTGTTCACGCCCAGCACCTGCATCATCAGTCCCACGCCCTCCATCACCTCGCGGGGCTGCTCCACCATGACGCGATGGTCGCTCGTGAGGTAGGGCTCGCACTCGGCGCCGTTCAGGATGAAGGCGTCGATCGGCTTCTCGGCCGGCGGGCTCAGCTTGACGTGGGTGGGAAAGGTCGCGCCGCCCATGCCCACGAGGCCGGCGCCCTGCAGTGCGTCCTTGATCGCGGCGGCGTCGAGGTTTCGCCAGTCGCCCTTGGGCTCGAGGCCCTCCCATGGAGTGTCCTCGCCGTCGGCCACGATCTCCACCGCGATCTGCGGACGCCCGAAGGGGTGGGGAAACTCCTTCACGGCCTTCACCTTGCCGCTAGTGGGCGCGTGCACGGGCACGGACACGAAGCCGGTCGGCTTCGACAGCGGCTGACCCTTCGCGACCTCGTCGCCCTTCTTCACGATCGCCTCGCCCGGCGCCCCCAGATGCTGGGACAGGGGAACGACGTAGCGGTCCAGCAGGGGCATCGCCTCCACGGCCAGGCCCGCGCTCTCCTTGTGATAATCGGGGTGGATCCCCCCCTTGAAACGCATGACGCTCTCCAGCCGGCTAGTGACGGGTGGGTTCGGAACCGATCTCGACGATCGCGCCGTTGGGACACTGCTCGATCACGGCGGGATCCGCGGGCGGATTCTCGTAGTCGACGCTGGCCAGGAAGTTCTCCACGACCATCCGTCCGTCCTCGAAGAACTTCTCACACTTCTTGCAGCCGATGCAGGCGACCTTGCAGGCCTTGCGCGCCATGCCGCCCTTGTCGGTGTTCCGGCAGAGCACGTGGATCGGCGCGCTCTCCGGCACGATGTCGATGAGATTCTTGGGGCAGGCGTCCACGCACTTGCCGCAGGAAGTGCAGCGCTCGCGGATCACGTGGGCGAGGCCGCTGCCTGTGATCTCGATGGCGCCGAAGCCGCAGACCACCTGGCAGTCGCCCAGCCCGAGGCAGCCGTGGCCGCAGAGCTTGTCGCCGCCGCCCAGCAGGTCGGCGCTGGCGCAGCTGGCCATGCCGTTGTAGAGGTACTTGCGGGGCGCGATCTCGTCGCCGCCCTGGCAGTGGACCATCGCCACGCGCCGCTCCTTGGCCTCGATGCTCACTCCCATCACCGCGGCCACGGCGCGGGCGACCTCGTCGTCCGCCACGGGGCAGGCGTCCGGCTGGGCGCTCCCCTTCACGACGGCGCCCGCGAAGTCGTTGCAGCCGGCGAAGCCGCAGCCGCCGCAGTTGGCGCCGGGCAGCAGGTCGCCGATCTCCTCCTTGCGAGGGTCGACCTCGACGGCGAACAGGCGCGCGGCGACGGCGAGTCCGAGTCCGGAGACGAGCCCCAGTCCGGCGAGTACGGTGGTTGCGACGAGCATCGTTCGATTCCTCCTAGACGAGTCCCGCGAAGCCCATGAAGGCCAGCGAGAGGATCCCGGCGGTCACGAGAGCGATCGCCGTGCCCTTGAACACCTTCGGCGTATCCGCCAGGTCGAGGACCTCGCGGATGCCCGAGAACAGCAGAATCGCCACGCCGAAGCCGATGGCGCCGGCGAAGCCGAAGAGGGTGGTCTCGAGCAGGCTGTGCTCGTTCTGGATGTTGAGCACCGCCGCGCCGAGCACGGCGCAGTTGGTGGTGATGAGCGGCAGGAAGATGCCCAGGCTCTGATAGAGCGGCGGGCTCAGCTTCTGGAGTGCCAGCTCGACGAGCTGTACGGTTGACGCGATGATCAGGATGAAGGCCAAGGTCTGCAGGAAGCGCAGATCCTGGGGCACCAGGGCGGCCTCGGGCTTCAGCAGCCCGTGGTAGACCAGCCAGCTGATCACGCTGGCCAGGGTCATCACGAACACGACGGCGCCGGTCATCCCGATCGCGGTGCTGAGCTTCTTGGAGACACCGAGGAAGGGGCAGATGCCCAGGAATCGGCTCAGGACGAAGTTGTTGACCAGCACGGCGCTGATCACCAGGAGCAGCAGTTCCACGAAGAACCCTCCTTCGAACCGGTGAATCCGGTTTACCGCGCTCACAATAAAGAGGGTGGGGTCCTGTTTCACAAGGGTCTTGTGAAAATTAGTGCTTTACGGAAATTCGCTGGTGGAAGGGGTTTAGCCTGCCGGACGATCAGGGGCTGGGCACGGTGAGATCCGAAAGTACCTTTCCGAGCATCACGGGATCCACGGGCTTGGAGAGATGCCCGTTCATGCCCACTTCCCGGCATTCCCGCACCACGTCCGCGGTGACGCTGGCCGTCAGGGCGAAGATGGGCACCTTGGCCGTCTCCCCCTCGAGGGCGCGGATGGCGCGGGTGGCCTCCAGGCCGTTCATCTCCGGCATCTGCAGATCCATGAGCACGAGATCCACCGGCTTCCGGGCGATCCGCTCCACGGCGATGCGTCCGTTCTCCGCCGTGCTCACCGTCAGGCCCATCTTCTCGAGGATCCGGGTCAGCACCATGCGGTTCACGCGGTTGTCCTCCACCAGAAGCACGCGGAGTCCCGCGGGGAGGGTGAACTGCTCATCCGGCTCTGCTTTGAGCCGCGGGCATTCCGCCCGCGGAAGCTCCAGCTCCACGGTGAAGGTCGAGCCCTCGCCCTGTACGGACTCCAGGTGGAGGTCGCCCTTCATGAGATGGATCAGCCGACGGCTGATCGCCAGTCCGAGGCCGGTTCCGCCGAAGCGGCGCGTGGTCGAGTCGTCCGCCTGCTCGAAGATCTCGAAGATCGACTCCCGCTTCTCCGGGGCGATACCGATGCCGGTGTCCCGACACGCGAGCGAGAGACGGTAGCGTCCGTCGGACAGGGGCGTCCCCTGGCAAGCGAGGGTGACCGATCCCTGTTCGGTGAACTTGATGGCGTTGCCGGCGAGGTTCATCAGCACCTGGCCAAGTCGCGTCGTATCGCCCAGGAACCAGCGCTCCAGCCCCTCGTCGTAGTCAACGCTGATCTCGATCCCCTTCGCCTTGGCTCTCGGCGCGAGCAAGTGGGAGAGGTCGACGAGGAGTTCCCGAAGATCGAAGGGCTGGTTCTCGATGACCATCTTGTCCGCCTCGATCTTCGAGTAGTCCAGGATGTCGTCGATGATCCGCAACAGAGCCTTTCCGGACCGCTGGAGAATCCCCAGCTGCTCCTGCTGGGCGCGATCCAGGTCGCTGTCAGCGAGGAGTTCCGCGACGCCGAGGATGCCTGTCATGGGCGTGCGGATCTCGTGGCTCATGTTGGCCAGGAACCGCCCCTTGGCCACGGAGGCCACCTTGGATCGGAGCAGCTCCTCGGACAGGCGGGAGTTCAGGGCGTGGAGGCGGCGGATCAGGGTGACGAAGAAGAGCGGCAGGATAACCAGCGAGGTGAGCAGGCCCGCCGAGAACATCGAGTTCGCATGCCATACGGGGGAGTAGGTCATCAGGAGGCTGAACCCCACCATGCCGAGAAGCATGGAGCCCAGCAGGTAGCCCATTCCGTATCGCATCCCGTTGCCGACGATGACCCACAGGAAGATGGGATAGAACAGGGGTCCGATGTCTCCGGCGAGATGCATGCCCAGGGCCCCGATGGTCAGATCGGTGACGATCACCGTGAAGCGCCGCCAGAGCACCTTGCCGGGCCTGTGCTTGACGAGCACGAACCAGACGATGCCGAAGAGCAGATAGCCCGAGATCAGGGTAAATGCATCCAGCCCCGGATTGGCAATCCTTTCCCCTTTGGCGAAGCGCATCGCCCCGATGATGAGCGGCACGATGCCGGAGAAAAGGATCCGAGCCTTCGCCTGGGACAGTTCCTCGTCGATCTGCTTGCTGGTAAGCGTGTTAGTGCGTTGTCCGGAGATCACCGGCACTCCTTGACCCTGGAGATTCACGTTTCAGCGACTTCGACTCGCGTCGGAATTCGAAATCGCAATCGCCATGCCTGCCAGGGAGTTTTATCGCGAAAATGTAAACCCGTCCGGCAGGTCCGCCGGACGGGCATCAAAGCAGGAGGATTCTGGTCGCTAGAGGCGGAAACGCTCGACGAGACCGCTGAGCACCCCGGAAAGGCTCTCCACCTCGTGGGTGTTCTCCTTCAGGATTCCCGCGTTGCCGGAGGTCTCCTTGGCCGTGCTGTCGACGTTGACGGCCGTCTTGGAGATCTCGGCGATGCCCGCCGACACCTCCTGAACGTTGATCGAGATCTCCTGAGCCGAGCTGGACGCCCCGGTCATGTTGCGGCTGATCTCGTCGGAGGTGGCCGACTGTTCCTCCATGGCGGCCGCGATGTTCTGCGTGATGTCGAGGCTCTCCTGAACCGTTTGCTCGATCCGTTCGATGGCCGTCGAGGCCTTCTCCGTGTTCGAGCGAATGCTGGCGACCAGGCTGCTGATATCCTCCGTGGCCTGTGCGGTCTGGCGCGACAACTCCTTCACCTCGTGGGCCACCACGGCGAAGCCCTTGCCCGCGTCGCCGGCGCTGGCCGCCTCGATGGTGGCATTGAGAGCCAGGAGGTTGGTCTGCTCCGCGATCTCGCCGATGATCTCGGAGGCCTTGTTGATCTCGTTCGCGGAGGCCGCCAGGTTGTGCATGATCTCCTCGGTGGTCTGCACCTCCGAACTCGTCCGGCTGACGATCTCGGTGGCCCTGAGCGTCCGGCGCGACACCTCGGCGATGGAGTCGCTCATGTCCGAGCTGGATTGCGCCACCCGCTTGAAGCTGCGCGTCATCTCGTCGGTCACGCGGACGATGCCGTCCATGTTGGTGGAGATCTCCTCCGTGGCTCCGGCCGCCGATGAAGCCTGGAAGCTGAGCTCCTCCGCCTCGTCGGCCATCTCCGAGGACGCCGCGCCGAGTTTCTCGGTGACGCCGTGGAGGGTCGCCGAGCTGCGGGAGACCTCCTCCATGGTGCCCTGCAGCGAATCGACGAAGGCGTTCACGTCGCTCGCCATGCTGCCGATCTCGTCTCGACTGTTCACCTCGACACGCTGCGTGAGATCGCCCTCGGCCAGGCGGGCGCTCAACCTGGAGACCGCGAGGATCGGATGGGTGATGCCGCGAGTCACCGGCACGGAGAGAAGAACCGCGATCAGCACCGCGAGGCCGGTGATCATCGCCGTCATCATGATGCCTCTGCGGATGGGCGCCATGATCCGGTCCCTGTCGGTGAGAAGGGTGAGGCGAAGCACGGAGCTGTTCGCCCACGGGAACGGAGAGAACTCGAGCTTGGCGTGGGCGTACTCTCCCGCGATCCCCGAATCCTCGGACTGGGCGGTGATCTCATCCGGAAGCCGGTTCCCTGAGAAGACCCCGTCCCCCACCAGGGCCTGGCCATTCACCTCTTCGAGATACAGTCCCGGCTGCTCGCAGACCGAGGCCATCCCTTCCAGACGGATCCTGGCGCTGAGGAGGCCGCTCCCCCACGCGAGGGGATGATGGAGCCAGAGCTGCAGTTCATTGCCGACCTGGCGCCACTCCGTGACGGGCTCCTCGTCGACGCACACGGACAGGGCCGCCTCCGGAACCGCGAGCGGAGCCGAATAGTCCATGCCGCCTGCCGGATCCCAACTCAGATTCAGAAGCGGCTCGCCGTCCGCCCGCACCATGGATACCGCCTCGAAGGTCCGGCGGTGCTCCATCTGCTTGGCGAAGGTGGTGCGGAGGCGCCGGGTCATCGAATCCTGAACGTCGATGTCCTCGTCCTCGATTCCCTGGAACAGCTTGCCCACTTCCTTGGCCTGGGCGAGGGACTCGATGTCGAGGCAAACCGATTCGCCGATGCGTTCGATGGCGGATCCGCGCAGTTCGGCGTCGCGCTCGAGGCCGGCGACCGCCGATTCGATCTGCCCTTGGTAGCCGGAATACGCCTGGAAGCCCCCCAGAACCAGGCAGGGCAGGAGAGCGAACAGGGCGAAGAACGTTCCGATTTTGTTCCTGAGTGACATCACGACCCCTTGTCTACCACCATAGAGATTCCGATCCGGACAAGGATCACCCGATCGGATTTCCTCTAGAAGCATCGGCAACTGGGGGCCCGATGTTTACGGGTAATACAGAGATTCGGAAAACGAGATCTTCGACGAGGGTATGCGGATCACGCTGCGGCGTGGAAGGCCTCAAGCCGTGTGGGAGTTGGACTTATAAGCCTCATAGTCGCTCAGGAGCTTCTCCTTGTCGAACACCAGGGACTCCCGCGTGTAGCCGGCCACCTCGTAGAGATCGCTCATGACGATCGCCTCCTTGGGGCAGGCCTCCTCGCAGTAGCTGCAGTTGATGCAGCGGCCCATGTCGATGTCGAAGGCCTCGGGCACGCGCTCGCGCATCTCCTGGTCGCGGAACTCGCCGATGACGATGGTAATGGCGCGCGGTGGACACACCACCTCGCAGAGCTTGCAGGCGACGCAGCGCTCGATGCCGTCCTCGCCCATGACCAGGCGCGGCATGCCGCGGAAGCCGGGAGGCGTGGGCCAGCGCTCCTCGGGATACGACTGCACCACGGATTTGTGGAACATGTTGCGGAACGTGATGCCCAGACCCTGGACGATCGCGGGCAGGTAGAGCCGCTCGGTCCAGCTCTGCTTGATGTCGCGACTAACCTTCATGACGACCCCCAACCTCCAGGGTATCCCGATCGGGAACCATAAGCGGCGCGAACCAGTCCGCGTCCTGCTTCCTGCGCCCGGCCTTGGGCTGCCAGCTGTGTAGGCCGCACTCGCGGCCGAAGGTGTTGCTCAGGCTCCCCTCCAGGTCGGCGGGGCTGCGTCGGGCCAGGATCACCGCCGCGGCGGGATGGAGCGAGTCCAGCCCGCTGCTCTGCAGGATCAGTCCGCCCACCTGCCCCAGCGCGCGTTCCCAGCGCTCGCGATCGTCGAGATCCGCGTCGGGGTCGAGGCCGAAGAGCAGCAGGCGATCGATCCGGCCCGCCTCCAGCTCGGCGAGCAGCTCGCTCCTGCCGTTCGGCAGGGCCGCGGCGGCCTCGAGCAGACCCCGGCGGTTCATGCCCTCCATGAGCAGCAGAACCCGCGTCTCGCCGCCGCGCCGCTTCAGGGTGTCCAGGATACCCGCGTCCAGGGCGCCGGAGCGCACGTCGGCTTCGCGCAGGACCACGAGCAGGGCATCGTCGCCGGCCAGGGCCTCGGCGCCCTCGCCGGACAGCCAGGCGGCCGGCGCGCTCTCGATGCGTCGCCAGCGCCGCGTCACGTCGCCCTTCGGGGCGTACTCGGAGGCGCCGACCAGCGTGACCTGCTGGGTGGCCTTGGACGAACTCGTCGCCAACCGCAGGCCGAGTACGGGGTGGTCCAGCTCCGGGTCCTCCCCCAGCACCACGACGCGTTCGAAGCGCTCGAGGTTCTCGAGGTCCTCGAGCTCCAGGCCGGAATCCTTCAGGGCCGCGAGGAAGCCGAGTTCGATCTCGGAAACGGGGAAGGGAGAGGTCCCCCCGCCCAGACTCCCGGCGAGCTCGGCCAGGGCGCGCAGTTCCTCGTTGGTGCAGCGGCTGCCGGCGAGCACGGCCGCGCCGTTCTCGCCCAGCAGTTCCAGCGCGCGATCGGTGGCCTCCGCGCGGCTCACCGGCACGGGCACGCCCTGGCGCTGGACCAGGTTTTCGCCCTGACCCGGCAGGCGGGGATAGCCGTAGCGGCCGGCATCGCAGAGCCACCAGTCGTTCACCGCCACGTTGCGCGCGGCGGTGAGGCGCTTGAGCTCGTCGTCCTTCCACCAGGAGCGCATGGAGCAGCCCAGGGAGCATCCCCCGCAGCTGCTCGCGACGGGCTTCAGCTCCCAGGGCCTCGCCTGGAAACGGAAATCGCGGCTGGTGAGAGCGCCCACGGGACAGATGTCCGCCAGGTTGCCCGTGAAGCCGGTGGTGAGCTGACGGTCGCCGAAGAGGGAGATCGTCGAATGATCGCCGCGCTTGCGGATGCCGATCTCCTCGCGCCCCACCACGTCGCGCTGGTAGCGCAGGCAGCGGGTGCAGAGGATGCAGCGCTCGGCATCGAAGATGATGTGCTCGCCGATCACCTCGTGCTTGATGTTCTTGTTCTTGTCGTCGCTCATGCGGCCGTGGGCCGCGCCGTGTTCGCGCGTGACGTCCTGGAGCGGGCACTCGCCGCCCTTGTCGCAGATCGGGCAGTCGAGCGGATGGTTGATCAGGAGGAACTCCAGCACGCCCTCGCGCGCCTTGATCACCTTGTCCGAGTTCGTGGTGATGTTCATCCCCTCGGCGGCCGTGAGCGTGCAGCCGGCGACGAGCTTGGGCACGCCTTCCAGCTCCACCAGGCACATGCGGCAGTTGCCGTCGATGCCGATGCCGGGGTGGTAGCAGAAATGGGGAATCTTCTGGCCGAGCTGGACGGAGAGCCGGATGATCGGCGTGCCGGCCTCGGTCTCGACTTCGCGGCCGTTGAAGGTCAGCTTAACCATGTTAGGCATGTCGGCCATCAGCGGTCACACTCCCCCATGACAGGATCCAGGCTCGCGACGGTCGCCACCGCGTCGGCGATCATGGCGCCCTCGAGCACCTCGCGCAGAACCTGAAGGTTGTTGAATGACGGGCTGCGGATCTTGCACCGGTAGGGATGGGCGCTGCCGTCGCTCATCAGGTAGAAGCCCAGCTCGCCCTTGGGCGCCTCGATGGCCGAGTAGATCTCGCCGGCCGGCGGCTTGGCGCCCTCGGTGATGAGCTTGAAGTGATGGATCAGCTCCTCCATGGAGTCGTAGACGCGCTCCTTGGGGGGCAACACGTAGTCGCGATTGTCCGAGTTGATCGGCCCCTCGGGCATCTCGGCGATGGCCTGGCGCGAGATGGAGATGCTCTGGCGCATCTCGGCCATGCGAATCAGATAGCGGTCCATGCAGTCGCCGCGCTCGCCGTGGACCGACTCGAAGTCGAACAGCTCGTAGTCCAGATAGGGCGCCTGCTTGCGCAGGTCGAAGTCGATGCCGGAGGCGCGCAGGTTGGGGCCGGTGAGGCCGTAGCTGATCGCCTGCTCGGGCGTGATCAGCCCCACGTCCACGTTGCGGTCGAGCCAGATGCGGTTGCGGTTGAGCAGGCCCTCCACGTCGTCGAGGGTCTTCTCGAGGTCCTTCAGGAACTCGAGAACCTTGCCCGTCCAGCCGTGGGGCAGGTCGCGGGCCACGCCGCCGATGCGCGTGTAGCTGGTGGTGAGACGCGTGCCGGTGAGCTCCTCGAAGAGGTTGTAGAGATACTCGCGCATCTGGAAGGTGTAGAAGAACACCGTCGCCGCGCCGAGATCCAGGGCGCCGGTACCGATGGAGAGCAGGTGCGAACTGATGCGCGCCAGCTCCGAGGTGAGCACGCGGATCCGACGCGCGCGCACGGGGATCTCCAGGTCGATCAGCTTCTCCACCGCCATCGCGTAGGCCACGTTGTTGGACAGCGGGCTCAGGTAGTCGAGGCGATCGGTGTAGGGCAGGAAATTGTGGTAGGTCTTCTCCTCGGCGATCTTCTCGAAGGCGCGGTGGAGATAGCCCAGGTGGGGATCGCAGCGGACGATGTTCTCGCCGTCCAGCTCCAGCACCAGTCTCAGCACGCCGTGCGTGGAGGGATGCTGGGGGCCCATGTTCAGGATCATGTTCCCGTCCTGGGTCGGCTCCAGGCGGGTGTCGAGTGCGCAGAGCTCGACCTTGGGCTCGTACTGCTCCCTGGAAGCATCCTTGAAGCTCTCCCGCTCCACCACGCCCTTCTGCAGCTTGATCAGCGCGTCCAGCAGGGCGTCGGGACGGGGCGGGCAGCCGGGCAGGTAGACGTCCACGGGAATCACGCGATCCAGCCCCTGCACCACGGAGTAGCTGTCGAACATGCCGCCCGTGCAGAGGCAGGTGCCCATGGCGATGACGTACTTGGGCTCGAGCATCTGGTCGTAGATGCGTTTGACCACCGGCGCCATCTTGTTGCTGAGGGTGCCGGCCACGATCATCATGTCGCTCTGCCGCGGCGAGAAGCGCATGGCCTCGGCTCCGAAGCGGGCCATGTCGTAGCGGCTGGCCACGGTGGCCATCATCTCGATGGCGCAGCAGGAGAGCCCCATGGGCATCGGCCAGAGGGAGTTCTTCCTGGCCCAGTTCGCGGCCTTGTCGACGGTCGTCGTGAGAATGTCGACGCCGAAGCCCTGGGATTGAGGATCGGGCCTGTTGCTCATCATTCCTCCGGGAATGGAAGGATACTCGGGAATCCGGACGATAATGTACTCAAGCGGCGAGAATAGGTCCAGGTGGAGTTACCGTCAAGAAAGGCTCCGCAAACTCTCCCGAACGCTTCGCACGGAGGCTCCGCAAACTCTCCCGAACGCTTCGCACGGACGTGAGGCGCTTTTCGGGAG
>CAYNQX010000045.1:0-24789 GCA_964399495.1 uncultured bacterium
ACCGGCGTGCACACCACCTACCTGTGGCACATGCATCAGCCGATCTACTGGCCCGACGAGAGCACCTGGAACCCCGGCCGCTACGAGACCGCCTACGAAACCATCACCCTCGGCCACAGCCAGAACGACGAGTTCACGATATTCGACAGCGACGACCGCGTCGGCGACTACCAGTGGTATCCCAGGGACGCGGTGTCGAGCATCAGCGACCTGCCCGAGGCCGGCGCGCAGGTGTCATTCGCCGGCGCGCTCATGGAGAACCTGTTCAGCCTGGGCGACGCGGGCTGGAACGGCGGGCGCTACGCCTCCGATTGGTATCGGCACTACCGCGAGGCACGTAGCTGGGCGAACAGCGCGGGCAAGCCGCGCCTGGAGCCGGTGATCGTGGGTTTCCATCACGCCATCGGCCCGCTCATGGACGATCGCGCCTTCCGCATGGAGCTGGCCTGCGCCAAGGCCATCCACGACGACGCCTGGGGCGACTCCAACTACTCGGCCGGTTTCTTCCCCGCCGAGATGTGCTTCAGCGAACGGCTCATTCCCGCGCTGGCCGATGCCGGCATCGCGTGGAGCATCGTGCCCGACCTGCACATCGCCCGCGCCTGCGAGAATTATCCCTTCGACGGCTACCAGGACAATTGCGACCCGCCCAACCGCGCCGACCAGGTGAACCCGCCCCAGGCGCAGTACACGGCCCACTTCATCAGCCGCGGCGTCACGCTGAAGGTGCCCTACCCCTACGGCTTCACGCCGCATCGCGCGCAGTACGTCGACCCCGCGACCGGCGGCGTGTCGGAGATCATCGTCGTGCCGGCGGCCAACGCCATGGGCTGGGACGAGGGCTACGGCCTCTACGGCACGGGCGACGTCGACGCCATCGCCGGCGCCAACGATCCCGCGCGGCCGATGCTCATTCTGTTCGCCCACGACGGCGACAACGCCTGGAGCGGCGGCCACAGCTACTACTACGAGAACGTCACCGGCTTCAGCCACGCGGCGGCGGCCAGCGGCTACACGCCCACCACCGTGGCCACCTACCTCGCGCAACACCCGGTGCCGGCGGACGACGTGGTGCACGTGGAGGACGGCGGCTGGGTGAACGCCGACGGCGACTTCGGCAGCCCGCAGTACATCAACTGGAACTGGCCGCTCGTCGACGCGAACGGCAACTTCGACATTCCCGGCGGCTGGGCCGAGGACCAGCGCAACTGGGCCGTGCTCACCGCCGCCCAGAACGTGGTGGAAACGGCCGAGCAGGTGCACGGCGCGACGCCCGATCCCGAGCGGGTGGTGAACCCGCTCCTCGGCGGCGCGAGCGAGGTGGAGCGCGCCTGGCATTTCCTGCTGGCCGGCTACGAGAGCGGATACATGTACTACGGCAGCAGCCTCGACATGGAGGTGAAGGCCACGCTTGCCTGCAACGAGGCGCTCGAGTCGGCGTTGCCGGTGGCGCAGGGCGGCGCGGACCTCACCGCGCCCACCGTCTGGCTGCCCCAGCGCCTGCCCTGGAATCCCGGCGGTTTCGGCGCCGGCAGCCTCTGGGGCTACCCCGGCGGCGAGGGCGCGCCCATGCCGAGCGACTTCCACGTGTGGACCTTCGCCCACGACCTCTCCGGCCTCGCGCGCGTGGAGCTGATGATCCGCGAGGACCTCGACGGCGTGAACGACCCCGCCACCCACGACAACGAGCTCTACGCGGGCGGTCCCGAGGTCGGCGCCGCCACCGCGCTCGCCATGAACCACCGCGTCATGCCGCTGGACGAGCCCTGGCCCATGGGCGGGATAGATTTCAGCCAATTGCCCGACCGAATTGCCGACCAGTACTGGATCCATCTCACCGGCCACGACCAGGTGCTGCTGGACTACTGGGTCGAGGCGGAGGATGCGCACGGCAACGTGAAGCGCAGCCCGATCCAGCACGTGTGGGTGGGCGAGGGCGGCGCGTCCGGCGGCTTCGTCATGGACGGTTTACTCGATGATGGCGCTACCGCGCTCGCCGTCGGCGGCGGGATGACGCTCTGGGGCAAGCGCGACGGCGACCTGCTCTATCTTGCGACCGAGGTCGCGAGCGTGAACGACCACTTCCTGATGGTCTGCGAAGACACCCTCGGCACGCGCGCCGCTCCCTGGGCCAAGGCGGGAAGCTGCGTGCCCTGGCGCTGGTATCTCGCGGCCGAACAGAGCAACGGCTGGATCGGCTGGTTCGACGACGCCGAGGCCGTGCAGAGCGGCGGCGAGTTCGCGAGCGCCCAGGGCGCGGTGCTGGAGGGCGTGATCGACCTGGACGCGCTCTTCGCCGGCGCGGCGCCGGGCACCGTGTGGCTGGCCGCGGCGGGCTACGGCACGGCCGACGGCGGCGCGCTCATGGCGCAGGCGCCCGTGGGCAACGGCGACGGCGATCTCGATCCTGACGAGTACTTCGAGCTGTCCGACGCCACGGCGGCGCCGGTCGCGCCCGCAGGCTTCGCGCTTCGAGCCTACCCCAACCCCTTCAACCCGAGCTGCAAGCTCAGCTTCACGCTGCCGCGAACCGGTCACGTGTCCCTGAAGGTGTTCGACGTGAGCGGCCGCGAGGTGGCGACGCTGATCGACGCAGTCCACCCGGGGGGACTGCGGGAGTTCGACTGGAACGCCGACGGCCTGCCGAGCGGCGTCTACCTGGCACGCATGACTGCCGAGGGCGCAAAAACGACCCGACGATTAGTGCTCTTAAAGTAAGCCCTAGCGGCACTGATCCGTGAGAGGCGAAGGGGAGTTGTCACATGACAACTCCCCTTCGTGTGGAGTCAAAGAACTTGCTTCACATGCAGTCGCAGGGTACCCCAGAGGCCTTGATCGGCATCGGCCGGAATCACATCTCCACCCGGCAGAGCATCGCTGGAGATCTGTCCGACTACGATTTCGATCTGCATCGATCCTGCTGCAAGCCGGTCCGTGAGGCCAGCAGTGAGATCCAGGAAGACTGTGGCCTCCTCGCCACGATCGATGGCGATCTCCGACGAGTAACCTTCTCGCCCGTTCGGTACAAGGGGGTCGCCCCCCACCCAGGCCGCCGCTTCCACCTGCACGACCTTCGCCCCCGGGGGCGGGTCCGGACTAACCAGCAGTTTCAGGCTCGCCTCGAGCAGATCGGTGTCCGTCAGTCCGACCGGGAGAACGACGGTGAAGGAGTCGAGGATTCGGCCATCGTGAGTGACCGAACTCAGCGATGAGGTCGTGATCGGATACTCCAGGGTCTCCGCATGGGCCGCCCCCGCCAGAAGCAGGACGACGGCGATCAGTGTGAGTGTACGCATCTCTCCACCTCCTACTTCAGGACCACGAGTTTGCGGCTCCGCGTCTCGGAGCCCACCTGCAGGCGCGCGAAGTAGACGCCGGAGCTCACCGGAGTCCCGCGTTCGTCGCGCCCGTTCCACTCGATCGTGTACGCTTGGCCATCGGCGACACCGCCGAAGAGCTTCACGAGTCGCCGCCCGCTCAAGTCGTAGACGACCAGTTCGGCTCCCACTCCCGTTGCCGGAAGGCTGAAGTCGATCTCGCAGCTCGGATTGAAGGGATTTGGCCGTGGCGGAGACAGGCTCCAGCCCTTCGATGGCGTGGTGGCGTGTTGCCCCAGGCTGAAGTCGGGACCGCCCGCGCCGGTGGCGCAGGTCGTATCGTAGGGTGTCCAGGTGACGGGTCCGTGGAAGAGGCTCGCCGTCGGCGTGTCCGTTCCCCAGTAGTTCCAGGCGGCATCGCAGGTCAGCGTGGACGTGTTGAACACCCTGAAGTCGGAGCCGTCCTCCGTGTCGATGCAGTTCAGGCCCTGCATGCCCAGCACCGGTGGCGACAGATCCTGGCCCAGATCCGCGTACGCAGCCTTGCTCTCGATGTAGACGCCGATGTCGCCGGCATCGATGATCTCCGAGTTGCGCATCCGGAGCTGGGCCGTGTCCTTCACGCGCACCGCGCGGCAGAAGCCGTCGAAGGTGCAGTGGTCGAGCATCACGTCCGAGCTGCCCTCGGCGATGAGGCCGTAGGTAGCCCCTCGCCCGCAGTCCTGGTGGTCCGCGCTGTTGGCGCTGACGTAGGAGAGCGTCGGACTGCCGTCGGTGCACTTGATCGAGGTCTTGGCGCTGTAGATCACCACGTCCGACACGGTGGCGTCGCCCTCGATCGTCAGGGCCGTCCAGTTCTGGCCTGCGCTTTGATGGATGCGCGTGCCGTTGATCGTGTGGTCCTCCAGGAAGATCTGGGAGGCGTTCTCGATAATGCAGTCATCGATCGACGCCACCGTCGCATGCCGCAGATCGAAGCCCGTAGCATCGTCCGCCAGGTCGAAGACGCTGTTGCTGATCTCCACAGGCCCGGAGGAGGGGTTACAGTAGATCTTCTTCAGCCCGGATACCTTCGCGTGATCGACCAGCAAGCTGCCCGATGGCGAGACGCTGAAGCCGTCCCAGTAGCCATCAAAGGGAAGCACCTGGACACTGTCCTCGGCAGTGCCCACCAGGTTCAGAGATCCTAGAATCGAAAAGCCGACCTTGGACACGCCGTAGACCGAATCAGGATTCGCGCACCAGATTTCCATGCCCGGTTCGATCGTCAACGTGGTGTTGTTGGCTACGGTGATCTGCCCGCCAATACAGACCGGGCCGTCCTCCTTCCGCCATGTTGTGTCGGTATATATCGTCTTGTCGCCTGGTTCCGCGGCCCGGAATCGATAGTGGAAAGGCACAGTCTGGGCATAGGCCGTGCCGGAGGACGCCACCAGCTCCGTGAGCGTGGCCACCAGCACCACGGACTTGTAGACACTGCCGAAACAGGGGGCCGTGATCGAGAACACGTCGCCCGCCTCGAAGTCGGTGAAGGTGTAGGTACCGAGCAGGTCGGCCGTGGCGCCGCGTGTGTCGAGGCTGTCAACGTGATCGGGATAGCCGAGCACGTAGAAGTGCAGAAGGTCATTCGAGCTCGGAGTCCATGCGACGTAGTCGCCGGGGTCGAAGCACTGGTACTCATCGTCCAGAACGATCTCGACCTCCAGGTTGTAGCAGCGACCGTCGTCCCAAAGTATGGAGTCGGCGATGAAGGGGAGATAGTTCAGGGAGTAGCTGTCAAAGGTGAACTCCCGGCGCCAATCAAAATCGTTGGGTATGGAACCCGCGCACCCCCCTGGATAGGAGTCTCCTTGGATTGGCCCTACGATAGAGTCCATGAAAACGCCGACGAATGCCGGGAACGGCCTCATCAAAGCCTGAGACCTACACCAGCCGCTCGCGAAGTAGTTGAAATCGGCTCGTGGACTGGAGCCGGGATGCTGCGGCATGTGTACCGAAGCTTCAGGGTTGCCATCGAAGAGGTGGTCGGAGTTGACCCACATCGACAGGGCGTACTCCTGGAAGAGCTCGGAGAGACGGGCGTCGCCATTATCAGAGGCAATGTCAAAGTAGTCTGAGTATGTGAAATCATCATCGAGTAACTGTGCCAGCTGATCTAAATCGTGAGGGCCCACGTGAGCACTTTCGGATTCGCAGACTCCCGTGTTTTGAATCCAGTCGTAGAGCAGCCCCTTCGTTGTCGCGCCATCGAAGTGATCTTGCAGATATGCACTGAAGGGGTAGTAGGTCCAACGACGGTCTTCGCCCTTCACATGGATCAACGTGTCCGGGAGAGGTGGTTCTCGGATCAACAGTTCGCGGCGGCAGTCCTCATACCAGTCGTTTCTGGCTACCCCTACCGTGAACGGCTGATCTCGGGGCGGGCCATACCAATTCTCCGCCGTCATCCCATTGAAGTACTCGGAGGACTTGGCCATGAACTCATGAGTGCCATTATCCCATCCAGGGTAAGTGCCTGGTGGAACAGGATTGAAATCCTCTCCGAAGCTCCCGCATCCATCACCCCCCGTCGATCCTGTCGAGTAATAACAGAGGTGGGCCCATTCGTGCGCGAAGTGGTCCTCCGCTATCTCTTCTACGGAGAGGGTCACGCCATCCGGCAAGTCGATGTAGATATCGCGAGGGCGAATGGCACGGTTACCAAAATCCTCGTTCAATCTGATGTAGAAGTGGTCAGCGGTGTGGTTGCTACCTTTCCAGACATAGTCGAAGAAAATATCGGGATAGCCTTGACCCAGGTTGACGCCGAATATCGCCGCGGTCCGGAAAGCGTATGAGTCATCCTCTGTGTATCCATTCCCCCAGTCGTTCAATATCAAGTCGGCGAAAGAATCGAGCTTCGAAGCACTCCAGTCGTTGGGGTTCAAGCTCTGGTGCTTCAAGAAGGTAAAGTTGGCGTTGAAGGCTGCTGAGAAACTCCCGTTCGGAACCGTATCCCACACGGCAGTTTGAAACGCCAGCGAGTCCAGCTCCGATCCGGTGAGGCAATCGATCACCGCCCAGCAGCGGGTCGCCCAAGCCAGCGAAGCCAAGAGAATCAAGAAGTAGATCACCATGCTTCTGAGCATCTCGTACCTCCCGGAGTATCGGCTTACATGCTAGTGCAAATAGATATACCCCCCTCCTCCCGCGGAGGGTCAAGCACCGGCATTCAGGATATTCCATGAATCGAATGGGCGTGTGTGATACACTTACAGCATGTCGCACGAAGGTTACAGGATCAGAGCACCTGAAACAGAATTCCTCGCACTCGTCATAGTGCTCTTGGTGGTCACATTGGGGTGTGCGGATTCTGTGCGTGGGATGACCTACATCGTCTACCCCGATGGATCGGGTTGCTGCCCCGATCTACAGTCGGCAATCAATATCTCAAGCCCAGGAGACACCATTCTGGCAAAGCCTGGAACCTATGTTGGGCCCGGGAACAGGGATCTGGGCTTTCTGGGCAAAGACATCTGTGTCATAGGGGAAGCTGGCTCAGGTGAGACTACTATTGACTGTGAATTCTCAGGCCGCGGTTTCTACCTTCGAGGTGGAGAAGGCCGCTTAGCCAGGATCCAAGGATTCCGTGTCACCCAAGGAAGTGGCGGGCGACTGACAGGTGGGGGAATTCGGTGTGAGGATTCAAGTCCCACAATCTACGATGTTGTTGTCGACTGCTGTGAAGTAACTCATACTGGTGGAATCGAGGTCTTCCACAGTTCCCCAATCATCGAGAACACACGAGTCGAGTTCAACACCGTCTGGGGGGATGGTGCGGGGGTAGCTGTCGGATACTCCGATAGTACAGTCATCAAGAACTGCATAATCCGAGGCAACATCGGCAATGGGTATGGCGGAGGTCTCAAAGTTGTACACGCAACAGCCATCATTGAAGGCGTGCACATCAATGACAACACGAGCCACCAAGGCAGTGGCGCATACATCTGGAACTCCGACGTCACCTTCACGAACTGCGTCTTCGACGGTAACGAAGCCCAAGACGGCGCCGGCATCTACGATGTCGAGAATCTGAATCTGGTCGTTCAAGACTGTGTCTTCACCGGCAACTACGCCACTCGCCACGGAGCGGCAATCTACTTCGACGAGAGCTTCAACTCCCTGATCGAAGACTGCGACGTTCAGGGAAACAACAGCGCCTGGGGTTCCATTGTCCAGATCATGTACTACTCCACACCGACGCTGCGTCGGCTTTCCGTCATCGACAACAATCACGGTGACGGAATCGGGGCCGGCTGCTGCGGCACCGCCGGTATTGTCGAGGACTGTCTCGTCGCCTTCAATCGCGGAGGCGTGGGGATCTACGAGAACCCGGCAGGCGGGAGTTCGCTCACGATCTCTTGCACCAATGTCTATGGCAACGAGGAGGGAGAATACTCCGACGACGATCACACCGGCACGAACGGCAACATCTCCCTCGACCCACTTCTCTGCGATTCGACCTACGACACGCTGGGCCTCGCCATCCAGTCGCCCTGCCTTCCTCTGAACAACGACTGCGGCGCCCTCATGGGCAACCACGGCGCCGAGTGCACACTCACCGAGGTGGAAGCAAATCCAAGCACCAGCCTCGCCCTCGCCGCCCACCCCAACCCCTTCAACCCGAGCTGCAAGCTCAGCTTCACGCTGCCGCGAACGGGCCACGTGTCCCTGAAGGTGTTCGACGTGAGCGGCCGCGAGGTGGCGACGCTGATCGACGCAGTCCACCCGGGGGGACTGCGGGAGTTCGACTGGAACGCCGACGGCCTGCCGAGCGGCGTCTACCTGGCGAGACTGGAGGCGGGAGAGTTCAGCGCCACGGAGCGTGTGATCCTGCTGAAGTGAGTCTACCCTGGTAGACTGGCCGTCAGAGCCACTCCACGGCGCCCGTATCCAGATCATAGTAAGCCGCCAGCACCATGAACTTGCCCGTGGCCGTGTGCTTCGACAGCACGGGCTCGGAGGCGGCGATCTCGGCGGCCACGTGGCGCGCGTTGGCGCGGGTGGCCTGGTCGACGGCCGCGGCGTCGTCGCCCTGGGGCAGGATTCCGGCGGCGCGGCCTGCCGTGAGCATCGGGTCGATGGCGGCGGCGATGGCCGGCAGGTGGCCGTCCGTGGCGGCGCCCTGCAGGGTGGCGGTCACCGCGCCGCAGCGCGCGTGGCCCAGCACCACCACCAGCTCCACGCCGAGATGCTCCACCGCGTACTCCACGCTGGCCAGGACGACGTCGTCGATGATGTTGCCCGCCACGCGCACCACGAACAGATCGCCCAGGCCCTGGTCGAACACCAGCTCCGGCGGCACGCGGCTGTCGGCGCAGCCCAGCACCAGGGCGAAGGGCCGCTGGCCCTCGGTCAGCGACGCCCGCCAGCGGTCGCTCTGGTGGGGATGCGCGGGACGCGCCACGCGGAAGCGCTCGTTGCCCGCCTTGAGACGGATCAGCGCGGCCTGCCAGTTGGCCGGATGGTTTTCGGCGGACGGGCTCACGGCTTACCTCCCGGTGCGTGTCCGGCGGGAGCTTAGCTCAGCGCGCGGGATCAGTCCACAGGGACGAGTTCGGCCTGCTCGGAGTCGGGAGACGGAGCGGGCGCCGGCTGTCGACGCGGCAGGGCCGCCATGACCATCGGCGTGCACAGGTCCTCGATGGCGTCGAGGCCGAGAAGGTTGAGCCAGCAGCCCAGCGGGCGGTAGACGGGCGGCTCCTCGCCCTCGCCGTCGGGCGGCGGCGGCGCGCAGGCGTGCACGAGCAGATCGGCCAGGTGCACGGCGGCGATCGACTTGCGGCCCGAATCGAAATGGCTCGTCGGCAGGTAGCTCGGCGCGTGATGCTGGGCGATCGCCCGCACGCTGTCGTCCGGCAGGCCCCACGCCCGCGCCACCTCGGCGCCGAGCTGCGCGTGATGCGCGCCCACCTTGGTCTCCTCGGCCACCACGTCCCAGGCGCTGAACTGGATCGGGTCGTAGAGATTCCGCGCGCTCTCGGGCCACACGTTGAGGCTGATCAGCTTGCCGATGTCGTGGAGCAATGCGGTGGTGGCGAGCTTGTCGGGCTCGGGCAGGTTCAGTTCGCGGGCCAGGGCGTAGGCCACCTTGCTCGTGGCGAAGGAGTGCTGCCAGAGGCCCTCCACCAGGGGGCGGGAGCGCTTGTCCATGGCGTCGAGGCCATCGCTCACGCAGGCGCGCCAGATGATGTTGCGCACCTCCACGTGGCCCAGCAGCACGACGGCCCGGAACACCGAACCCACCTTCTGGCTGAGTCCGTAGTAGGGCGAGTTGACGATCCGCAGCACCTGGGCGGCCAGGGCCGGGTCGCCCGTGACCAGCTCGGAAACCTGCTTGGGGTTGAAATCCTTGCCGGACACGCCCGCGAGCACGTTCTGCCGGGCCTGGAGATGGCCGGAGATTCCCTCGGCCCGCGCCATGACCTCGCTCATGTCCGTGTCACCCGAGGCCACGATCTCCCCGTAGCGCGCCCCCGGGGGCGGATCATGGAAACGCCAGGTATGGACGCCGAGCGCGATCGCCTGATTGGGGTTCACCCGCTCGCGCCTGGGCTTGGCACCGGCCTTCTGCTTGGACGGGGCCGGCGACGGCGACGCGACGCCGCGCGCGACCTTGCGCTTTCCCGAGAAGCGCAAGACGGCGACCAGGCCGATGATGAGGCCCGCGAGCACGATGAGGATGAAGAGCTGCATCCTCAAGTGATCGGTCGATCGAGGATTTCGGTGAAGCGAAATCCTCAGTTCTTGCCAGTCCGGCGGCCCGGGCTTAGGGTGTCGGGGCCGGATCGGAGGTACCCTATGCGGATCGAATGCATCAACCCCGCCACCGGGGAAATCGACACCAGCTACGAGACCTGGGAGCCCGAGCGGATCCTGGCCGCCGCCGAGCAGGCTCATGCCGCCTTCCTCGCCTGGCGCGAGCGGCCGCTGGCCGAGCGCAGCGAGCGCGTGGCCGCCCTGGCGCCCGTGCTGCGCGCCCACGCCGACGAGTGGGCCGCCGTGATCACCCGCGAGATGGGCAAGCGCATCGACGAGGCGCGCGCGGAAATCGAAAAATGCGCCTGGCTCTGCGAAGTCTATGCCGCCAACGGCGAGGCCTGGCTGGCCGACGAAGACGTGGAGGCCGACGGCCTGCGCCACCGCGTGGCCTACCAGCCCCTGGGCGTCGTGCTGTCGGTGATGCCCTGGAACTTCCCCTTCTGGCAGGCGCTGCGCTTCGGCGTGCCCGCGCTGCTGGCCGGCAACGCCACCCTGCTCAAGCACGCCCGCAACGTGCCGGGCTGCGCCCTGGCGATCGAGCAGGCCTTCGCCGAGGCGGACTTTCCCGAGGGGCTCTTCCGCACCGTCTTCGCCGCCCACACCGAGGTAGAGACCCTGCTCGACTCCTCGCGCGTGGTCGGCGTGTCGCTGACGGGCAGCACCGAGGCGGGCCGCCGCATCGCCGAGGCGGCGGGACGTCGCCTCAAGAAGGTGGTGCTGGAGCTCGGCGGCTCCGACCCCTTCGTGGTGCTCGAAGACGCGAACCTCGACGCCGCCCTCGCCGGCGCCCAGCTCGGACGGATGATCTGCACGGGCCAGAGCTGCATCGCGGCGAAGCGCTTCATCGTGGCCGAGCCGCTGGCCGACGAGTTCGCCGAGCGCCTTGCCGCGCGACTCGGCGCGCTGGAGCCGGGCGATCCTCTGGACCCGGCGACCGAACTCGGACCCATGGTCGACGAACGCTCACTCGTCGAGCTGGAGAGCCAGGTGACCCGCAGCGTCGAGGCCGGCGCCCGCCTGCTCTGCGGCGGCGCCCGCTTGGACCGCCCCGGCTTCTACTTCGCCCCGGCGGTGCTGTCGAACGTGGTGCCGGGCATGGCGGTGGCCGAGGAGGAGGTGTTCGGGCCGGTCGCGCCCGTGCTCGCCGCGGCCAGCGAGGAGGAGGCGCTGGCCCTGGCCAACGCGACGCCCTTCGGTCTGGGCGGCAGCGTCTGGACCCGCGACGTCGATCGGGGCGAACGTTTCGCGCGCAGGATCGAGGCGGGCAGCGTGTTCGTGAACTCCATCGTCAAGTCCGACCCGCGCATGCCCTTCGGCGGCGTGAAGGAGAGCGGGCTGGGGCGAGAGCTCTCCAAGCACGGCCTGCGGGAGTTCGTGAACGTGCAAGGGGTGAACGTCTACGGCGGATAAGATATCCTATATCTGAAACATCCCCGCTTGGGCTTGCAATCTGAATGGAATTCGGCCACTATTTCCGCGCGTCGAGGTCTCGCCAGCAAACGGATGATTTGCCACCACTCCTCCGGGCGGACAAGACGGTGCCCGAGTCCCCATGACCCGGGCATTTTTCTGTGCCCAAGATCACTCCCACGCATCCGCTCCCACTGCCGTTCGGGCATCCGTCTCTCCCGATTCCGGGGAGAGTCGCTTGATTTCGACCGGGAATCGGTTTTCACTAGGGCCATGTTTCGATACTTCCTGCTCGCCCTCCTGATCGTCCTGCCCGCCACCGCCCTGGCCGAGGCCCTTACCGTTGCTGCCGTGAGCGTGCTGCCCCAGAAGCGCTTCGTGGAACGCGTGGCCGGCGACCGCGCGCGGGTGATCGTCGTCGTGGGCCAGGGCCAGAGCCCCGCCACCTACGACCCCACTCCCAGGCAGATGGCCGCCCTCGCCGACGCCGATCTCTTCTTCACCATGGGCGTGCCCTTCGAGCGCATGTGGCTGCCGCGCATCACGGCGGTGTATCCGCTGCTGAAGCCGGCCGACACGACCGCGGGCATCCCGCGGCGGCGCATGGCGAGCCACCGCCACGGCGACCACGACCACGGCGGCGAGCCCGACCCGCACCTGTGGACGAATCCTCGCCACGCCGCCCACATGGTTCACCGCATCGCGGAGGCCTTCGCCGTCCTCGACCCCGAGGGCGCGCCGATCTACCGCGCGAACGCGACGGTCTACGCCGCCGAGCTCGCCGTCCTCGACCGCGAGCTGCGCGCCCTGCTCGAACCGGCGGCCGGTGGGCGCTTTCTCGTGTTCCATCCCTCCTGGGGCTACTTCGCCGACGCCTACGGGCTCGAGCAGGTGGCGATCGAGGTGGAGGGCAAGAATCCCGGCGCCCGGGCCCTGGCCGGGTTCATCGACCGGGCCCGCGCCGAGAAGGTGAAGGCGGTGTTCGTGCAGAGCCAGTTCGCCGCCGGCAGCGCGCGGGCCGTGGCCGAGGCCGTCGGCGCGACGCTGATCCAGGTGGATCCCCTCGCCGAAGATTACGCCGCCAACCTGCGCCGGGTGGCCGCGCTCATCGCGGAGGCGCTGGAATGAGCCTGGCGATCGCCATGTCCCGCGTCGACTACGCCTACGGGGCCGCGAAGGTGCTGGACGGGGTGTGCCTGGATGTCGCCGAGGGCGAGTTCGTCGGTCTCGTGGGGCCGAACGGCGGCGGCAAGAGCACGCTGATCAAGCTCGTGCTCGGCCTCCTCGAACCCCGGTCCGGCGGCGTGTCGGTGTTCGGCCGTCGCCCGCGGGACGCGCGCGGCATGCTGGGCTACGTGCCCCAGTTCCGCGGCTTCGAGAGCGACTACCCGATCTCGGTGCTGAAGGCCGTGCTGCATGGGCGGCTGGGCCAGACCCGGCCCGTGCTCGGCTGGCGCCGTCGCGACCGCGAGGTCGCCCGCGAGGCGCTGGAGGCGGTGGGCCTCGCCGAGTTCGCCGATCGGCGTCTGAACACGCTGTCGGGCGGGCAGCTCCAGCGCGTCTTGATAGCGCGGGCGCTGGCCTGCGAGCCGAGGATCCTGCTGCTGGACGAACCCACCGCGAACGTCGATCCCCATGTGGAGCAGAGCCTCTTCGAGCTCCTGCGCAAGCTGAACGAACAGCTCACCATCGTCGTCGTGTCCCACGACGTCGGCTTCATCTCCGGCTACGTGAGCAAGGTGGCCTGCCTCAACCGCAGCCTGGTCTGCCACGAAACGGGTGCCGTCGACGCCGAGGCGATCGCGGCCATGTATGGCGAGGGCACGCGGATGATCCACCACCACAGCCACGTCGATCCCCACGAGTGCCCCCATGACTGAGTTCTTCGCGGCACTGGCGGAACAGCGCTTCCTGCAGCTCGCCCTGGTCGGCGGGCTGCTGGCGAGCGTGGGCTGCGGGGTCATCGGCCCCTACGTGGTGGTGAAGCGCATCACCTTCCTGGCCGGCGGCATCGCGCACGCGGTGCTGGGCGGCATGGGCATCGCGCACTTCCTGGGCGGCTCGCCGCTCATCGGCGCCGTCATCGCCGCGCTGGCCGCGGCCCTGCTGATCGGTTGGGTCAACCTGAAGGCCGGGCAGCGGGAGGACACCCTCATCGGCGCCCTCTGGGCCGTGGGCATGGCCACGGGCATCCTGTTCATCGCGCGCACGCCCGGCTACAACGTGGACCTGATGAGCTACCTCTTCGGCAACGTGCTCATGGTGACGCCCGAGAGCCTGAGGCTCATGGCGATTCTCGACGCGGGCCTCATCGTCACCGTCGCGCTGTTCTACAAACAGCTTCAGGCGGTGACCTTCGACGAGGAGTTCGCCCGCCTGCGCGGTGTGCGCGTGACCCTGTTCTCGCTGCTGCTGCTCTGCATGGTGGCGCTGACGGTGGTGCTGCTGATCCAGGTGGTGGGGTTGATCCTGGTCATCGCCCTGCTCGCGCTGCCGGCGGCCATCGCCGGCCAGTTCGTGGGCTCGCTGGGGCGCATGATGCTGGTGTCGGTGCTGCTGGGCGCGCTGTTCACGAGCGGCGGGCTGGCGCTGAGCTACGGGCCCGACCTGCCGGCCGGCGCCACCATGGTGCTGCTGGCTGGGGCGGGATACATCGTCTCCACGCTGTTCACGCGCCTCGTGCGGCGGCGCTGAGCCCGTTCATGTTATAATTGGGGCCTCTCCGGACGGGAGGTTACCCCATGCGTGTCATCGCCGCGATTCTACTCCTTCTCATCGCCCTGCCCGCCGCCGCCTACGACTGGGAGTACCTGGGCATGGACGGCGTCAACGCAACCAGCATCACCGTGGATCCCCTGCGCGAGCGCGTCTTCGTGGGCACCTACGAGGGTTTCTGGTACTACGACCAGCCCGCGGGCGCCTGGACGGAGCGCGACTGGGAGGGCTGGATCGGCCGCACCGTCTGGGCCGTGGACTACAACGACGCCCTGCCCGACCGCGTGATCACCGGCCGCGAGAACGCATGGTTCAAGGGCTACATGGAGTACAGCGACGACCTCGGCCTCACCGAGCACTTCGTCTACGAGTCGACCGGCGGCCGGGTCACGGACACGCTGCACGAGGGCGACACCCACTGGGCCTGCACCTGGTCGGACATCGCCGACGGCGAGTTCCTGCGCTCCACCGACGGCGGCGCCACCTGGGCGCCCGTGCCCGGCCACGGCTTCCACGCCATGACCGACCTCACCTTCGACCTGGCCGGCGAGCTGGTGCTCGCCGGCGACGCCAGCGTGAAGCGCAGCTGGGACCAGGGCGACACCTGGGAGGACATGACCGGCGACCTGCCGGCCGGCTACGGCATCTACTGCGCGCTCGGCGCCTACCCCGGCGGCGACGCCTGGCCCTGGACCAGCCTCTTCGCCAGCAACGACCTCGGCCTCTATACCAGCTACGTGGTGGGGCAGTGGCACCTGGTGCTGGACGCCTCCTGCCGACACCTCGCCCGGATCCCCGTGCCGGTGTTCCTCGCCTCCGACCGCATCTGCGCCACTACCTGGGACGGCCGCGTGATGGTGTCCCAGAGTTTCAGCGAGGGTTGGGTGAACGAGACCGGCCTGCTGCCCGGCACGCCGGTGGCGGCGGCCTTCTCGCCCTTCGACAACGGCCTCTACGTGATCACCGCCCAGCACGGCCTCTGGCGCGCGCCGAACATCGTGACGCCGGTCGACACCGCGCCGGCGGCCGAGCTCGCGCTGAGCGCCTACCCCAACCCCTTCAATCCCAAGACCACCCTGCGCTTCACGCTGCCCGAGGCCGGACAAGTGTCCCTGCGGATCTACGATGTGAACGGCCGGGAGGTGGCGTCACTTCTCGACGAGTGGCGCGATGCGGGTGAGCAGTCGCTGAGCTGGACCGCCGACGGAGTGCCGAGCGGCGTCTACCTGGCGATGGTGAAGACGGACGCCGACCGCATTTCCGAACGCCTGGTGCTCTTGAAGTAGGAACTCCGAGAGTCCCCCTGGGGGGATAAGAAGAAGCCCCCGCCGCGCGGCGAGGGAAGGGTTCTAAGGAGGGCCTCTGAGCCGAGTCTTCGAGGCGAAGGCTCCGCAAACTCTCCCGGACGCTTCGCACGGACGTGAGGCGCTTTCCGGGAGAGTTTGCTCCGCCGGTGACACACAATACGGCAATGGCCCTGCCTATCGGGGCAGGGCCATTTTAACGAGCGGAGGTGAAGCTCACTCGGGCGCCTCGGAGGGCTCGCCTTGCGAGCTCGAGGCGATGACTCCGCCGCGCGGCGAGGGAAGGGTTCTAAGGAGGGCCTCTGAGCCGAGTCTTCGAGGCGAAGTGAACCGACGTGAACCCTGACCGAGCTCTACCAGTGCGCCGAAAACATCATCATAGGAATCCCCACGAACGACGAATCGTCGCTGTCGATGAGCGGGCGCAGCACGCCGAGGCTGAAGGCCATGTGCTCGCCGAACACCCGGAAGCCGAAGTTGAGGAGGCCGTTGAAGGCGTCGTCCTCGTCGTTGGAGAGCAGTTTCGCCATGGTGCCCCACTCGGCGAACAGCTTGATCCTGCGGGATATCTGCATGTCGCCGCCCAGGAAGATCCTCTCGCCGCCGTCACCGTCCTGATTCATCGCGTAGTCGAGCGCGAAGTTCAGGCAGCGCCGCTCGTTGCCGACTCCGGCCACCACGCCGAAGGTGGTGAGGGTCTGGTCGTAGGGCGCGATGAGGTAGCCGCCGGTCACCGCCAGGCCGAAGCCCTGCTCCGCGCGGTCGAGGATGCGCCACTTCAGGCCCGGGTAGATGAAGTTCCATTCGGTCGTTATGGGAAACATGGCCGCGGCGCTGAAGTTGAGGTCGTCCGTGATGCCGTAGCCGTAGTGCAGGATGAGCAGCTCGTAACTGCGGAAGTAGTGACTGCCCTTGGGCAGCGTCTCCGGGGTCGGCGTGAGCAGGATGGAGTTGTGGTCGGGATCGATCAGGCCGGCCCGCTTCTCGCCCGCCCGCGTGATCCGCTCGATCCGCGCGCGCTCCAGGGTGATGCGGCCCAGGCTCTCGGTTTCCAGCACGATCTCGTCGTCGGTCTCGGACACGATCCGCCCGGTGACCACGTTTCCGTCCTTGAGCAGGATCTCGTCGACGTCCGACTTGGCCAGCGCGAGGGCCGGCAGCGCCAGAACCAGCACCATCAGGATCATCATCAGCTTCTTCACGTCGTCTCCCTTGGTCAGCGTACGCGAACCGAAAGGCCGACCCCATCTCGGATCGGCAACAGGCTGCTCAGGAACTCGGGGCTCTCCCACATCCGCCCGGTATAGGCGCGGATGCCGAGGGTCGACTCCTCGTCGTTGTCCGGGTCGGCGACGTCGCCGCCCCAGAGCAGGTTATCGATGACGAACGCGCCGCCCACGCGCAGGTGCCGGCGCAGGAGGTCGTAGACCTCGGGATACTGCTCCTTGTCCACGTCGCAGAAGATGATGTCGAAGAGGCCCGGCGTCACCTGCAGCAGGTCCTGCGCGTAGCCGGTGAGATAGGTGACCTGGTCGGACACGCCCGCCTTCGCGTGGAAGCCCTTGGCGAGCTCGACGTTGGCCGCGTCGCCGTCGGTGCAGTACACCTCGCCCTCGTCGCCGAGGGCGCGCGCGAACCAGAGCGCCGAGTAGCCGAAGCCGGAGCCCAGCTCGAAGATGCGCCTGGCGCCGGTCAGGTGGACGAGCTGCGCGAGAAAGCGCCCCACCTCGGGGCCGACGATGGGGAATTTCTTCTCGGCGGCGAGGGCGTGCATCTCGGCGAGCACCGGATCCTCGTCCTTCAGCGCCAGGTCTTTCAGGTAGGCCGCGACGGCGGCGTCCATGATCGGCATCAGGCGTCCGCCATCCGCAGCACCTCGGCCACCAGCTTCTCGATGCCCTCGGCCGCCTCCTCCACCCGCTCGGCGAGCATGTAGGCGGGCGTGGTCACCAGCTTGTTGGCCTCGTCCACGACGAACTCCCGCACCGGGCAGTCCGCGTGCGTGGCGCCCTTGGCCGTCAGGCCGCCGGCGGTGTCCTCGTCGTTGCCGATGGTGAGGGTGGGCGAGAACTCCTCGCCCTCGAACACGGTGGCCAGGATCGCCGGGGCGATGCAGATGGCCCCGATCGGCTTGCCGGCCGCGTGCATGTCGCGCACGATGCGCGCCACCTCGGGAATGGCCGTGGCCTCGGCGCCCTTCACGGCGAAGTCGCAGAGGTTCTTGGCGGCGCCGAAGCCGCCGGGGAAGATCAACGCATCGATCTCGCCCTCGCCGAGCTGGGCCAGGGGTTTGATCTGCCCGCGCACGATGCGCGCGCTCTCCACGAGCACGTTGCGCTTCTCGCCGGTGGCGCCTCCTGTGTAGTGGTCCACCACGTCGAACTCTACATCCGGCGCGGCCGCCACCACCTCGGCGCCCGCGCGATCGAGCGCGAGCAGCGTGACGACGCTCTCGTAGATTTCGCTGCCGTCGAAGACGCCGCAGCCCGACAGGACCACGCCTACCTTGACCTTCGCCATGTCGCACCTCCGCTGTGAGTCCGACCGGAGGATAGCCCTGGCGATCCTAGGCGTCAAACATCTCTACGACCGTGCGCCAGTTCGTAAATGGCCGGCAGCAGCAGCATGGTGAGCGCCGTGGCGCTGATGAGACCGCCGATCACCACCACGGCCAGCGGCCGCTGGATCTCGGCGCCCGGCCCCATGGCGTAGAGCATCGGCAGCAGCCCCAGCACCGTGGTGAGCGCGGTCATCAGCAGGGCGCGGAAGCGCAGCCGGCAGGCCGTACGCACCGCGTCCCCGATCGCCATTCCCTCGGCGCGGAGCTGCTCGATGAAGGTCACCAGCACCATGTCGTTCTGCACCGCGGTGCCGAACAGCGCGATGAAGCCGACGGTCGCGGGCACGTTCAGGTTGATGCGGAAGATCAACATGGCCAGCACGCCGCCGATCAGCGCGAAGGGCAGGTTCACCAGCACGAGCCCGGCCGCGCCGAGGCTGCGCAGGGAGGAGAAGAGCATGAGAAAGATGAGCAGGATCGACAGGGGCACCACCACCGACAGCCGGGCCATCGCCCGCTGCTGGTTGGCGAAAGTGCCGCCGTACTCGAGCCAGTAGCCGGCGGGCAGCTCCGCGGTGATGTCGGCCAGAGCGGTCTGGGCGTCGGCGACGAAACCGCCGAGGTCGCGGCCGCGCACGTTGGTCTCCACGACCACGCGCCGCATGCCGTTCTCGCGACTCACCTGGGCCGGGCCCTCCACCCGCCGCAGTTCCGCGACCTGCCCCAGGGGCACCCGCGCGCCCGACGGCGTGGGCAGGAGGATGTCGAGAATCGCCTCCTCGCTGTTCCGAGCCGACTCCGGATAGCGCACCTGCACGCCGTAGCGCGTCTGGCCGTCGACGATCTCCGTGGCCACGGTGCCGCCCAGGGCCGTCTCGACGATCTCGCCGATATCCGCCACGCCGATCTGGTGGCGGGCGATGGCGCGGCGGTCGGGCACGATGTCGAGCTGGCTGAAGCCCGACACCTGCTCCACGCTCACGTCCTCGGCGCCCTCCAGGCCGCGCAGGGTCGACGCGACGCGGTCGGCGTAGCCTTTCAGGGATTCGATGTCCGGTCCGAACACCTTCACGGCCAGGTCGCTCTTCACGCCCGAGATGAGCTCGTTCACCCGCAGGGCGATCGGCTGGCTGAAGGCCAGGCGCTGGCCCGGCACCGCGGCCAGATCCGCCTGCAGGGCCTCCACCAGCTCGGCCTTGTCGCGGCCGGTGGTCCACTCGCGTTCGGGGTGAAGCATTATGAGCAGGTCGGTCTGCTCGGGACCCATCGGGTCCTCCGAGATCTCCGCGCGTCCGGTCTTCGACACCGCCGTCTTCACCTCGGGGAAGGCCAGGACCCGCTGCTCCATGAAGCTCGAGGTGCGCACGGAACCGTCCAGGGATGCGTTGGGCAGGCGCACCACGTTGATGGCGATGGCGCCCTCGTCCAGCTCGGGCAGGAACTCGGTGCCCAGGCGGGGCACGAAGGCCAGCACGGCGACGAGCATCAGCAGCGCCACGGTCAGCGTCACCTTGCGGCGGCGCATGGCCAGGTCGAGCAGGCGCAGGTAGCCGTCGCGCATCCAGATCAGCAGACGCGTCTCCTTTTCCTCGCTCCCCTTGCCGCGCAGCAGAAAGCTCATGGCCGCCGGCACCGCGATCATGGCCACGACGAGCGAGCCCAGCATGGCGAAGATGAGCGTGAGGGCCAGCGGCCTGAACATCTTGCCCTCCATCCCCTCGAGGGTGAGCAGGGGCAGGAAGACGATGACGATGATCAGAATCGAGAACACGATCGGCCGCCCCACCTCGCGCACCGCGTCGGCGATCAGCGTGAGTTTCTCGCGCCCCCGCGCCTCGGCCCAGTGCCGCGAGATGTTCTCGGTGATGACGATGGCGCCGTCCACCACCATGCCGATCGCCACGGCCAGCCCGCCCAGCGTCATCAGGTTGGCGGTGAGGCCGGCGGCGCCCATCATCAGAAAGGTCACGAGCGCGGTGATGGGCAGGCTGAGGGCCGCCACCAGGGCGCCGCGCAGGTTGCCGATGACCAGCAGCAGCACGAGAATCACGAACACGCCGCCCTGCAGCAGCGCTTTCGACACGGTGCCGGTGACCGCGCGCACGAGGTCGGTGCGGTCGTAGTACAGGTCGATCGCGACGCCCTCGGGCAGGGAGCTCTCGATGGAGGGCAGCGCGGCCTTGACCCGCTCCACCACCTCCTTCGAGTTCTCGCCCTTGAGCATGATCACCATGCCGGCCACCACCTCGCCCTCGCCGTCGCGCGAGACGGCGCCGAGGCGCGTGACCCTGCCGATGCTCACGTCGGCCACGTCGGCGATGGACACCGCCGTGCCGTCCTCGGCGCGCAGCACGACGTCGCGCACGTCCTGCAGGTCTTCGAACAGGCCCACGCTGCGGATGTTCTCCTGCTCCCAGCCCTGCGCCACGAAGCCGCCGCCCGTGTTGGCGTTGTTCGCCGCCAGGGCCGCGGAGACCTCCGCGAGCGCGATGTCGTAGGCCAGCAGCGCCTCGGGCCGCACGGCCACCTCGACCTGCCGCACCTCGCCGCCGAAGCTGTTCACCTCGTTGACGCCGGCGATGGCGCGCAGACGCGGCGCGATGATCCAGTCCTGCATGGTGCGCAGCTCCATGAGGCTGTGCCCGTTACCGCGCAGGGTGTACTGCAGGATCTCGCCGAGGCCGGTGCTGATGGGACCCAGCTCCGGCTCGACGCCGGGCGGAAGCTGCTCGCGGGCCATCTGCAGCCGCTCCACCACGAGCTGTCGCGCGAAGTAGGTGTCGACCGCGTCGTCGAACACCACCACGACCTGCGAGAGGCCGCTCTTGGAGAGGGAACGGACCAGCTTCACGTCGGGGAGACCGCCCATGACGGTTTCCACGGGAATCGTGACCTGCCGCTCGACATCCTCGGGGCCGAGGCCCTCGGCCTCGGTGAGCACCATCACCTGCTGGTTGGTGACGTCGGGAAAGGCGTCGATGGGCAAGCGCGTCCAGGCCAGCACGCCGAGGGCGGCCGTGAGCATCACGGCGATCATCACCAGCATGCGATTGCGCAGGACGAAGTCGATGAAGATACGCATTCCGCCCCCTAGTGCGCGCAGCCCGCGCCCATCTTGGAGCGCAGGACGTCGGATTTGAGGAGGAAGGCGCCGGTGCCGACGACCGCGTCGCCCGCGGCCAGCCCCGTCACGATTTCGACCTGGTCGCCGTAGCGCAGCCCGCTCGCGACGGGACGACGCAGAAAGTACTCGTCGTCCTGGCGGACGAACACGAACTCGCGGCCCTCGTCGGCCAGCAGCGCGTCGCCCGGCACGACGAGCCGCGCCCTCGCCTCGCCGATCGGCATGCGGATGCGGGCGAACATGCCCGGGCGCAGCAGGCCATCGGTGTTGGACAGGGCGATGCGCGACTTCACGGTGCGGGTGCGCTCGTCCATGACGCGGCCCAGGAACTCGAGGCTGCCGGGGAAGCGGCGTCCGGGAAAGGCGTTCACGGAGACGTCCACGTGCAGCGGACCGTTCGCCAGCGCCTCGCTCACCGGACCGATGTGGTTTTCGTAGAGGTCGGCCCAGACCCAGAGGGAGCCCAGGTCGCCCAGGAGCGCGAGCTCGTCCTCGGGTCCGAGGCGCTCGCCGCGGACGGCGTGCAGGCTGAGAATCTCGCCCGCGAAGGGCGCGCGCACCGCGAAGCGGCCCGTGGCCTTTGTGATGCCGCCGGTATCGAGGGCGGCCACCTCGCTGTTATCCAGCCCGAACTGCAGCAGTCGCTGGCGCGACGAGTTCACGCGGATCTCCGCGGCGGCCAGCGCCTGCTCCGTCTCCAGAAACTCCCTCTCGCTGGCGATGCCCGCCTCGCGGATCTCGCGCATGCGCTCGAAGGCGCGGCGGGAGAGGTCGAGGCCCGCGCGGGCCTCGAGATAGTCGGCCTGGACGCCGGCGAGCTCGGGGCTCTCCATGAACACGAGCGCCTGCCCGGCCTCCACCCTGTCGCCCAGGTCGACGAGGGTCTCGAGGATGGTGCCGGCGACCCGGGGGCCGAGATGCGCGATGCGGCGGTCGTCGAAACGGATCTCGCCCGTGAAGACCACCTCGCCGGGCATTTCGCTGTAGCGCGCCTGGGCGGTGGCCACGAGGCCCGCGTCCAGCAGCTCCGGCTTCACGAGAACGATGCCCACCTCGTAGCGGCAGCCGTCGCACTGGTGGGCGGGGATGCCGTGTTCGCAGTGCGCGGCGAAGAGCACCTCGGGGCTGAGGTCGAGGTCGTTGCTTCCTCCTCCGCGGCTCTGCCGATCATCAGGGGCGGCGGGCGCGGCCGCGGCTTCTTCCGCGCATGCGATCTCGCAAGCCGTCGCCGGTTCGGCGGCGGTGGTCGTGGCGGCGGCGGCCTCCTCGGCGCAGGCGATCTCGCAGGCCGTCAGCGGTGCGGCGGCGGTCGTGGCGGGGACGCAGTCGGTGCAGGTGGGATCGCCGCAGCCCTCCGTCGGCGCGGCGGCCGTCGTGGTGCTGACGCAATCCGTGCAGTCGGGGTCGTCGCAACTCTCAGACGGGGCCGGCGGCGCGGCCGCGGCAGCAAGCGCGGCGGCGTCTTCCGCGCAGGCGATCTCGCAGGCCGTGAGCGGCGCGGCGGTGTCGGCGGCGGCGGCGGTGGTGTGTTCGTCGATGGGCGCACCGGTCTCGCCGCAGGCGGTGGCCGCCAGCAGGATCAGCATCGCCAGCAGCGGTCGAATCGGGAAGGGGCTAGTCATGGTCGCTACCTCCGGCAAGGGTGGCCAGCTCGGCGAGGGCCAGTCGATAGGTCAGGTGTGCGTCGAGGAGTTCGGTCTCGGCCTCGGCGAGGTCGTGACGGGCGGCGAGGAGCTCCAGCAGGCTCTCCTCCCCGACGGTGTACAGGTGCTCCAGCGCGGACACGTTCCGTTCCGCCTTGGGCAGGATGACGTCCCGGTAGCCGATGAGCGTGGTCCGGGCGCCGGCCGCCTCCGCGTGGGCGGCGGCCAGGGATTCGGCGAGCCCGCGCCGGTGCGCGTCCCGCCGGTGGCGCGCGCGCGCCAGCTCGGCGTCGGCCGTGGCCACGGCGCCGCCCCTGAAGTTGAAGAGCGGCAGCTCGAAGGAAACGGAGAAGCCGCGGACCTCGGCGTCCATCTCGTGTTCGACGAAAGCGCCCAGCTCGAGCCCGGGCAGGCGGTCCGCCTTCGCGGCGTGTAGCGAGGCCATGGCGCCCGCGTGCCGCGAATCCGAGGCCGCGAGGGCGGGGTGCTCTCCCTGCCGCTCCATCAGGGTCCCGAGTTCGGGCAGGCTTGGAACGCGGTCCCAGTCGGCCGACACGCGGTAGTCCGGCGCGGGATCCATGTCGATCCAGAGGGCGAGTCCCCGGCGCTCCGCGCTCGCGGCGAACTCGGCCCGGCGGATCTCGCCGAGCAGGCGCTCGTGCTCGATCTCGGCGCGCAGGGGATCGGTGGACCGGGTCTCGCCCAGCTCCGTCCGCAGTCGCGCCACCTCGACCAGGCGCTCGACCTGCTCGAGCCGGCGTCCCAGGATCGCCGCCCGGCGCTGACCGTGAGCCACGCGCCAGAAGCGGCCGGCGAGTTCGGCCTCCACCTGAAGACGAAGGGCGGCCAGGTCGCCGGCTGCGCCCGCGCGCCGGGCGCGGGCGGCGCGGCGCTCGTGGCGCCAGGGGCCCCAGGGGCGCAGGGGGATGCCGACGCCCAGCTCCCAGGTGTCGGCGGTCTCGTCGCCCTCGAGCGCCTCGGCGCGGCCCGCCCCCAGCTCCACTTCGGGGTTGGGCAGCGCCACGGAGCGGATCGCGCCGTCGGCGGCCCGCAGTTCGGCGCGGGCGGCGGCGAGGGCCGGATGGTCTTCGACGTGCTCGAGCACGTCGGACCAGCGCAGCACCGTCTCCCCCGCGAGGGCGGGAGCGGCGAGCAGCAGCAAGAGTGTCAGGGCGCCGAGAGGGCGCTCCTTGCGAGCGAACATGGGTGTCCCCCTGATAGAGTCCATGAGTCGATGCGCACTCCCTGCCGGGAGCGTCACCGCGTCAGCGTGAGCCTGGAATCAGGACCGAAGGGGAGGGCGGTCGAAACCCGCCTGGAAATCGGAGAGGTTCTGGAGCGCGAGGGCCAGGTGCAGGCGCTCGGCGGGGCCGTCGAGGGCGGAGACCGCGTGGGCGGCCAGGATCGCGATGCTGTGGCAGAAGCAGGCGCAGGAGTGGCAGGCGCCGGTGTGTTCGTCCTCGTGACCGGTGTCGCAGCAGCCCTCGCAGGAGGCGCCGGACAGCAGCACCTCGACCTCTCCCGCCTGCGCGATCGGCAGATCCTGCTCGTGATGGCAGAGCTCGATCGGGCCGGACGCCAGGAGCAGCGTCAGGAGCAGAAAGGAGGTGATCGAAATGCGAAGTGCTTTCGGCATAGTCCCTTGCGGGGTTTGGGCTGGCGTACGTCGGGGTATTCTAATGGGAGATGGAGCCCGGTTCAAGTCCGATAGGCAAGGATTGTTCCCGTAAGGTCGTTCAGGGCAAGCAATAACACCCGTCGTACCAGGATGCGAAGGCCCCGAAATCCGCTACGGTCACGTTGCCGTCGCTCAATAGAGGGCCTTGATGCTGCTCCAGCTTCGCGCTTCGGTGCTCGTCGTGCCGCAGCCTGCTGGGAATGCGCCCACGAGCGAGCCGCAGGGACTGTTGGCCGG
>CAYNQX010000046.1:0-24128 GCA_964399495.1 uncultured bacterium
CCCAACGAGAGGCTTGACTTCGCCCCCGTCCCCCGCTTGACTCCTCCCTACCGAGCCTTGCGAGGCCAAGCCGGACATCATCGACACGAGGAGCGCCATGCGAGCCGTCAGCGTCACCTATCGCTGCAAGAACCTGAAGAAGATGAAAACCTTCTACACCCGCGTTCTCGGCTGGGAAGTCACCGAGGAGGGTCCCAATTTCTGCTACCTGGACACGGGCGGCCTGACCCTGGGCCTCGTCGTGACCCTGCCCGACACCTGGGACGCGCCCACGGGCAGTTCCACCTTCCTCGACGTGGAGATCGACGACCCCATCACGCTGCGCTCGGTGCTGGCCGTGCGGGGCGTGGAGGTGTTCAAGGAGGAGCTCACCGAGGCCGCCTTCTTCCTGCACGTTCGGGATCCCGAGGGCAACCTGATCAGCTTCTTCAAGGCCACGGGCCAGTAGGGAGACCGCCGTGACACGACACGCCCGACACCTCATCGCCGTCCTGGCTCTTCTGACCCTGGCCCTGCCCGCCTTCGCGCTGTCCCCGGACGCGCTTCATCTGCGCGGCGCGACGCTACTGGCGGAAGAGACTCCGCCGCCCGCCCGCTTCGGGCGCGAGGCCGCCGACGACCTGCACCTGATCCGCTTCGACCGCGCCCTCGGCCTCGCCGTGCGCACCCGTATCGAGTCGCTGGGCGGAGAGATCATGGGTTACCTGCCCGTGAACGGCTACCTGCTGCGCGTGCCCGCCGGCCGCGAGGCCGAGTTCTCGACGCTGCCGGGCGTGGACATCTTCACTCCGTACCGACCCGAGTGGCGCCTCGCGCCGCGCCTGCTGGCCGCCGGCGACCGTGATCCGGACAGGCCCCTGACCCTGGCCCTCTGCTTCGCGCCCGGCGAACCGGCGCTGCGCCGCGCGGACGAGGCCCTCGCCCTCGGCGCCGAGCTGGTGAACCACTCGACCCAGGGCGACCGCCCACTGCTCTGGCTGCGGGCGCGGCCGGCGCTGCTGCCCGAGCTACTCGAAGAGCTCGCGAGCCTGCCCGGCCTGCTCTGGCTCGAGAGCACGGGGCCGATCGTGGAGCGCAACGACCGGGTGAGCTGGATCGTCCAGAGCGGCGCGGATTGCGCGGATCCCGAATGGATCTGCCGTCCGGTCTGGGAGCGGGGTATTCACGGCGAGGGTCAGGTGATCGGGCACATCGACTCCGACATCGAGCCCACCGTCTGCTTCTTCGCCGACCCCGAGGGCGACCCGCCGGGACCCGACCATCGCAAGCTCGCGTTCCACGGCGAGCATCCGGGCACCGGTTATCCCTCGCATGGCACCCACACCGCGGGAACTCTGGCCGGCGACGCCGTTCCGATCGACGCGGGCATGGGGGAGACCGCCCGCGGTCTGGCCTGGGCGGCGCGCCTGGCCCACTCCAGTTACAGCAACGTCTACGCTTTCGACCCCTATGTCGACTTCGGCCTGCATGCCGACGCCGGCGCCCGCGTGCACAGCAACTCCTACGGAGTCGATGTCATCGAGGGCACCTACAGCGATCCCGAGACCCGCTATATCCTGCTGAGCCGCTCCATCGATCTCTTCAGCCGCGATCGCGAGGAGAACCTGGTGGTGTTCGCCGCCACCAACAAGTCCACGCTGCGCGCGCCCGAGAATGCGAAGAACGTGCTGGCGGTGGGCGCCAGCTGGACCCACGGCTACGTGGGCGGCGGGTACAAGGGTCCCAACGAGCATCGCTACGGCGGTCTCGGCCCCACCGACGACGGTCGTCGTAAGCCGGAGATCTATGCGCCCGGCGCGAGCATCTACTCGGCGGGCTACCTGTCGGCCTGCGCCACGCGTCCTTCGAGCGGCACCTCCATGGCCTGCCCGACCATCGCGGCGGGAGCCACGCTCGTGCGCCAGTACCTGACCGAGGGCTTCTGGCCCGGCGGCGCGGCCGACCCGGAGAACGCGCTCACACCGAGCGGCGCCCTGCTGAAGGCCCTGATGCTCAACAGCACCCTGCCCATGGACAGCACGACTAACTACTACAACTACCCTCCCGAGATCGCCTCCGGTTACCCCAACGACCTCGAGGGCTGGGGCCGTCTGCTTCTTGACGAAGCCCTCTACTTCGATGGCGACAGCCGCGAGCTCTGGATCGCCGAACTGCGCAACGCCGCGGGCATGGAGACCGGCGAGGAGTACCTGTACCACTTCGAGGTGCAGTCGGCGGACGAGCCCCTGGCCATCACCCTGGCCTTCACGGATTTCCCCGGTGAGCTGCTGGCCGCCGAACCGGTGGTGAACGACATCGACCTGAGCCTCGAGGGCCCCGGCGGCCTCTTCCTGGGCAACGTGTTCGACACGGTGGCCGAGGAGTCCATGACGGGCGGCGCGGCCGATCCGGTGAACACGGTCGAGCGGATCATCGTGAAGAATCCCACGCCCGGGGCCTGGACGATCCGCGTTCGCGCCGCGGCCGTGCCCATGGGCCCGCAGGGCTACGCCATCGCGATGAACGGCGACCTCACGGGCATCGTGGAGGAAATTCCGCCGGCGCCCAAGCGCGTGCGGCTGACGCAGAACTACCCGAATCCCTTCGTCGCCGGCGCCGGCACGAGAAGCGTGACCACGCTGGCCTTCGAGCTGCCCTGCACCGGCTGCGCGACCCTGAAGATCTTCGACGTGTCGGGCCGCCTCGTGCGCACGCTGGCCGAGGGCGACGAGATCGGCGAGACCAGCGGCGAGCTGACCTGGGACGGTCGGAACGATGCGGGCGAAAACGCCGCAAGCGGCATCTACTTTGCACGACTGGAAACCGATCGAAACGAGGAGAAACCGGTCGTCCGAATCGTGCTTCTGCGCTAGCCTGCGGGCTCTTTCGCGTTGAGTACCGATTCGGGGCGGCAGTTTTTTCCCCGTCACCGAGGTGAATCACTCCTATCCGGCACGCTCCACATGGTTTGAGCGTGCGTTCCGGGCGGCGAAACATGACCACGACCATCGATAAACTACGGAAGCTCTCCCGGAACCTCTGGTGGACCTGGCACCCCGAGGTCATCGCCATCTATCGGGATCTCAATCCCACCCGCTGGCGCGGCACCCATCACAACCCCCTGGCCTTCCTCGAGCACTTCGAGGACTGGGAGCTGATGCCCCGCGCCGAGGAGATGGCGATCGACAGCCGCGTGAACTACGCCTTGCATCGCCTCGAGGAGTATATGGAGTCGCCCGGGCTCAAGGATCTCGGCGGTCCCGGCAGCCTGCAGGCCCAGCCGGTCGCCTATTTCAGCGCCGAGTTCGGCCTGCACGAATCCCTGCCCATCTACTCGGGCGGTCTGGGTATCCTCGCCGGCGATCATCTCAAGAGCGCGTCCGACCTCGGCGTGCCGCTGATCGGCGTGGGCCTGTTCTACTTTCACGGCTACTTCCGCCAGCACCTGGACAAGGAGGGCTGGCAGCAGGAGGCCTACGGGCAGTCCGACGTCGACCAGCTGCCGATGTCGCGCGTGCTCGACGACGAGGGCAAGCAGGTGAAGATCGCGGTGGAGACCCGCGACGAGCTGCTTCACGCGCAGCTCTGGCGCGCGAAGGTGGGGCGCTGCACGCTCCTGCTCCTCGACAGCAACGTCGAGGAGAACAGCGAGGAGAATCGCCACCTTACCGAGACCCTCTACGGCGGCGATCGCCGCATGCGGATCCGTCAGGAGATGCTGCTCGGCGTCGGCGGCCTGCGCGCGCTGGGCGCCCTGGGCATCGAGCCCGGCGTGCTCCATCTCAATGAAGGCCACAGCTCCTTCGCCCTGCTCGAGCAGACCCGCCGTTTCATGGAACGCGACGGCATGAGCTGGGAGGAGGCCCGCACCGAGGTGGCGCGCATGACCGTGTTCACCACCCACACGCCCGTGGAGGCTGGACACGACCGCTTCGGCCGCGAGCTCGTGGAGGAGGCGCTCTCGCCCCTGGCCGCCCGCATGGGCAAGACCCTGGACAACGTCATGCATATCGGCCAGGTGCGTCCCGGCTCTCCCGAGGAGTTCTGCATGACCACGCTCGCGCTGCGTTCGGCCGACTACGCCAACGGCGTCTCCGGCCTGCACGGGCGAGTGAGCCGCAAGATGTGGCAGAAGCTCTGGCCCGCGCACGAGGAGCGCCAGGTGCCGATCGGGCACATCACCAACGGCGTGCACGTGCCCACCTGGATCGCGCCCTCCATGGCGAAGCTCTTCGAGCAGCGCATCGGCGCCGAATGGCGCGAGCGGATCCACGAGCCGGAGACCTGGCGGCGCATCGACAAGCTCAACGCCAGCGAGCTGTGGGAGGCGCATCAGCTGCTCAAGTCGCGGCTGGTGGGTTTCGCGCGTCGGCGTATCGTGGCGCAGGTGACCCGGCGCAAGGAGGGCAAGATGGCCGTGGCCGATGCCAGCCGCGTGCTTTCCACGCGCGCGCTCACCATCGGCTTCGCCCGCCGCTTCGCCACCTACAAGCGCGCCGATCTGCTGCTCGACGACATGGACCGCCTCGCCAGGCTGATCTCCGACGAAGATCGCCCCGTGCAGTTCGTCTTCGCGGGCAAGGCGCACCCCGCCGACGAGCCGGGCAAGGGCAAGCTGCAGCGCCTGTTCAAGCTGAGCCAGGAGGAGCCCTTCAAGGGCCGCATCGTGATTCTCGAGGACTACGACATCAACGTGGCGCGGCACATGGTGCAGGGCGTCGACGTGTGGCTCAACACGCCGCGCCGGCCCCTGGAGGCCAGCGGTACGAGCGGAATGAAGGTCGTGATGAACGGCGGCATCAACCTGTCGATTCTCGACGGCTGGTGGGCCGAGGGCTACGACGGCACCAACGGCTTCGCCATCGGCAACAAGAGTCATCACAACGATCCGGAGATCCAGGACGCCCGCGATCGGGAGTCCCTCTTCCGTATCCTGGAGGAGGAGGTGCTGCCCCTCTACTTCGATCGCAGTGACGGCGGCATTCCCCTGGGCTGGGTCGAGATGATGAAGAGCAGCATCGCCACGCTGTCCTGGCGCTTCAGCGCCAACCGGATGGTGCGGGACTATCTGCGGCAGTGCTACCTGCCCGCGGCCTGCGCCGCCCAGCGATCTGGGCGATAACTCCATGGAAATCAGTGGTTAGGACCCCCTTCGCCGAGAAGGGGGTCCGTTATACCTCGTTGCCGACGCTAACCGGGAAATCTTCGGGAAACCCTGGGGAAGCCGTTGGGCTTGTGTTATACTACGACCCGTTCGGCCGTTCAGAGGGGCCAAGCCTTTGCAACGTGCCATGGGAGTCCGGGACTCTGTCAGGAGTCGCGGTTTTTCTACAAATATACATCCAGGGTTTTCACCGGACCAAGGTCCTCAGGGCTGCATCGTGAATCGTCTTCGCCTACTCGTGGTCGCGTTGCTACTCGCTTCGCAAGCCCACGCCTACACCTTCCCCCAGGATCTCGACGTGGAGTTCACGCGAACGTTCCCGACGGGGTATATCAATGTGGGGTACTCGGCGCCGATTCGTGCGGAGTTCATCAGCTCGGAAGCGGTGTCGATCTCCGGCTTCTACTACTCCGAGCAGTTCCCCGACTGGATCGAGGTCGTGCCGATCCGCGTTACCCTGGCCGGTTCGCCGATCGCGTTCACCTACGAGTCGGAGGCCGACGCCGTGATGCCCGGCTATCTCGCGCATCGCTGGATCCTCGACGACCCCAGCAGCATGAACATGCGAACCGCCATCGGCGCCGGCGAAGTGCTGGCGATCGACTACACGATTCGCTCCTTCACGCCCGCGACGACCCAGGCGAACGTGGACGGCTGGTTCGGCATGCTCGACAACGCCGAGCCCGTGGTGATCAACGGCTGGGACAATGCCAGCCCGATTCTCCGCTTCCTGGTGGCCACCGACACCGAGCCCGCGCCCCTGCCCGTCCTGCTGGCGCCGGCCTATCCCAACCCCTTCAATCCCAGCACCACCCTCCGCTTCGACAGCGATTCCGAGCGCCGCCTGCGCCTGACCGTGGTGGATCCCTCCGGACGCCAGGTCCGGATTCTCGCCGACGATCGCTATCCCGTGGGCAGCCACACGGTGACCTGGGACGGCCGGGACGATCAGGGCCGCCAGCTCTCCTCGGGACTCTACCTGGTCCGCCTGACCGGCGAGGGAATAGCACCTCAAACCTCGAAGCTGATGCTCCTCAAGTAAGCACCCGGACTTCGAGCCGCCTCTCCGACAAAGCCCCCGCCATGGCCGACGGGGGCTTCGCCATTCCTGCCTGCAGAGCCTCAGGAGGTTACGGTCTCCTTGAAAGCAATGCCCAATCCCTCCAGCTCGTCGAGCACCGGTCCGTAGATGCTCGGCTTCACCGGAATGTGAACGCCCGCGTCGGCGATCTCCCCGCGCAGGATGAGCCGTGCGGCGATGGCCGCCGGCAGGCTCACCGTGCGGGACATACTGGAGTCGCCGTTCGGCACGCCGAAGTCCACCAGCGTGGAGACGATCTCCCCCCGGCCGCCCTCCCGGTACTCCACCTTGAAACGGTGCTGGAGCAGGATCATGTCCCGCTCCCCTTCTTCATAGGGCAGCTCGAGGAGCAGGCGGTCGGCGAGCACGTCCAGGGGGCTCTGTCGAGCCGGTCCCGGGATCGGTTCGTCGCCGAAGAGCCCGAGCCACTCCATGCGCTCGAGAAGATCCGCCTCGGGCGCCAGGGAGAGGTAGTTCGCGACGCGGTCGCGCGTGGGTTCGTTGCGCTCGCAGCCCAGGAGCTGGCAGAAGAAACGGCCGTAGCTGTAGCCCGCCACCTCGCGCAGTTCCAGGTCGAGCCACCCGCAGTCCACCAGCGCCTTCCACGTGTCGCAGTGGCCGAGGTTGCGGAAGGTGCCTCGGAACAGCGTCCGCGTGTCCGATAGCCCGTAGAGCTCCCGGTAGCCCATGCTGTCGCGGTTGGGGTACACCTCGAAGTTGCCGAGACCCTCCACCTCCACGTGCTTCACGTCGGCGAATAGTTGAGGACCGGGCACGTCGCGCGGCTCCCCATCCCAGAGATAGCGGGCGGGATTGCGTCCGGCCATCACGACGCCGTGCGGGCTCCAGGAGAACTTGTAGCCCCAGGGGTTGGTGTCGGCCTCCGGCGCCGGCAGGCCGCCGCAGTTGGAGACGAAGCCCGTCACCTTGCCGCCGCGCCGCTCCACGTCGTGGATGATCCGCATGGCCGACATGTGATCGATGCCGGGGTCGAGGCCGATCTCGTTCAGCACCAGGACGCCGGCCTTGCGGGCCGCGCCGTTCAGCGCTCGCATCTCGGGGCTCACGTAGGAGGTGGTCACCACCGGCTTGCCGCGCGCGATGGCCAGGCTTGCCACCTTCGCGTGGTGGTGGTAGGGCACCACGCTGATCACCAGGTCGCAGCCGTCGATGAGCTTGGCCAGGGCGTTTTCGTCGTCGACGTTCAGGGTGAGGGCGCGGCCGCGGGGGTGGCCGTCGATCATTTTCTCGGCCTTGCCGACGGTGCGCGTGGCCACCGTCAGCTCGAAGTCAGGTTCCTTGAGGAGGTACTCCACGAGTGGTCGGGTGACCAGACCGGCGCCCAGGACGAGCACCTGCTTGCGATGGTTGTCCGAATCCTCGGTCATGCGATCCCTCCTCGCTCGGGGGGCCGCATGGATCCGGGAATCTCCCGGGCGCCGTCAACCGCCAGGGAGGAACTCCTCCAGGTAGCGGTAGTCGGGCGTCAGCTTTCCCCCGTGAGTAATGATAGCTCGCTTTAGATCGCCTGGCAGGGGGAGCTCGTCGAGGGGAAGACTGAAGTCGGTGTCGGCCAGGTGCGGAACGTAGTCCGCCAGGGCCGCGCTGAAGTGGTCGGACGCGTTCCTGGGCAGCTCGCAGGGCAGGTTGTCGACGGCCATCACCACGATGCCGCGCCCCTCGACGCTGTCCTTGAAGCCGCCGGTGATGGGGTCGAACACGTAGCAGGGCGTGTCGGGCTCCGTGGCCTTGTGGGTGAACTCCACCGAACCGTCGATGTCGCAGCTGATGTCGCCGATCACGCGCAGCGTGCGCTGACCGGAGCTCCAGAGCTCGCGGGCTTGCTGCTTGGTGATGAGGTGAGGGTAGCGCTCGGTCCAGTAGATGCAGTTCACCAGGGCGGTGAGGTGGGGGAGGTAGTCGAAGAAGCGTCCCCGGTAGCGCTCGGGGCTGGCGTAGTAGTCCTGGAGCTCGAACTCCTCGCCGGCGGGCGGGTGGACGAGATCCTCCTCCTTGAACACCACCTTGAACAGGCGATCCCGCGGCGGGGACTTGTGCTCGTAGAGCGCGGCCAGTTCGTCGGGGGCGATCTGTTCGTGGGGGAACAGGTCGAAGATCTCCTGGGCGCCCTGGCTCACGTTGCCGTAGCCGGCGAAGCCGGTGATCAGCGGCGCGAGGTCGGGGTCGATGCCGGCCCGCACGGACAGGCCGATCTCGCGCAGCTCGCTCTTGGCGTGGTCGAGGTCGCTGTACTCGTAGGCCTGCTTCACGCCGGCGAAGGGGGAGGAGTAGTTCTCCCAGCGCAGGCGGTGATCGAGCGCGCGCAGGGTCTCGATCATGCCGGCCTGCCCGGCCTGCTTGCCGAAGAACACGAGGCGGCGGCCCTGGTCGTCGGCGATCCGCTCGTAGTCGATGAGCGTGCAGTTCAGGTCGAGCAGGCGCTGGAGCAGGGACATGTTGTAGGCCTGCCCCTTGATGACGTGGGCGAACATCACATAGGCCCGGTCTTCCTCGAGGAGATCCATCGGGATCTCCTTCACGGCGAACACCACGCCGGCGCGGTGCAGGTCTTCGTTCATCTCGCAGCCGACGCCCGAGAAGTGCCCGTCCTTGTAGATGCGGATCGGCGAGGGCTGGACGATGAACTCGACGCCGTGGTCCCGCGTGAGGCGACCGATGTCGGAGGGAACCAGCGGAACGCGACGCTCCCAGCGGTTCTTGTCCTCACGGCGGATTCCGATGATGTGGCCCATGCTGCGTGCTCCGGAGGCAAAAAGGAAGGGCGCCATGGTCAGGCACCCGATCGGGACGGCTTCCCCCAGGGATTGCCGACTTGATGCACCGATAATGATACCAGGGTGGCGCTTCGGGTCAAGCCCAGCGGACAACGAGGTCGACAAAGACGGAGCCGACGCCCGGGTGGACGTCGGCTCCAGTAGGGGAGGACCGCCGCAGTAGCTCTCACCCTCCTGCGTCGGCGATCCTCGAATGTCTCAGCGGCGGAGCAGGCTCTCCAGCAGGGCCGCGCCCTTCGCGTCGGCGTCGCCCAGGTGGCTCAGGAGCGCGTTCCCCAGCATCAGGCGCAGCAGGGGAGCGGCCTCGTCGCCGCGCTCCGCCAGCAGCGGCTCCCCGGGCAGCGGCGCCTGGGGCGTCCGGATCAGCTCGCCCAGGATCAGGCGGGCGAGCTCGGGCTGCTCCTCCAGCAGGGCCGCGAGGGCGGCCGGCCAGAGCTCCAGACCCGCCGCCGCGCCGAGCCTCTCGGCGAGCGCCGCCTCCGCCGTCTCTCTCGCCTCGGCCATCACCGCCTCGTAGAGGCCCCGCTTGCCGCGGAAGTGGTAGTTGATCAGGGCCTTGTTGACCCCGGCCTCTCCGGCGATGGCGTCCACGCGCGCACCCTCCAGGCCATGCCGGGCGAAGTGCCGGCGGCCGGCGTCGAGCAGCAGACGTCGGGTGGCTTCGGTCAAAGGGCGCCGCCCTGTTTAACCATTTGTTTTAATTGAACAGTTAGACAATAACATGGGCCGGCGCGTCCGTCAAGGGGCGGATCGCGGAATCGTCAGCGGAAGAGGCTGCGGACGCGGCTCATGGAAGTGGGGGCCACGGCGACGATATCGAGTTCGTAGGCCAACCAGACGTCCTTGTGCCCTTGGGGCAGGGCGGCGTAGACGATCTCGGTGCCGGCCGAGTTCCAGACCGGGGACTGCTCGGGGAAGCGCGTGTCGGTGATCTGCACGAGGGAGCGCGCCTCGAAGTCCCAGGCCCAGAGGTCCCAGTCGATGGTGTGGTCGCCGCCGGCGAAGGCCAGGTAGCGGCCGTCGGGCGACCAGCCGGGGTCGCCCGACACCTGCAGGCCGGTCTCGATGCGCTCGGTGGCGCCGCCGGCGGCCGGCACGCGGTACAGATAGGTGTGGGTGAAGTCGCCGGGCTCGCGGCCGTCGAAGGCCACCCACAGGCCGTCGGGGCTCCAGCAGGCGTGGAGGCAGTCGATGGGGCCGTCGCTGAGGCGCGTGGCGGGCGCGGAGCCGTCCAGGGGCATCAGCCAGATCTCCTTCTCGCCGCCGCGGTCGCTCGTAAAGGCCACCAGTGTGCCCGTGGGATCAATGGCGGCGAAGTTGTCGTAGCCGTCGTGGGTGGTGAGGTTGCGCAGGGAGTCGGCGTCGGTGGACTGGATCCAGAGATCCATGTCGTCCACCCCGTGGCCGTTGTCGCGGCGGGACGTGAACACGATCCAGGGGCCCGCGGGGCTCCAGTTGGCGTAGATGTCGATGCCCGGGCTGTTCGTGAAGTTGGTGAGGTTCTCGCCGTCGTTGTCCACGATCCAGATCTCCCACTCGTTGTCGCCGAGCATGGGCGAGGAGAAGGCCACCTTCGCGCCGTCGGGGGAGAAGCTGGGGGCGCCGTCGGGCACGTCGGCGGCGCCGGCCACGTAGCGGTACTGGGTGGCGCCTGCCGGCAGGGCGGCGAGGAGGATGAGCAGGGCAATCAATTCGCGCACGGGAACTCCCGGGTTGGACACCCCTTAAGTGTAGGCGATCCGCGCCCCGAATGCGAAAGGCCGATTGCGCCGCCCGTGGCCGGCGAAGCATACTCGCGCTACCCGAGGAGGAACCATGACCCGCAGACTCTGGCTTCCGTTCATCGCGCTGCTGATTCCCGTCCAGGCGTTCTGCGCCGATCAGGAGGCCGATGCGATCCTGGCCCGCGCCCGCGCCCGCGCCGCCGAGAAGACCTTCAGCCCCTTCAGCTACGTCGTGGAGTCGCACACCTGCGTGCGAAACGGAGACGACGAGCTGGAGCACGAGGAGCGATCTCGTGAGACCTTCATCCAGTGGACGGCCGACTCCACCGAGACCGTGAGCGAGGAGGTCGAGCTCATCTTCAGCGACGAGGAGGAGCCGGCCGAGAAGGAGGAGTCCGACGAGGAGGAGGAGCGCAAGGAGGGCGGCGTCGAGGTGGAGTTCGACTTCTTCTCGCCCGAGCACGAGGGCGATTACGAGTTTCGCTTCGAGGGCTGGTCCGAGCGCGAGGGTCGCCGTCTCGCCGAGTTCGAGCTGCGGCCGCGCAAGCGCGCGCACGAGTTCTGGAAGGGCAAGCTCTGGGTCGACCCGGCCAGCGGCGCCCTGCGCGCCGTCGATCTGGAGCCCTCCAAGCGGCGTTTCGGTCTGAAGCGGATGCGCATGAAGGCCGATCTCATGGATCTCGAGGATTGGGATTTCCCGCGCAACATGACGATGGACCTCGAGGTGAAGATCGTCCTGCTCTTCCACAAGAAGATCTCCACACGTCTCGAGTTCAGCCAGTGGACGGAGATTCCCGAAGCGCCATGAAAAAGGGGAGCCTTTCGGCTCCCCTCTGATTCGTCTGACATGAAGATCGGATCGTTTGCTACTTGCTGCCCGCGGGCTCAGCGCTGAGCTGGGGGTCCAGCTCGGGCACGTTGACGGTGACCGGCTTGGGCGGCCGCAGGCTCAGGGCGATGCCCGCCGCAACGAGGCAGAGCACGCCGCTGATCAGGAAGGCCGGCAGCCAGCTGCCGCTGTCGCGGAAGGCGCCCGCCATGATCGGACCGACGATGCCGCCGACGCCGTAGGCGGTGAACATCCAGCCGTAGTTCTGACCCACGTGGGCCGTGCCGAAGAAGTCGGCGGTCGCGGTGGGGAACAGCGCGAAGTTGCCGCCGAAGTTGAAGCCGATGATGGTCGCGCCCAGGAACAGCAGGGCGGGCGTGCTGCCCATCCAGAAGAACAGGATCATCATGACGCCCTGGCTGGCGGTCATGATGAAGATCGAGCGCTTGCGGCCGAGCTTGTCGCTCATGGCGCCCCAGGCGATACGGCCGATGCCGTTGGCCAGGGAGTAGAACACCGCCATGGCCGTGCCCGCGGTGGCGCTGGCCTCGGCGGCGCTCATGCCGCCGCCCTGGAGGGCGTCGATGCCGAAGAGCTTGATGATGCCGATGGTCATCAGGCCCGCCATGCCGCTGAAGATGAAGATCGTCCAGAGCATGTAGAACTGGGGGGTCTTGAGCATCTGGTCGGGCAGCATGTTGAGCTGGCCCGTGACCTTGTTGCCTTCGACCTTGGGCTCCGGCGGATTCCAGCCGGCCGGCTTGTAGCCCGCGGGCGGGTTCACCATGACGATGCTGCCGAGGCTCACCGCCACCAGGAAGATGACGCCGTAGAGGCCGAAGACGTTGAGGATGCCCATCGACTCGATGAGGCCGCCCCAGGCGCCCGCCAGCTTGATCCAGATGAGCGCGCCGAAGCCGAAGCCCGCCACGGCGAGGCCGGTGATGAGGCCCTTCTTGTCGGGGAACCACTTGATGCCGACGGCGATGGGGCAGACGTAGGCGAAGCCGATGCCCGTGCCGCCGATCAGGCCGATGCAGACGACCTGACCGATGATGGTCGTGCCGAAGAATTTCGCGAGGATGTAGCCCAGGCCCAGCAGGACACCGCCGGCCAGCGCCACCTTGCGCGGACCGATCTTCGCCTGCAGGCGCCCGGCGAGCACCATGCTGACGCCGAAGGTCGCCAGGCCCACCGCGAAGACCACCTGGGTCTGCGTGGCGCTGAAGCCGAAGCCGCCGTCCGCCACGGCCGCCTTGAGCTTGGGCGTGAACACGCTCCAGGCATAGATGGCGCCCAGGCAGAGCTGGATGACGAGCGCGCCGACCACCACGAGCCAGCGATTCATGGTTTTCTGTTCGTTCTGCATCAGGGTCCTCCTGCGGGGGCTCTGCGGCTCCGCACTTGAGAAAATTTTCACAGGCAATATAGGCAGGCGTTTCGGACCTTCAAGGTGTGTTATCGAGCTTTGAGCAAGTTTTCTGAAGTTATTGCGGGACTTACGCGGGGATCCCGGAGGAAATCTTGGATGATTGGGGTTGCGCGGGATTCATGTGTATAGTATGATGGCGGTCCCCTCGAGGCCTCCCGTTCTCGATTCCCGGGGTTGATCATGGTTGGACAATCTGGAGCTCGCGAGCTGCACGAACGGTTGCTCGCGGCACTGTCGGAACTGCGCCGCGCGGAGAAGAGCGCGGTGCTGATCTTCGCGGAGATACGCGAGCGGAAGCTGTATCGGGAGCTGGGGTACTCCGACGTCGTGGCCTATGCGATGGCGGAATTGGGCTTCTCTCGAACGAAGGCCTACGAGTTCTTGCGCTTGGCCGATTCGATAAAGGAGTTGCCTGCTTTGCGCGACGCGGTGGAAAGCGGCGAGCTCCCATGGACGAAAGCGCGGGCCGTGGCCGGAGTTGCTACGAAACGTTCGGATCGGAAGTGGGTGGAGCTGGCGAAGCGATCGAGTGTGCGAGAGCTCGATCGAGAGGTTCGAGCGCGGCGGAAAGAGCCCGACGGCCAGGGCGAGCTTCTGGGAGCACGGCCACTGATGCCGGACCGCCGTGTTTCTCGAAGCTTTTCGCTGACTCCCGAACAGGAGGTAAAATACACAGCCGCAACGGAAAGGCTGCGTAAGTCGGGCGATTCACGCTCACGTGAGGAACTGCTCGTTGCTGCTCTGACCGTGCTTGCCGATGGCGAGTCCACACGTTGGGACTCTGGAAGTCCTCATCAAATCGTCATTTACCGCTGTGAAGAGTGCGGAAGGGCGAAGCTGCCGAGCGGTGATCCGCTGCCGACTGCCGCCACCGAACAGGCAGCCTGCGACTGCAGGGAGCATCGGGAAGGTGAACCCAATCGGGCCTCGATCCCACGATCGAAACGGCGCGCCGTGCTGGCCCGCGACGGCCACCGCTGCGCCATGCCGGGTTGCGGTCGCACACGGTTTCTCGAGGTGCACCACCGCGTGCCGCGCGCGCGGGGCGGCACGAACGAGCCGGCGAATCTCGTCACGCTGTGTTCGGCCTGTCATCGCCTCGTGCACGAGACCGGCTTCAGCCCTCCTCACGCGGGCGCAGGATCACGCGCGTCGCCGCGGGGTCCAGGGCGGCGTTGACGAAGTCGCGGTAGGCGGGGTAGTCGGCGGGGGATACCGGAGAGCCATCGTGCTCGAGGTCGTAGTGAATCGTGAGGCGGTTGCCTTCGAGCTCCCGGCTGCATGTGAAGCTGCCGCCAGGGCACGTGGCGCCGATGGACGTGACGGAGAGTGGTTCGATGTCCTCCGGCAGATCGAGGATCCAGGTGAGCCTGTAGTATGCGGCTTGTCGTGGGTAGTGGATCGTTTGGGATCCGGAGTGGCTGCGATTCATGCCCGCGGGAAGTAGTTCGGCAAGCGAGACGGCTGGAGTCGAAAGCTCGATGCGCGTAAGGCCCTCATCGTCAGTGGTGGGCATGGGCCGTTCTCCACCTGCTTCGAACTGCTTGATCCCGCGGATCAGACGAAGTTCGTCGACTTGGGTGCTGTCCTTGCTCAGCCAGTCTCGGAGATAGGTCTCGGGGGCCTCCAGGTTCACGCGCAAGCGTTCCGGGATGCTCAGGCCGCCGGCAAGTCGCCAGGTGTTTCCCGGCAGATCCCAATGTAGTTTGAGGCGCACGATGTGGATACCTGGATCGCCATGGGCCGGGACCCGATCAGGGCGGCGGTTTTCGGGGCCGATCATGAACGATCCGTGGAGCGTGAGCTGCTCTCCCTTCGAGATGCGATTGGTGCAAGGGGCTAGATAGCATGGTCCATCTTCGGTTCGCGAGACGAGGATGAGCGGGTTTTCCAAAGCGGCGCTGGCCAGGAGGCGACCGGTCTGCCGCCATCGCGCGGGGAACATCCAGTGCTCGGTGAGCTCCTGTGTCCCCATGGCAGCACTGAGTAACGCGATCCGCTCCAGCGGCGTGGCGAGGGATGTCTCCAGCACCCGCGCCACGCTTCGCGGCGCACGTCGCCAGTGCCACTCGTCAAGACGGAGGAGGGCGGTGTCGCTCTCGATTCCGTCGAGCCAGGCCTCCATGGCCTCGCGCTCACTGACGAATGGGGGCTGCGTGTCGAGGCGGCCGAGCCATGCGTCGAGGCCCGTCGTGTCGGTGAGGGCCGCCTCCAGGCTTTCCCCGAGAGCCTGGAGCACGTCCTCCCAGCCATCACGCGGCGACAGCACCACGTGCGGCAGCTGATCCCCGCGCCGGTGCACGACCCCCGGCGCAGCCGGCAGCTCCCGAAACCGCCACGTGCCCTCACCCTCCGGCAACGCATGCAGCCCGCCCTCGGGATTCACGGTCTCGCCGTACAGCCCCTCGGCGACGATCTCCATCTCGAGCACGGGAAAATCCCCATGGGGGAAAATCAAGTGGCCGGCCGGCAGCCCGGCGGGCGCGATGTCCCGCAGGGTGTAGTCGAGCCACAAGATCGCGCCGGGGACGAGACCCGTGTGCGTGACCACCAGCTCCTTGATGTCGAGGAAATCCACCGCGAGCGTGAGCGCGCCGGGGGTGACCTCGTTGAAGGCGTTCACGGGCGAGTCGACGAAGCCGCCGTCGGGCAGGTAGCTGCGGCAGGTGGTGACGTCCAGCCGCTGGCGCGACGCGTCGAAGCGAATGCGCGGGTCGCTCACGCGTTCGAGCGCCCACTCGCTGTCCACGCGGGTGAGGCGCTGGACGCGCAGGGTGGTGAGGCCGTCCTCGTGCGTGTAGTAGCGGCCCTCGAACAGCACGAGCCCCTCGTCTCCGGCCACGGGGTCGGGGGCGTTGGCGACGCGGGTGCGGACGTCGGCGAGATCGAGGGGCGCCGCGCCGGCGACGGTGGCCAGGAGCAGCAGGGTGATGGCAAGCGTGCGTTTCATGATCTCACCTTCCTAGCGGGTGGCGTGCAGGGTTTCGTCGGCGCGTTCCTCGATGGCGTCGGCGATTCGGCGCAGGCCGGGGAAATCGTCGGCGGGAATGGTGCGCTGGTTCACCTGCATGGCGGCGGTCATCGTGAGCTTGCGGCCCTGGTGCTTCCAGTCGCAGGTGAAGGTGCCCTGGGATTCGGTGAGCGCGATCGCCTCGGGCTCCTCCCAGTCGAGGCCGCGGGGGAGCTGCAGCTCCTCGTCCAGCTCGATGCGCTGGCCGGCCCATAGAAAGAGCGGATGCTCGCGCGCATCGCCGTCCGGCACGGCGACCAGGCGCGAGAGCGCGCCGTTGTGCGCCAGCAGGGAGAGGCCGGGCGAGAGCAGCTCGAACTCGCCGCCGAGGTCCAGGGCCCAGCCGGGGATGCGGTAGACGAGGCGCAGCGTGGTGTCGCGGGTGAAGTCGCGGTGGTCGCTGAACAGGATCTCGCTCAGCTCGACCCGCGGCGAGAGCTCACCGAGCCAGCCCTCGAGGTAGGGTCGGATGTCGCGGGCCGGCCGGTTCGCGGGGATGCCGCGGAGGCGGCCGTCGGCGATGCCCTTGCCCTCGAAGCGGAGCGTGCCCTCGAGGGTGCCATCTTCGAGCAGGTGGACGCGGCTCTCTACCGCGAGCAGGTTGTCGGTGGGCGGGAAGGAGGGCATGATCATGAGGTCCTCGCCCTCGGGTGTGCCGATGACGTAGTTCTGCTCGCCCTCCCAGCGGCTCCAGTTGGCGTTGTTCCAGGGCGCCCAGGTGGGATCGAGCATCTGGAAGCTGCCGTCCTCGTGACGCAGGGCCACGACGCAGTGGTTGAACTGGTCGGCGGGCACCTGCTCGACGCGGGCGCCGGCCATGGTCATGGCGCCGAAGGTGTCGAAGCCGGCCGAGCGGAGCATGGTGACGAGCATGCCGGCGATGTCCTTGCACACGCCGCAGCGGTCGCGGAAGGTCATCTCGCTCGGGTGGATCGTGTAGCCCTCGCCCTTGCCCATGCTCAGGCCGAAGTAGCGGATGTTCTGCGCGACCCAGTGGTTGAGGGCGGCGATCTTCTCCTGGTCGGACTCGAGGCCCTCGCAGATCTCGCGCACCTTGGCGTCGATCTCGGGCGTGCTGTCGAACACCCACTCGTTCGTTTCCCAGAACCAGCGGCTCTTGGCCTCCCAGTCCTCGGTGGTGGCCATCACCACCTTGGGGGCGACGTCGTCCAGGTCGGGCATGCGCGGTTCGCGATTCACGGCGGGCACGTCGTCGCGCCAGAACTCGTAGCGGTGGCGATCCCCCTCGAACTGCACCCGGCTCTGCACCTCGCCGTTGTAGCTGCTGAACTGCAGCGGTTTGGTCTTGGGCAGGCTCACGGCGTAGCGCTTCTCCAAGAGCGGCAGATTCTCGGCGAAGCGGATCTTGTCGTAGAAGTGGCCGCGCATGGGCGGGATGTAGCGCTCGTCGTCCTCGGCGCCGAGCGTGGTGATGGTACTGTCGATCAGGCCCCTGGCAATGGCGGAGGGCACCGGCTCGAACTCCGGTTCGTCCTGGCCCAGGTAGGCGATGAGGAAGCCCTTGCTGTAGGTCAGCGTCTCCACGCCGTCGCCGGGCGCGAGCGGCGGCAGGCCCAGCACGCGCATGCGCGCGCCCCAGTTGATGGTGCCCGTGGGCTGGGCCGCGTCGACGGCGCTCTCGCCCGGCACGTCGACGAAGGTGGAGTCGGCGCGATGCACGCGCACGCCGCGCAGCTCGAGCGTGTTGCTGGCCGGGTCGTAGTCGAAACGCAGGGCGCGCAGGGCCAGGGCGCCGCCCGGTTCGAGCACCTTCACGAAACGATGCCGGTGCCGGTGGCTGAGCCCGCTGTCCTCGACGATCACCACCTCGCGATCGAAGAGCACGAGCCGGTTCGCGCCGTCGGTGAGCGCTTCGGCCGGTTCGGCGGCGAGCAGGGTCGCGGCCTCGGCGGGATCGATCAGGGTGGGGGCTTCCAGGGCGGCGGCCGGAGCCGCCAGGGACAGAAGCAGGGACGCGAGCAGCGCCGGGCGGGTGGCGGTCATGGACCTCTCCTTGCGAGCGTGGAATGCTGGGCGGAGTCTAGCGCTCCGGACTCCGGGCGTCTAGCGCACAAGAAGCTTCCGCTCCGCGAGGGGAACGGCTACCTTGCGGTGGTCGAGGGGAGACACGATGCGCGCGTTCGTCACCATCGCCCTGCTCGGGCTCGCGGTGCTCGCCGGCTGCGGCGAGAACCACCATCTTTATCCCGGGCCCCAGCGCTCGGTGGGCGTGCTCGCCCACGTCGAATGCTATCGACTCGGCACCGACGTCAGACTGGTCAGCGTCGACGGTCAGGCCTCGCCGGACAACTACGTCTACCTGCCTCCCGGTCGGCATCATTTCGTCCTCGAAGGGCCGACCCACATCGCATCGAAGCAGGAAGAGGTGGAAGAGCTGGTCGCCGACCGCGAGAACCGGCGGCCCGAGGTGGAGCTGACCCTGGATCTCGAAGCGGGCCAGCACTACTTCCTGGGCGCCACCTACAAGGACCTGGCCTTCCTGAAGGTGCGCACCGATCAGACGCGGGTCTGGGACGTGGGCTTCTACGGAAGCTGGACCCTCGACATCTATCGGCGCGCGCAGACCGAGAGGCGGCTGCCCGACCTGATCCGCCAGATCGTATTTGAAGCGGAATAGCTAAAGCCTGATTTATCCTGGCGTTAGCTCGCGAAACATGTAACTTGAGCGGGTGCGCGGACAGTGTTCCGCCCGCAGGAGTCGACACGGAACCCAAGGACAACGAGGAGTGAGACGATGAAGCAGGTTCTCGTTCTCGGCGCAGGCAAGAGCTCCCCCTACCTCATCTCGAAGCTGCTGGAGCTGGCGGTCGAATGCGACTGGTTCGTCACCGTGGGCGACCTCGACGCCGAGATGGCGGCGGAGCGCGTGAACGGCCACCCCCGCGGCGTCGCCGTGCCCTTCGACGTGAACGACTCGCAGCTGCGCGACCGGCTCATCAAGCAGGCCGATCTGGTCGTCAACATGATGTCTCCGCGCTTCCTCGACCTCATCGCCTGGGACTGCGTGCAGCACGGCAAGCACATGCTCTCGGTGTCCTATCGCGACGAGGGCGTGCGCGAACTGGAGCGGGACGCCCAGCGCGCCGGCGTGCTCCTGCTCTGCGAGCTGGGCCTGGACCCGGGCATCGACCACATGTCGGCCATGAGCCTCATCCACAGGATCCGCGGCGAGGGCGGGCGCATCACCGGCTTCTGCTCCTACGGCAGCGGCATCTCGTCGCCGAACAACCCGATGCACTACCCGATGCGCTACGTCATCACCTGGAACCCCCGCAACGTGGTGATGGCCGGCGAGCGCGGCGCCCAGTACATGGAGAACGGTCAGATCAAGATCGTGCCCTATCACCACGTGTTCCATCACACCTGGCAGGTGGACGTGCCGGGCGTCGACGTGCTCGAGGCCTATCCCAACCGCGACTCGCTCTCCTACATGCAGCACTTCGGGCTGGAGCACGTCACCACCATGATCCGCGGCACGCTGCGCTGGCCGGGCTGGAGCGAGACCTGGGCGCAGATCGTCAAGCTGGGCCTGCCCAACGAGAACGTGCGGATTCCCGATCTCGCGAAGCGGAGCTATCGCGAGGTGGTGGAGATGTTCCTGCCGCTCAACATCTCGGGGCCGAAGATCGAGAGCCGCATCGCGCGTTTCCTGCAGATCAGCCCCACGGGTCAGATCATGGAGAACATGCGCTGGCTAGGCCTGCTCTCCGAGGAGCCCACGGGCTGCGCCGGCGACACGGCCGCGGCCATGATGAGCGAGCTGATGGAGCGGAAGCTGCCGCTGACGCCGGAGCTCAAGGATCTCGTCGTGTTGATGCACGAGCTCGACGTGGAGTATCCGGGGCTGGAGCGCCCGAACGAGAAGATCACCTCGACCATGGTCGCCGAGGGCGAGCCGGGTGGATTCACCGCCATGGCCAAGACGGTCGGCCTGCCCGCGGCCCTGGCCGCCAAGCTGGTGCTCACCGGCGAGCTGCATCTCACCGGCGCGCACATTCCGACGCACCCTTCGATCTACCAGCCGATCCTGAAGGAGATCGCGGAACAGGGTCTGGTCTTCGACGAGAAAGTGGCGAAGGTGGAGGACTAGGCGCCCGGTGTCGACGGCTCGAGGAGCCAGCGGTCGAGGCACTCGCGCAGGGCGTCCCGGTCTATGGGCTTGGTGAGGTAGTCGTCCATGCCCGCGGCGAGGCACTGCTTGCGGTAGCCCTTCACCGCGTGGGCGGTCAGGGCGATCACCGGGAGCCGGCGCGTGCCGCTGGCCGCTTCGCTCTCGCGCAGGTGGCGCGTGGCGGTGAGGCCGTCCATCACGGGCATCTGAACATCCATCAGAATCATGTCGTAGTCGCTGCGCTCGAGTTCATCGAGGGCATCCCTGCCGTTCTCGACGGCCGTGACATCGACGCCCATCTTCTCCAGGGTGCGCACGGCGAGCTTGCGGTTGATCGGATTGTCCTCGGCCAGGAGCACGCGTCCGTTGAACTTCTCGGTGTGGTCCTCGGCCTCCTCCTGGTCCTCGATCATGCTCGCCCAGGTCTTCATGTCCATCGCGAAAGCGAAGCGGGAGCCCGCGGCGTCGCTCCGCTCCAGGCGGAGTTCGCCGCCCATGAGCGTCACCAGCTCGTTGGCGATCGGCAGACCGAGGCCCGTGCCCGTTGCGCGGCGGGTCATGGTGCCGTCCACCTGTTCGAAGGCGTCGAAGATCCTGGCCTGATCCGATTCGGGAATGCCCTGGCCGGTGTCTGTCACGGCGAAGGAGAGGCGGCAGCTCGTCGGGGTGAGCTTCGACACCGCCACCTCGAGCACGACCCGGCCCTTCGACGTGAACTTGATGGCGTTGCCCAGCAGATTGGTGAGCACCTGCCGCAGGCGGGTGCCGTCCACCTCGACGAGCTTCGGCAGTTTCCCGATGCATTCGAACTCGAGCGCCAGGTCCTTGTTCTCGGCGCCGTGGCGAACTCCGCTCAGGGCGGAGTGCAGCAGGCGATCGATGTCCACCGGCTCGGGATGGATCTCCATCTTGCCGGCCTCGACCTTCGAGAAGTCGAGGATCTCGTTGATGATCCGCAGCAGGGAGCGGGCGGAATCCAGTGAGTCCTCGAGGTACTCCCGCTGGATACTATCGAGCTTGCCGTCCAGGACCAGCTCGGTCATTCCGATGACGCCGTTCATGGGCGTGCGGATTTCGTGGCTCATGCTGGCCAGGAACTCGCTCTTGGCCTGGCTCACCCGTTCGAGATCGAGATGAGCCTCCTCCAGTTCCTTTGCCCGCTCCGTCAGCAGCGCTTCGCTCCGGATATGCGCCCAGTACTGCTTGTTGAGCAGATGCCCCAGGCCCGAGGCGAAGGCGATGTAGAGCACTCCCAGCACACCCACGGAGACGTCGACGCCGTTGCCGCTGGTGAACAGCATGACGGTGGCCGGCCCCAGCAGCACCGCGGTGTAGACCTTCTGGAGTCGACTCGCCGAGGCCAGTGAGGCCATGGCGCCCGCGGTGATGCCCAGCGTGGGCATGAGGGCGAGGATGAACTCCGGCGCGTAGCCGTAGTGGTGATGGATCAGGGCGATGCTGACGCCCCAGGTCGCTCCGACGGCCATGATGTTCATCCAGAGCCGTGCCCGCCAGCGCGCGGGCGCCTGCGGGTAGCGGCGCTTGAAGGTGGCGGAGATCCACTGGCGGTCCAGACTGGCGGCGGCGAAGATCAGCCCCGCCACCCAGGTGTGCAGGGGGAAGTCGTGATAGATCCGGGTGGGAATCACCACGACGAGCAGGAACAGGATGTAGGCCACGCCCACGCGCAGGGAACGCTTCGCGAGCTCCTCGTCCGCGCGCGCTGTCAGGCGCTCTTCGATATCCGGGGTGGCGTGACTCACGACCCAACATCTCCTACTCGAGGTAAGATCATTCTTTCCTAGGATCGGTAGGTCGTCGCGACACCTTTATCCCCAAGTCCTTTCCGGAGGCGTCCGCACGAAAAAACCCCGGAGGCCGAAGCCCCCGGGGTTTCCGGTAATGGCTCATCGTTCCCTAGAGCAGTTTCAGCTCCTTGGCCGTGGCCTCGAACTGGTCGACGTAGCCCGAGAGCACGTCGAGTCCGCCGTGCCAGAAGTTGGGGTCGTTCCAGTCGACGCCCAGCTCGGCCAGCAGCTCGGCAGGAGCCTTGCTGCCGCCAGCGGCCAGCATCGCCTCGTAGCCCTTGAGGAAGCCCGGGCCCTGCTCCTGGTAGCGGGCGTAGAGCGACAGCACCACGAGGTAGCTGGCGCAGTAGGCGTACACGTAGCCCGGCACGCTCGTGAAGTGGCTGATGTAGAGCCAGGAGTTCTCGCTGCCCTTGGCCGGCTTCATCGTGTCGCCGAAGTAGGCCTTCTCCGCCTCCGCGAACAGCTCGCTGATCCGCTCCGCGGTCAGCTCGCCCTGCTCGCGCCGCGCGTTGTGCACCGCGTTCTCGAAGCGGTTGAACTGCATCTGGCGGAACGAGGTGGCGAAGCCGTCCTCGATGATGTCGCCGAGCAGGTCGAGCCGCGCCCGCGGGCTCTTCGTTTCACCGAGCAGCTTCTCGATGAGCAGGGTCTCCATGAACACGGAGGCCACCTCGGCCATGACCAGGCTCTCGTTGGCGCCCATGGGGCCGTGCTTGCGGCTGAGCTCCGCGTGCACCGCGTGGCCGAACTCGTGGGCCAGCGTGGCCGTGTCGCGGCTCTTGCCGGTCCAGTTCAGCATGACGTAGGGCAGGCCGGACATGTTGGACATGCAGAAGGCGCCGCCGCGCTTGCCCGGGTAGGGCGGAACGTCGACGTGGTTCTGCGCGAACATCTCCCGGGCCACCTTGCCGAAGCTGGGGCGGGTGTTCTCGAAGAGCTCGGTCACCATGGCCTTGGCCTTGCCGTAGTCGGCCTTGGCGCCGCGAGCGCCGGGGAGCGGGGCCCAGACGTCGTAGGACATCATGGTGCGCAGGCCCATGAGCTTCTTCTTCATGGTCATGTAGCGGCGCAGGATGTCGGAGCGCTCGAGGCACACCTTCACGAGGGCGTCCACGGCCGCGTCGGGGATCTCGTTGGACATGTTGCGGCTCTGCACCCAGTGCTCGTAGCCGCGGATCTCGTCCTGCACTTTCGAGCCGGCCAGGATCATGTTGAAGGCGAAGGTGAGCGGCTTGGCGGCCGTGCGCAGGCCCTCGACGCGCGCCTCGCTGGCCAGGCGGCGGTTCTCGCGGTTCTTGTCGCGGAATTTGCCGGTGAGCTCGGACTCGGTGATCTTGCGGCCCTTGAACCTGTACTCGATGTCCGTGAGCACGGAGCCGTAATAGCGCACCCAGGAGGGGTTGCCCACCTGGCTCAGCCTGCTGGCGAGCACCTCCTCGGGCTCGCTGAGGGTGTGCTTCTTGTAGAGGCGGGAGTGCTCGAGGAAGTGACGGTAGCGGGCCAGCTCCTTCGCCTTGATGAGCTTCTTGGCCTTGGCCTCGCCCAGGCCGTTCCACTCGACCTTGAGGAACTCGAGGTTGCTGGCGGCCTTGGTGTAGCGCTCGCGCACGGACTGCACGAAGGCGCCCCAGGCCGGGTCGGTGCTCTTGGTGGAGAACTCGAGCTGGGCGTAGATGGCGAGCCGCCACAGGTACTTCTCGACCTTCTCCAGCTCGCCGAGCGCCTTCGCGAGTTCGGCGGCGTTCATCTTGGCGATGGTGCCGCGGTAGCCGTCCGCGAACTTCTTGCAGCCCCGCTCCAGCGCCTTGAAGTCGCGCTCGAGCTTCTTGTCGTCCTGGCCCGAGTAGAGCTCGCTCAGATCCCAGTGGATCTTCTTCGGATCGGTCTTGGTCTTGGATTTGCTGGCGGTGGCCATGTCGGGTCCTTTCGGGCGGATGGCTGGCTATCGGAAGTCGCGGAACCCCGGCATTCTACTCACTTTTCGCGAATTCTCAAGGGGGTGGGCCTCTTGACAGGGCGGGGGTCACGGACTATCCTGCCCGAGCTAAATATTCCTCGGTAGCTCAATGGCAGAGCATGCGGCTGTTAACCGCAGGGTTGTAGGTTCAAGTCCTACCCGGGGAGCCTCGAAGAGAAGCCCATCCACGTCGCCGTGGATGGGCTTTCTCGTT
>CAYNQX010000047.1:0-21990 GCA_964399495.1 uncultured bacterium
CGGGCCAGTAGATCGGCTGATGCATGTGCCACAGGTAGGTGGTGTGCACGCCGGTGCTGGCGATCGTTGTGGCGGGGAGGAGCAGGAACAGGACGATGAGCGCGCGCATGGTGAAGACCTCCGGGCCGGAGCGGGAGTGTGCGTCCGGCCCGGAGGATTATAGCAGATCAGTAGATCGCCTTGATGGAGCTCCAGCTCCGGCTCTCGACGGCCGTCGTGGCACAGCCCACGGGCTGCGCGCCGACGAGCGCGCCGCAGGCGCTGTTCTCCGGGGCGCAGGGCGAGTCGGGCTGAAGTCGGTAGTCGTGATCGTAGGCGACGTCGCAGAGCAGGGGCAGCGCGCGCATGTTGCCGTCCGCGCCGAGGAGATCGGCCAGGGGGCCGATCCAGTCGCCGCCGCCGTTGCCGACGAAGTTGCAGCAGCGGATGTCGAAGGCCGCCTGCGCGTCGCAGCGAACGGCCGCGCCGCCGACGTTGTAGGCGACCAGGCAGGCTTCCATGTCGAGGCGGCCGTCGCCCGTGAACCGCACGGCGTCCTCGCTGGTCTCGGACAGAAGCAGACTGCAGGAGACGAGTTCGGCGACGCCCGAAGCGACAACGCCGCCGCCGCGCGCGAAGGTGCAGGATTCGGCGCGGAGCGTGCCCTCCGATACCACGCCGTCCGACTCGTGAAACTCGCAGCGGATCATGTCGATGGCGGACCCGGCGTCGGCCTTGACGGCGTTGCTGTCGATCAAGCTGCAGTCCCGCATGGAGAGTGACGAGGCGTGAGCCTCGATGGTGCCGGGTGTGTAGCTGCGCACGGACCGGAAATCGCAGTTGTCGAAGCTGGCGACGCTGGCTTCGAGATCGATGAAGCCACCGACGAGGAAACCCGAGATCTCCTGGAACCGGCAGTCCTTCACCACCAGGCGCGAGTCGGCGCATCGGATCACCCAGAGCAGGGCGGACTCGAACTCCTCGAACTCGCAGTCGCGGATCTCCAGCGCGGCATGCCTGATGTCCATGAATGCGCCCGAGGCGCCCTGGCTGTCACCGAGGAAGCGCAGGCCCTCGACGACCGTGTCGTCGAGGAGGTCCACCGCCGACAGGCCCGAGACGTCGTGGAGCACGACGCACCCCGCGTCCGACGCCTCTCCGCGCAGCGCGACGCCCGACTTCAGAGTGATCTCCGACTCGTAGTAGTCTCCGCAGGCGATCTGCACGACATCGCCCGACGCCGCGGCATCGAGTCCGGCCTGAATCGTCGGCTGATCGCCGGGAACGTGGATGACGAGGGAATGGGACTCGATAGGATATAAGATCGCAAACAGCCCGCATGCCAGCAGTAGCACTCACAACATAATCGTTCTCCTTTTGATTGCCGGCAGGTATTGAATTCAATATGTGGCGCTGAAATCCATAAGTCAAAACACGAAAAAGGGGCGCTTCCGATCGGAAGCGCCCCACGCACGAACCTGTCCGTGTATCCCGTATCCCAGGTGGCAAATCTCTCACCCGGCGGGCCGAAGCCCTAGTGCTTTTCTCTCATCTCCGCGGCCATGTACTTGATCTCGTCGAGATCCTGCACCATCTCGTTCCACCCGTACCACAGCGCGTAGTCCGGGTTGTTGTGGAACACGCCCTGGAAGGCCCGCATGCGATGCTTCAGGTGCATCGTGAAGAGCCGGTTCTCGATGGGGGTCGGCGCGTCGTGGAACGTGAGCAGGTCGGGGAAGGCGAAGGCGTAGTTGTCGGGCTTCGCCAGGATGCCGTCCTGGTAGAGTGCCGCGATGATGCGGATCGCCTCGGCCATGAGGTGGTCGACGGCCTGGATCATCTTGTCGCCCTTGGCCATCTCCTCGCGGGCGAAGTTCTCGGAGTGGCAGTCGCTGCACACCTTGATCATGCGCTCGCGCTCCACGTCGAACTCGTCGGCCGACAGGCGGGCCACCTGGGCGCCGGCCACCACGTCGAGACGGCCCGTGGGCTCGCCCGTGGGGCTCAGCACGCCGAGGGCCTGCAGAATCGTGACGCGATCGGCCCACCACTCCTCATCCTCGCCGGGATAGGGAGCCAGGCCGTTGGTGCGCACCGCCAGGAAGCCCCAGGGCGTGCGGACCTCGTGGTTGCCCTCGTCCATGTGGCAGGTGGCGCAGGTGGGCGCGGCGGCGGTCTCGGGCAGGATGCCGTCCCGCTTCAACGTGTGACGCACGCCGTGCTTGCTGGTGCTGTACATCTCCCACTGCGGGTGGTCGAAGCCCATGTGGCAGGTGGCGCAGGCCTCGGGCTCGCGGGCCTCCTTCACGGAGAAGGTGTGGCGCGTGTGGCAGGCGTCGCAGGACGCGTGGCCGAAGGTCGAGCCCTTGGCCTTGAGCTCCTCGATTTCGGCCTCGCTCTTGATGCCGATCTTGTGGCAGCCGCCGCAGCCCTTCTGGCCGTCGATCAGCTCCATCGGCTTCATGTGGGTCGTGGGCATCGCCTTCATGGCGGCCCAGGCCAGGGCGTGCTTGCCGCGGCCGTACTGCTCCGCCTGCTCCTCGTGGCAGGTGGCGCAGGTTTCGTGGGTGATCGTCTCCAGCTTGGCCACGTCCTTCTCGGAGCTGTGACCGTCGCCGTGGCAATCGGCGCAGGAGACGTCTTCCTTGCTGTGGGCGCTGAGCTCCCAGTCGATGACGATGTTGGGCGTGATGTCCCTGTGGCACTTCACGCAGTCGTCAGCGACGGCCAGGCCGGCAGCCATGGCCAGAATCGTGACGCTCAGGATCAGTGTGAAAATCCTCATCTCGGCCTCCCGGTGGTAAACTGGATTTACGGACAGGATTATGGTGACAGGATCATGACGCCGCCTTGATTTACCTCAATTGAGTCTGGAATCGCACGAATCGGGCTTGTAACATCCGTTCGCGCCTGCCGTTATTTCGGGGTCCCCGGATCCCCGCGCGATCGCAACCCGGAGGCGCAAACTCATTCCCGAGGAGAAACCAATGTCCAGGCAGTTACTGTCCGTCGGCCTGATCGCCCTGTCGCTGTTGGCGGTGGTCGGTTGCGGCGGCCAGCAAGAGGAGCAAGCACCCTTGATCGCCATGGAGGACTTCTTCCGCAACCCGGAACAGACCAGCTTCCAGCTGTCGCCGGACGGCAAGCACCTCTCGTGGCTGCAGCCCTGGCAGGGACGCCTCAACGTTCACGTGCGGCCCCTGGACGGCGGCGAGGAAACTCGCATCACCGCCTCCACCGCCCGCGACATCTTCGGCTACATGTGGGCCAACGACGAGCGTCTGGTCTACATCCAGGACAGCGGCGGGGACGAGAACTTCCACGCCTTCGCCGTGAACCTCGACGGCGGCAACTTCCTCGACCTCACGCCCTTCGAAGGCGTGCAGGCCCGTTTCGTGGACGACCTCGAGGACGACCCCGAGTACGTGCTCGGCGCCCTGAACAAGCGCGACCCGCGCATCCACGACGTCTACAAGATCAACGTCAACACCGGCGAGATGAAGATGGTGGCCGAGAACCCCGGCAACATCATGGGCTGGCAGACGGACAACCAGGGCCGCATCCGAGTGGCCACCACCACCGACGGAGTGAACCAGAGCCTGCTCTATCGCGCGAGCGAGGACGAGCCCTTCGAGATGGTCGTCACCACGAACTTCAAGGAGACCCTCGCCCCGCTGTTCTTCACCTGGGACGACGAACTCCTCTACGTGGCCTCCAACATCGGCCGCGACAAGACCGCCATCTTCACCTACGACCCAGCCAGCGGCGAGCACAAGGACCTGATCTTCGAGCACGACGAGGTGGACGTGCAGAACCTCATGCGCTCCCGCCACCGCAAGAAGATCACCGGCGCGGCCTACTTTACCGACAAACGCGGCTACCACTTCTTCGACGACGAGCGCCGCGAGCTGCAGGAGCGCCTCGAGCGCGAACTCACCGGCGCCGAGGTGGCCGTGGCCAGCATGAGCCGCGACGAGCGGAAGCTGCTCGTGCGCACCTTCAGCGACAAGACGCGCGGCTCCTACTACTACCTGGACCGCGACACCGACAAGCTGGAGAAGCTCGTCGACGTGGCTCCCTGGCTCGACGAGAGGGTGATGGCCGACCAGAAGCCGGTCAAGTACACCAGCCGCGACGGCCTGACGATCAACGGCTACCTGACCCTGCCCAAGGGCCTGAAGGCCGAGAACCTGCCCGTGGTCGTGAACCCCCACGGCGGCCCCTGGGCCCGCGACTACTGGGGCTTCAACCCCGAGATCCAGTTCATGGCCAACCGCGGCTACGCCGTTCTGCAGATGAACTTCCGCGGCTCCACGGGCTACGGCAAGGAGTTCTGGAGCAAGAGCTTCAAGCAGTGGGGCGGCACGATGCAGGACGACATCACCGACGGCGTGAAGTGGCTCATCGACGAGGGCATCGCCGACCCGGACCGCGTGGGCATCTACGGCGGCTCCTACGGCGGCTACGCCACGCTGGCCGGCGTCACCTTCACGCCCGACCTCTACGCGTGCGGCGTCGACTACGTGGGCGTGTCCAACATCTTCACCTGGATGGAGGCCTTCCCGCCCTACTGGGAGCCCTTCCGCGAGATGGTGAAGGAGATGGTGGGCGACCCGGAGGCCGACCCCGACTTCATCCGCTCGATCTCGCCGCTCTTCCACGTGGACAAGATCGAGGTGCCCATGCTCGTCGCGCAGGGCGCCAACGACCCCCGCGTGAAGAAGGAGGAGTCCGACCAGATCGTCGAGGCGCTGCGCGCCCGCGGCATCGAGGTGGACTACATCGTGAAGGAGAACGAGGGGCACGGCTTCGCCAACGAGGAGAACCGCTTCGAGTTCTACGGCGCCATGGAGACCTTCCTCGGCAAGCACCTGGGCGGATCGGTGGAGCAGACGCCGCCGCCGGGAAGTGAAAGCTGAGGGCGCTCCGGTGAGGGTCATCGGCCTTCACTTCGCCTCGGGTACGGAGTTCGTCTGACGTTCGATGCGCGGCTCGACTCAGAGGCGGCCGAGTGACCCTCACCTCCGCTTGCGGGCCCGAAGCAATCGAGCCCCCGCCGGATTCGGCGGGGGTTTCTGTTTGTCCCCCCGGGGGGACTGGCGCGATGGCGTGGGGGTCAGTACAGGGACTTGATCTTGCCCTAGCTGCTGTCATCGGTGGCCGGGATGCAATTGAAGCAGTCGCCGGAGCAATTGATGACGATCGGGAATCCCTCGACGGGGATTTCAGCAGGGATCTCATCCAGTACAATCAACTTGCCGGTGTTCGAGTGCGGTTGGACATAGATTTCATGATTCGCCGGGAACATGTTGAGGATTAAGTAGTCGATGTGACCGATTTGGACGATGGGACCGGACATCGGCTGGACCCAGGTGATTGACATCCCGCCCTCCTTGGCCAGGTCGCCTTCCACTGAATCCGAACTCCAGCTCGAACCCGTCAAGAGGGCGTAGTCGGTGAACTCCGTCGGGTTCATGCCGAATTCGGCTCCGGTGATTGAGGTGCCGCCGGCCAACAGGATTGCGGACACATAGATCCTCACGGAGACATACGGAGAGGGGATGTGAAGTTCACAGGAACTGCTGGATTCGTCCGAATAGAACCCGATCCAATGCGCCTTCGCGGAGCTTGTGAGAGAAGCCAGCACGATCACCAGGATCGTGTAGCGGATTCGATGCATCGGGACACCTCGATAGTCAGTACAGCGTCTTGATCTTGCCCCAGGTGCTCTCCTGCATGGACGTGTTGCAGTGGCATTCCCATCCGTCGAAGTAGTCGCAATTGACGCCGATGCCCCATCCTTGGGCCTGATGTTCCATGCCGAACTCGTCTAAGATCACGAGATTGTCGGTCCATGGGTGGGGAATGATGGAGATGCTCGATGTGCAGGGAAGCGGTTCGATCACGAAGTAGTTGATGTGGCCGATGTTCACGACGGGGCCCGGCAACGGCGTCTCCCAGGCGATGGCCATGCCTCCGCCCGCGATCAGGTCTCCGATCACGAAGGGGGAGGTCCAGTACGGCGTGGCGATGGCGTTCGCGGAGCTCGAGAGCGCGGTCAGCGCGATGATCAGGGCGGCAATGACGATTCCTCGCATGATCCATCCTATCGTTGGGCTGAAAGAAGCCTTGTCCTGCTAAGGATAACGGGGTGGAGAAAGCAGTTTGAACGGGAATCAGCATCCCGGAAACGCAGATGAGATCGAATCCGCATTGACAGATGTTACCGTACATGGTAACATTTAACCATGTCGAAGATCCGCCGTGGAGGATACGTCTTTCTCACCTGGAAGGGAGACCACACGCCGCGGCACGTGCACGTCTACCTGGACGGCAAGTTCGTCCTGAAGTGGGATCTCGACCATCGCTGCGCCATGGCCGGCAAACCGTCCCGGCGCATTCTCCGCATCATCCAGGAGCTCGAGGACGAGGGCCTGTTGTGAAGATTCGCTCCGTGAAGATCAACAAGCACAAACGCGCTTTCGAGGTGACGACCTGGCGCGAGCGTCTGCCCTTCCCATTTGCCCGCGCGAATCCCGAGCCGACGGCCGATGATCCGGTCGTGTCCGCCCGGGTGGACGAGGAGGTCGGCCGCGAGGGTTTCAGCTACGAACTCACCTCGGGGCGCGAGGGCACCATCCACGTCGATCAGGTTCTCGAGTACAATCGCAATCCCGCCTACATGCGCGACCTACTTCTCTACAAGCTCACCCTGGAGGCGCAACAGCAGGTCGAGAGATCCAAGCTTTCGAAACGTGAGATCATCCGTCGCCTGGGCACCTCGGCGGCGCAGTTCTACCGGCTCATCGACACGGCCAACTCACGGAAGTCCGTGGACAAGCTGCTTTCGCTGATGCAGGTTCTCGACTGCGAGGTCGACCTGGTCGTCCGCGAGAGGAGCCCCAAGGAGTACGGCACCCGTGAGGATTCATGAGCAGTAACCCCACCATCGGCCTTGCCCTCGGCAGCGGCGCCGCCCGCGGCTGGGCCCACCTGGGCGTGCTCGAGGCCCTTGGGGAACACGGCCTCGAACCCACCATCATCGCCGGCACGAGCATCGGCGCGCTGGTGGGCGCGGTGCACGCGGCCGGCGGCACCGACGCGCTGCGCGAGGTGGTGCTGGGCCTCGACTGGAAGGAGCTGCTGCGCATCGCCGACCCGGTGCTGCCCCGCTCCGGCCTGTTCGACGGCCGCAAGGTGGCTGCCGCTCTCGCCCGCCTTCTCGATGCCCTGCCCACCCACGACATCGAGGCGCTGGGCACGCCCTTCCGCGCCGTGGCCACCGACCTCTTCAGCGGCGGCGAGGTGCAACTGGCCGAGGGCGATCTGCTCGAGGCCGTGCGCGCGAGCATCTCGGTGCCCGGCCTCTTCACGCCGGTGGAGCGGGGCGGTCGCACGCTCGTGGACGGCGGGCTGGTGAACCCGGTGCCGGTGAGCGTGGCGCGCGCGATGGGCGCCGACTTCGTGATCGCCGTGGACGTGAACCACTACAACGTCGAGGAGCAGGGCCCGCGCGCGAAGCCGAGCCCGCTTCTCACCAGTGCGCTGACCGCGCTCGAAGGCGATCATAGCCACGAAAGACGCCACCCCACGCTGCGCGCCTTCGAAGAGGGCATGACGCGCCTGCGCGAGGCGGCCAAGCCCAAGCTCCAGCGCTGGGTGGACGAGCAGTCGGCGCCGCGCATCCACGAGGTGCTGCTGACGAGCCTGAACATCATGGAGGCGCGCATCGGCGCGTCGCGCCTGGCCGCCGAGCCGCCCGACCTGCTCCTGCGCCCCCGCGTGGGCGGGATCCGTTTTCACGAGTTCCATCGGGGCGAGGAGGCGATGGCCGAGGGCTATCGCGAGGCGATGACTCGACTGAAGGCGCTGCGGTAGCGAGCCGGATCAGCGGGAACGATCGTTTCGGGTCCGGCGACGCGGCGGGCCGTTCTCCGCGGTCGACACCTTCAGGGGCAGGACCAGACGGAAGCGGCTGCCCCTGCCCTCGGCGCTTTCGATCAGGCTGAGCTTGCCGCCCCAGCGCCTCAGCATCTCCCTGGATCGGGCGAGGCCCGAGCCGCCCTTCTCGTCTTCACCCTTGGTCGTGTAGCCCTGTCTGAAGATGATGGCGCGCCGGCTCTCCGGGATGCCCGCGCCGCTGTCGATCACGTCGATCCTCAGCTTGCTGACGATGCGCTCCAGGGCGATCTCCAGTTTCGGCTCGCGCACGTCCGAGAGCGCGCGGATGGCGTTGTCGACGAGGTTCTCCAGGACATAGCAGAGGTCGCCGGAGTCGATCAGACACACGCCGTCGGCCTCGGCCTCGCCGAACTCCAGGGTGATTCCTCGCTCTTCCAGTGTCGGCTCCCGCAGGGCGAGCAGGCGTCGAAGCATGGGGTGAGGCTCGGCGGTGAACTCCATCCTGGCGGCGTCGCGGATCGAGAGCAGATCGTTCTCCACCCGGTCGCAGGCCTGCGTGAGCGATTCCACCTCGCTGTCGAGGATGTCGGTGGCGAGGTCGAGGTCGGCGAGGCGCTGCATCCGTTCGACGGTGGATCTCAGGGTCTGGCGCGTCTCGCGGGCGCGCTCGGATCGGAGGCCGTTCGCCATCGCCAGGTCGAGGATATTGAGCAGGCGCGGCAGGCCGTCCTCGCGATAGGTCTCGAGGGTCGTCCGGAACCGGGGAAGGGTGAGCCTGCGAACGCCTTCGTCCTCCGCGGCGTTGCGGATCTGCTTGAGCAGCTCGCGAAGGACCTCCGTCGGCGGGAAGAGCCCATGCCTGACGTCCTCCATGAAAACGAGAATCTGCGTGAGCTTCTCCCGCCGGAAGATCGCCTTGCTCCGGTCGCCGCGTCGGCGCCTGAGAATGACGATCGGCGGCAGGATGATCGCCAGGGCCAGCGTCGCCAGGAGAACATGGCGGGGCATGATCGGCGGCGAGCCGCTCTGGCGCCTGAACGTCATTCCGAAGCGCCCTTTCGAAGCATGGCCGACCAGGTAGCTCGGCGACGGGGAGGCGCTCCAGATGGTGAGAAACTGGTGCTTGGGGGTGGAGTTGTAGGGGCTCTCCCGCACCACCCGGACCCGGTGGTGCCTGTCGAGCACGACGAGTCGCCGGTCGGGGGTTTCCAGCACGGTCTCGTGACCCGCCCGATCGGCCAGAATCTCTCCGTGGGCCAGCAGGGTCAGCGGTCCAGTGGCCCGCGCGAGGAGGCGCCATTCCAGGTGCTCGCCGATGAGTTCGTACAGGATGAAGTCCCCGGCGATGTTGGCGGCGAGGATGCCTCCGATCCGCCCTCCTCGTCCGATCCGGAACTGCATGCCCTGGGTTTCGAGGGTCTCGACCTGGTCGATGATCTCGCCGTTGCGCGGGTTCCAGACGGTCAGCGTGTCTCCGGGGGCGCCGGCGCTGTGGTGCGAGGTGGCCGACACCAGCTCGGGGAGTCCGTCGCCGGTGAGGTCTCCGACCTCGATGTCGATGTGGAAGAAGTGGATCCCCATGGGCCGCGCCCAGCGCAGGGATCCGTCGGCCTCCAGCGCGAAGATCCAGCCGAGGTTGTCGCCGGTTCCGTTCACCTTCTCGTCGCCGAGGTTGTTGGGGGAGTTGGCGCTGGCGATGATTTCGACGTCGCCGTCGTCGTCGACGTCGCCGATCCAGCACTCATTCGTCGTCGGGTTGGGGCCCATCTCGTAGCGCCAGATCTCGGCGCCGTCGACGGGGTCGTGAAGGCGCAGGCCGCGCTCGTAGCGGTCGTAGCCGACGACGCATCGGAGCAGCAGGCCCGCCCGGCCGTCGGGCAGGGCGCCGGGCACGCTGCCGATGAACTCGTAGTGGCCGTCCCATTTTCCGTCGCCGTTGATGTCCTCGCCGACGGGCAGGGGGATGTCGCGCAGCTCCGGTTCACCGGCCAGGCCGATGATACCGAGCCCATGTCTTCCCTCGATGAAATCGCGGTAGGTGAAGAGCATCTCGTCGTCGCCGTCGAGGTCCACGTCGACGCAGGACGCCAGCCAGACGTTCATGCCCTCCCGCCGGTAGGCCAGGGGCAGGTTCTCCTGTGCGACGATCTTGAGGTGGGAGCGCTCCAGCTCGTAGATCATGAAGCCCGTGCCGATGGCCACGATGAGTTCGGGGTCGCCGTCTCCGTCGAGGTCGCCCAGGCTGTTGGTCGTGCCCGCCCAGGGAATCATCTCGGGGAAGAGGCCTCGTCCGTAGTCCATGCGATATTCCTGGGAGTCTCTCGCATGATCCAGGTTCACCACCGCCGCCCGCGCGGGTGCGACGACGAGGATCGGGATCATCAGGAGAATCGTACGGATGCGCATCGGACCTGTCCGGATTGCGGGCGATCGGGCGCGAGCCGGAGGAGATCGGCGAAGCCGTCACGTCATCATGTCGACATAATCAATGATGGAGTCGGGCAACAGGATAGCAGCTACGAGCGCACGATCCAATGTTATGTCCATATGACGGATTTGATCCCGTCAGCAAATCATCCGGCGGCAGGCGGCGATCATCTTCCCGCGCTCCGAGCCCTTGGAAATCAGGTCGTCCATGCCGGCGGCGATGGCGCGCTCGCGCATGGCGTCGTCGTCGTGGCCGCTGAGCGCGATGATCGGCATGTTCAGGCCCAGCTTCCTCAGGAGCTTGGTGGCGGTGAGGCCGTCCATCTCCGGCATCTCGATGTCCATCAGCACCAGATCGAAGTCGGCGGCGCTGGCCGCGGACACGGCCTCGATGCCGTTCTCGGCCACCGTCACCTCGGCGCCGGCCACGTGCAGCAGACGGCTCATCAGCACCTGGTTGGTGCGGACGTCCTCGGCGAGAAGGATGTTGCCCTCGAGGTGCTCCGTATCCTCGCTCGGGCCGTCGGACTCGAGCCCCACCTTGCCGAGGAACTCCTCGATCTGGCTGAGGAAGTCGCGGGTCTTGTGGATCACGCCCTCCGGCTGATAGGGGCCGGGCAGGCTGTTGAGGCCCTCGTCGGAGGTCATGATGCAGAGCGGAATCGCCTTGTGGCCGGAGGAGACCTTGAGCGCGGCCACCAGCGAAGGCGCGGCGAGACCGGGAAGCTCGTAGGAGGTGAAGATCACGCGAGGTTTGTCGTGGGACACGATGGAGAGGGCCTGGCCCACCTCCTCCGCCGTCCTGACGTCCATGCCGTGGGGCTCGAGCAGGTCCTCGAGCTGGTGCTGGAAGATCCGGGCGGGTTCCACGACCAGGGCGTAGGGTTTGCCGTTTCCGTTTTCGCGTCCGTTTCCGTTCGCCGCCATGGTTCCCGCTCCTTGTCTAGTCGGCACCTCCCAGGGGGAGTTCTCGTGCCGCGTCGGTGGCCGCCCCGATCTTGGCGGCCAGTTCATCGCCCGCATCGATCTCCGCGTCGGTGACGATGCGCACATCGATGAGGCCTTCGAGACGCTGACCGGTGCGCAGGGCGTTGAACTCGGCCAGGGCCCGGCTCCACCCTTCGAGCCACCACTTCAGCTCCAGGCGCTGGGTATCGTCGCCGGCGAAGTGCACGATCAGGTCGATATCACTATCGGCCCGAGCGCTGGCATTCTTTACACTTCCGTAAAGATAGAGGGCCTTCACGCCGAACTGCTCCGGATCCAGGGCGGCCGCGAGACGTTCGGCCATGCGCAAGCGCCAGCGCCAGTGCTCTTCCGGGGAGTGGAAGGTCGCGACCTCATGTTCCTGGGGCGGGGGCAGCGTGTCCTCGGGGTTCGCCAGGAAGGCCAGGGCCTCGTCGAGCTCCGCGTTCAGATGAACGCGCAGGATGCGGCCCTCGGAGGCCGCGCGGATGTCGATGACCCGCAGTACTCCCTCCAGTTCCCGCTGTTCGGGGAGCAGGTCGGCCAGGAGGTTGGGAGACTCCAGCAGGAACGCCTCGTTGAAGGTCACGGACTCGTCGTCCGGGTACAGGGGCAGATAGCGGATGCGGCTCTCCACCAGATCCTGGAAGAAATGGGTGCCGAAGGAGAGATCGGGCAGGTAGCCGCCCTTGCGCCTCGCCACCTCGAGCAGCATGGCCGTGTTGCTGATATCCGCGTAGGTCACGTTCACGCCGAGCTGGATATCGCCTCTGCTGCCCCAGCGCCCCGGACCCATCAGGATGAACTGACGCCGCGGCAGCACCTTGTTGAGCCGGCCCACGGCGCGGCCCACGGACAGCATGGCTTCGCGGTCGGGAAGATCCGCATAGGCCTGCGGGTCGACGTAGACCAGGTGGGAGATGTCCGGCATCCAGCCGTTGGACACGTAGCGGTGGGCCGAGAAGATCCGGTCGGCGCTCGGAATATCGCGGGGAATCGCGGCCGGAGCATCCTCGCCGCCGTGGCTCTGGGGGCGGCACTGCAGCAGGTAGAAGTGCTCGCCGTCGTGGGCGAACTCCAGGTCCACGGGCGACTCCAGCTTCTCCTCCAGAATCGTGAGCATGTTGCGCAGGTGGTTGAGGAAGGGCGAGTCCTCGAGCAGGCCGTCGAAGGTGGCCACGGGGTCGTCGTTCTCGGAGTCGTAGAGCAGCGGCACGAGCTTCTCGAGCCGCTCGTTGTGGTAGAGGGAGAAAACCTGCTGGAGGCCGGGATAGTCCTCGCCCACCTCCTTCTGGAGCTGGGCCAGGTCGAGGGTCTCGAAGCGGTTGTCCTCCAGGTTGATCACGTCGATGCGATGGGGCGCGTAGCGCAGGCGCTCGTCGACCTCGGGGTTGGCGCGCAGGCCGGGCTGGCCGGGGACGGCGAGCACGGGGTAGTCGTCGGCCACCCGGTCGACGGCGCGGGTGCCGAGGCCGGGCACGAGGCGCACGATGCCGTCCTCGCGCTTGATCCGCGGCGACCAGCGGAACTCGTTGTTGCTGAAGGCCACGCCCGCGAAGGCCGGCAGCCAGTACTTGCCGGCCCGACGTCCCACCACCTCCTGGATGAGAATGCCCATCTCCTCGCTGAACTCCAGGAGCCCGCGGTCGCGTCGATACTCGATCGGGTCGGGGCCGAAGGTGGAGGCGTAGACCTCGGCGATGGCGTCCAGCGCCGCCTCCAGGCGCTCCTGCTTGCTGCCCTGGTTGGCGAGGAACAGGCTCTTGTACTTGCCGCTGAAGGCGGTGCCGAGGCGGTCTTCGAGCAGGCTCGAGCTGCGGATGATCAGCGGCGTGTCGCCGAACTCGTCCAGGGCGTGGGAGAGCCCCCGCACGAAGTCCGGCGGGAAGGGGCTGTCCTTGAATAGCTGGACCAGGTTCGGATACTCCTGCCGGATCTGATCGACCTCCTTGAACTTGGTCTCGATGATGTCCTCGAGGTCGTTGTGGGCGATGAAGTCCATCACGGCGTCGGAGGCGATGTACCAGGTCTTGGGCAGCTTCACCGTTCCCACCGGCCGTTCGTCCGAGCCGCCGCACTCCTCCAGGATGCGATAGGCCAGCAGCAGGCCCGCGCTCTTGCCGCCGAGCTTTCCCTGACTGTCGGCCGGCAGGATCATGTGATCGAGCTGGGCCTCCATGTCGGTGATCTTGATGTAGTCCTTGGCGACCTTGAGAAAGTCGAGCTGCTCGGTGAGGAAGCGCCTCGCCAGGGACACGCGCAGCCCGCGGATGGTGGCCATGGGCAGCCCGGTGCCGTCGGCCACGATGTGGTGGTAGCGCCGGATCGCGTCGGCGATCTCGTTCAGCGAGGATCGGGGATTGGCCAGGATATTGATGAAGAAGCCGGCCCGATCCTCCAGCAGCCACTTCTGCACCAGGGTGAAGATCTGCTCGCCCTTCAGGTGCGCGGCGGCCAGCTCGAAGGGGCGGTCGCTCTCCAGGATGCCGCGGTCGGTGCGATGGCGGCGGCCGGCCACGTTCACCTCGCCGGAGAGGGAGTCGGGATCGGCACAGATCTGCGCCTCGTTCAGCATCTCCCGGGCCTCCTCCAGGCCGAGGCTGTAGAGGTGGTTGAGCATCTTCCTCGCGATGCGCAGGTAGAGTTCCTTGTCCGAGGCGCGCAGGAGCTGCAGGGAGCCGCGCCACCGGCCGCGGCGGCCCTCGCGGCGGCTCTTGTCCCAGCGCTCGCGCAGAGAGTCGATGCGCTTGTGCAGGATGAAGTGGGCGAGCCGGTCGGCGATGGTGCGGAGCAGGCGCTGCTCCTCCACGACGAAGGGGCCGATCTGCTCGTCGGGGCGCTCCTCGAGGTAGAAGACCTCGAGACGGCCGAAGTCCCGGTCGAGCACCTTCACCGGCGCGGTGATACGCCAGCGGGTGATGTCGAAGTCCTCATTGCGGTAGAGCTCGTCCTCGAAGAACAGCTGGGCGCGGCAGATGTCGGAGTACTGCCAGCCCGACGGAATCGCGGCCAGCACCGATTCGATCGCCTCGCCGAGCGTGGAATCGATGTCGCTGAGCCGCTCCTCCACCCTGAAGAGGCACTCCAGTTCCTTGGCCCTCTCGCTGAGGGGAACGATGAGTCGGGCCTGGTCGTCACGTTTCTCGCTCATTGTGCTCCTGAGGTCCGGGTCAGCCTAGCTTGCGACGCATGGCCGGGCGCGTCAAGGAGGCTCCTTGGCGTGTGGGTTCATGCTCAACAGTTCGACCTTTGAGTGAGCTTATCTTGCAAAATTGTAACATGTTAGTATTGCGAAAAATTGCCAGCAATGTCTCAAGGAGGTAACGAATTTGGCCGATGACATAAGGACTCACATGGATGTGACAACTCCCGTGAAGTTCAGATGTCCAAGCTGCGAGCCTCGGCAGGTGATTGGCTCGCCGCGCGACTCGATCCGCCTGCGGGTGGAGGGTGATGAGAGTATTCGACCGCAGATGGAAGCAGTGGGTAAGCGCGATGCCGATCGTCGCCAAGCTGGTGATCGTCGCGACGGCGGCCACCGTGGTGGGCGTGGCGCTCGTTACCGGTATGGCCTACGACACCGCCAGACAGTTCCTCGTGGAGAGCACGGTCAGCGACATGGCCGACATGTCGGCTCGCCATATCGATCTGTTCAAGTTCAACCTCGACGCGATCCGCCGCGACGCCATCCAACTGAGCAACTCGGACGACGTCCTGGGACTCCTCGCCGCGCGCGAGTCCGGCGACCTCGATATCGAGCACGGCCTCAGGGAGTCGGAGTGGCGGGAGCACATGACCCACAACCTGCTCAACATGGCCGAGGTGCAGGGCTATCAGCAGATCCGGCTCATCGGCCATGAGGATGACGGCCGCGAGATCATTAACGTGAAGCAGGGCGACGATGGCGGTGGTCCGAGAGTCGTTCCGGATGAAGAGCTGCAGCACAAGGGGCATCGGAGCTATGTCGCCGCCGGACGGATGCTGAGGGCGGGGCAGGTTCACGTGTCCCCGATCAACCTCAATCGCGAACACGGTAAGATCGAGCAGCCCCATCGACCGACCCTCCGGGTCGTGGCGCCGGTGTTCGGTCCGGACGACGAGGACTCCTTCGGTATCATCGTGATCAACGCGGACGCGGGTGGACTGCTCGAGGACCTGACCAGCAGCGAGCGCTTCGAGCTCATCGTGACCAACAGCTCCGGGGGGATTCTCCACCACCCCGATCCCGATCTGGCCTGGGGCTTCGAACTGAATCCGGAAACCGCGCCCATGATCGACCACGGCGATGCATTCGACCTGCTCGATGACGCGGCGCGCGGGGACCTGCTCGGCGACACGGGCGGGGCGAAGTACCTGCACTGGGTGGAGCGGATTCCGCTCGGCCCGCGGGGCTCCGAGCACTTGAGGTTGCTGGTGACGATCCAGGAGTCCGAGATGCTCGCGAGTGTCAACGGATTCCGGTTCAAGGCGCTGGTGGCGGCCCTGATGGCGATACTGCTCACGAGCCTGGGCGGCTTGCTCGTGCTGCGCCGGCTGCTGGTGCCCATGTCCCAGCTCACGGAGAGCGCCCAGCGGCTTGCCGAGGGGGACAAGACCGCCGAACTGCTGCTCGATCGCCAGGACGAGGTCGGCAAACTCTCCCGCGTCTTCACCGAGCTCATCTCCAAGCTGGAGGAGCGCCGCATGGAGGCGACGCGCCGAACGAACGAGATCCGGGCGCTGAACGACTCCCTGGAGGAGAGCGTGCGCCGCCGGACCCTCGCCCTCGAGGACAGCCGGGAGCGGCTCACCCGCGAGGTGGACACCCGCAACGCCCTCAACGCCCTGCTGGATATCGGCGCCAAGGCCACCGACAAGGCCTCCATGCTCATGGAGGCGCTGGACACGCTATTCATGCTCGAGTTCCTCAAGCTCGGGAATCGCGGAGCCATTTTCCTCGAGGGCGACGAGCCGGGTGAACTCGAATTGATCGCCCAGCGCAATCTCGGCGAGCCCCTGCTCGATATCTGCGCCAAGGTGCCCTTCGGGCACTGTCTCTGCGGCATGGCGGCCATGAGCCAGGAGTTCATCCACAAGAGCTGCGTCGACGACGACCACCATGTCCGCTTCGAGGGCATGGAGGATCACGGTCACTACATCGTGCCGATCGTCAGCGAGGGCTCCACCCTCGGCGTGATCGTTCTCTATCAGCCTCTCGGCCTGCAGCGCAACCAGGACGAAGTGGTGTTCCTCACCGCCGCGGCGGAGATTCTCGGCGTCGGCGTGAAGCGCATTGACCACGACGACGATCTGCGCATGACCAACCGCCAGATGGCCGAGAACTACCGCATCCAGCAGCGCCTGACGGCCGAGCTCGAGGAGGCGAAGGCCGAGGCCGAGGCGGCCAACCAGGCCAAGAGCAGCTTCCTGGCCTCCATGAGCCACGAAATCCGCACGCCGATGAACGGCGTCATCGGCATGACCGACCTGCTGCTCTCCACCATGCTCGACGAGGAACAGCGCGAGTTCGCCGACACGGTGCGACGATCGGCCGACGCTCTGCTCACGGTGATCAACGACATCCTCGACTTCTCCAAGATCGAGGCCGGCAAGCTGGACCTGGAGAACATCAACTTCGATCTGCGCGGAATGCTGGAGGACGTGTCCGATCTGCTCGCCTTCAAGGCCGAGCAGAAGAACCTGGAGTTCGCCTGCTTCCTCGATTCCGAGGTGGAGAACGCGGTCGTCGGCGATCCCGTGCGGCTGCGCCAGATCCTGATCAACCTGGCCGGGAACGCCATCAAGTTCACCGGCGAGGGCGAAGTGTGCATTTTCGGCAGCCTCGACTCGGTGACCGATGACGAGCAGATCGTTCGCTTCGAGGTGAAGGACACCGGCATCGGCATCTCTCCCGAAGGCCAGTCGAACCTGTTCGAGAGCTTCAGTCAGGTCGACGCGTCCACGACGCGGCGCTACGGCGGCACCGGCCTGGGCCTGGCCATCTCGAAGCAGCTCGCCGAGATGATGGGCGGCGAGATCGGCGTCGAGAGCGAGGAGGGCAAGGGATCGACCTTCTGGTTCACGGTGCACCTGGGCCGTCAGCCGGCGGACGCCCAGGCCGTCCCCTGGACGGACCTGGCGGGCCGACGCATCCTGGTGGCCGACGCCAGCGAGCTGAGCCGCCGGATCCTCACGCAGCAGCTCGAGAACTGGGGCTGCAGGGTGACGACCGTCGTCGACACGAATCAGGTCGAGGCCACGCTCCTCGAGGCCATCGCCGAGGGCCACGGCATCGATGCGGCGATACTGAACATGACGCTGCCCGGCGGCTGCTCCGAGGAGCTGGGGCGGAACATCAAGTCGAATCCGATCCTGGACGGCACCGCCCTCGTGGCCGTCACCACCATCGGCCAGCGCGGCGACGCGCGCTGGCTGGGGGAGATCGGCTTCTCGGCCTACCTCACCAAGCCGGTGAAGGAGTCCTTCCTGCACGATGGGCTCTGCCGCGTCCTGGGCATCCAGGAGATGGGCATCAAGGACGCCTGCATGGTGACGCGCCACTCGATCTCCGAGGAGCGGCGGCGGAGCACGCGGATCCTGCTCGCGGAGGACAACGCCATCAACCGCAAGGTCGCCCTGAAGATGCTCGAGCGGATGGGTTACCGGGCCGACTACGCCGTGAACGGCCTCGAGGCCGTGAAGGCGATGGCCGAGGGCGACTACGAGATCATTCTCATGGACGTGCAGATGCCCGAGATGGACGGCCTCGAGACCACCCGCAAGATCCGCGAAGCCGAGGCCGACGGCGAACGCGTGGCGATCATCGCCATGACCGCGGGCGCCATGAAGGGCGACCGGGAGATCTGCATGGAGGCCGGCATGGACGACTACGTGAGCAAGCCGGTCAGCCGGCAGGATCTCGCGGACGCGCTCGAGCGCTGGACCGCCCCGGTCGAGGCGCCGGTGAGCGACTAGCCCCCTCCGAACTCGTCATCACTCGTCAACCGGCCCGTGATGCGCTAGGCTCCCCCCACGAAAGGGGGAGCCGTGAATCTCTTCGACGTCGTCGCCGTGCTGCTGGTGCTCGCCGCGCTCTTCGGCACGCTCAACCGCCGCTTCCTGAAGCTCGAACCCTCCGTGGGACTGCTCGCGATCAGCCTGGTGAGCTCGCTCGCCCTGCTGGGCCTGGCCGCGCTCTTTCCCGGCCTGGAGATGGTGGACGGCATCCGCGCCTGGTTCGCCCAGATCGACTTCAACGCCGCCCTCATGCACGGCATGCTCGGCTTCCTGCTCTTCGCCGGCGCGCTCCACGCGGACCTGGACTACTTCGTCCAGCACCGCTGGACGATCGCGATCCTGGCCACCTTCGGCCTGCTGCTCTCCATGGGCCTCGTGGCGCTGATGAGCAAGGGCGTCTTCGCCCTGCTCGGCCTCCCGGCCACCTGGCTCGCCTGCCTGGTGTTCGGCTCCCTGATCTCGCCCACCGACCCGATCGCGGTCATGGGCACCCTCAAGACGCTCAAGGCTCCGCCCTCCCTCGAGGCGAAGATCGCCGGCGAGTCGCTGTTCAACGACGGCGTGGCGGTGGTGGTGTTCACCGGTCTCGCGGCGGTGCTCCAGTCGCAGGTGGGGCATCACGGCGGCGGCCACGGCCACGGCGCCGGCACGATGAGCCCCGGCGGCCTGATCTGGCTGTTCGTCAGCGAGGCGGGCGGCGGCGTGATCCTGGGCCTCGGCGCGGGCTATCTCGCCTACCGCCTCATGCGCGCCATCGACGACCACACCGTCGAGGTGCTCATCACGCTGGCGCTGGTGATGGGCAGCTACTCGCTGGCCCGCGCGCTGCACATCAGCGGCCCGATCGCCGTGGTGGTGGCCGGGCTGTTCATCGGCAATCGCGGCCGCAGCCTCGCCATGAGCGAGACGACGGCCGACTACCTGGAGAAGTTCTGGGAGGTTCTGGACGAGATCCTCAACGCCGTGCTCTTCCTGCTGATCGGAGCGGAGGTGCTGCTGGTGGCGATATCCGGCAAGGCGGCGCTGGCCGGCGTGCTCGCCATCGGCGTCGTGCTGCTGGCGAGGCTGATCAGCGTGTCCGTGCCGATCTCCCTGCTGCGGCAGCGTCAGGAGTTCTCGCGGGGCGTGGTGCGGATACTCACCTGGGCCGGCCTGCGCGGAGGCATCAGCGTGGCGCTGGCGCTCTCGCTGCCGGAGATCCCCGAGAAGGGGCTCATCCTCACCTGCACCTACATCGTGGTGCTGTTCAGCATCCTGGTGCAGGGGATGACCATCAAGAAGGTGCTGCGCAGATACATCTGAGGAACCTGGGACCTGAGGAGGACGCGATGCGAGGAAGTTGGGGTTTGGTTCTGGTAGTCGTCATGATGCTCGCCGCCGGATGCGGCGGCGACGGTTCTCCCACGGGCGGCGGTCCGGAGCCGCTGGCCGAAGGGTCCTTCGGCGACGAGGGCGGTGAACTCGACGGCGGCGACGTCGTGCTGAACATCCCACCCGGCGCCTTCGATCTCGAACGCGACATCGCGGTCTATCCCGGCGACGACGAGGCTCCCTTCGGGGGCGGCGAGCCGGTCTACCGCGTATCGGGTCTACCCGAGCAGCTCGGCGAGCCGGTGACGGTGAGGCTCCGAAACCAGGGCGCCCGCGCCGACGGCGAGGAGACCCTGGTGTTCTTCGGCGAGGAGCGGGACGGCATTCACGGCGGCCGCTCCCTCTGCTGGTCCCACATCGCGTCGCGCGACAGCGCGGGGTGGTCGATCGCGCAGCTCCCGCGCGGCGCCTACTCCATGGGCGAGCGGGAGGATCTCGACATCCAGCTCATCGCCTCCTCCCACGCGGGCTTCATCCAGCTGCCGGGAGACTCCCACTTCCGCGTCTACTACAACTTCCTGGAGCTCGAGCCGGAGTTTCCCTGGGCCCTGGCGGAGGATTTCGAGCACGCCTTCGATGCCATCAACCAGCTCGGATTCAACTTCGGGGATCAGGACAGCATCTGGCCCCTGCACGTGAACATCGACACACCTCGGCACTCCGAATGGGCCGAGTACTACACGGGCCCCTGGGGCCGGGGAACCTTCGTGTTCTCGCCGACCCTGGAGGAGCCCAGGGAAGACCTGATGCACTTCGTCGTTCACGAGCTCTTCCACAACGCCCAGGACTACTTCGGCACCCGGCATCCGTCGGAGTGGACCACGGTGGATCGCGACCGCCTCTGGCTGGACGAGGCCACCGCCGCCGCGCTCGAGGCGAGCATCGGCACCGACTGGGTTCCCGTGGGCGGCAACAGCGACAACCAGCTCGCGCCCCTGGCGGGCATCGGCGGCCATCCCACGCTCGACGACAGGCAGTACGGCTACGGCATGAGCAGCTTCGCCTCCTACCTGTTCGCGGAGCAGGGGGACGAGCGCCTGCTCGCGCTCTACGAGGCCTTCTACCAGAGCGGCAAGGCCACGACCGCCCTCATGGACGTGATGGACCCGCCCCTGGAGGAGTGGTGCACGGACTTCCAGAAGGAGGCGGCGATGCTCCAGGTCCACGAGTTCCTCTTCGGCCATCTCGCCTGGGATCTCTGGCCCGACGCCGTCAGCAACTTCGATCCGACCATCGGCTCTCTCGAAACGACCACGCTCCAGGTTCCGGATTTCGGATCGGGCATCTGGAAGGCGTCCATCGATGCCGGGCTTCCCGAGGAGAACAGCGACCTGCAGGTGACGCTGCTCTCCAGCTCCGACCCCGAGTCGCGGCCGCTGGACTTCGTTCTCTACGGCAGGAACGACACCGAGTCGCCCGTCCTCCTGGCCCAGGATCGGGACGGGCTCCTCCACGACGACTGGCGCACCGTCCAGCAGACCTACGAGGAGATCATCATCCAGGTGGTGCGCCCCTTCGGCACGGGTCCGGACTACGACAACCTCACCGATGTGGAGATCGAGGTGAGCGTGATCGAGGAGGGGGGCACCCCCGAGATCCCGGACTTCAACCGCGGGCGATTCCAGATGCAGATCGAATCGCTGCTCACCGACGGCACCGTGATCCCGAGCGACGTCCTCTCCCAGCAATACGCGTCGGGCACGCTGTCGGGCAACACGTTCTCGGCGACCTGGGACAGCACGGGAACCTTCGGCGTCGAGCTGTCGGGTCACCTCACCGTGAACCTGGCCCGGAGTCCGTTGCGGGTGGTGGGCTGGTCCTACGACTGGACCTGGACCTATCCCGACGACCCGGACACCTACAAGAACTACGAGATCGTCGGTGGCGCGCTGCCCCTGGCCGGCGAGTACGCCACCTACACCTACTTCCGTCACGAGGAGGACGCGGTCTGCGAGTCGCTGAGCCACGTCTACTACATCGACGTGGCCGGGGGCGTGGTGCAGGAGGAGCTGGACGAGTGGACCTGCAATGGAGGCAGCTACCTGAACGTGTACCTGGGCGTGGTGAGGTAGTCCCGCGACTCACCAAAGAAGAACCCCCGCCGAAAGCGGCGGGGGCTCACTGTATCGCGAGCGGAGGTGAGGGTCACTCGGCCGCCTCTGAGCCGAGCCACGCATCTCGAGTCAGGCGTCTATCGTATCCGAGGCGAAGTGAAGGCCGATGACCCTCACCGGAGCGCCTAGACCCAACCCCGATCCCTGCAAGCCTGCGCCACGCGATTGATCGACAGCACGTAGGCCGCGTCGCGCATGGTGAGCTTTTTCTTGCGGGCGAGCTCGCTCACGCCCT
>CAYNQX010000048.1:0-8068 GCA_964399495.1 uncultured bacterium
GTTGGCTTTTCTCGTCCAGGACGAGGTGCTGCACTTGTGAGTTGAATCTAGCCAGGTCGAGGAGCCCGCGCAATTGGTGAGGCCGGGCTCCGGTACGGCACTGAAACCCCCACGGAATCAGGGGTTTGAGCATCCTCAAAGCTCCCGGCGGAGCAAACGCCCCCGGAAAGCGCCTCACGTCCGTGCGAAGCGTCCGGGGGCGTTTGCGGAGCCCTCACTTGAGCAGCAGCATCTTCCTCACCTGCCGCCCCTCCGGCGCCCGCAGCACGGCAAAGTAGACGCCGCTGGACATCCGGTGCCCTTCTCCGTCGCGGCCCTCCCACACGACCTCGTGCCGCCCCGCGTCGAAGCGGCCCTCGGCCAGCATCGCCAGCCGTCGCCCGGTGATGTCATACACGGCCAGCTCCACGCGGCCGGGCTCGGTGAGCGTGAAGGCGATGTTCGTCTTCGGGTTGAAGGGGTTGGGCCAGTTGGGCAGCAGGGCGAAGGCCGCCGGCGCGCCGGGCTCGGGCGCGGCCGTGGCCGAGCCGAGGAAGCTCGTGTTGCTGCCCGGATTGATCACGTTCAGGTAGCAGCTTCCGTCGCGCAGGCCGAACACGCCCACCGTATAGTCCACCGGATCCTGGGGGTTGGTGACCAGGGTCACCACACTGTCGCCGGCCGACAGGGCGGCCGAGTAGATGGCGAGCTGGCGCTCCGGCACGGCCGTCTCCCAGATGGTGTAGAACACCGGATTCTCGGCGGTGGCGGCGTCCATGGCCTCGCTGAAGCTCAGCACCACCAGGGTGTCGCCCGTGGCGCCCGTCTCGGCGCTCAGCAGCACGGGGGCCTCGTGGTCGGGCTTGTCGGGCACGCCGTCGCCGTCGGCGTCGAGCGGGATCAGCGCGAGGTTGTCCACGATCGGCAGGGCCGCCGTGAGGTTGCTGGGCATGACGTCGCCGCCCAGCGTGGCGCTGCTGGCGATGGCCGCCGAGAAGCCCAGCGTCGTGCCGGGCGGCAGGGCGTCCTCGCCCAGGCCGTAGAGCAGGTCCCAGGGGATCGCGAGCTCGCTGCCGGGCCAGGCGGCGCCCTGGTCGCTGGCGAGGATCACGCCCTGGTCGTTCAGATTGGTCATCGCGTTGGGAGCATCGATCGAGTAGAAGTCCCCGTTCGCGCCGCCCCAGCTGCCGTACAGGAAATCGATTCCCGTGCTCGGATAGGTGAACAGGGCGTCCTTGTCCCACCAGGGCAGGTTGGTCAGATCGGCATAGCCGGTGCCCTCGCCGTAGTCGGCGTCGAGATGGATGAGCCAGCCGTTGAACGCCTCCACGCGGCCCTCGAGACCGAGATAGAGATAGGTCTCGTCGGTGGTGAGGTAGAGGGTCTGCAACTCGTTGAGCACGCTCCAGGTGGAGTCGTTGTCGGGGTCGTCCACGGCGCGGAGGCAGTATTCCCACTCCTCGTGGTCGATCTCGCCGTCGATGGTGACCTGCGTCGGCGGGCCGTAGAACACCGGTAGCGCGTCGGCGGCCGTGAGCGGAGCGTTGGCCAGGCCGCTGCCGTCGGCGAAGGCGCCCGTCGCGAGCAGCAGCGTGAGATTGGCCGTGTCCAGGGCCTCCAGCGTCGCCGCGTCGGCGGGCGTCAGCACCAGGTCGGCGCGATCCTGCCAGCCGAAGCCGTCGATCGTGGTCGTGGGTGCCAGCGTGAGTTCGGCCACGCCGTCGCCGTCGTCGTCGATGGAGATCTTCGTCGGGTCGAGAGCGCCCAGGTCGACATCCTCGTCGAGGTCGAGGCGCAGGCGGTCGGTGCCTGGGTAGTAGACGGCGCTCGCCACGGCGGGCGGGATCACGTCGGTGAGCTGGGCGGCCAGGGTGCCGAGGGCCGCGATCTCGCCCCCCACCGGCGCGTCGGTGAGGCCGGCGTAGAGCCAGAACTCGAACCTGTGGTCGCCCCGCAGCTCGTCGCCCTTCATGAGCCGGCCGCTGAACTGGGACGAGTGCTGGGCGCCGCCGTCGCCGAGCAGGTAGCCCGCGAAGACGCCGGTGTCGGGATTGCGGAATCCCATGTAGTCGCCGCCCGCGCCCCAGACGCGCTCCATTTCGGCGCTCCAGATCAGGTCGACCAGGCTCGGGCTGAAGCCGCTCTTCACGTAGGTGTCGGCGCCGCCGGTGCTGTAGAGGCAGCGCAGCCAGGGCTCGCCGGTCTTGAGCACGAGGGTCTTGCTGAGCTCGTCGCGGCTCAGGGTCACCTGCACCGAGTCGGGTGTCACGGCGTCCACGCTCATGGCGTAGAGCAGCGACTGGGTGTCGGGGTGCACGTCGCTGAGGCCGCCGACGTGGTTGCCGTCGTTGAAGTCGCCGTCGGTGCCGTACCAGTAGGCGTTGTCGATGCCGATGGCCGTGTCGGCGTAGCCGCCGTCGTTCATGGACATGTGCACGATGCGCCCGCCGGCGCTCTCGATCACCGCCATCAGGCGCTCGTTGTGGATCACGAGTTCGTCGTGGCCGTCGCCGTCGACGTCCGACAGGTAGGCGTTCACGGCGGGCGTGGTCCACTCGCCGGCGCCCCAGTGGGCGGCCTCCGCGAAGTAGCGGCCGTTCTTCACGTGGGCGCTGTGGTTGTGTTCCCAACCGCTGATGGGGCCACCCATGTAGTCGTGCCAGCCGGTCTCGTAGAGGTTGGTCATCATCGCGTACCAGCCCGCCTCCGCGATCGCGCCGGCCGGAGCGCTCATGAGGGCGGACTGGGTGGCGTTCCACATGTCGCCGTAGTTCTGGCAGGATCCGCCGCCGCCGGCGCAGTAGCCGCTGCCGTCGCCGCCGGTGACCCAGGGGACGAAGCCGGCCCAGTGGCCGTACCAGGCGTTGTCGGCGCCGCCGTAGCCGTCGAAGCCGCCGATCGCGTGGTAGGTGCCGTTCGCGGCGTTCATGCTGGCCGCGCCGTTGAAACGCGGATCGGCCACCGCGTCGGCGAGCTTCCAGGTGGAGAGCCAGGCGCTCTCGTCGTGGCATTTCCAGACGAACCAGTCGTAGGTCTCCTTGTGGTTCGGCATGGAGTTCGCCCACTCGCCGATCTCGGCGGCCATCTCCCAGTCGTCGGCGTACACCGCGATGCGGAAGTCGCCGACCGGCCCGCCGGCCAGCCCGGTGAGCACGGCCAGGGCGCCCGCGCCGTTGCCGGCGTGAAGCTGTCCGGTGAAGTGGCTGTCGCGCGGGATGACGCGCAGGCTCGAGCCGGCCAGGGTGTGGATCTGGTGGCCGTCGTAGCCCGCGCAGTGGACGTCATCGTCCAGAATCACCGCGCCCACGCCGTGGTCGAGGAAGTTGTCGGCGAGGTGATCGATGACGCTCGCGCTCGGATACTGCCCCGGCGTCAGCCAGACCCGCTCCGGCACCCAGGCCACCGTGGGCACGTAGCCGTAGCGCGCGGCGGTCATGTCCGCGTGGATGTTCACGGACCAGTCGTTCATCGTGTCGGTGACGAAGGGCATGATGTGCTGCGCGTAGGCGCTCGTGATCATGCCCGCCCAGCCGGCGCTCACACCCGCGGCGAGCCAGGCGTTGAAGTCCTGGGGATCGCCCTCGAGCGCGTCCCAGTTCGCGGAACTCTGGAGCGGACCGGACAGGTGGAAGTTGCCGGGCACGTTCGTGGCCTCGTGCACCTGCAGCGCCTCGTCGAAGCCGCTGCCCTCCTCGTCGTCCCAGCGGCCGTGGAAGACGTCCGTGCCCGTGAGGCTCTGGTTGCCGTGGTGCATGAGCGCGCAGTGGGCCAGGTAGTCGCGGCCGGGATCGGCGTCGAGACGGTCGACGATCGCGCCGCCGACGGTCGCCGTCACGCTCACGACCGGTCGCGCGGCCACGTGGTCGAGCAGGCTCGCCGGCAGGCGCCAGACGGCGCTGTCGCGGGTGAGGCCGAACTCGGCGTCGATCGCCTCGCGACCACCGTGGTCGATCCGCGCGATCTCGCCGCGTCCGGCGCGCAGCTCGCGCCCTCGCGTCTCCAGCCTGACGCCCTCGCCCAGGTCGAACTCGAATCGCGCGGCGTCCGGGATCAGGCGCTCGCCGGTGGACGGATCGCTCGCCTGCACCAGGCTCAACCTCAACAGATCGCCGTCGAGATAGACCGACAGCAGATCGAGGCCGGCCGGCGCATCGGCGGCCATGTCGACGCCCAGAAGCGTGTCGCGGGTCCAGCGGCCCTCGTCCAGCAGCTCGGCGGCGAGAGAAGTCGCGGTAATCAGTAGCAACGGCAGGAAGCAAACGGATGCCATTCGGAATCGCACGGGTATCCTCCGGGAGCTGTGTAATCCTGGGTTGATCGTCAATTATAGCACACCCGCGCTACTTGACGGCATGCCCCACGAGGTAGCTGTGCCAGAACTCCCGCAGCAGCGGCACGTGGCTCATCAGGTTGAGGCTGCGCAGGATGCCGCCGCGGCGGAAGCCCACCACTCTGAGCTCCCGTTCCCGGAAAGGCAGCGACTTCAGGTCGCGGCGGAGCTGATGGATCGTCACCTTGTTCAGGTGCTCGCCGGGGCGATCGCGCAGGTCGTCGACGCCTTCCCAGCGCCGCCAGGGCGGATCGCTGTCCCAGTAGCCGGGCCGGTAGAACTCCTGGTGCATCACGTGACGGGCCGTGTCGAGGATGGTGCGGTCGGAGAAGAAGAGCGTGAGCCAGGGCACGGGCAGGTAGCCCGACATGTGGGCGGCGGAATGATGGTACCAGCCGGAGGTCCCGAAGAAGAGCTCGCCGCCGGGGCGCAGGAGACGGAAGGCCTCGGACAGCGTGAGCCGCGGATCCCGCACGTGCTCCAGCGTGTCGACGATCAGCACCGTGTCCACGGATTCGGAAGGCAGCTCCGGATACCGTTCGCCGGAGACGCGGAACTCGAGCCGGCTGCGGCTATCCGGGATTCGCCGCCGCTGCAACCGGCGCGCCGTCCGGATCGCTTCCGCGCTGATGTCCAGGGCGAGCACCCGCTCCGGCTTCCGGGACATGAGCCAGGCCGTGCGTCCCCCGATGCCGCAGCCGATCTCCAGGACCTGCTTGCCCCGGACATCGAGCCCGCGATAGAGGGAGAAGAGATCCTCGCTGCTGTCCCACTGCCACTTCCAGTAGTCCTCGGGGGAGCGACGACGCTCGCCGTCCGCTTCGTTCCGATGACGACGCCGGTAACTCCTGGCCGCGACGGGAAAGAGCAAACGCTGGCCGACCCGTGACATTCCGCCCTCCTTCACGCACCCACTCGACGAGTGGCCCGATCGATCCCCCGCCCCGGGAGATCGACCCTGCAGTTCGGAAGCAGCGCGCCGGACGGATCTGGATCGGTGATCCAGCAGAGTTGAGTATAGATGCGAGACGGAGGCGGCGCGACCCGGCGCGCCGCCTCCCGGACACCTCAGTTCAGGAGAAGGACCTTGCGGCTCGAACTCTCGCCGCCCACGGAAAGCCGTGCGAGATAGACGCCCGACGGCAGACGCCGCCCCGCGTCGTCGCGGCCGTCCCAGGCCACCGTCCGCTCCCCCGCCTCGATCGGCGCTCCGCGGAACACCCTGACCTTGCGTCCGCTCGGATCGAACAGCGCCAGGCTCGCGACACCGGCTCGTTGCAGCACGAAGCGGATCTCCGGTCGAGGGCCGGGCCGAACCGGAGGCATGACGGCAACGGGCTCCTGCAGTTCCGGTCGCGGCCGAGTGTCGAGTGACGGCAGGATCACCTTGCAGAGGAAGGCGTCGCCGCGACCGTTCGCCGTCGCGTCGTAGACGCCCGGCGTGCTGGGGAAGGGCGTGCTCGGCTCCGTGTCGGTGAGCCCGACGAGCAGGTGCACGCCCGGCCGGCCCGCGGCCAGGGCGAAGCCGTGGTCGTCGCCGCCGCCGCCGAGGTAGCTGCTCCACAGCGGCGCCCCACCGGCCGGATCGATCCGGATGAGAAAGGCGTCGGTCTCGCCGCCGGCGTGGGTGCCCGCGATGGCGTCCGGGGTCGTGGGAAAGTCGCGGGAGCCCGTGCTGCCCGCGAGCAGGGGGCGGCCGAGTCGGTCGAGGCTCAGGGACAGGGCGCGATCGTCGCCGCCGCCGCCGATGAGCCTGCTCCAGAGCAGCCGGTCGCCGTCGGAGCTCAGGCCGGCGCAGAAGGCATCGAGATCGCCGGCCGGCGTGTGGCCGTGAATCCATGGGGTCGCGGGAAAGTCGGGCGACGAGGTCGCGCCGGCCACCACCACCCCGCCCCGGCGGTCGCCGGCGATGGCGGCTACGGACTCCCGGGCGTTGGAGTCGTCGCCGCCCAGGAAGCTGCACCAGAGCAGGCCGCCCTCGCGGCTCAGGCGCGCGACGAAGGCGTCGCCGCCGCCGCCCAACGTCGTGTCCCAGGCGCCCGGAGTCACCGGGAAGTCGGGCGACCGGGTCGTGCCGGCCAGCAGCAGGTCGCCCGACATGGACGGCGCCAGGGCCAGGCAGAGGTCGGAGGCGCCGCCGCCGAACCTCGTGCTCCAGAGCAGCCGCGAACCGTCGGCGGCGAGCTTCGCCGCGAAGACGTCCGTGCCGCCGCCGCCCACCGAACCGACGTTCACGGGGAAGTCGCGGGATCCCGTGCTGCCCGCCACGACGATCCGCCCGCTCTCCTCGACATGGAGACTCGGGCTCATCAGCTCGGCTCCTTCGCCTCCCAGCAAACCGCTCCAGCGGATCGCGCCGGTGCGGGCATCGAGCTCGGCGACGAACAGGTCGCCGTGGCCGCCGTACTCGGTGTCGAAGGCTCCCGGAGTCACGGGAAAGTCGGCGGAGTAGGTGATGCCCGCCACGATCAGGCCGCCGGATCCGCTGGGCCGAACCGCGAGCGCCGCGTCGGTGTCGCCGCCGCCGAACACCCGGCACCAGAGCAGCGAGGCGCCGTCGGCGCTGAAGCGGGCCACGTAGGCGTCGCCGGAAGCCGTGTCGGGCACGGACACCTCGGCCGCCGTGCCGGGGAAGTCGCCCGAGCGGGTCATGCCGGCGACGACCGGCAGGCCCTCGTCGTCGAAGCAGGCGGCGTCGGCCTCGTCGAAGCCCGCGCCGCCGAGAAAGCCGCTCCAGGTCAGGTCGGCGGCCGAGACCGCCGCCGGAAGCGAAGCGACGAGCAGCAGCGAAAGGAGAAACAGCGTGATGGAAGCGGGGCATCGCCCGAATCGGAATTGCATGAAACACCACCAGGACCGAAGGGACGGGAGGTCCCTTCGGAAGAGCGATGCGCGTGCCGGAAATCAGGGCCCGGATTCGGGGGCTGCGGAGGGCGAAGCCGCCCGTCGCGGTAATGGGGGCTGCGGATCAATCGGAACGGGGAAACCCCGTTGTCGCTCGCCGCTCCGCCGATGAGCCCGCCGAGGCGAGTCAGCGCAGGAGGGTCAGCTTCCTGGACTCCACCCGGTCTCCGACGGTCATGCGCGCCAGATAGACGCCGCTCGGCAGCTCGCGGCCGGCGGCATCGCGGCCGTCCCAGTCGAGCTCGTGGCTGCCCGGCTCGAACTGTCGCGCGGCGAGCACGCGCAGCCGGCGCCCGGTGAGATCGTGGAGACTCAGGATCACCCGCCCCTCGGCCCGCAGGCTGAACCGGAGCCGAGTCCAGGGATTGAAGGGGTTCGGCGCCGGGGCGAGCAGGCGCGCCGCGACCGGCGACTCGGCGACGGCCGTGGGCGCGGGGCAGCCTTCGCCGAAGGCGCCGATGCGCTGACCGCAGTCGTTGTTCGCCGGCAGGCAGGGCGAGTCGGCCGAGAGCGTGTAGAGGAATCCGAGGTCGTTGATGGGTCCGCAGAACCGGGGATCCTCGGAGATATTGCCGTCCGTGCCCGTGGGGTCCACCAGGGCGCCGGCGTAGTTGCCCTCCATGTGGCCGTGGACGTCGTTGCAGATCAGCTCGGGGGTTTCCCCGAGGCCGTCCCACCAGACGCCCGCGAGGCGCAGACCGCCTTCGATGAGGGTTCGCTCGATGCGCGTGTCTCGAGGCTCGTGCAGGGCCAGCACGGCGCCGCCGACGAAACCGCCGCGGGAATGCGCGATCGTGCAGCTCTCCATGACCAGTTCGGTGTCGGTCAGATGGATGATGCCGTCGCCGGTATTGC
>CAYNQX010000048.1:8168-21550 GCA_964399495.1 uncultured bacterium
TATTGCCCCGAAAGACCACGCTCTCCAGGCGCGGCTCGCTGTCCCAGCAGGTGATGCCCGCCCCATGGAAGTAGCCCACCTCACCCGGACTGCTGTTCCCGATCAGCCGAAGGTCCCGGAGCGTCGGCGAACCGTCGTAGCACATGACTGCGCCGCCGCCGAACAGACCTCGACAGTGGGTGATCGTGAATCCCTCCACGATCGACGCCCGGGTCTCCCCGGATTCGAAGACGACGCCCCTGTCGCCCCACTCGGCGTCGATGGTCGTGAGGCCGGCCCCCGCGCTCGAACGCAGCACGAGGTCGACGCCGCCGAAGTTCAGACCCCGGTTCCCGGATCCGGTGTAGACGCCCGGCGCGCAGAGCACGGTGTCGCCCGCCGCGCAGGCGTCGATGGCGGCCTGGATGGTGGGATGATCCCCCGTTCCGGCGGTGTCGACCTGATGGACGACGGCCGCGGAGCTCGTCGCCAGAGCCACGAGACAGAGCGTGGCCGCCGTGAGCGTTGCGGTTCTCATCGAGATCTCCCCGGTAGCGGCAGGCATGCGGAGTTGTGAAGTAACACGGGAGTATAACACCCGGAGATGTCTGACTCAAAAAATGAATGTAGAGAGGAGCCGTCGCGGGGACACAAAAGGAGAGGGCCCTCTCGGGCCCTCTCCTGGCATCCTTGCTCCGATGATCGATCCATCAGGGTCGTCAAGTCCGGAGGCGAGGTCGGGTTCCCGGCCGTGCCCGAACGAGGCGCCCTCACCGCTTCGCCGCCGCCTTGGGGTCGAGACCGAGTTTCTCGCAGAAGCGGATGAGCGCCTTGGGATGCTTGAACTCCCGCCGCAGGGCCTTGCGGCTGAGCCTGCCCTTGTAGGCCAGCAGCAGCAGGCGGCCGAGCGTGCCGGCGCCGGCCTTGCGACGGAATCGCTTCCGGTGGCGATCGGCGGGCAGGGCCTTGAAGCCCTCCTCGGCGCGCAGCTTGCCGCGGATCTTCGCCTCCCGGCGGAGGATCTCGTCCAGCAGCACGTCGAGGGCGGCCTCGGCGCGGCGACGGTACTTGCGCAGCTTCTTGCGGCGCTCCACGAGGCCGGCCGGCAGCGCGTCGAGTTTCTCGATGCCCCGCACCAGCTTGTCGAGTTCCCGCCAGTCGAGGTCGGCCTGGGCGTCCACGTCGTAGTGGCGGTAGCGGCGGTACTCCTTTCGGAGCACGCGCCAGTGGTGCCGCGCGGCCTTCACCTGCACGATGCGGAACTCCGGCAGGAGCAGGCCCGTGAGCTTGCCGCCGCGGCAGCAGCCGGTGTCCAGGGCGTAGACGCGGTCGTCGTGGATGAAGGGGTCGCCGTTCTGGAGATAGTCGAGATGCCCGACGATGAGCGGCTTGTCGTCGTCGTAGAGCTCGTACCAGGGCTTGTCGAAGCGCTCCCAGAGCCGCGTGAGGCCCTCGGGCATGCCCAGCAACACCTCGGGTCTCTGCTTGCGGGGGCGTCGCCCCGGCTCCCAGAAGCCGTGGACCACCCGCGCCTCGGCCAGCTCCTTGCGCAGGGACAGGCCGGCCATGTAGCGGCAGGCGGCGCGATAGTCCTTGCCCGCCCATTGCAGCCGGGCGACCTCGTGGGAGAAGCCGAGCTCCGCCTGGCCGCGCAGCGCCCGCACATGGCGCTCCTCGTGATTTCCGCGCAGCGCCTCGGCGTTCTCGGTGTCCCGGAAGAACTCGAGCACCCGCGGCGAGTCCGGCCCCCGGTCCACGAGGTCCCCCACCGCGAGGATGAGGTCCTCCTCGCCCGGGCCCGCCTTGTCGAGCAGCGCCCGCAGTTCGTCCCAGCAGCCGTGGATGTCTCCGACGATCAGTGTGCTCATGCGCGAGACTGTGCCGCGAGAAACCGTTTTCGGCAAGAAAGAACCCGACGAGGCTCCGCGAATGCCCCCGAACGCTTCGCACGGACGTGAGGCGCTTTTCGGGAGCGTTTGCTCCGCCGGGAGCTCGAGTTCTTTTACTTTCTTCGTCCACCCGGGGGGACGAAGAAAACCCCCACCGGATTCGGCGGGGGCTTTCGAAACACGCTAGCGGAGGTGAGCGATCGCTCGGGCGCCTCTGAGGGCTCGCCCTGCGAGCTCGAAGTGAAGCCCGACGACGCTCACCGGAGAGGCTCCGCAAACACTCCCGAACGCTTCGCACGGACGTGAGGCGCTTTTCGGGAGCGTTTGCTCCGCCGGGAGCTCGAGTTCTTTTACTTTCTTCGTCCACCCGGGGGGACGAAGAAAACCCCCACCGGATTCGGCGGGGGCTTTCGAAACACGCTAGCGGAGGTGAGCGATCGCTCGGGCGCCTCTGAGGGCTCGCCCTGCGAGCTCGAAGTGAAGCCCGACGACGCTCACCGGAGCTATTTCAGGAGCAGCATCTTCCTCTGAATCCGCTCGGCGTCCGCCTCGAGGCGGTAGAAGTAGACGCCCGTGGCCAGGGACTTGCCGTCCTCGTCCCTGCCGTCCCACTCCACGCTGTGATTGCCGGCGGGCAGGACGCCGTCGCGCAGGGTCTTCACCGCCCGGCCGCTCACGTCGAACACCGTGATCAGCACGTCGCTCGCCTCGGGCAGACCGAAGCGGATCGTGGTCTTGGGATTGAACGGATTCGGGTGGTTCTGCGACAGGCTCAGCATGGCGGGCGGCGTGTCCGAGGCGGTGCCGTCGGTGATCACCGTCATCGTGATCGGCACCAGGGTCGTGCCCTCGCCGCTGTGGTTGATCGGCAGCACGTACTCGTGATCGCCGCCGGTCATGCCCGTGGCGTCGAAGCTCAGCGTGACGATCTCGCTCTCGCCCGAGGCGATGCTGCCGCCGCTCTTGTCCACGCTCAGCCACTGGGGCAGCGAGGCCTGGTCGAGGGCGTAGTACAGCACCGAGCCCTCGTCGCCCGTGCTGCGCACCGAGAGGGTGCGATCGATGCTGCCGCCCAGGGGCACCGTGAGCTCGATGGAGCCCGGCGTCGCGCCGCCGCGGGCCTGCAGCGCGTCGTCCAGGGGCAGGAAGCGGATCGCCCGGTTCGCGCTGGGGTTGCTGGCCGTGCCCGGATGCTGGTTCCAGTAGCTGATGAGCAGGCCGTCGCTGCGATCGAGGTTCTGGATGCCCACGGTCGCGTAGCCGTTGGTGTTGTCGTTGTTGGTGACCGCTTCGTACTGGAAGATGATCTCGCCGTCGCCCGTCGACGTGGGGTGATGCGCCGGATCGAGCAGGAGCACCTGCACGTTCACCGTGGCATTGGTGGCCTCGTTGCGCAGCTTGCTCCACTCCACGATGTAGCGGTGGTTCGCGCTGTCGTACCAGTAGTACACGTTGTTGCCGCTGTACTGATAGAGATCGTCCCAGAAGGGGGAGATCATCGCCGGCACGCTGCCGGAGCCGGGAATCGGGTAGTTGCGGAACTGCACGAGCGAGGTCGTGCCCATGGCCACCCAGCCGTTGGAGCAGATCGAGATCTCGTCGTAGTCCACGCCGTAGTAGCGGAAGGTGAAGGGCAGGGGCAGCGTGTTCGTGTCGTCCTGACCCCAGCCGTAGTCGCCCAGACCCACGAAGCTGCCCGGGCCGCCCTCGTTGGCCGAGATCTCGACCCAGCCGTACACCGGCGCCTGCGGATGGCTCGTGTCCGTGCTCTCGAAGGCGTAGTAGCCGTAGGCGTCGGGGCCGGTGGGGTCGCCCAGACTCGCGGTGCCCACCTGATACTGCAACTCCACCTCGCTCACGGCCATGCCGTTGTAGCTGAGCACCAGGCTGAGCGCCGCCAGGTGGCCGGGCGGGGTGGCCGAGCTCACTTCGAGCCCGAAGGGGTCGGAGGTGTTGGTGCCGCTGGCGGTCTGGAACAGGTCCATCCAGCTGCCGGCCGCGTCGGTGACCGTCAGCCAGGGGCTGTGGCTCACCAGGGTGGCGCTGATGCCGACCGCGGGGCTCGCGCCTCCGTTGTACAGCTCGACGCTCAGGGTGCCGGTCTCGCCGGGATCGAGGGCGCTGCCCGCGCTCCAGTCGAAGGACAGGGGCTCGAAGGCCGCCGTCTGCACCGTGATCGGCAGCAGGGAGGTCCAGTCCGATCCACCGCTGCTCGCCGTCAGCTCGAACTCCACCACGTGGCCGTCGGGGGCGTCGGCGTCGAGCTCGAAGACGAAGGGGCCGTTCCCGTAGACCTCGGCGCCGGAGGGGATGTCCGCGAAGGTCTGATCGTCCGCGATCAGGGTGACGTAGGCGTCCGTGCTGCTCAGGGTCGCCGTGACGCCGCTCGCCGTGAGGCCGCCCAGGTTGAGCAGCGAGAGCGACAGCTCCACGCGCTCGCCGGGATCCAGGTTGCCGTCGCCGTCGCCGAGGCTCGAGCCGGAGGCGTCGTCATCCAGGGCGTGGTTGGCGAGAGTGGCGAAGATCGCCTGGTTGGCCAGGGTGATGTCGCCCAGGTGGGCCTGCAGGTTGTGGCCCGTGACGGTCACGAGCAGCGTGCCCGCGGTCTGGCCGCCGGGCAGGGCCAGCAGCACGTCGCCGGCGATGTTCGTGTATCCGCTCACGGAGACCTCGCCGTCCTTGAACAGACTCACGCGCGCGCCCGACACCGGCAGGCCGGTGCCCATGACGTTCACCGGCACCGCGCTCGCGCCCGGAGGCAGGTCGCTCGGGTAGTCGACCGTCAGCGCGGTCGGATAGCCCGTGTACATGTCCGTGGCCGGGTCGCCCATGAGGTTGTTCCACACGGACCATATCTCCACCTTGCTCGGCTCGGCGAGTTCGTAGGTGTTGTAGAGCTCCAGCTTGCCGCGGGTGTGCGCCACGCCCAGGCGATGGTCGCTGCCGTTGATGGCTCCGTCCCACACGCCGTAGTAGTAGGTGTTGTTGTAGCGGGTGTGGGTGCCGGTGGTGGCGGTGCCCACCGCGCCGATGCCGCCGCCGTTCGAGCCCTTGAGGAAGGCCTCGCTCTGGCAGGTGTTGTCGCTCTTGAAGGAGCCGGTGTCGCAGGTCACGACCACGGCGAAGGGCAGCTCGTCGCCGTTCTGCAGGTTCTGGATGCTGCCGGAGGTGAAGCCGCTCATGCCCCACCAGCCGCGGTAGCCGAAGACGGTCTGGCCCTGGTTGATGCTCTGGGTCATCAGGTTCGGGTAGTTGCCGCTCCAGATGGTGTCGACCTGGGTGTATCCCTGGGCCAGGAGCTGAGCCTTCACCCACTGGTTCGACCAGATCGTCGCGGGACCGGAGCTGGAGGGATCGCCGCAGAGGCCGGCGCGCGTGAACCAGCCGCCGTCGGCCAGGGGCGGGTTCGTCTCGTAGGTGATGATCTTGTCGACGATGGTGTCCAGCTCGTTGAGGCTGCGGTAGGAGAGGCGGCCCAGGTGGACGTCGGACAGGACGTCGCCGCCCTCGAGCGTGGTGTAATAGTGGTCGCCCTCGCCGCTGTAGCCGGAGAGGCCCTCGTTCCAGGTTCTCACTTCATAGTTGCCGTTGGCGTCGCCGCCCAGGGTGACGAACTCGAGCGGCGGGTCGGCCGTGTCGTACACGCCCTGGATGTAGCTCTTGATCGAACCGGTCGAGACGCCGGTGGTCGACGTGGGCACCATGATCACGTTGTAGCCCTGGCGCGCGCGCCAGTCGGCCACGGTCTTCAGCCGCGCGTACACGCCCGAGGTGTTCTCGTAGATCAGCAGCCAGGTGCCGGGACCCACGTTCACGTCGGCGTTGCGGTAGAGCTCGCTCTGCTCGTAGTTGAGCACGGTGTCGCGATAGAGGCGGTCGAAGGACTCGGGAATGAGGTTGCGCCGGCGCGGCGTTTCGGCCTGGTAGTCGGCCTCGGAGAAGTCGAGTTCCAGCTCCATCCGCTCGGTGACGACGATCTCGCCGCTCACCGGATCGAAGCTCACGGGCCGGAAGGTCACGGGCACCACGCGCAGGTCGCGGAAGATGCCGGGCGCGCCGACGCTCACCGCCTCGACGGGCTCGGACGACCGGGCGTAGGCGGCGCGGTCGATGGTGAAGGTTTCGGCATCGTCGGCCTGCACCGGCAGCAGCCGGTAGCCGGCGTGGCGACGCGTCTCGGCCGCGTTCACGCTGGCGCGCACCGCCGCTCCGGCGGGCAGGGCCACCAGGCGCGTGATCACCGGAATGCCGGGCGTGCCGGGCGCGCCTTCGAGGCCGCCGCCGGTGAGCGAGAGCATCTGATAGCGCAGACCCTCGACATCGATCTCCTCGACGGCCAGGTCGGGCATCGAGAAGGTGATCGCGAGGCGGTCGGACCCGCTGTCCGTCACCTGGAAGGTCGGCGCGGCGGCCTCGGCGGGCGCGCGCAGGTCCACGGCGCCGGCCGGGACCACGGTGGCGAGAAGGAACAGGACGAGACATAGCTGTAGAGCGATACTCCGCATGGGGATCCTCCGGTATCAACGGGATCGATGGGTTGCGGGCCAGGTGGGGTATTCCGCAAATTCGCCCAATTATACACCATCGAGGGGAATCGCCGATACCCATGATCCCCCCCGCAGAGGGTCTTTACCCGACCGGCGAGTCTGCTATACTGCCGCCGATCAACCCCGCACCTTCCACCCATCGAAACTCGAGGACGGATCATGCTGCCCTTCCTGACCGAAGAGAATCTCCACTGGAAGCAGAAGGCCCACGAAGTCGCCGAGAAGGTCGTGCGCCCGCTGGCGAAGAAGTACGACGAGCTCCAGGAGTATCCCTGGGAGATCAAGGACGCCCTGGCCGAGGCCGGCCTGCTCGGCGTCTGGATTCCGAAGGAGTACGGTGGATCCGGTGCGGGCGTGCTCAGCATGTGTCTCGTCGTCGAGGAGCTGAGCCGCGCCTGCGGCGGCATCGGCGTGGCCTACGCCGTGAACGCGCTGGGCAGCTTTCCGATTCTCCTCTCCGGCACCGAGGAACAGAAGCAGAAGTACCTGCCGCTGGTGGCGAAGGGCGAGAAGCTGATCGCCTTCGGACTCAGCGAGAAGTTCGCCGGCAGCGACGCCGCGAGCCTGCGCGCCCGCGCCGAGAAGACGGGCGGCGGCTGGAAGATCAACGGCGAGAAGAAGTGGACCACCAACGGCGGCATCGCCGAGCTCTACACGGTGTTCGCCGTGAGCGACCCTGAGAGCCAGCGCTCCCGCGTGAGCGCGTTCATCGTGGAGAAGAGCGACCCGGGCTTCAGCATCACGAAGGTCGAGGACAAGATGGGCATCCGCGCCGTGCCCGTGGTGGAGCTGGACTTCGAGGACTGCGAGGTACCCGACGACCGCCTCCTCGGCGGCAAGACCGGCATCGGCTTCAAGCAGGCGATGTCCACCCTCGACCGCGCGCGCCCCGGCGTGGCGGCCCAGGGCGTCGGCCTGGCGCAGGGCGCGCTGGAGTACGCGTCGGTGTACGCGAACCGCCGCCGCCAATTCGGCCAGAGCATCGGCAACTTTCAGATGATCCAGGGCATGCTGGCCGACATGTCGTCCCAGGTGCAGGCGGCGCGCTATCTGGTGTACGCCGCGGCGCGGAACATCGACGACGGGGCCGCCAACATCAGCAAGCTCGCGGCCGAGGCCAAGCTCTTCGCCACCGACACGGCGATGAAGGTCACCACCGACGCCGTGCAGATCTTCGGCGGCTACGGCTTCATGAAGGACTACCCGGTCGAAAAGTACATGCGCGACGCGAAGATCACGCAGATCTACGAGGGCACCAACCAGGTGCAGCGCATGGTGACGAGCCGCTGGGTGATGAAGGAGGCCCGCGAACTGGCCTACCTGAACGATTTCATTCCCGACGAGGTGCAGAAGGGCGTGGATCCCGGGGAGGTCTAGCCTCTTGGCGAACCGCATCCCGATGCGCAGCTCGGTCGTGTCCGGCGTCGTGCTCCGAGGAGCCGGCGCCGGTACTCGTATGCTCCTGCTCGAGCGATCGCCCGATGGCTTCTGGTGCCATGTGGCCGGCAAGGTCGAAGAGGGCGAGCTCGCCTGGGAGGCCTTTCTCCGTGAGCTGCTCGAGGAGACCGGCCTCGCGCCGGATTCGCTGCACAGCGGCGAGTTTCTCGAGCAGTTCTACGAGCCGCGGCAGAACCTGATCGAGATCATCCCGGTGTTCGTGGCGCGCGTGGCGCCGGACGCCGAGGTGAGCCTCAACGAGGAGCACTCGGCATTCCGCTGGTGCGCGCTCGAGGAGGCGAAGGCGCTCGTGCCCTTTCCCAACCAGCGGGCGGTGTACGAGCACGTGTGGGCGAACCACGTCGAGCGGGAGCCCTCCGAGCACTCGCGGATCGCACTCCCATGAGGAAGCAGTACCACTTCCGATCTTCCGAGCGCGGCCTGCTCGCCTGGGACGTGCACCGGCTCGTCGCGCTGTCGGCCGACCTGCCCACGTTCGAGGTGCCGCTGTCCGAGGTGCGCGAACTCGACGAGCCCTTCTGGTACGGCGGCGAGGGCGATACGCCCACCTGTCGTGCGATCGCCCTCCACGCGAAACTCATGAGCGAGACCGACCTGGCCCACCCCATCATCCTGTCGAGCGACGGCCGCGTGATGGACGGCATGCACCGAGCGTGCAAGGCACTCAATCTGGGCCTGGCGGCGATCCGGGCGGTCCGGTTCGAGGTGGATCCGGAGCCGGATTTCGTCGGCGTGGCGCCGGAGGACCTTCCCTACGACTAGACCACGAGTCCACCCGGGGGGACTCGTGGTTGAGCCTGTGGCAACTCGAACAAAGGGTGATCAGGTTGGCCTCGTCGTTCGTGCCGCCGCGGTTGCGCGGTACGATGTGGTGGACTTCCAGGAAGTGTTTCGCGTTGCAGCCTCTCGTGCGACATTGATGACCGTCGCGGGCAAGTACCGCTCGTCTTCGGGCGGGTGGAATCGACGCCTTGTTGCGCTTGCCCGGTGCGAGTACTCGTGAATCGCAAGCGACCTGCTCGGCTTCAGCCTGGCTGAGTTCGACTCCACCGACCTCGGCCTTCCCGCACTCCTCGCAGCGATGCACGATCACCTGGTAAGGTGTGTCCCCCCGGGTGGATTCGCCGTTGAACGCCTCCAGCGCCATCATGAGCACCTGCTCCCGCGAGCAGTGGTGAAGCTTCATCAGCTTCTCGATCATCGCTTCCAGCTTCGCCTTCGACATCGTCTCGAGGCGGAAGGTCACGTACGGCGCCGGCGCTGCCCTCGGCGTAGAGGGCATCGGCACCAGCTCACCCTGCGACTCGTCGCGGTCGCGCGCGGCACGGCTGACCTTCACTTCCTGTTCGAGCTCGCGACGGCTCTTCGACTCGGCCAGCCTCAACCACTCGCGTTCGGTCTCGGGCGTGGCCACCTTCACGACCTCGCGGGCTTTCGTCCAGGGCACCTCGCCGGACTCGACCCGCTTCTTCAATCGAGGCAACTTCTCCAATGATTCGGCCAGTCGGATGAACTCGAAGGCCTTCGTGCGTGAGAAGCCTAACCCACGAGTCGCATAGAGCTGGATGCTCGAGTAGCCGAGCTCTCGGTAGAGACGCCGCCTTTTGATCTCGGCGAACAGGGTGACGGCGTTGCGTTCGGCCGCGCGCAGGGCGATCAGAGCCTGGTGCAGTTTCGCGTGGGCGGTGTGAGCATCGAGCTTGGTAGACATGTCCAACTCCAAGAAAGGAGTGCCGGGAGGGATACATCAGTATAGCTATCCCGGCAGCCGAATTCAACCCCTAAACTCTATTATTGCAATGATTTAACGGCGCACCCCTGCCGCCCGGGCAAGCCTCGAATTCAATCCCCCCGGGTGGATTCGCAGCCTTGACATCACCTCTATTGTCCTATAGAATTAGTACAACATTGGCCCAATTCAATGGAGCGAGATCATGTCACCCGAACCCAGATCCCTGACCCTCGACACGGCGAGCGGGCTGCCCATCTACCGGCAGATCGTGGATTGGGTAAAACTGAACGTGGCGGGGCGGACCATGGCCCCGGGGAGTCAGCTCCCCACCGTCCGCCAGCTCGCCGTGGATCTAGGGGTCAACATCAACACCGTGTCCAGGGCCTACACGGAGCTGGAGCGGATGGGCGTGGTGCACACCCTGCGGGGCAAGGGCACCTTCATCGCCGAGGGCGAACTGCCCGAGGAGGAGCTTCTCCGCAGTGCCAAGCTCCGCGACCTGGTCACGGAGTCGCTGTCCAAGGCGTCCGAGTTCGGCATCGGCCCCGAGGAGTTCGCGGCCGAACTCGCCACCCGCCTGCCCGCCCGAAAGGAGTCGTCATGAACGTCGTCACTCCGAAGATCATCGAAAAGAGCGCGATGAAGCACCTGATGAAGCCGGACTTTCGCTTCGGGGCCTTCAACCTGATCGTGCTGGTTCTCATCATGTCCATCGGCGCAATGCTCCAGCTCAGGATCGAGCAGCCGTCCAAGGCGGTGATGCTCCTCCGCCCCGAGGTGCTCGCGGTCGTGGCCGCCGTGCTCATGGGCTCGATACTGATCGTCATGCCCAAGTGGCAGAAGCTGATCGGGCTGGGGGTGGGCTACTGGGTGATCCTGCGCTTCGGCTACAAGGACGCCGCGCTCTGGCCGCTGCACGCCACGGCCTACCTGGGCCTGCTCCTCGCCGCGTCGGTGCAGATCGCCCAGCAGTGGGAGCGGGGCGTGGTGCTGCGGCTCGGCAAATTCCGCGCGCTGAAGGGGCCCGGCTTCTTCATGATCTTCCCGCTGATCGACCGGGTCGACCGCTACATCGACCACCGCGTGCGCGCCACCGACTTCCGCGCCGAGACCACGCTGACCCGCGACACGGTGCCGGTGAACGTGGACGCCATCGCCTTCTGGCTGGTGTGGGACGCCAAGATGGCCGTGCTCGAGGTGGAGAACTTCGAGGACGCCGTCACGCTGAGCGCCCAGACGGCCCTGCGCGACGCGATCGGCCGCCACGAGCTGAGCGAGATGCTCACCGACCGCGAGGCGATCGGCGCGCAGATCCAGAAGGTGCTCGACAAGAAGACCGACCCCTGGGGCATCACGATCCAGAGCATCGAGATCCGCGACGTCGTGATTCCCAAGGGCCTCGAGGACGCCATGAGCCGTCAAGCCCAGGCCGAGCGCGAGCGTCAGAGCCGCGTGATCCTGGGCACGGCCGAGACGGAGATCGCCGCCAAGTTCGCCAAGGCGAGCGAGTCCTATCGCGACAACCCCGTGGCCCTGCACCTGCGCGCCATGAACATGGTGTTCGAGGGGCTCAAGCAGAAGGGCAGCATGGTGATCGTGCCCTCGTCGGCCGTGGAGACCATGGGCCTCGGCGCCCTCGGCGGACTCACCGCCCTCGGCCAGCCCGTGTCCACGCCCGGGGAGCCCGAGGCACCCGCGCCGGCGCCGGTCGAGACGCCGCCCAAGCCCCCGGCGCCGCCCAGGGCCGGGCCGGAATAGCACGGCGATCCACGCATGGCCCGGTCCGCCTTCGGTGGGCCGGGCCGCGGCGTTTCCACCGAGGTCGATTCCCGCGCAACCAATGCTTTTCAAAACCCCGAAACAGTGCCAAGCTCTTCGTCGCGGAATGGTCCGCCAATCGAATTGCGCCGGCAGGGCCGGCCAGGAACCCCATTTGGGAGGAAAGCGATGAAGAAGCGTCTCTTCCGCCTGTTCAGCATCCTGATGGTCGTCGCGCTGGCAGGCACCGGCTGCATCTTCGGCGGCGACGACGGCGATCCCGAGGATAACCCGCCGCCCGCCCCCGAGGTGACGGGCACCAGCCCGAACAACGGCGACGATCTGGTCGAGGTGTGGCAATCCATCACCGTGATCTTCAGCATGCCGATGGATACCGCCAGCGTCCGCGCGGCCGCCAGCTTCGACACGCCGACCCGCGCGACCGTGCCCGTCGAGATCAACTGGATGGGCAACATGGCGATCTTCAGTCCCTACGAAGATCTCGACAACAACACGCTGTACATCCTCACCATCGGAACGGGAGCGACGAGCGCCGCGGGCGCCGCGCTCGAGTCCGAGTTCACGCTCTCCTTCACCACGGAGCCGACATGGCCGATGGTGGTCGCCACGCTCCCCGACGATGGCGACGTGGACGTGGCGCGAAACGCCTACGTGTGGATCGAGTTCTCCACGGGCATGAACGAGGGATCCGTGACCTCCGCGATCTCCATCGAGCCCTCGGTGGCCTGGGACATCGACAGCGACTGGAACGAGTTCACGATCACCTTCGGCGCCGACCTCGCCCCCAACACGCTGTACACGGTGACCATCGACGAGACGGCGCAGGCGGATTGGGGCGGCGAGACGCTGCCCGCGGACTACGTCTTCAGCTTCACCACGGGCACCGACGTGGACATGGAGCCGCCCTACATCGTCTCCACCTATCCGGCCGACGGCGCCACGGGCGTGCCGACCTCGCCGGGCGAGCTGCTCATCGAGTTCTCGGAGCGGATCATCGAGGACTCGCTGGAACCCTCGGAGATGGATCCGCGACTGCTGATGGCGGTGATGATGGTCGGCGGCCCCGACAGCGAGCCGGAGTTCTACTGGACGGGCAACACCCTCCACATTCCCACGCTCGACCTGCCCGCCGGCAGCGAGTTCAACATCGACTTCGGCCCCTTCTACGACCTGGCCGGCAACGAGTCCGCCGATCCGGACGCCTGGACCTTCAGCACCGCGGGCTCGCCGGAGTGGTTCCCCTCCACCGACGGCGACTGGTGGGTGTACGTGAGATTCGGCACCGACCCCGAGCCCTGGGATGAGCCCTTCCTGAACCGCGTCGAGAACGTGAGCGGAAACGACTTCGATCTCGCCCGCTACACTCCGGACTACGGCCCCGGCGGCAGGATCGGCGAGCGGGACATCTTCGACGAGTTCACCAATCTGGACGAGCTCTGGCACTACTCCCGCAACTCGGGCGCGATCGAGCTGAACAGCATCAGCCACTGGGAGGATACGCTCTGGATGGAGCAGAGCTTCTCGCCCGCCGTCGACTGGCTGCAGCTGCCGCCCACCGTCGGCCACACGTGGAACGGCGTCGTGGACATGACCATGGACACGGAGACCGCCCGGGTCACCTACAGCGGCGAGGTGCTGGCCATCGAGGACGTCTGGTGGGGAATGGGCTGGGACGCGCTGCGCGGACCCGACGACGGCCCGCCCACCGGTTACTTCCACGGTTGCGTCAAGGTGGACCTGTATCATCTCGTGGAGGTCTACATCGAAGGCGCCTGGGAGACGATGGACGAGGGCACCGAGACCATCTGGTACTGCCCCGGCGTCGGCAGGGTGAAGAGCCACGAGGAGAACACGAACTACGACGAAGGTTTCCCCGAGCACCATGTCAGCGACACCGAGATCTACATGTGGTGGACGACAAACAGAGCTAACCGCAGCATATCGGAATCCAGGATCGGGGCCGGCCGAAGTCGCCCCCGAATACTTTAGACGCAATGG
>CAYNQX010000049.1:0-19896 GCA_964399495.1 uncultured bacterium
TGAGCGGACCTCTACTATAGCACGCTCGACACATTAGGATCAACAATTCGAATGCTGCGCATCATAGGCAGAAATTTTGCGAGATATCAGTGTCTCGGGTCTTGATATTCCGGACCCTTTGTCCTGAATCGCTGCGAGGATTTCCTATTTCAGGCTTCCCTCGCCCAGCACTTCGCATCGACGTAACCGGCCTGTTCGCAGCAGGGTAGAAGAAACGGGAGAGGGGCGGCCCCTCTCCCGATCCTGATACGATGCGGTCCTCGCTAGTCCAGATCGAACTGAACACCCTGGGCCAGGGGCATCTCCCGGCTGTAGTTGATGGTGTTGGTCTGACGGCGCATGTAGATCTTCCAGGAGTCGCTGCCGGACTCGCGTCCGCCGCCGGTCTCCTTCTCGCCGCCGAAGGCGCCGCCGATCTCCGCGCCGCTCGTGCCGGCGTTGATGTTGGCGATGCCGCAGTCGCTGCCGGCGGCTCCCAGGAAGCGTTCGCTGTTCAGGAAGTCGCGGGTGAACATGGCGCTCGAGAGACCCTGATCGACGCCGTTGTGCTGCTCGATCACCTCGTCGAGGTCCGAGTAGGTGAACACGTAGAGGATCGGCGCGAAGGTTTCCTCCCTCACGATCTCCATGTCGCGGGGACCCTTGACGATGGTGGGCTCCACGTAGGATCCGGGCCGATCGACCTTGCCTCCGCCCACCAGGATCTCGCCGCCCTGGGCCTTGGCCTGCTCGAGCGCGTTCATCATGTCGTCCACGGCGCCGTCGTCGATGAGCGGGCCCATGAGCGTGCTCTCGTCGAGCGGGTCGCCGATGGGAACCTTGGGGTAGGCCTTCACCAGACGGTCGATGAAACCGTCGGCGATCGACTCGTGCAGGAACAGCCGGCGGGTGCTCGTGCAGCGCTGGCCGGCGGTGCCGACGGCGCCGAAGAGCACGCCATTGAAAGCCATGTCCAGGTCGGCCGTCTCGTCCACGATCACCGCGTTGTTGCCGCCCAGCTCGAGCAGGCTGCGGCCGAAGCGCTTGGCGCAGGTGACGCCGATGTGCAGGCCCATGCGGGTCGAGCCGGTGGCGCTGATGAGCGGCAGACGCTTGTCGTTGATCATCACCTCGCCGACGGCGGAGCCGCGACCCACGACCAGGCTGAAGATCGAGGGCAGGCCGTGGGCCTTCATCACGTCGTTGCAGATGTGCTGCACGGCCACCGCGGTGAGCGGGGTCTTGCTGGAGGGTTTCCAGATGGTCGTGTCGCCGCAGATGGCGGCCAGCATGGCGTTCCAGGCCCACACGGCCACGGGGAAGTTGAAGGCCGAGACGACGCCCACGGGGCCGAGGGGATGCCACTGCTCCATGAGGCGGTGGCCGGGCCGCTCGCTGGGCATGTTGGGGCCGCCGATGGTGCGGGAGAGGCCCACCGCGAAGTCCGCGATGTCGATCATCTCCTGAACCTCGCCGAGGCCCTCGGTGTAGATCTTGCCCATCTCCAGGCTCACCAGCTTGCCGAGGGGCTCCTTGTACTGGCGGAAGGCGTTCGCGAACTCGCGCACGATCTGGCCGCGCTCGGGGGCGGGCACCAGGCGCCACTCCTTGAAGGCGGCCACGGACTCGGCGGCGATGGCGTCGTAGTCCTCGGAGGAGGCCTGCAGGACGGTGGCGATCTTGCTGCCGTCGCCCGGGGAGAACACGTCCAGCTCGCCGCCGCTGGGCTTCTCGATCCACTCGCGGGTGCTCGCCCCGGAGTTCACTTCCTCCAACCTGAGTTCGCGCATGAAGTCCTGCATGGGTAATCCCCTTCGTCTGCCCGGAAATGGGCCGGATCTGATAAGTGTGGGTGGCGACACGGGCCGGGCTCAATTATGGGCAGACCCTTCCCAAAGTCAACGGCTCCGCGACGGCAAGAAAAACCCCCGCCGATATCGGCGGGGGCTGATTCCGTCGCTATCGCGGAGCAATCTCTCCCGGAAAGCGCCTCACGTCCGTGTGAAGCGTCCGGGAGAGTTTGCGGAGCTCACTTCAGCAAAGTCAGCTTCTCCCTGGCCACCGGCCGCCCATCCACCTGCAGGCTGGCGAAGTAGACGCCGCTGGCGTGGCTGGTCGCGTCCCATACGAGCTCGTGCTCGCCGGCGGGGAAGGCGCCGTCGGCCAGGCGGGCCACCTCGGCGCCGCGGGCGTCGAACACCTTCAGCCGAGCGTTGCCCGCGGCCGGCATGCTCAGGGTGAGCGTGAGGCGCGGGTTGAAGGGGTTGGGGTAGGCGTTCAGCGAGGCGCGGGCGGCGGGCGCGGCGTCGACGGCGGTGAGGTCGGAGCCCACGGCCACGATCTCCAGGTCGTCGATCAGCGCCTCCACCAGACTGCCGCTGCCGATGTCCTCGGCGATGAAGCGCAGCTGCATCTGGTTCGTGAGGGTGATCATGGAGCCGATATCGTCGAAGTTCGCCTTCACCCAGGGATAGGCGCTGTCGGTGACCGTCTCCAGCTCGCTCCAGTTCTGGCCGCCGTCGTTCGAGATCTCCACGAAGAAGTCGTCGTCGTGGTTGGTCTCGTCGGTGTACCAGCGCCAGTAGGAGATGCCGGCCCAGGTGGACTCGGACAGGTCGAACACCGGCGAGAGCAGGGTGGTGCGGCCGCCGTCCACGTCGTTGGCGCCGGCGGTGTCGCCGGGGTTGGCGTTGCCGGTGACGAAGCACAGGGTGCCGGGATCGGGGCTGTGGTCGTCCTCGGGCTGGTAGCTGGTGCCCACGGGGTCGGCGCGCACCCAGACGCCCGTGGTGGCGTTGTCGCCGGGAACGCCCAGGGTCCAGCCGAGATCGCTCTCGCCGTCATCCACGAGCACCGGGGTGACGCCCACCCGGAAGGCGTGCCAGTCGGCCGGCGCTGTCTCGGGGTGGCTGCCCGTGTATCCCGTCTGGTCGGCGGCCGTCAGGTAGTACTCCACGCCGGCGCCGGGGGCCTGGACGGGAATCTGCGCGCCGTACTCGTCGGGCTGGCCCGTCGCGGTCATGGGCATCGTCACCGTTGCGCCGCCGTTCACGCGGTAGTTCAGCTCCAGGGAGGCGGGGTCGAGGGGCTCGGCCGCGAAGATCAGCGCCGACACGTCGAAGGGGCCGACATCCTGGCTGTGCCCCAGGGCCGTGTGATCGATCGCCAGGTGGAAGGGCCGCGCCAGCGTGGCCACGGAGGCCGTGGCCGCCCGCACGTTCTTCAGCATGAAGGGGAAGTCGTTGGCGCTCACGCCGATGACGTCGTCGGCGGTGTGCAGGTAGGGGCTGTAGTTGCCCGAGTCCTCGAACATGAAGATCGCGCGGAAGCCGTGGCCCCAGAACGCGGCGTGGTCGCTGCTGCCACCGGTGAGGTAGCCCTCGACGGCGGCGAGCTCGGGCACGTAGGTGGCGATGGTCGCGAAGGCGAGGTCGGCGAAGCCCTGGCTGGAGCCGTTGAAGATGATGTCCAGGTCTTCGGTGTCGCTGGGCGCCTTGTAGCAGATCATGTCCAGGTTCAGCATGCCGATGATGTTCATGTCGGCCTGGGCGGCGTCGGCGGCCCAGGCGTCGGAGCCGACCAGGCCCGCCTCCTCGCCGCTGAAGGCGATGAAGATGATCGTGCGCTCGAACTCGATGTCCTTGAGCACGCGCGCGGCCTCGAGCACGGCCACGGTGCCCGAGGCGTTGTCGTCGGCGCCGGGGGCGTCGGAGGCGGGGTAGGCGATGGTGTCGTAGTGCGCGCCCATCACGACGACCTCGTCGGGGAACACGCTGCCGGGTTTCACGCAGACGACGTTGTCGTTCCAGCTGTTGTAGTCGTGGAAGGTCACGTCCGTGTAGCCGAAGGAGAGGAACTTGTCACGGATCCAGATGCTGGCCTGGTTCCCGGCGCTGTACTCGGAGTGGCGCGTGCCGTAGTCCTGCAGGTGCTGCACCTGGTCCTGGAGCGGCTGCTGGGTGATGTCGACCAGGGCGGCCGTGATGGCCGGATCGGCCTCGCGCGTGCCGGCCTGGGGCGCGGGCTCGGTCCAGGGACGGCGCGGGAAGCTGAGCGGGCGGCGTGTGACGCGCTGGATCTCCAGCACGCAGCTCGGCAGGGCCTCGAAGGTGTCGGCGGGCACGCTGAGGAGCCGGTAGGTCTCGCCCCGGTGCAGCAGGACGGCGTCGGCGGGCTCGTGGGCGAGCGGGTGGTCGTGCTCGTGCTCGTGGAAAATCAGGTACTCGCGGCTGCGGTCGTCGCTCTCCACGAACACCTCCACCGGCAGGCCGGCGCTCCGGAGGTGGTCCAGCTCGTGGCTGTCGATGAACGCGAGGTAGCCCTCGGGCACCTCGGCCACGAGGAACAGGCCCTCGTTCTGGAGGGAGGGCCCCTCCTCGCCCGCGATGCGGACCATCGCGAAGGCATCGCCGACGCCATGGGTGTAATGAGCGCTCGCGGCGACGGGAAACAGCATGAGCAGACCGAAAATCAGGGACAGCGAGAGACGCATGGGGAGTTCTCCTGGCACGTGTATTGGCGGGTCGGTGCGGATCACGGCAGCTGCCGAGACCTAATTGTAGCATTTTCAGCGGAATAGGGACAAGTGCCGGGTCGCGGGCAAGTCCGCGAGCGAAGTGAATCGAGACGAACCCGGACCGAGCCCTCTAGAACCGCTGCAGCAGCCCGAACTCCAGGCGCCGCCCCGAGTGGTCCCACTGGCCGATGGGCGGATCGCCTTCGGTGGGAGTTCCGTAGGCTTCGAGCTCGATCTGGCTCACCTCGACGAACAGGGCGACGTTCGCCCACACCGGCAGGCGCACGCCGACCGCGCCCCGCCAGCCGCCGCCGAACTGCACGACGTCCTCGGCCGGGCGGTAGTCCTCCCAGAACGCGTCGTAGCCCTGGGTGTAGCCCGAGCTCTCCACGTGGATGCGGCTGTAGAGCGCGCCGATGCTCGCGTGCGGCCGCAGGCCGAGGAACCGGGGCAGATGGCTGCGCAGGTAGATCTCGCCCATGCCCTGGAATGAGGAGTAGCTGAAGTGGATGGGATAGGCCTCGCTGCCCAGGGAGATGTCCTCGGAATGGCGGCTCTTGCCGCTGGCGCTCAGCGCCGCGCCCACGCGGAAGGGTCCCCAGAGGCGGTAGTCGTAGCGCAGGGTCCAGGAGTTGAGCTCGCTCTCGTCGAAGAAGTCGGCGTAGCTCTCGTTCGTGAGCTGATGAACGCCGAAGCTCAGCCCCACGGTGGACCGCAGGGGATCGATGGGCGCGCTCAGGCCTTGCGCGCACACGGTCGCGGCGATGGCGCCGAGCAGGATCATGGTGCCGATGAGCGTGGCGCAGAGCCGGCGGGGCCGGAGCATCGCGTCCTCCCGGATCGTGGTTCCCGATGTGAAACGGCCGGCCCTCTCGGAAAGGGCCGGCCGCGATTCTAGCGATGCCGGGGGTCGGCGTCAACGCACCCCGCGCACCTTTACTTGCCGGGGCAGGCCGCCGCGACCGCGGGGTCGATGCCCTTGTCGCCGTAGGCCTTGTCGAAGTGGGCGGCGAACTCGCCGGCCAGCTTCTCGGCGCGGGCCTGGAAGGCCGACTTGTCGCCCCAGGTGTTGACGGGCTTCAGCAGGGAGGCGTCGTCCACGCCGGGGCAGCTCGTGGGCACCATCACCTTGAATATCGGATCCTCGACGTAGTCCGCGTCGTCGAGCTCGCCCGCGAGGGCCGCGTTCACCAGGGTGCGCGTGAGCGGCAGGCTCATGCGCTTGCCCTCGCCGTAGGGGCCGCCGGACCAGCCGGTGTTCACCAGGAACACCTGGGTGCCGTGCTCGTCCATCTTCTTGCCCAGCAGCGAGGCGTAGTCGTCCGGGTTGCGGGGCATGAACGGGGCGCCGAAGAAGCGGGAGAAGGCGCTCACGGGGTCGACGATTCCGGTCTCGGTGCCGGCCAGCTTGCTGGTGTAGCCCATGAGGAACCAGAGCATCGCCTGCTCGCGGGAGAGCTTGCTCACGGGCGGCAGGACGCCGTTGGCGTCGGCCGTGAGGAAGAGGATCGTCGTCGGGTGGCCGGCCGTGGAGCTGGACTTGATGTTGCTCAGGAACTCCAGCGGGTAGCTGCCGCGGCTGTTGGGCGTGAGGCGGTCGTCGAACAGGTCGAAGGTGCCGTCGGGCCACATCATCGTGTTCTCGATCACCGCGCCGTGCTCCTCGACCGGACGGTCGCCGAAGCAGGCCCTGTGGATCTCCGGCTCGTGCTTGGGGTCGAGGTCGATCAGCTTGGCGTAGCAGCCGTTCTCGAAGTTGGCGATGCCGTCGTCGCTCCAGCCGTGCTCGTCGTCGCCGAGGAGCGCGCGGGTGGCGTCGGCCGACAGGGTGGTCTTGCCGGTGCCGGAGAGGCCCAGCAGCAGGGCGCTGTCGCCCTTCTCGCCCTCGTTGGCGCTGCAGTGCAGGGGCAGGATGCCCTCGGCCGGCAGCATGTAGTTCATCACGGTGAAGATCATCTTCTTGTTGCTGCCGCAGTAGGCCGAGCCGTACACGACGCCGATGCGGCGGTCGAAGTCCATGGCCACGGCCATGGTGGAGGTGTGGCCCAGGCGGGGGTCGACGCGCAGGCGACCCTCGTAGCGGTTCGGGTCGAGCTTCTCGTAGGGCAGGGAGATCAGCGTGAAGGGCCGGTCCTTGAAGATGCTCTGCTCGAAGACCTCGGGAGTGGTGGCCCGGAACATGTTGTCGGCGAAGACCGAGTGGAGGGCGTGGGAGCAGACCATCTGCAGGGGCAGGGCGTAGCGGGCGTCGGCGCCGACCACGCGGTCGGTCTTGTAGATGCGGGGCAGGCGCTCGAGGGCGGCCAGGGCGTCCTCGAGAATCATGTCCATGGTCTCGGGCTCGAGCGGGATGTTGTTGGCCGCGCTCCAGTCGATGGTGTCCTCGCTCTCGGGACGCTTCACGACCACCGTGTCCTTGGGGCTCCGGCCAGTGGACTCGGGAGGCGTCCAGGTGACGAGCGCGCCGCAGGCGGCGGCCACGGCCTCGCCGTTGGCGATGGCGTCGTTGATGAGCTGAGGGCGCGGAGGGTTGTCCTTGACCACATCACCGCGAGTCCCGAGCAGAGCGGCGAGCTTCTCCTGGAAAGTCATTTCCCGACTCCTTGCATTGACATGCGCGATGCCCCGGACCGTTCGCTCCCGGGCTGAAGAATTCACATTAAGTAGATCGTCCGGAAGCGTCAATAGCGGGGAGCGTCGGCATCTTCCCGCCTTTCGAGAAAGAGCGCCGCCGGGTCGCCTTCTCCGGAAATCCGCCCCTTTTCCAGAAGAATCACCCGCTCCGCGAGACTGCGCAGTTCCGCCGATGAGTGGGAGACGTAGAGCATCGGCACGTCGAAGGCCGAGACGATGCGGGAGAGGAAGGGGAGGATGCGCCGCTTGAGCTCGTCGTCCAGGCTGGCCAGCGGCTCGTCGAGCATGAGCAGGCGCGGCGCGCTCAGCAGGGCGCGACCCAGCGCCACCCGCTGCTTCTCGCCGCCGGAGAGCCGCTCGGGTCTGCGCTCGAGAAGATCCTCGAGGCCGAGGGTGGCCACCACCTCGTCGAACTCCGGTCCTTCCCCGCCGCGTCGCTTGAGGCCGTAGCGGAGATTGCCCTTCACGGAGAGGTGGGGGAAGAGCGCGCCGTCCTGGAACAGGTAGCCGAGATGGCGCTGTTCGGGGCGCAGGTCGATGCCCATGCTCGAATCGAAGAGGGGCTCCCCGTCGAGCAGGATCCGGCCCCGGTCGGGTCGCCGCAGTCCGGCCACCATGTCGAGCAGGCTGGTCTTGCCGCTGCCCGAGGGGCCGAACACGGCGCAGACCCGTTCTCCGAGCTTCATGGAGATTTCCATGGCGAAGTCGCCGCGGCGGTAGGCGAGGTCGAGCTCAAGCATCGCGAGTCTCCCTGTCGCCGCGCGGCTCGATGAGATGCACCGCCACCATGGCCAGCAGGCTCACGCCCACGCAGATCAGCACCAGGCGCAGGGCCGCCGTCTCGCCGCCCTCGCCCTGGATCAGTGAGTAGATCGCCAGCGGCACCGTGCGCGTGGCGCCGGGGATGTTGCTGGCCAGCACCACCGTGGCTCCGAACTCTCCGAAGCCGCGGGTGAAGGAGAGGAGCAGGCCGGCCAGGATGCCGCGCCGCGCAAGGGGCAGGGTGACCGTGAGGAAGGCGTCCCGCCGCCGGGCGCCCAGGCTGCGGGCGGCCAGGGGCAGGCGGGAGTCGACGCCCTCGAAGGCGAGGCGCGCGGCGCGCACGAGCAGGGGAAAGGACACCACGGCCGCGGCCAGGGCCGCGCCCTTCCAGTCGAAGGCGATCTCCACACCAAACTCCGCAAGGAGGGCCCCGATGGGTCCCCGTCGGCCGAGCAGGAGCAGCAGCAGGTAGCCGGTGACGAGCGGCGGCAGGACGAGGGGAATCTGCACGAGGGCGTCCACGATCCATCGCCAGCGGCTCTTGCCGCGGGCGAGCCAGGCGGCCAGGAGGATGCCCGCGGGCAGGCTCAGCAGCGTGGCCGTGAGGCTCACCTTCAGGGAGAGGCCGAGGGCTTGCCATTCGGCGGGGGTCACGGGTTCTCCGTGAGCGGCGTGAAACCGTGGCGGCGGAAGATCTCGCCGGCCCGCGGGCTCAGCAGCCAGCGGTAGAACTGGAGCGTTTCCGTGGTCAGGCTCTCGTCCTTCTTGTCCGGCTCGATGATGGCCAGCGGGTAGCGGATGGGGGGCGCCAGGGTGGGGTCGAGTTGTGCGACCACGTCGACGTCGCCCACGCGCGCGTCGGTGAAGTAGACGAGGCCGGCGTCGACCTCGCCGCGCTCGACGTAGGCCAGGGCGGCGCGCACGTCCATGGCGGGGCGCAGGTCCTTTTCGACGAACTCCCAGAGCCCGGCGTGCTTCAGCCAGGCGGCGGCGTAGATGCCGGCGGGCACGTGGTCGGGGTCGCCGATGGCCAGGCCGCCCTTCAGCCCGTCGGCCAGGTCGGCCAGATCGGCGAGGTCGGCGGGGTTGCCCGGCGGCACCACCAGCACCAGGCGGTTGGCGAGCAGGTCGAGGCGGCTGCTGGAGCGCACGCGGTCGGTCTCGCGCACGAGGTAGTCCATCCACTGCTGGCTGGCGGAGAGGAACAGCTCGGCCGGCGCGCCCTCGCGGATCTGCCGGGCCAGGGTGGAGCTGCCCGCGAAGACGGGCGTCACCGGCGTGCCGCCCTGGGCGTTCCACATCTCGGCCAGTTCGCTGACGGCGTCGGTCATGCTGGCCGCCGCATAGAAGTGGATGCGCTCGGGTTCCTTGCGGCCGCAGCTCGTGAACACGACAAGGGTGAGCAGCAGGAGCGCGAATGTCAGGGCTCTTCTCATGGTCATGGCGACCTCCGGTGGGGCAGTCTAGGTTTCGGCCGGGGAAATGACAAGCTTCGCTTGCCCCGCCCGCTTCGTGGAGCGGCATTGCCGAGGTCTCGTCGTCGTTTTGACTTGCTTCCCCGACCCCGCCTTGCGCTACCTTCTGCCTGCTCCCCGGACCCGTCACTCGAACGAGGTGTTCCATGAAGATCCCGCGTCTCGGCGCTCTGATGCTTGCTTTCCTGCTCCATCCGCTCGCCGCGTCGGGCGGGGAGGCGAACCTGCACGCCATCCGGATCAAGCTCGACCCGGCCGCTCACACCCTGACCGCCGTGGACAGCATCCACCTGGACGCGCCCGTCGCCGCCCTGGAGTTCGATCTCCACGAGGCGCTGACGCCGCTGGCCGAGGATCCGGACATCACGCTGGAGAAGCTGGCGCTCGACGAGGAGCATGGGCTGCGGCGCTGGCGGATCGTCGGCGCGGGCGGCGCACTGAGCGACCTCTGGGTGATCCGCTATGGAGGCACTCTCTACCAGAACGTCGACGACACCGTGTTCGGCCGCGAGAAGGTGGGCGCGGAGATCCGCGCGACCATCGGCATGGAGGGCGTCTACCTGGCCGGCGGGCTGGGATGGTATCCGCAGGCGAGCGAGGGGCTCATGGCCCACCGCGTCACCGTGGAGCTGCCGGGCGGCTGGAGCAGCCTCACCCAGGGCCGCCGCATCAAGGACCGCGAATTCGCCGGCCGTCACGAGACCACCTGGGACGCGCCGAGGCTGAGCGAGGGGATCAACCTGGTGGCCAACCGCTTCCGCATCGACGCGCTGATGCACGGCGAGACGCTCATCGAGACCTACTTCTTTCCCGAGGACAGCTCCCTGGCCGCCGGCTATCTGGAATCCTGCAGCGACTACCTCGACCTGTACGAATCGTTCCTCGGCCCCTACCCCTACGCGAAGTTCGCCGTGGTGGAGAACTTCTTCCCCACCGGCTACGGCATGCCCTCCTGGACCCTGCTCGGCCAGCAGGTGATCCGGCTGCCCTTCATCCGCGCCACCAGCCTGGGCCACGAGATCGCCCACAACTGGTGGGGCAACTCCGTGTTCATCGGCGAGGGCGGCAACTGGTGCGAGGGGCTCACCGTCTACACGGCCGACTACCTCTACAAGGAGCGCGAGTCGGCCGCCGCCGCGAAGCAGTACCGCAAGAACACGCTGAAGGACTACACCCGCTACACGGCCGGCGGCGGCGACTTCCCCCTGAGCGAGTTCGTCAGCCGCCACAACTCCGCCACGCGTGCGGTGGGCTACGGCAAGTCGATGTTCGTCTTCCACATGCTCGAGGAGCAGGTGGGGCGCGAGGCCTTCCGCGCCGCGCTGCGGCGGGTGATCGAGGAGAAGCAGTGGCAGGCCGCCACCTGGAGCGACTTCTTCCGCGCCGTCGAGATCGAGGGCGGTCTCAGCGAAGGCGCCCTCGAGGACAAGCGCGTGCAGTGGGTCGACAAGCCCGGCGCGGCGGAGCTCACCATCGGTGAGGTCGCCGTGGAGCAGGCCCCGGACGGCAAGCGCTGGCGCGTGCGGGGCGAGCTGATCCAGGGCTCCGGGCCCCTCATGCTGCGGGTGCCCCTGCGGGTCGAGTCGGCCGCGGGCGCCCGGGAGTTCATGGTGGAGACGGCCGTCGCCGCCAAGCCCTTCGAGCTGCTCGTGGACTCGCGTCCGACCCGTCTCAGCGTGGATCCGGACTGCCACGTGTTCCGACTCCTCCACGAGGAGGAGATGGAGGCCACGCTCAGCATGGTGATGGCCGACGAGGACCCCCTGTTCCTGCTGCAGCCGGGCCTGGCCGACGACCTCGCCGCCGCCTTCCGCGATTTCGCCGCCGGGTTCGTGGAGGGTTCGCCGCGAATCCTCGCGCCCGGAGCCGATCCGGATGCCGAGGCCGCCGCCCGCACCCTGATATGGCTGGGCAAGACGCCGCCGCCGTTCCGGGACGCTCCCCCCGGCCTGAAGGCCACGCCCTTCTTCACCGTCTTCCAGGATCAGCGCTTCGAACCGGAGAAGTACTCCCTCGTGTACACGGGCAAGCGGGGCGAGGGCGGCGGGTTCATGGCGGTGCTGGCCGCCGCCCCGAAGGAGGTGCGGGAGATCACGCGCCGGGTGCCCCACTACGGGAAATACAGCTACCTGGCCTTCGTGACGGGGCGGATCAAGGTGAAGGGAAACTGGGACGCGGCGGCGGGTCCGCTCGTCCGGGACTTGGCAGAAGGCCGCTGAATCCTTCATACTAGGGTATGCCCAAGTTCTTCTCTCTCCGTGAACGCCGGGCGCCTCGGTGGCCGGCGGCCCTGTCTGCCCTGTTCCTGCTGGGAACGGGGGGCGCGCTGCTTGCGGGCTGTCTTTCGCCCGCGCCGCCGCCGAACCTGGATCCGGAGAGCCTGAGCCTGCTGCGGCTAGAGTACCTGGAGCGCTCCGCGCGGCTGCCGGCGATGAACATCGATCGGGTCGATCTGCCCCAGGTGGACTATCTCGGCCGCTTCAGCCCGGTGCTCTGGAAGATCCGCACCGCGGAGCTTCCCCAGCGGGAGTTGCTCCGTCCCCTGCCCATCGAGAATCCCGACCTGCGCCTGCGCGACACCCTGTCGCGCACCTTCGAGGAGTTCGGCTTCACCATGCGCGGCTGGCCCGGCCGGCCGGCCCTGCGCATGCGGGTGGAGGTGGAGCGCCTCCTCCTGCTCAGCGAGAACGGCCACACCGACCGCCGTGCCTGCGAACTCCATCTGCTGATGCGGATCGAGGAGAACCTCTCCGGGCTCGAGGTCACGCGCTATCGCTGCCGGACCCGCAGCGAGCTGCCGGGCTCCTGGCTCGCGCTGCGCGAGGGCTTTCCCCAGTGGATCCCCTCGGCGAACGAGCCCGACCCCTTCGAGCGCGCGGTGGCCGAGGCGGCCCGTCAATTCCTGGTTCAGAGCGTGGAGTTCTGGAAGGATCCCGGGAACTGGGAGGGCGTGGGTCTCAAGCTTTCCGGCCGGAATTCCGCCGGCCCTTTCGCACCGCCCACCAGCTGAGCGCCCCGCCCAGCAACAAACCCGGAAAGATCGGCCGCAGGCCGAAGGGATAGTCGCCGGTCCACTGCTCCGCGACGATCCAGGCCAGGCTGATGCCGCCGCCGCAGAGCATGGAGGCCAGGATCCACCCGCGATGGGCGGGACGCTTCCCGAAGCTCAGGGCCAGGGGGAACAGGAGCGAGGGCGTGCCCACGCTGCCGAGGTCGTGCCAGAGGCCGACCACGGACTCCTTCCACAGGGCCAGCGCCACGCTGACGAATCCCGTCACCCAGATGCCGATGCGGCTGTAGCGATTCGAGTCGCCCCGGCCACCCTTGAGCCGCCAGACGATATCCCTGCCGAAGGTCACCGCCGAGAGAAAGGCGTAGCTGTCGATGGTGCTCATGATCGTGGCCAGCAGGCCCACCATGAACAGGCTGGCCGCGGCGGGCGGCAGCAGCAGGTCGGCCAGAGCGGGGTAGGCGCCCTGGGCGCCGAGCCCACCCGCCTCCACCAGGCCCGGCAGGGCGGCGCGTGCGTAGAGGCCGCTGAAGGTGGTCATGAAGTCGAAGAGAATCCAGAACAGGATCGACACCAGCAGTCCGTTGCGGGCCGTCTTGCCATCCTTGGCCGCGAAGCAGCGCTGGTAGAAGGCCGGCTCCACCAGGGCCGCGCTCGCGATGAAGTACCAGACGGCGATCGCCTGGAAGCCCTGGCCGCCGGTGGGGTCGAGGTGGGTCGCCGGCAGGTTCGCCCGGAGCCAGTCGAAGCCCCCCAGCTGCACGCGCGCGGCGGGCAGGAGCATGGCGAAGCCCACGAACATCATCAGGAACTGCAGCTTGTCGGTAAACACCACGCTGGCCAGCCCGCCCCGGAACACGTAGGCCAGGCTGAACACCGTGCCGACGAGCAGCGACACGATGAAGGGCAGCCCGGTGATATGCGCCAGCAGCACGCCCAGGGCGAGGACGTAGGCGGCCGGGGCGGTCATGAGGAACAGAACGACGCTGCCGGTCATCGCCACCTTCGGACCGAAGCGCTTGCGGAGCTGGTCGGGCACCGTGAGCACGGGGCTGCGCCGGGCGCGGCGGGCCAGGAAGATCGCGAAGATGAACGCGTAGAGGTAGTAGGGCAGCCCGAAGACGACCCAGTTGGAGATGCCGTAGCCGTAGCTGTACTCGCCGACGCCCAGGATCCCGCCGTACCAGCTCGAGACGGTGGTGGCGACGAAGGCGGGCAGCGTCAGGGAACGCCCGGCGAGCAGGTACTCCTTCTCGCCGACGGTGCGCGGCCGGAAGAGCCGCCAGATCGCATAGGCGAGGAAGAGGGCGTAGACGAGAAGCGCGGCCACGGCCTCAGCCGTCCGGTCGTTCGCGTCGCCTCAGCAGGGAGACGCTCAGCAGCAGGGACCCCTGGCCCACGCGGACGCTCAGGGGCGAGGTGGACACGTGGTTGGACACCGTCGCCGGCCCGCCCGGGACCAGGCGCGCATCGTGCAGCGGGTAGGCCGCGCCGGTCACCGTCACCTCGCTCACCGGGCTGGCCAGGGGAACCAGCGAGAAGCCGGTGTCCTCCGGCAGAGGCCAGTGGGTGAATGAGCCGGGCTCCAGCCGCACGTTCACGCTGTACTCGTCGGCCAGGCAGAGCGACATGCGGCCCGCGAAGCGCTCCAGCAGGGAGACGTTGTAGTAGGTGTGGTCGATGCGCGTGCCCATCGCGCCCAGCAGCACGCCCTCCGCGTGGAACTGCGTGAGCGACCAGAGCAGCGCCTTCTCGGAATCGGTGCTCACCTGCTCCGTCACGTGAAGGAACCGGACGCCGTCGATCTCCTTCTCGCCGTTCGGCGTGTAGTCCCGCATTCCCCTCTCGCGCAGCGAATCGAAATCCCCGATCACCAGGTCCGGCTTGCGGGGCAGGCGATGGTAGGGGCGTCCGGCGGCGTCGGCGCAGATGAAGGTGTCGGCCGTGCTCAGCCAGTAGTCGAGCACGGCGAAGGGCGGCAGGGGGCCGTCACAGAGGATAACGGCCCTGCGTCCCTGTTTCGGGAAGAGGGTCTCGGCGATGGCGCTCGGGTGCCGGGGATCAGAACGCGTAGTGAACCCCCAGCAGAAAGTGGCTCTTGGCGGCGGGGGTCTTCATGTTGCCCGCTCCCCAGCCGTCGTAGTAGCCCGAGGTCTCGTACTCCACGTCCAGCGCGTTGTAGAGCTTCAGGTCCACGCGGGTCTCGCCGAGGGAGACGAAGCCGAGACGCCCGGGGTAGAGGCTCAGGCCGACGTCGACGACCTGGTAGCCGTCGATGGTCCGGTCCTCGTTCCCCGTGTTGTCGAGGTACTGCTTGCCCACGACGCGCAGCTTGAGGTTCGTGCCCAGGGGGCCGAACTCCGAGTTCAGCGCGCAGGTGGCCAGGTGCTCGGGGAATCCCGCGATGGGGTTGCCCGCCAGGTTCGTCGGAGTGCCCTCCCAGTCGTAGAGCGTGAACTTCTCGAACTGATCCCAGGAGCGGGAGACGGCCATCTTCAGCTCGTGCCGGCCGGTGAGGCCGCGGAAGGGACCGAGCTCCGAGAGCAGCGCCGTGAGGCCGAGCTCGAAACCGCGGTGCAGGGTGAGCTCCGCGTTGCCGCGGATGCCGCCGCCGTCTTCGTTCACCGCGCCGTAGGAGACGATCTCGTTCTCGAACTCCATCAGGTAGCCGTTCATGGCCAGCGACACGGCGGCGCCGCGCCAGGAGAGCCCCAGCTCGTAGTTGCGGACCTTCTCCTCCTTCACCAGCGCGCCGCTCCAGCGGACGAACTGCGCCTCGCCGTCGTCGTAGCCCACGGTGCCGTCTGCGAACAGGGGCTGGACGCCGAGGTCGTCGGGGCCGTCCCAGGTGTCGAAGAGTTCGGAATCGGCGGGCTCGCGGTGGGCGATGCCGAAGTGGCCGTAGAGGCCGAGCTCGCCGCCCAGGGGCTCGCCGGGCGCCTGCCAGTAGAGGCCGCCCTTGGGATTGAAGAAGACGTAGTCCACCTCGTAGGCGTGACGGTTCAGGCCCCGGAAGTTGCCGGTCTCCTCCTGGACGAACTCGTACTTCTTGCGCTGGTAGTGCAGGTCAGCCAGGGCCGTGAGGCCCAGGCCCAGATCGAGCTGCTCGTTGAGGTAGAGCGACCAGGCCGTCTTGTCGCCCTTGTACTCGTAGTAGGGCGGCAGGTCGAGGATCTCGTCGCTGTCGTAACCTTCCACGGCCAGGAGGTCGCCCCAGTGGCGGGAGCGGAAGTCGTACCAGTCGCCGCCGACGATCATCCGGCTGGGCCCGGCCTTCCAGGACAGCTTGCTCACGATGCCGTACTGGTCCTTGTCGACGTTCTTGCGGCGGATCACGTCCAGCTCGAGGCTGTCGGGGGCGCCGAGGAAGGTGTCGAGGGAGAAGTCCGGCACGTCGCGGTCGGCCTTGAAGTTTTCGTAGTAGCCCTCGCCGTGGATCCAGTAGAGGCTGTTCTTCAGCATCAGATTGTCGCGCAGGTTCCAGCGGTGATGAAGCTCGTAGTGGGGCTGGCGGAAGTTGTCGATGGCGTTCGCGTAGGTCTCGGGGTTGTGGCGCCTGTTCTCGATGAGCTGCTGCTCGCTGATGGCGTCCCAGGCCTGGTGGCTCAGCTCCTGGCCCGTGTAGACGTTCACCTGCGTCGCGCTGTTCGGCGTGATGTGGCGTCCCGTCCAGAACACGCTCCACTGGTCGCTGCCGGTGCGCTCACGATAGCCGTCGCTCTCCAGATGGCTGATGCGCAGGGAGGTGGCGAAGCGGCCGCCGAGGAGCCCGCTCTGCCAGGCGAGGGTCTGCTTGCGGGTGCCGAAGCTGCCCGCGGCCAGGTCCAGGTGGCCGCCGGGTTCGTCGTCCAGCACCTGGGTGACGAAGTTCACGCTGCCGCCGATGGCGCTCATGCCGCCCAGCGAGTTGCTGACGCCGCGCTGCACCTGCACGTCCTCCACCGAGGAGACGAAATCGGGCATGTCCACCCAGTAGACCTCGTGATCCTCGGGGTCGTTCAGCGGGATGCCGTTGATCATCACGCCGATCCGCTTCTGGTCGAAGCCGCGCAGCTTCAGGTAGGTGTAGCCCACCCCGTTGCCCGCGTCGCCCGTGGCGTAGAGGCCGGGAGTGCTCTCCAGCAGGTGGGGCAGATCCTTCTCGATGGCCTGCCGCGCGATCTCCTCCCGCGTGATGTTGGTGTGGGTGAGGTGGAGGTCGGGGCTGTAGCGGGACGCGGTCACGACCACCTTCTCGCCGCGGTAGAAGGTGGGGGTGAGATCCACGCTGTACACGTCGCCGGCCAGCGCCGGCGGATCCACCATGAGCACGCGGGCCTCGAAGCCGAGGTGGCTGGCCACCACGGTGAAGGGCGTATCGGGCAGGCCCTCGATCCGGTAGCGACCTTCGGCGTCGCTCTCGGCCTTCATGTCGGTGCCTGGCACCATGACGCTGACGCCCATCACCGGCGCGCCGGTCTCGGCGTCGTAGAACTCTCCCTCGAGGGTAAAGGCCGAGGCGGTTGCCGCCCCGATCAGGATGGCGAGAACGAGGCCCCATCGGGCGAGTCCGCGCGTACGCTGATTCATGGTTTCCTCCGGTGCTTCGCTGTGTCGGTTGCGCAAGATGCCCGGATACAAAAAAGCGGGTCACCTCAAGGGTGCCCGTGCCATGCGATCAGCGCTCGTTTTCCTACGCCGGGATCAACCGGATCAGGTTCGGAGGGTGTGATCTCAGGCCCGCAGGCCACCCCTAACGGATTCTTGCGCCGTCATCGTAGGATCGGGGCGGAGGCATGTCAAGGGGGCTTGCCGCTCCCGGTCGCGACGGGTAGAGTCGGGGCCGTCGTCATCAGCGGGAGGCCTTCATGATTCGACGCGTTCTCAACCTGCTCATCGCCCTGCTTGTCCTGAGTCCGGCCGGCGCCCCACGGGCGGCCGACACCTTCACGGAGTTCGAGCCGCTCTGGAGCCAGAGTGGAAAACGCGTCACGGTGCAGGGCGTCCTGGTGGCGGACTTCTTCCGCGACATCTACCTGTCCGACGGCAGCCCCGGCGCCGCGCCCGGCCTGCGCGTGCGCAGCGGCGAGCACATGGCCGAGCTGGGTGACCTCGTGCTCGTGACGGGCATCCTCGAGCACGACGAGCGGAGCGGCGGCCCCTTCCTGCGGGTCGAGGAGGCCTTCACCGACCTGCTGCCCCTGCGGGAGCAGGGTTCCCAGCCCATACCGGCCGCATCGGTGACGGCCGCCGATCTGCTCGGCGACCCGGAGGGCTGGCGCGGGCGGCTCGTCGCGTTGCCGGAGATCGTCGTCACCGCCGTTCGCCGCAACGCCAACGCCCAGCCCTGGCTCATGACCGTCGAGGACGCGGCCGGCGGCGAGGTTTCCGTGGAGCTGCGCGACGGCCAGCATCCGGTGATGATCGAGGGCGACCGCCTCCCCGGCCTCCTCGGCGTCTGGGACCGCAAGGGCGAGCACTGGAATCTGCGCCCCCGTTCCGGCGACGACTTTCTCCGCGTCGAGGGCGCGTATCGCGGCGAGCGGCCGCCGGCGCGCAAGCTCGCGTTCCGCGGGCGGGAATCGGAGGGCAAGGTCGGCGGCCTGTTCGGCGGCGCGCCCCAGGGTCGGGCGATGCTCGACGCCCTCTGCTACGACCCGCCCGGTCCCGGCGACGGCGAGGGCGGCGAGTCCTTCGCCGTGCTGAACACGGGCGACCGCAAGCTGCGCCTGGGCGGCTGGAGCGTGACCGACAACGAGGGAAGCTGGAGCTTTCCGCGCGGCACCGTCCTGGCGCCCGGCGCCTCCCTGCGCGTGGCCCGCAGCTTCGAGCGCTTCACCTGGGTGTTCGGCTTTCCGCCGGACCTGAGCATCGACCGTCACCCCTGCGAAGCCGACGGCGCGCTCATTCTCGACAACGGCGGCGACGAGCTGCTGCTGCTCGACGCCCGCGGCCGGCTGGTGGACGCGGTCGTCTGGGAGAACGGCTGGGCCGACGCGCAGCCCGGCTGGGAGGGGCCGGCCCTGCGGCCCTACCGCTTCAACAGCTTCGTGCCGGAGGAAGGTCAGATGCTCTGGCGCAAGCGCAGTCTCGAGTCCGGCCACATCGCCGACGGCGACGATGCGCGCGACTGGAGCGTCGACCCCGACGACCCCGTGCTCGGCCAGCGCTGCGAGTTCCCGGGCTGGGACAGCCGCCGCTTCGCCGACACCGCCCGCTGCGAGGAGACGGCCGAGGTGCGCGCCTTCGTGTCGCCGGACAACTCCTTCGCGGGCGTGCGCGAGTTCATCGCCTCGGCGACCCGCAGCATCGAGATCGAGCTCTACCTGTTCACGCATCCGGGTGTGTATGACGAGCTGGCCGCCGCCATGGATCGTGGTGTGCGTGTGACGCTGCTGCTCAACGGCGAGGTGTTCGGCGCCCGGGGCGGCACCTACGATTCGGTGCGCTGGATCGCGCGCGCGATCGACGAGCATCCGAGCGGCCTGGGACACGTCTACATGTGGCGCAACGGCGACGATCCCCGTCACACCGGCCCCGACGGCGACCTGCCCGACCGCTACAACCACCCTCATCAGAAGTTCATCATCGTCGACCGGGCGCGCGTGCTGGTGGGCAGCGACAACTTCACCCAGAGCAGCCTGCCGGCCGACGACACCGCCGACGGCACGGGCGGTTCGCGGGGCGCGTTCCTGGTCACCGACGCCTCCTGCATCGTGGAGCGGGTGATCGCCATCTGGGAGGCGGACTTCGATCCGCGGCGGCAGCGGGATATCCACCAGTACGTGTCGCACCCGGAGCTCGAGGAGCGGGAACCGCGCCTCTCCCGCAACCGCACCGACTACGAACCCGTGCATCCCCGGCCCTACGAGAGCCGGGAGGCCGCGCGCTTCGAGCTGGGCCACTCGCCCGACAACGCCCTGCGGCCCGATCGGGGCTACCTGGGGCACGTGAACGCGGCGGGGGCCGGCGATCTGGTGATGGTGCAGCAGCAGTACGAGCGACCATGGTGGGGCTACGGAGACAGGCGCGAGCCCAACCCTCGCCTGGAGGCCTACCTGGAGGCGGCCCGGCGCGGCGCGCGGGTGCGCGTGCTGCTGAGCGGCGCGGGCGGCCCGAGCCGCAACGCCAAGAACCGCCTCGCCGTGCGGCGATTCAACGCGATGGCCGACGAGGAGGGGCTGGACATGAAGCTCGCCCTCGGTCACCTGCCCGACTCGCGGGCCGGGCGCGAGCGTCCGATCCACAACAAGATGCTGCTGGTGCGCGCGGGCGAGGCCCACTGGAGCCACGTGGGCAGCGCCAACGGCAGCGAGACGGCCCACCGCTACAACCGCGAGCTGGGGCTGTCGATCGATTCGGAAGGGCTGTTCGCCTATCTCACCGAGGTGTTCGTGGCGGACTGGCTGCGGGCGGTGGGGGCGGAGTAGGGCGGCGTCAGTCCCGCTCCGAGGCGGAGTCCTTGCCGGTTTCCCCGGCGGCAGTGAGCGCCGTCTTGAAGAACACCGGTCCGATGAGCTGGTTGATGCTGATGCTGGCCA
>CAYNQX010000050.1:0-18442 GCA_964399495.1 uncultured bacterium
GGCGCTTTTCGGGAGCATTCGCTCCGCCGGGGCCTCCTACCGAGTTGCCTGAATCGTCCCCCCGGGGGGACTCCCGACCGGGCTACCCCACCCTCGTAATTCAATGCATTGCAGGTATTTGGACCGGGTTAACCCTGTTTTTTGTTGTCGGTGAACGCTTGACTCTCGCGAAATATGGGATAAATTCCGTTACATGCCCCTCCGGGCATCGCCACGGCAACATGAACGACTTACCTCGGTGTGAAGGGAGGTGGGGCTCGAACCCCTCGGGCCCACGGATATGGATCAGTTTCCCAAATGCCTCAGCTGTGAAGCAGGCAACCTGCTGCCGCTTTCCGACTATGGCCGCGACGGCGCCACGATCAAGTACAAGGCCTGGGTGTGCAACAACCCGGACTGCGGCTTCAACATCCGCATCGACAACGGAGAAGTGAGCCTGGGACGGCCTTTGGCGGTTTCCACGAAATAGCTCCGCAAACTCTCCCGAACGCTTCGCACGGACGTGAGGCGCTTATCGGGAGAGTTTACTCCGCGCAAGTGCACAGACCCCCGCCGGGTACGGCGGGGGTTCTTTTCTTCGGGCTCGCAAGCGGAGGTAAGGGTCACTCGGTCGCCTCTGAGCCGAGCCGGGTACTCGACGTCAGCCGGTACGGAATCCGAGGCGAAGTGAAGCCCGATGCCCCTTACCGGAGCGCCCTCCACCAGAAGCGGCTGAAGAACACGAACAAGGCGATGCTGGCCAGGAACCACACCGGCGAGGCGTCGCTGAAGGGCGACTCCAGCATCTGCTCGAGCTCTCCCGAGCTCTGGTGCAGCACGATCAGGTTGGCGAGATTCCACACGGCATGGGCCAGCACGGCGTAGGTGAGATTGCCGAGCTTGTAGGCGAGCGTGCCGAAGAAGATCCCCAGCACGGTCACGCCGGGAATCGAGTAGAGCGGGTGCACCGCCCCGAAGAGAAAGGCCACCAGCAGCACCGCGAGCACCGGTCCGCTGTGACGGGACAGGATGCGCTGCAGCAGGCCACGGAAGATCAGCTCCTCCGCCAGCGGCACCGCCACGCCCAGGGCCGCCAGCACCGCCGCGAAGGCCAGCAGGCTGTCGGGGCGCAGCTTCTCCACGAAGGCCAGGTAGACGGGATCGGGCGGATAGTGCCTCGCCATGAGGGCGGTGGTGATCTCTAGGGCGGGGATCAGGCTCAGCGTGGCGGCCACCACCGCCAGGGCCACGCCGAAGTCCACCCGCTCCAGCTGGAACTGGGCCCTGAAGGGTATGCCCAGGCGGCGGGTCAGCACGAGCAGAGGCATCACCACGCCGACGATCGCGCTCAGGATCACGCCCGCCGAGATGGAATAGGGCCCGAACTCGTAGAAGGGCGCCTGGATCATCTCGTAGAGCATGAAGCAGAGCCCGGCGACGAGCAGGAGTAGCCAAGGTTTTACCCTGGCGCCGAGTCGGTCGGGTTGGAGCATGGCCGGAGTATAGGGGGCGCCTCGAAGGGGCGCAACCCGACCGGTTCCGTCCAAGGTCGTTGACATTGCGTTGCGGCGGGTGGAAACTGCCGTTGTTGCTCGAACCATTCCATTTCCAATCCGGAGGTCCATGATGGCCGTCATCGTTTTCGCCCTGCTCGTGATCGTGGGTATCGCCCTCGCCATCACTTCACCCATCCGCACGGACACCGGGGCGCGTCCCGGTCGCCCCCTGGGGATCATTCTCACCCTCGTCGGCCTCGGCGGCGTGCTGGCCCAGAGCATCATCTCCGTGCCGGCCGGCCACGTCGGCCTGAAGGACTTCTTCGGCAAGATCTCCCCCATCACCCTCAAGCCGGGCATCCACCTGGTGAACCCGCTGCTGACGATCCGGCCCATGGACACCCGCACGCAGGAGATCACCGAGAAGGCCAGCGTGCCCAGCAAGGAGGGGATGAACGTCAACCTCGACGTGTCGATCCTCTACAGCCTCGATCCCGACATGGCCGCGGACATCTACAAGACCATCGGCCGCGACTACGCGCGCATCTTCGTCGTGCCCACCCTGCGCTCCGAGGTGCGCGGCGCCACGACGGCCTACGAGGCGAAGGCGCTCTACACGAGCCAGCGCCAGGCCGTCGGCAACACGATCTTCGAGGGGGTGAAGCCCATCTTCGAGAAGCGGGGCATCCTCGTGGAGCAGGTGCTGCTGCGCAGCATCACCCTGCCCAATCAGCTCGCCCAGGCGATCGAGAACAAGCTCCAGGCGGAGCAGGAATCGGAGCGCATGCGCTTCGTGCTCGACCGCGAACGCCAGGAGGCCGAGCGCAAGAAGATCGAGGCCCAGGGCATCAGCGACTTCCAGACCATCGTGAGCGAGGGGATCAACCAGAACCTGCTGCGCTGGAAGGGCATCGAGGCCACCGAGAAGCTGGCGGCCAGCGCGAACGCCAAGGTGGTGATCGTGGGCGGACAGGACGGCCTGCCCCTCATCCTGAACACGCAGGACTAACCATGGAGCTGGTCACCGCCGCCCAGATGCGCGAGATCGACCGCCTCACCATCGAGGGCGGCCGGGTGACCGGTCCGGAGCTCATGGAGCGCGCCGGTCGCGGCGTGTTCGAGGTCATCCGCCGCCGCTTCGGCGAACGCCTGGAGGGGCGGCGGATCCTCGTGGTCTGCGGCAAGGGCAACAACGGCGGCGACGGCTTCGTGATCGCGCGGCACCTGATCGAGCACGGTTCGCGGGTGACCGTCTACGTGCTCGAGGCCGACCTCGGTCTCACCTCCGACGCCAAGGGCGCTCTCCACAAGCTGATTCCCCTGCACCCCGAGCTGCACAAGTTCGACGATCCCGGCGCCCGGGAGCGGTTCACGCAGGAGCTCGCCGAGACCGAACTGGTGGTGGACGCGCTGTTCGGCACCGGCATCAGCGCGCCCCTGCGGGAGCCGGCCCGGACGATCGTCGGCGAGATCAACGCCCGCGCCCGCCGCGTGCTCGCCGTGGACGTGCCCAGCGGCTTTTCCGGCAACCTGGGCGACGACCTGGACGGCGACCCGGGCGGCGGCGAGCACGAGGCGATCCGCGCGGAGCTGACGGCGACGATCGGCCGCCCCAAGATCGGCCTCTACCACTACCCCGGCCGCAATCTGGCCGGCGAGGTGGAGACGGTGGAGATCGGCTTCCCCGCCGACGTCATCGCCGAGCTCGGCATCCCGCGCCGACTGGTGGACCGCGAGTCGGCCCGCCCGCTGCTGCCCGCCTTCGATCCCGACAGTCACAAGTACCGCCGCGGCTCCCTGCTGGTGGTGGCCGGCAGCCGTCAGTACGGCGGCGCCGCGCTGCTCACGGCCGGCGGCGCGCTGCGGGGCGGCGTGGGAATGGTGTACGTCGCGCTGCCCGAATCGCTGGTGCCGATGCTGCAGACCCGCTGGCCCTCGGCCATCGCCATCGGTCTGCCCGAGGGCGACGACGGCGAGCTGGCGCCGGCCGCCCTGCCCGGTCTGCGGGAGGCCGCCGCCCGCTGCCAGGCCGTCGCGCTGGGGCCCGGCCTCGGCCGGAGCGAGGGGCTGCGCTCCCTGCTTCACGAGTGGCTGTCGGAGCTCACGCTGCCGGCCGTCCTCGACGCCGACGCCCTCGTGGCCTACGCCGACGCCTACGAGACCCTCGCCGCCCACCCCGGCTTCCGCGTGCTCACGCCCCACTCCGGCGAGCTGGCCGGGTTGCTGGACGTCAGCGTCGCCCTGGTGGATTCGGATCGGGAGAACGTCCTGGTGGGGGCGGTGCGGGACAACCTGGTGCTGCTGCACAAGGGCGCGCCCACGGAACTGGCCTGCCCGGACGGCCTGCTCCACACCGTGGCCGGCGGGCACTCCGCCATGGCCCGCGGCGGCACGGGCGACGTGCTCACGGGCCTCCTCGGCTCGCTCATCGCCCAGAACCCCGAATCGCCGGCGGCCATGAGCCGTCTCGGCGCCTGGATCCACGCCGAGGCCGGCCGTCAGGCGGCGCTGCGGCGCGGACGCGGCCTCTGTTCGGGAGACATCATCGAGGCGATCCCCGATGTATGGCGCCTCATCGAGGGGGATGGGGAAGCGCCGGATCCAGGGCTATGGCGGTGACGAGCCGGGTCGCGGCCGTCATCAGCAGCGGGTCCGGCGCCGCGGCGCGCACACCGGCGACCTGACCCGATCCGGAATCGCCGAACTCCGTCTCCGTCAAGCTCACGGCGGGAATCCCGAACTCCAGGATGGGGCCGTGGCCCCACTGCTCGCCGGCGTCGTCCAGGTGGAGACGCCAGCCCATGACCTCCGGCGTCTCGAGCCGGGCCGCCTCGCGCACATGCCTTAGCAGGGGCAGGCCTTGATTGCGGCCGAGGAGCCGCAGGGACCGCGCGCCGGCGCGGGCGCGCCCCACGCGCTCGATGTTCAATGCCCAGCCGATGCCCCGCCGGCTGCACAGGGGCAGCTCGGTCCAGTGGCGGACACCTTCGTGATCGATTTCGGCGGCGGCGCTGAAGAGAAAGACGACGCCGCGATCCGGTGGGTTGTCCGTGAGCAGGCGGATCGTCTCGAGCATCACGGCGATGCCGCTGGCGTTGACGCTCGTGTCGTGGTGGGCGTTCAGGAGGACCCAGGGCCGGCGGTGGTCGCGCCCGGGCATGAGGCAGTACAGATTCGCATGGCTCGTGCTGTCGGCGCCCGTGGCCAGCGTGAAGCTCTGCTCCTGGGGCGCGAAGCCCATGTCGGTGAGCGAATCGCGCAGCAGGCTCAGCACCCGGGCGTTCACCACGCCGTCGTCGGAAGAGGCGGGGACGGCCGACAGGGCCGCCACGTCCGCGAGGATCCGCTCGACGGAGGGCTCCGGGGCGCGGGGACCGCCCGGCATCTCCACCCGCGGTGGCTGGTAGGTTCTCGGGATCACCAGGGCCAGGATTACGAGTCCCATCGCCAGCAGGATCTTGTCGCGCATTCTGTTCCTCGTTTCGGCTCGGCTTGCGGGTCCGCGAGGCGCATCCTATACTGGCGCGCGTTCGACAACAAGTGCGAGTGAGCCGCCGATCGCGTGCATGGGGTTCCGGAGACGACATGATCCTGCTGGGCATCGAGACAAGCTGCGACGACACCTCCGTGGGCATCTACTGCCACGAGCGCAAGGTGCTGGCCTCCGTGCTGGCGACCCAGCTCGAGCACAGGGAGTTCGGCGGCATCGTGCCCGAGGTGGCCAGCCGCGCCCACCTGAAGAACCTGCCGCCCGTGCTGCGCGCGGCCCTCGAGGACGCCGAGCTGACGCCGGACGATCTCGACGCCGTCGCCGTCACCCACGGTCCCGGACTGCTCGGGTCCCTGCTGGTGGGGGTGGCCTTCGCCCGCTCCCTGGGCGCGGCCTGGAACAAACCGGTGCTGGGCGTGCACCACATCGAGGCGCACATCCTGGCGAACCACCTCGAGCGCGACATGGAGTTTCCGGCCATCGCGCTCGTCGTGTCCGGCGGGCACAGCCAGATCATCCTCCTGCGCGCCCCCGGCGACTACGAGCTGCTGGCCACCACCCGCGACGACGCGGCCGGCGAGGCCTTCGACAAGATGGCCAAGATCGCCGGCCTCGGCTTCCCCGGCGGCCCCGTGATCGAGCGCCTGGCGAAGGGCGGCGATCCCCGCGCCTTCCCTTTTCCGGTGACCCGGCTCAAGAGCGGGGGTTTGGATTTCAGTTTCTCGGGCCTCAAGACCGCCGGCCGCCTGCTCTGGGAAGACTGGGGTCCGCTCGCGGACCAGGCCCTCGCCGACTTCTGCGCCTCGTTTCAGAACGCGGTCATCCGTCAGCTTCGCGACCGGCTGGGCAAGGCGCTGCGGGGCCGCGAGGTGAGCGCCTGCTACCTCGCCGGCGGCGTGGCGGCCAACCGGGCGCTGCTGGGGGCGGTGAAGGAGCAGCTTGAGCCCATGGGCGTGCCGGTATTCGCGCCGAGCCCTCGCTACTGCACCGACAACGGAGCCATGGTGGCCTGTGCCGGCGCCTGGCGGATGACTGCCAGCGGTCTCGCCGAGGTCGATCTCGACCCCTTCCCGCGCGGAACCATCGAATCCTGGTCCTGAGCCGAGATTTTCTCCCGGAAGACCTCCGTGTCGAGGGCGTGGGATTCCCCATGCTTCCCTGCGGTTCCCCGACCTTTCCCATCTCGTAAGACGACCTGAACCGCCCCCAAACAAGGCGTCAAGGTCTTGCATCTTGGGCCGATACAAAGATCGGGCCGGGCATGTCGATTGCTTTTGGCCCTGGGGTGGGCGCGTCCGGTACGGCCCCGGTGACCGTGACATTCAGCAGCATGGGAAGGATCCGCATCGATGGAGAATCCGACCAACATTCTCGTCGTTGAAGACGACGCGGCGATTCGCCGCATCCTGGAATATCAGTTGCAGAAAGCGGGATACGACGTCGTCACCGCCGAGGACGGCGAGACGGGCCTGTTCCTGGCGCGCAAGCACGAGCCGGATCTCATTCTGCTGGACGTCATGCTGCCGCGCCTCGACGGCCACGAGGTCTGCAGGCAGATCCGCCAGGACTACCGCATCTCGCAGACGCCGATCATCATGCTCACCGCCCGCAGCTCCGTGAAGGATCGCGTGGCCGGGCTGGCCCAGGGCGCCAACGACTACCTGATGAAGCCCTACGACCAGGAGGAGATGCTGGTGCGGGTGAAGAACACCCTCACCCTGGCCCGCAAGCAGCGCGAGGCGAATCCCCTGACCGGGCTGCCCGGCAACTCCGCCATCGAGGCCGAGCTGAGCCGTCGCCTGGGCACGGAGGAGCCCTTCGCCTTCATCTACCTCGACATCGACAACTTCAAGGGCTTCAACGACACCTACGGCTACGCCAAGGGCGACGAGGCGATCCGCATGCTGGCGGGGATCATCACCGAGGCGATCCACGACAGCGGCCGCGAGTGCTTCGCCGGACACGTGGGCGGCGACGACTACGTCATGGTGACCCCCTGCGACGTGGCCGAGGACGTGGCCCGCCGCACGGTGAAGGCCTTCGACCTGCTGAAGGAGCGGCTCTTCAAGCGGGAGGACTGGGAGCGCGGCCACCTGAGCGTGCTGGACCGCCAGGGCAGCGAGCTGCGCATTCCGCTGATGAGCGTGACCGTGGCGATCGTCCTGAACGCGGACGGGCACTACGGCCACGTGGGCCAGCTCAGCGACGCGGCCTTCGAACTGAAGAAGTACGGCAAGACCTTCGCGGGCAGCACCGTGGTGAAGGAGCGCCGCGGACGCGAGGCGGAGGATAGGGATCGGAATATCGCCGAGCTCCCTTCCGCCGATCACAGCGAACCGGAATCCGCTTGAGCCAGAGGAGCGGTCGACCCCAGTGAAGAGACCCAGCGACCAGATCGCCGAGCTGCAGAAACAGGTCTGTGCCCCGAGCCGGCGCGGTCCTTCGCAGCGCATGCGCCGAATCCTCCACCGGCTGCGGCTGGGCTGGATCGCGGTGTTCGGTCTCTCCACGGCGGGCCTGTCCTACTATTCCGTGGCCGGACCCGAGGCGATCCGCCTCGAGCTCGCCCTGCTGACGACCCTGTCCCTGCTCATGCTGCTGTTCCTCGTGCGGGAGGAGCAGAACGCCATCGTCATCAAGAAGAGCGTCCGCTACCTCTGGCATCGCCTGCGCGATCTCAGCCAGATCTTCGAGGTGTCGCTGGGCGTTCGTTCCCAGCAGGACGTTCGTCAACTCGCGGGCCTCGGCCTCCAGGAAACCCTGTTGCTGCTCCGAGCCGAACTCGGCGCGATCGCCCTGAACGACTCGGGCGGCGAGGACCACATCACCGTGCTCGGCTTCGAGGAGCGCGACTTCGACCATCGGCCCTGGCTCATCGAGCTGCGCGGCCTGATGAGCGAGACGGAGCCCGGCACGCCGATCTTCGTGCCCGACCTGAAAACCGACGAGCGATTCACCGGTTCGGCGACCTACCTGAAGGCGGGCTTCGGCTCGCTGGCCGCGTTCCGTTTCGGCGATCACGAGGAGACCGAGGGCATCATGGTGGTGGGCAACACCGAGCCCTGCCACTTCAACTCGGGCGACTGGAAAACCTTCGAGCTCGCGGGACGGCAGATGCAGGCGCTCCTGCGCCACGGCCGCAAGCTGGACTCCCTCGGCGAGCAGATCGACGACCTGCGGCGCGAGGTGGACGAACTCACCTACGCGAACCAGGCCAAGAGCGAGTTCGCCTCGGTCGCCAGCCACGAGCTCAAGACGCCGCTGACGGCGGTGAAGGGCTCGGTGGACACCCTGCTCGCGATGGCGAGGAGCGGCGATCACGATTCCATGGAGGAGTTCCTGCTGGTGATTCGCGAGGAGGCCGACCGCCTGATCGAGATGACCGGCAAGATCCTCGAGATCTCCAGCCTCGACTACAGCAACCGGGTCATGGAGCGGCGGCCGGTGCGTCTGCGTCGGGTGGTGGACTCCTGCGCCCAGGCGATGGAGGTGCATCTCCAGGAGAAGGACATGAGCCTGGACGTGGATGTGAGCCTCGACCTGCCCCAGGTGTTCGCCGATCCGGGCATGGTGCGTCAGGTGCTGATCAACCTGCTGGGCAACGCCGTCAAGTTCTCCAGCAGCGGACAGTCCGTGCGGGTCTCCGCGCGTCGGAGCGGCGAGTCGATCGAGGTGATGGTGCTCGATCACGGCAGCGGCATTCCCGAGGAGGAGCAGCCCCACATCTTCGATCGCTTCTATCAGGGGAGCCGGGAAGGCGACAACCATATCCAGAGCACGGGCCTCGGCCTGGCGATCGTCAAGGAGATCGTGGAGCAGCATCAGGGTCAGATCCGGGTCGAAAGCGAACCCGGCTCCGGTGCGCGCTTCGTCTTCGACCTGCCGCTGGCCCGCGACGGCGGCGTCATCGAGGGCTCGCCTCTCGACCTGCAGCCCCGGGGCGAGGTGGAGGAGTTCCTGCGCCTGGCCGTGGAGTGGATCGCCCACATGGTGCGCTCCGATCGGGTGCACCTGTTCCTGGGCGCCGCCGACGACCTGCGCCACTTCCACGCCAGCGATTCCGATGCCGACAACCGCATCGCCGGCGAGATCGCCGCGCAGGCCATGGCCCTGGACACCTCGGTGCACTCCGAGGACGCGAGCGGCGAAGGCGGCGGCCTGATCGGCGTGCCCCTGAAGTTTCGGCACGACGCGGCGGGCTGTTTCGTGGCCATCCGCGAAGGCCGCGACTTCTCCCAGGAAGACCTGCTCCTCGTGGAGGGGATCGTCGACCGCATCGGCCGCGTGTTCGGCGAGGCCGTGAGCCGACGGGACCCCGGCCGCTCCCTGCGGCGGGCCATGCGCGCCGTGCGCGACCTGCTCCAGAGCGGCATGCGCAGCATGCCGACCCGCGTCGATCCCAGTCTCCTCGCCTGGGAGCTGGCCGAGCGCGCCGGCGCCGAGAAGGATCTCGCCCAGGACGTCCGCCTGGCCATCAACTTCCACGACGTGGCCATGGCCCAGATCGGCATGGAGATCGAGAAGCAGGACCGCCCGCTGAACAGCGACGAAATCGAGAAGCTGCGCAATCACCCGCGTCAGGCGGCCGCCCTGCTGGAGGATATCCAGGCGATGGAGGAAGTGAGCCGCATCGTCATGCACCACCACGAGTGGTTCAACGGCCAGGGTTACCCCGACGGCCTGACGGGCGACGAGATTCCCCTGGGCGCGCGGATCGTGGCGATCATCGACGCCTACTGCTCCATGATCGCCCCGCGCAAGTATCGTCCCGTGCACAAGCCCGAGGCGGCGGCCCGCGAGCTCATGAACTGCTCGAGCCGCCAGTTCGATCCCATGCTCATCATCCACTTCATCGAGATGCTGCGCGAGAAATCATGGATCGACGCCTCCGTGGCCGAGTCCCTGCTGCGCGAGCACACGGGCAGCTCGGCGGGACCCGTGATGCGCGACCTGAACGCTTCAGTTGAGACGATACCTGCCGATAACCAGTACGAGGACGGACCCGCGTGAGTCCGAACGCTTCCTGCGACCGCATCCAGAGAAGCATCGCCGATTGAAAGGAGCCACCGTGTTTCAAGGAAAAGTCCTGGTCGTCGACGACGAGGTTTACATTCTGCACATCCTGGACTTCAGCCTGGGAGCGGAAGGCTACGAGGTGATCACGGCCGCCAATGGCGAGCAAGCCATCGAGAAGGCCACCGCCGAGAAGCCGGACCTGATCGTCATGGACGTCATGATGCCCAAGCTCGACGGCTACGAGACCTGCCGTCGGCTCAAGGACATGCCGGACACCAAGCACATTCCCGTGCTGCTCCTCACGGCCAAGGGCCGCGACGTCGACCGCAAGAAGGGTTTCGACGTCGGCGCGGACGACTACATCACCAAGCCCTTCAGCCCCAACAAGCTGATCGGGCGCGTCCAGGAGATCCTGGGCATCAAGACCGGCAAGTAAGCGCCGCAGCCGGCAGAACGACTTCATGGGCCGTCCCCCGCGGGGGGCGGCCCTTTTTTTTGTGGGGTTCCCCCGCTTGCTTCGCTCCATTCCCTGTGCGAGAAAGAGAGGCACGCCGCCGCCGGCTCCTCCCGCCGGCGCGCCCCGAGTGGAATGAGGAGAGCCTTGAGCGAGCGCTTCGTGGACGTGGTCCTGCCGCTGCCCCTTCGTCGCAGCTTCAGCTACCGCCTGCCGGACGAGATGACGGACCCCGAGCCCGGGGCCCGCGTGCGCGTGCCCTTCGGCTCCACCCGGGAGACCGGCTTCGTGCTCTCCACCCACTCCCGCGCCCAGCTCGATCCCGCGTTGCGGAAAGCCCCCGGCCGCGTGAAGGCCGTGGTGGAGCTGTTGGATGAACGCTCCTGGCTCGACCCCTCGCTGCTCAGCCTGGCGCGCTGGATGGAGGGCTACTATGGAGCGAGCCTCGGCGAGGTGCTGCGGACCATGGTGCCGGTGAAGCCGCTCAAGCGCCCCCGCAAGGTGGCGTCGGAGCCGCGGCCGGATCTCGAGAACCCCCTGGATCTGAACACGGCCCAGGCCGAGGCCCTGGCGGCGCTGAAGGGCAGCCTCGACGCCCGCGAGTTCGCGAGCTACCTGCTGGACGGCGTCACGGGCAGCGGCAAGACCGAGGTCTACCTGCAGGCGATCGACCACTGCCTGGCCGCGGGCCGCCAGGCGATCGTGCTGGTGCCGGAGATCAGCCTCACGCCCCAGGCGGCGCGCCGCTTCCGCCGGCGTCTGGGCGACGGCGTGGGCATCTTTCACAGCGGCCTGAGCGCCAGCGAGCGTCACGACGTGTGGCGCCGCATCCGCGAGGGCGAGCTGCGGGTGGTGCTGGGACCGCGCTCGGCCGTGTTCGCGCCCTTCCCGGCGCTGGGCCTGGTGGTGATCGACGAGGAGCACGACGGCTCCTACAAGCAGACCGAGAAGCCCCGCTACCACGCCCGCAGCGTCGCCCTGGTGCGCGCGCGGGACGCCGGCGCGGTGGTGGTGCTGGGCAGCGCGACGCCCAGCCTGGAGAGCGCGCACAACGTCGAGCAGGGCAAGTTCACGCTGCTGCACCTGCCCGAAAGGGTGGGCGGCGGCCTGCGGCCGAGCCTGGAGATCGTCGGGCTGGCGGAGGAGGACGGACTGCTCTCCGGACCGCTCCACGCGGCTCTCGAGGAGTGCCTCGGTCGGGGCGAGAAGGCGATGCTGCTGCTCAACCTCAGGGGCCACAGCCGGCTGCGCCTGTGCCGGGACTGCGGCGAGATGCGCCACTGCAGCCGCTGCGAGATTCCGCTCACCTACCACTCCCGCCGCGAGCGCCTGATCTGTCATTACTGCGGGCAGGAGCGGCGTCCCGAGCCCCGCTGTCACTCCTGCGGCGGCGGCCGCTGGGTGCTGCTGGGCGCCGGCACGCAGCAGCTCGAGCTGGAGCTCGGCCTCCGGTTTCCGGAGATACCCCTGCACCGCATGGACATGGACAGCACCCGTCGCCGCGGCGCTCACGCCGAGATCCTGGCCGGTTTCGCCGAGCCGGGCCCCGCCCTGCTCATGGGCACGCAGATGATCGCCAAGGGCCACCACTTTCCCGAGGTGACGCTGGTGGGGGTGGTGAACGCCGACACCGGCCTGTTCCTGCCGGACTTCCGGGCCGCCGAGCGCAGTTGGCAGCTTCTGGAGCAGGTGGCCGGGCGCAGCGGGCGGGGGGAGCGTCCCGGCCGGGTGCTCGTGCAGACCTACAACCCCGAGCACCCGGTGCTGGCCGGCCTGGCGCGGGAGGAGCTGCGGGAACTGGTGGCGGTGGAGTTCAGGGAGCGGAAGCAGCTCGGCTACCCGCCCTTCAGGCGCCTCGCCGCCCTCACGGTGAGCGGGCCCGAGGAGCCCATCGTCGAGGAGGCGGCCCGGCGCCTGCTGCGGGACTTCCAGGCCCAGTGGCCGGGACCGCCCCAGGGCAGGGCCCTCGAGTTCCTCGGGCCGGCCGAGACCTTTCCGGCCCGCCTGAAGGGGCGCTACCGGCGTCAGATCCTGGTGAAGGGAGCCCTGAACCGGGACCAGAAGCGGGCTTTCCCGGAGCTCTTCGCCGAAATCGCCAAGCAGATGAAGCGAACCGGCGCCCTGAGCCTGGATTTAGATGTAGATCCTTGAACCCGCTGCCACGCTTCCCGTCTTCCAGCGGAGCGAAGCTCTCCGGGTGCGCACCGCCGGGTGAATCGGGGGAGAATCTTCTTTGCCGGTGCGCAGAGGAGAACTTCGCGGAGCCTTGACTTTTGGCGTTGCCGCCGTTAGCTTTGCGCTTGGTCCGCCCCCACATTTATTTCATAGTACAAGGTTCGCTTGGTCCGAGGCCGGCACCACGGTGCCGCCCGATCCATCTCGCCTCGAAGGAGGACGGTAAAGGGATGAGAAACGCACACGTTCTTACGATGGGCCTCCTGGTTCTGGTCATGCTGGCGATGGGCTGCAACTCCATGCAGACCTCCAGCGCCATCCTGCGCTATCAGCAGGGGGAGTTCGAGATGGCCGACTCGCTTTGCGGCGAGGCGCTGAAGATCAACCCGGACGACGGAGAGGCCTTCTTCTACCGGGCGATGAGCCAGTCGATGCTCCAGGAGTACGACAAGGCCTACGCGAACTTCCGCAGGGCCGCCGAGCTGAAGCCCGACCGCGCCGGGATGGCGCAGGACAACATCGATCACAACTTCAGCACGGTGTTCAACAACGGCGTGCAGGCGATGCAGAGGGGCGCCAACCAGGAGGCCATCCAGGACTTCACCATCGCCACCCAGGCCAACCCCGACAACGCGCTCGGCTACACCAACCTGGCCAAGGCCCACTGGACCCAGGCCGAGAACTACCGCGGCTACGCCGAGACCAAGAACGACTTCGTCGAGAGCGCCGTGATGGCTCTGGAGAACTTCGAGATCGGCCTCGCCAAGGAGACCGACCTCGAGAAGCGCACCGAGACGGCCCAGGCCATGGGCGTCGTGCTGGGCGCCCTCTATCTCGATGTCGACAAGGACGAGCGCGAGCCCTACCTCACCAGGTACCGCGAGTTCACGGCGGATCTGGACAACATGTACCAGCCCCACGAGAGCTTCGCCGGCATCCTGTTCGAGAAGGCCGAGGACATGCGCGCGAGCAAGCGCAAGGCCGAGCGCTACCGCGACTTCTACACCTACGCGGGCGAGGGCTTCGGCAAGGCCGCCGACATGCGCAGCGCCGTCGGCGAAGAGGACAACGGCACGATTCCCCTGTACGCCGGCATCGCCTACCTGAACGCCGAGATGTACGCCGAGGCCGCCCTCTACCTGGACAAGGCCGTGAAGCTCGATCCCAACATGGAGCAGGCCTGGTTCTACATGGAGTTCTCCCACTACAAGTCGGAGAACTACGACGAGGCCATCAAGGCCGCGCGCTTCATCGACGAGACCCTGGGCAGCACCGATCCCCAGGTCTTCCAGATTCTCTTCCAGTGCTACCGCGCCAAGGCGATCGCCGCCGACGAGGCGGGCGACGAGGCCGGCTTCCTGGAGAACCGCGGCTACTACGAGGACGCCTACATCACCTTCGCCACCTACAAGGGCATGTCCGACGTGACGCCGCCCTACCTGGCCTCCAAGAAGGAGCTGGAGGCGGAGAAGGAGCTCGAGGAGTCGATCTACGAGGAGGGCGGCGTCGCGGTGCTCTCCGGTGGCATCGACGGCCGCTTCTTCAAGGGCGTCATCTACAACAAGAACGACGAGACCGCCGAGTACATCGAGATCACCATCGATCTCCTGGATGCCGCCGGCGAGTCCCTGGGCGAGACCTTCGCCGAGCTCGAGAACATCGAGCCGGGCAAGAAGATCAACTTCAAGGCCGCCTTCATCCAGAAGGACGTGGTCGATTTCGAAATCACCAGCCTCCTTGCGGAGTAACTGGCCCGAATTTTGATAGGCCGGGGTGGTGTTCGCCGCCCCGGCCTCTTCCTTTTCAGCCCGATAGCGACCCCGGCACCAGCAGTGGATGGCGGACCCGAGAACCCGACATGGGCGCTAAGTGACTTTTACAACATGCTCTGCGCTTGACAGGCCTACCGCGATTGGGTAGCTTTATAGCCTGAGCCGCCGCCCTTCTGGGCGCATCCGGACCCCCCGTCCAAAGATTTCATTACCGCTTCCAGCGCCAAAGCACCGCCGCCGCGAACCCTCGCACGGCATCCACTCTTTCGAAGACTGCCTGGAGTGAATCCTTGAGAGCCGATACCGAAGAAAAGACCCCTCGCGGCCGCCGACGTGGCCACGATCGCCGTCGCAACTCCTCGCGCCACCAAGCCGACATGGGGGAACACCCCAACGGCAAGGGGAGCAACCCCGACATCGTCGATCGCGCGAACGCCAGCGGCGCCGTCATGGACATCGCGCAGCTCAAGCGCGAGCCGGTGAACAAGCTGGCCGAGATCGCCATGGAACTGGAGATCGAGGGCGCCAGCGGCATGCGGAAGCAGGAGCTGATCTTCCGCACCATCGAGGCGCAGACGCAGCAGAAGGGCTTCCTCTTCTCCGAGGGCGTCCTGCAGGTGCTGCCGGAGGGCTACGGCTTCCTCCGCTCGCCCGACTACAACTACCTGCCCGGCCCGGACGACATCTACATCAGCCCCAGCCAGATCAAGAAGTTCGATCTGCGCACGGGCGACACGGTGTCCGGCCAGGTGCGTCCGCCCAAGGAGAGCGAGCGCTACTTCGCGCTGCTGCGGGTGGAGACGATCAACTACGAGCACCCGGCCGAGACCAAGCCCAAGGCCAAGGTGCTCTTCGACAACCTGACGCCCCTCTACCCCGAGGAGCGCCTGGACCTGGAGTACAAGGCCACCGATCTCACCACCCGGGTCATCGACCTGATGACGCCCATCGGCAAGGGCCAGCGCGCGCTCATCACGGCGCCGCCCCGCACCGGCAAGACGGTCCTGCTCCAGAACATCGCCAACGCCATCAGCGCGAACAATCCCGAGGTGAAGCTGATCGTGCTGCTCATCGACGAGCGGCCGGAAGAGGTCACCGACATGCAGCGTTCGGTGAACGGCGAGGTGATCAGCTCCACCTTCGACGAGCCGGCCGAGAGGCACGTGCAGGTGAGCGACATGGTGATCGAGAAGGCCAAGCGCCTGGTGGAGTACGGCAACGACGTCGTGATCCTGCTCGACTCCATCACCCGCCTGGCCCGCGCGCACAACGCCGTGGTGCCCCACTCGGGCAAGATCCTGTCCGGCGGCGTCGACTCGAACGCCCTGCAGCGCCCGAAGCGCTTCTTCGGCGCGGCGCGCAACATCGAGGAGGGCGGCAGCCTCACCATCATCGCCACCGCGCTCATCGAGACGGGCAGCCGCATGGACGAGGTGATCTTCGAGGAGTTCAAGGGAACGGGTAACTGCGAGATCATTCTCGACCGTCGCCTCAGCGACAAGCGCGTGTACCCGTCCATCGACATGTTCCGCAGCGGCACCCGCAAGGAGGAGCTGCTGATCTCGGACGTGGCGCTGAACAAGATCTGGATACTCCGTCGCTTCCTGAACGACAAGCCCATCGTGGAGGCCATGGAGTTCCTGCTCGAGAAGATGACCAAAGCGAAGACGAACCAGAAGTTCCTGGATTCCATGAACGCCTGATTCCCACCGGGGACACCCGTTCCCCGCGGAATGGCAAGGAGAGTGCGAAATGAAGAAGGGCATCCACCCCGACTACGTGGACTGCAAGATCAGCTGCCTCTGCGGCAACGAAATCGAGACCCGGGCCACGCAGCCCGAGATCCGGGTGGACATCTGCTCGGCTTGCCATCCGTTCTACACCGGCAAGCAGAAGCTGGTGGATACGGCCGGTCGCGTGGAGCGCTTCCAGAAGCGTTTCAAGGACTACCGCAAGCAGCTCGACCAGGACTAAGCGAACGACGACGGACGCGCCGCCGCAGGTGCGTCCGTCTTTTCGTGTCCATAAGTGAAGCGCGAGCCAACCCCTCCCAGGAGCCATGATATGAGAGCCGAAGAGAGAGAAAGCTTCGCGGTCGGCGGGCAGGCGGTGATCGAGGGTGTGATGATGCGCGGCAAGGACTTCGTCGCCTGCGCCGTCCGCAATCCCGAGGGCGAGATCGTCCTCAAGAAGGAACCCTTCCACAGCATCCTCGTGCGCCTGAAGCTGGCCAAGGTGCCGATCGTGCGCGGCGCCATCGGCCTCGTGGAGACGATGGTGCTGGGCATGCGGATCCTCTCCTACTCCGCCGAGGTGGCCATGCCCGAGGAGGGCAAGGGCGAGGGCGGCACGATGAGCTTCAAGGAGAAGCTCACTATGGGCCTCACCATGGTCGCGGCTTTCATCCTCGGCCTGGGCCTGTTCTTCTACCTGCCCCTCATCCTCACGGACCTCGTCCCCGGCACCGAGGGCTCGCTCGCCTTCAACATCGTCGACGGCATCTTCCGCCTGGTGATCTTCGTCGCCTACATCTGGGCGATCAGCCTGATGAAGGACATGCGGCGGGTCTTCCAGTATCACGGCGCCGAGCACAAGACGATCAACTGCTACGAGAAGAAGATCAAGCTCACGCCCGAGAACATCAAATCCTGCCCGCGCTTCCACCCCCGCTGCGGAACGAGCTTCCTGCTGCTGGTGATGCTGGTGTCCATTCTCGTCTTCATGCCCCTGGGGCACCCCGACACCATCGGGGAGCGGCTGCTGCGCCTGGCCTTCGTGCCGGTGATCGGCGGCATCTCCTACGAGCTGATCAAGCTCAGCGGCAAGGACAAGTGGTTCAAGCTGCTTCGCCCCCTGGTGATGCCCGGCCTCTGGCTGCAGCGCCTCACCACGCGCGAGCCCGATCTGGAGCAGTGCGAGGTCTCCCTGCGCGCGCTGTCCGCCTGCCTCGAAGGCCCCGAAATCGCCGAGCTGGCGCCGGTGGAGGAGCCGGACTTCTCGCCGCCTCCCATGCACTACGAGGAGAGCGAGGAGATGCCCGAAGGCGGCGACGCCCCCCGAGAGGTGGGCACCGAATGAGGGATCTGAGCCCCCGCATCCAGGAAGTGCTCGAGCGTCTCGGCGAGCTGGAGACGCTCATGGTCGACCCGGCCGTGCTGGGCGACCGCCGCCGCGCCAAGGAGCTGGGCGGCGAGATGAAGCACCTGCAGGCGGTGGCTCTCGTGGGACGTCGCTACCTGGCCTGCCGCGATTCCATCGCCGAGGCGGAGGAGCTGCTGGCCGGCGACGACGCGGAGCTCGCGGAGCTGGCCGAGGTCGAGAAGGCCGAGGCCGAGGAGGCCCTGCCGGGTCTCACCGAGGAGCTGGAGATCCTGCTCATCCCGAAGGATCCCGACGACGACCGCAACCTCATCCTCGAGGTCCGCGCCGGCACCGGCGGCGACGAGGCCGGCCTCTTCGCCGCGGATCTGCTGCGCATGTACGAGCGTTTCGCCGAACGGCAGGGCTGGAAGCTCGAGAAGCTCAGCTTCACGGAGGGCAGCGTCGGCGGCGTCAAGGAAGTGAGCGCCGCGGTGCGCGGCGAGGGCGCCTACGGTCGCCTCAAGCACGAGTCCGGCGTCCACCGCGTGCAGCGCGTGCCGGCCACCGAGTCCAGCGGACGCATCCACACGAGCGCCGCCAGCGTGGCCGTGCTGCCCGAGGTCGAAGAGGTGGACGTCCAGATGGATCCCAACGATCTGCGCATCGACGTCTACCGTTCCAGCGGCCCCGGCGGCCAGAGCGTCAACACCACCGACAGCGCCGTGCGCATCACCCACGAGCCCACGGGCCTCGTCGTGAGCTGCCAGGACGAGAAGAGCCAGCACAAGAACAAGGCCAAGGCGCTGAAGATCCTGGCCGCCCGGCTCTACGACCTGGAGAAGAGCAAGCGGGACGCCGAGATCAGCGCCCAGCGCAAGGACATGGTGGGCAGCGGCGACCGCAGCGCCAAGATCCGCACCTACAACTTTCCCCAGAGCCGCATCACCGACCACCGCATCGGCTTCAGCGTGCACAACCT
>CAYNQX010000051.1:0-18173 GCA_964399495.1 uncultured bacterium
AAGGAGGATGCCATGCTGATCGTTCACGTATTCATCCACGTCAAGGCGGACCAGGTGGACGCCTTCAAGGAAGCGTCGCTCGAGAACGCCCGCAACAGCATCGAGGAGCCGGGCATCTCCCGCTTCGATCTCATCCAGGAGCAGGACGACCCCAATCGCTTCCTGCTGATAGAGGTGTACGGTGGCCCCGAGGACGCGGCCGCCCACAAGGACACGGCCCATTACGCCGTCTGGCGCGACACCGTGGCGGACATGATGGCCGAGCCGCGCAGCAGCATCAAATATCGGGACGTCGGCCCCTCATGATGGACGGCGCGGAAACGGCGACCTCCTTCGAGTTCGCCACGGCCACGCGGATCGTCTTCGGGGCGGGGACGCTTCGGGACGTCGCCCCCGCGGCGGCCGCCATGGAGAGCCGCGCGCTGGTGGTGACCGGCGGCGATGCGGAGCGCGCCGCCCCGCTCCTCGACGGGCTGCGCGCCGCCGGTGTCGCCCACGAGGTCTTCGCCCAGGCCGGCGAGCCGACGATCGAATCGGTCGACCAGGCGGTTCGCGCGGCGCGGAAGGCGGGCTGCGGCATCGTCATCGGCATGGGGGGCGGCAGTGCGCTCGACACGGCCAAGGCCGTCGCGGCGCTGCTGCCCGGTGAGGTCGAACTCATGGATCACCTGGAGGTGATCGGCCGGGGCCGGCCTCTCGGGGCTCGGCCCGCGCCCTGCATCGCCGTGCCGACGACGGCAGGCACCGGTTCGGAGGTGACGCGCAACGCGGTGCTCGCCTCCCCGGAGCACGGTCTCAAGGTGAGCCTGCGCAGCCCCATGATGCTTCCCGACCTGGCGGTCGTCGACCCCGAACTCACCCTCTCCCTGCCCGCGGCCATCACGGCCAGCACCGGTCTGGACGCCCTCACGCAGCTCATCGAGCCCTTCCTCTCCCGCCGGGCCAATCCGATGACCGACGGTTTCTGCCGGGAGGGCATTCCCCGTGCCGCCCGTTCCCTGGCGAGGGCCTGCCGGTCGCCTGAACACCTGGACGCGCGCGGCGACATGGCCATGGCGAGTCTCCTGGGCGGTCTGGCCCTCGCGGGCGCGGGGCTCGGGGCCGTCCACGGACTGGCCAGTCCACTGGGCGGCCAACTCGGCATGCCCCACGGCGCGGTGTGCGCCGCCCTGCTGCCGGTCGTGCTCGAAGTCAACCTTGCGGCCCTGAGGGCGCGCGCGCCCGGGCATCCGTCCCTGGGCCGCTTCGACGAGCTTGCGGTGTTGCTGACCGGCGATCCCGAGGCGAGGGCGGCCGATGGCGTCGACTGGATCCGCGGGCTCTGCGCGGAGCTCGCGGTTCCCGGCCTGTCGGAGTTCGGACTGACGCGGAACTCGTTCGCCACCGTGGCGCGGCAGGCTCAAGGGGCCAGCAGCATGAAGGCGAATCCGATTCCGCTCGACGACGCGGAGCTGCTGCGAATCCTCGAGGAGTCGTCGGCGCCGGCCGCCCCCTGACCGGGACGACGCGCCGCGGAACCGCAGATCGGCCTTGGCCGCCTTTTCTCCCTCGGCTAGACTGGCCGCACCCCGACCCTGGAGGTGCGCATGCAGCGCGAACGCTGGCACAGCCGTACGGCCTTCATCATGGCGGCGGTGGGCTCGGCCGTCGGTCTCGGCAACGTGTGGCGATTTCCCTACGTCGCCTACGAGAGCGGCGGCGGCGCCTTCCTGATTCCCTACTTCATCGCGCTGTTCACCGCCGGCATTCCGATGCTCATCCTCGAGATGGGTCTCGGCCAGCGGCTCCAGCGAGGCATCCCGGACGCCTTCGGCTCGGTGCGGCGCGGCCTGGAGTGGTTCGGCTGGTGGGGGGCGGGCCTGAGCGCCATCATCGTGATCTACTACACCACGATCCTCGCCTGGTCCTGGGTCTATCTCTGGCACTCGTTCAAGATGAGCTGGGCCGGCGACGCGGCCGGCTTCTTCGAGACCACCGTGCTGCAGCGCACCCCGCCGCCCGGCAGCGAGGGCTTCGCCAACGGCGCGCCGATCTGGTACCTGGTGCTGGGCATGGCGCTCACCTGGGGGGCGATCTACCTCATCCTTCGCAAGGGCGTGCGGCAGGTGGGCAAGGTGGTCATGATCACCGTTCCCCTGCCGCTGATCCTGCTCGCCGTGCTGCTGGTGCGCGGGCTCACCCTGCCCGGCGCGGCCGAGGGTCTGCGCTACTACCTGACACCCGACTTCGCGAAGCTCGCGGATCCCAAGATCTGGCTGAAGGCCTACGGCCAGATCTTCTTCTCCCTGTCGCTGGCGTCGGGGATCATGATCGGCTACGGCTCCTACCTCGGCAAGAAGGCCGAGGTGACCAACAGCGCCATCATCACCGGCCTGGCGAACTGCGGCACGAGCTTCTTCGCGGGCTTCGCGGTGTTCTCGATGCTCGGCTACCTCGCCCAGGTGCAGGGCCTGCCGGTGGACCAGGTCACCGACGCCGGCTTCGGGCTGGCCTTCGTGGCCTACCCCACGGCCATCGCGCAGCTGCCGGCGCTCAACGCGCTGTTCGGGGTGATCTTCTTCCTCACGCTGCTCGCGCTGGGAATCGACTCGGCCTTCGCCCTGCAGGAGGCCTTCACCACCGGCCTCACCGACAAGTGGAAGCTGTCGCCGCAGAAGGTGACGATCGGCTTCGTGCTGGTGGCCTTTCCGCTCTCGCTCGTGTTCACGACGCGGGGCGGCTACTGGTGGCTGGACATCGTCGACTACTGGGTGAACAACTTCGGTCTCGTGATCGCGGGGCTGGGCCACTGCCTCGTGTTCGGCTATCTCTACGACATCCAGGACTTCCGTCGCTACCTCAACAACATCTCGGAGGTGGGGCTCGGCCAATGGTGGGTGTGGATGCTGCGCTACGTCACGCCGGCGGTGCTCATCGTGATGCTGTGGCTAAACCTGAAGGCCGAGTTCATCGAGACCTACAGCGGCTTCCCGCGCTGGGCGACCGGTCTGGCGGGCTGGGGTACGCTGCTGCTCTTCGCGGTGATCGGCGTCTATCTGGCGCGGAAGCCGGGGCGCGCGGAAGCGGCCCCCGACAAGGAGGTCTCCTGATGCCGCTGTCCGCCTGGCTCATGCTGATCTTCGGCTGCCTGATTCTGTACGGCGGCCTGGGCTGGTGCCTCCGCATCGCGATGCGGAGGCGAAGGTTCTAGAGCACCGGACCTAGAGGAACTTCAGCGCCCGCTCCGCCTCGCGGCGCACGGCGTAGGCGCGGTCCCAGTCGAAGGCCTCGTCCTTGCCGAGAATCCGCATCAGGGTGCCGTTCAGCCGCTCCCGCTCCTCCTCGTTGAGAAAGCCGTAGCGCGCCATCTTGCCGAGGCTGCGCACGGACTTGGCGCGGATGGCCGGGTTGGGCTCCGCGAGGTTCTCCCGCAGACTCACGTGAACCCGCTCGCGGATCTCCTCGTCGAGATCGTCCGGCACGATCGATTCCAGCAGCTTGCCGATGGCCCGCGTGCCGGTGTCGCGCAGCTCGCGATCGAGATCGTTCGCCGCGTCGATCGCCAGGTTCATGGCCATGACGATCTTCGGCGACTTCACCTTGCCCAGGGCGAACAGGATGAACGCGCGCTTCTCGCTGCCCGCGTTCTCGTAGGCGTTCATGAGCGGCACGATGCCGTCGGCGCCCAGTCGGCCCAGGGCCGTGGCGATGCTCATCTGCGCCTTGATGTCGCCCTCGTCGAGCTTCTCGATGAGGTAGGGAATCACCCAGTTGCCGAAACCGACGAGCAGGGCGATCGCCTCGTCCAGCACCGGCATCAGATCCGGATGATCCATGGTGTCGATGGAGAAGAGGCTGGAGACCATCTCGAAGTAGGGTCGCGCATCGTCGGCGCCCACGCGTGCGATCTCCTGGCGCACGCGTTCCAGGCCCTCGCGCATCTCCTTGGGCTTCTCGCTGGCCAGCAGCCACTCGATGTTTCGCTGAGTTTCGGCTCGCATGGGTTCCTCCTTCGCGGGCGTTTCGGTATTCGGGGATATTTCTAGTTTACACACGTTCGCCGATCATTGCACCTCCAGATGTCGAAGGTCGATCGGACGAATGCAGGGTGGGATCCCGGTGGTGTATAATTATTTGCGGATCCAATCCCGACCGAAGCCGAGAGGTGAGGCATGGCTGCCCGCAGAGCGATCGTTCCGATTCTCGTACTCGTGGCGTCCTTCGTGTCGACCGCTGCGGTCCCGGCCGATGAGATCACCGTTTCATGGATCTGGCCCCACGAAGATCTCTGGAGCAACGCTACGAGATGGTCGCCCGCCGTGGTGCCCTACAACACGGAGACGGACCGATACTTCGCGATCATCGATCCGGGGTGGGCCACCTCCGTCATCATGGATCAAAATGCGTGGATCGATTCCTTGAGAGTAGGCCCCGGCGACGCGCTCCACATCGGCAACTACAAGACGCTCTTCCTGGACACGAGCACCGGTCACGGAAACATCCACAACGACGGCGAGATCACCCTGAACAGCACGGGACACTGGACCAAATTCCACGCCAATCACGGGGAAGTGACTCTGTCGGGGAATGGCGCAGTGATCGGGAGGGGGACTCATCACAACGCCATCTCCGCGTCGAACGGCGGGGCTCTCGTCAACGGTCCCAACCACTCGATACGCGGCAATCTGCAACTCGGCAGCGACAACATGCCGCTGACGAACGCGGGTCTCGTCTGCGCCGATGCCTCCGGTTACTCCCTGATCGTCGACCCCGACGCGCAAGGCATGACCAATACCGGAGTCTTTCGCGCCGAGAACCAGGGAATCCTGTGGCTGCGAGGAGGCGAATACGAAAACCCGTTCGGGACGATCGAGGCCCTGGCGAGCTCGTTCGTCGATTTTACCGATGGGGTGGCGGTCATCGGCGGCCTGCTGCGCACCTTCGACGACGGCCTGCTGAGGGTGGACGGAGATGTGAGTTTCGTGGCTCCGGTGATCGATGGCCGGTTCTCGATTCTCGACGGCGGATCTTGCCAGATCGAGGGGAGCATCGAGAATCGCGGCAGCATCAGTCTCGAGGGTGCCGGCAACTGGACCTACTTCCGGCCCAGCAATGGAGTCGTGACCCTATGGGGCGGTGGCGAGCTGGTGGGCAGTACGAACGAGGAGCGCAACGGCGTCTCCGCCGTCACGGGGGGATCGCTGGTCAACGCGGCGGATCACACGATTCGCGGTGTGATCCAGGTTGGACGCTACACCATGGGCATCGAGAATCACGGCCTCATCGTGGCGGATCATCCCGGGGGAGTGTTGCAAATGCAGCCCAGTGGTGGGGGCGGGGGATTGATCAACACCGGCATCATGCGGTCCGAGCTGGGCGGAGTGCTGCAGATCCACGGGGACTGCTTCAACTCCGGCCTCATCGAGGCGGGATTCGGATCCACCGTGAACCATCGCTGCGACCTCACCGGCGGTATCCTGCGCTGCATCGAAGGCGGAGAGATCATCATGTCTCTCGGCTCTCTGACGGATGTTCGTATGGAGGGCGATATCACACTCGAAGAGTTCAGCTACGTGTACTTCGAAGGAGACATCGAGAACACGGGCGTGTTCTCCGTGGAGGGAGCCTCGACGGGCTGGTGTGTGATCGATGCGAAAGGTGATCAGGTGAGGCTCCATGGCGGCGGCGAGTTGGTGGGGGCGTCGAACGGCCCCTACAATTTCATCGAGGCCGACTACGACTGCCTTCTCATCAACGACTCGGATCACACTCTCCGCGGCACCCTGTCCATCGGCAATACCCGGATGAACTTGGCCAATCACGGCGACATCATCGCCGATGGGGTGGATGCGCTCAGCATCGAGATCCACGACGGCAGCTTCATCAACCACGGTCTGTTGCACGCCTCCAGGCCGGCGGGACTGCAGATCCTTGATGCCCGCTTCGACCAGTACGGCCAGGTGGAGATCTCGACGGGCAGCCAACTCCGGTTCGAAGGCGAGTTCGTTCAGAACGAAGGGCACATCCGGCTGGACGGGCGTCTGGAAATGAACGGCGTGGACGATGTCGTCGAGCTGCGCGGCGGCAGCTTGAGCGCTTCCGGTCGTCTCGTGGGAGATATCGACAACCTCGGCGGGACTATCGTCCTCGGCGACTCGATCGGAACCATGGAAGTGGCCGGCAACTTCAGCCAGGGCGACGACGGCGTCGTGACCTTCGACATCGGCGGCCCGACTCCCGGAACTCAACACGACGTCCTGACCGTGTGGGGCTCGGCGAGCCTCGGGGGGCACTACCACATCTCCATCGTCGATGGATTCACGCCCAGCCTGGGGGACAGCTTCGTCGTGCTCTCCGCCTGGACGGTGAACGGCGACTTCGTGAGCGGCAGTTACGACTCCATGCCGGCGAATCTGGCGCCGCGCGTCGAGGTGAATCCCATGAGCGTCGTCGTTCACATCGAGGAGGCCACGGCCGTCGACGATACGGGTTTCGTTTTCGAGGCGCTCAGCGTGTACCCCAACCCGGCCGCGGGGGAACCGATCGGGATTCGCTTCTCCCTCGCGGAGGATTCCGAGAGCGTGAATCTGAGCGTCTACGACATCAACGGCCGCCTCGTTCGAACGCTGATCGACGGTGGCATGGCCGCGGGTCCGAAGCGGTTCGTCTGGGATGAGCGCCACGGTTCGGGCCACCGCGCCGCCTCCGGCGTCTACTTTCTGCGTCTGCGAAGGGGCGGCGGGGCGACGGAACTCCAGCGCGTGACCCTGCTGAGGTAGAAGGATCCCGTCAGTCGACGGGATCGAGTCGAATCCGCCCCGTATCCGCCACCGCTTCGCGCCGAGGCAGGGCCCCGGCCAGTTTCTTCATGGCCTTGGCCGCCGTGGCCCGGTAGGTGGTGAGCTTGCCGCCGTAGATGCTCACCAGCCGCGCCGGGTCTCCGGGATCGGTGTGCAGGATGACGTCGCGGGGGCGGGAGAAGGCGTCCTGGTCGCCGGCGGGCAGCACGCGCAGGCCGGCGAAGGCCGCCACGATCTCGCGCCTCTCCCTGCGCTTGCCCGGGAAGAGCCGTCCGAAGCTCTCGAGCAGGTAGTCGATCTCCGCGTCCGTGGGATAGCTGGCCGCGGGATCCTCGCGCCAGGGCGTCTCGGTGGTGCCCACCATGATGTTGTCCCGCCAGGGCATGGCGAAGATCACCCGGCCGTCGGCCGCCTCCACGTAGTAGATCCCCTTGACGAGATGGCCGGGCAGCACCAGGTGCGCCCCCTGAACCAGGTCCACCGGCAGGGCGGTCTGCGACGGCTCCACCGCGCCCAGCACCCGGTTCACCCAGGGGCCGCCGGCGTTCACCACGGCCCGCGCGCGCAGCTCGCGGATCTCCCCGTTCTCGGAGTAGCGCAGGGAGACGCCGTCCTCATCGAGACGCAGTCCCTCCACCCGCGTCGACATCTTGAGTTCGGCGCCGAGTTCGCGGGCCGAGGCCATCACCGCGCGGGTGAGCGCTGCGTCGTCGGTCTGGGCGTCGAAGTAGCGGTACACCGCCACGAGCCCCTCGGTGGTGAGCCCGTCGAGATGCCTCCACTCCGCGGGGTCGATCCGGCGGAAGCGGTTCTCCTCGCCGAAGCCGCCCAGGGCCGCGTACAGGCTCAGCCCCGCGCGCAGCTGCCAGCGCGGCCGCCGGGAGTCGCGATAGACGGGAATGTGGAAGGGCGTGAGCTTCACGAGCTCCGGCGCGAGCTCGAGCAGTTTCGCGCGCTCGCGCAGGCTCTCCCGCACGAGACCGAACTGGGCGCTCTCCAGGTAGCGCAGTCCGCCGTGGATCAACTTGCTGCTGCGGCTCGAACTGCCCTGCGCGAGGGTGGGATACTGCTCGAGCACGATCACCGAGTGGCCGGCGGCCACCGCGGCCTGCGCCACGCCCACGCCGTGGATGCCGGCGCCGATCACGGCGAGGTCGTAGGTCGCGCTCATGAGCGCCCCCAGGCGGCGAGTTCCGGGTCGTCGAGAAGCTCGCCGATGCTGTCGGTCTCCACGAACGACGCGCCGCGGGCGGCCCAGGCCTTCGCCTCCTCGGCGTCGTTCACGGAGTAGACGACCCAGCGCCACGGCCCCGCGGGCAGCATCTCATCTCGAGGCAGGATCTCCCGGTCGCCGAAGAGCAGGGGCGGGGCGAGCTCGCGCGCGGCGGCGAGGGATTCCTCGTCGAAGCGCTCGATGATCCAGGCATAGTCGCCCCGATCCCGCAGCGCCAGGGCCTTCGCGCAGTCCAGGCTGAAGCTTATCGGCACCGCGCGATCCCCCAGAGGCGCGAGGGCGGGCAGGATCGCGCCCAGCACCGCTTCCAGGCCGAAGCGTTCGATGCTGGTGCGCTTGATCTCCGCGAAGAGCCGCACCTGCCGCTCGCGTTGCAGCAGCTTCACGGCCTTGCGCAATGTGGGCACGCGCGTCTTCGGGAGAGACCCGCCGAAGCGCTCGCGCTCGCTCGCGTCCAGCCGGCGGATCTGTCGGGCCGAGAGCTCGCCGAGAGCGCCGCTCTTGCCGGTGGTGCGCCGGAGCGTGCGGTCGTGGAACAGGTGGGGGACGCCGTCGGCCGAGAGCTGCACGTCGATCTCCAGCCAGCGCGCGCCCCGCGCGATGGCCGCCGACAGGGCGGACAGGGTGTTCTCGGGGTGGCGGCTGATCCAGCCGCGATGGGCCACCAGGACGGCTCGGCTCACTTCCGGCTCCTCGACGAGGGAATGCGACGCATCCTAGGGCAGATCCTTCATCATGGCCAGCCAGCTTTCGTAGCGAGCAACGAGCTCGCGGTTCTCCCCGGGCGCGAAGGATTCCAGTGGCGAGGAACGCCAGAGCGCCGGCCTGCCCGCGGCGAGCCACGCGACGCCCCGCGCCGTGGCCTCGCCCTGATCGGGCCGCTCCACGGGGAGGCCGGTGAGCACGGCCAGGCGTTCGCAGGCCTTGCGGGAGCGGGCCAGCCCGCCCGTCACGCGCAGGGCGCGCAGCGGCGTGTCGCCGGGGCGCGCGCGCAGGGCCGGGTCGATGGCGTCGAGGTTGGCGCGCAGCAGGAACAGCACGGAGTCGAGCACGGAGTCGGCGATGGCGGCCTCGTCGGCCTGCGCCTCGGGGATGAAGCGGGGCTCGATGTCGTGCCGCCACCAGGGCGAGCCCAGGCCGCCCACGGCGTTCAGGAACATCGGCGCGTCTGCGGCGGGGCGCAGGTGGTCGAGGCGCGGCGCGAGGGGCTCGAGTCGGTGCCGCCGCTCGGCCCAGGTGAAGGCCGCGCCCGCGCCGTTGACGGTGCCCTCCACCATGTGGCTCGCCCCGTCGGCGTCGCTGTCGAGGATGCCGGTGAGCAAGCGGTCCACGCGAACCGGAGCGACCCCTGTGGGCACGATGACGAAAGCGCCCGTGCCCAGGTTCACCAGGGCGTGGGCGGGCGGCAGGGGGCCGTCGGCGAGGGCGGCGGCGTTCTGGTCGCCGTCGAGGGCGGTGAGCGGGATCTCGGATTTCTCGAGCCGTCCGTAGTCGTGACGGATCGGGCGGCAGGCGGGCAGCGTGTCCATGGGCACGCCGAACCGCTCGCAGAGCCAGGGGTCCCAGGTTCGCGTCTCCAGGTTCCAGAGCAGCGTGCGCGACGCGGACGCGTGGTCCACCTGCGCGGAGCTCATGCAGAGCCGCATGGCGAGCCAGGCGGCGAGCGGGCCGCCGGCGACATCGCCTCCGGTCTGTCCCTCCCGCAGCCAGGCCAGCTTGCTCGCGCCGTAGTGGGGCGAGAGCCGGAGTCCCGTGCGGCGGACGATCTCCGACTCGTCCTTCGCCAGCGGCTCCAGCCTGTCGGCGGCCCGCGTGTCCTGCCAGCTCAGGACGGGGGTCAGGGCCTCGCCGCTCTCGCGATTCCACAGCAGCACGCTCGAGCGCTGCACGGCCATGCCGGCGCGGGCGGGTGTCTCCGCGCGCGTGGCGAGCACCTCGGCGATGGCATTTCGCGTGGCGGCGAGCATCGCATCGGGATCCTGCTCGACGCGGCCTCCGGGAGCCCTGTCGAGCGCCAGGGGACGCGACGACGCGGCGCGCAGGTCGCCCTCGGGCCCGAATATCAGGGCGCGGGCCGCGTGGGTGCCGACGTCGATGGCCAGGGTATCATCGCTCATGGCGGCAGTATCCATGGGCGGCGCCGATCGTCCAAGGGGAGATCCCCGATTCGGGCGGAATCGTGGAATCCCTTACCAAGTGAGGCTCTAGGACCCCTTGCGCGTCGTGACAGACGTCGAAACCGGGGATAACCTCTATGCGTGTGGATGATCGGTCCGCCGCTTCGCGCCGGGTGAGGGCGGTGGAAGGGCCACGTGAGACGAGCGGCGGACCGACGAAACGTGAACGAACGGGAGGGGATGATGAACATCACCGCGAAAACCCGAGTCGCCGCCCTCGTCATGGCGGCCATGCTCCTGACCCCGGCTCTCGTCGTGGGCCAGGAGTTCTCCTGGTACATCGACAACGGTCCCGATGGCGACTACATCTGGACCGACACCACCATGGCTCCCTTCTGGGAGTGGATGGGCGCGCCCTCCTTCGCGCCCACCTGCGCCTACACCGACATGCCCAACGAGCCGATCTTCTACTGGGCCTGTTCCGACCCGATCTACTTCGACTACTCGGGCTATGATTTCTGGGCGAATCTCTACCTGGGCAACAACTGGCCCGACCACTCGAACCCGGTCCACGTGACGCTGGGATACGGCGTCTGCGGCGATCCGCAGAGCTTCGTGGCCATCGGACCGGCGGTGACGGTGAGTGTCGTCGACTACGACCCCACCGGCGCCGACTGCGGCTTTCTCTATCGCTTCGACTTCGGTGTGCTCGGCATGCTGATCCTGAACGGCGAGTCGCTGATACTCAAGATCGGCTACTCGGGCGAGGCCTACGACACCCATATCTACTGGGATTCGGAGTGCTGCCCGAGCGCCCTGCATGCGGAAGAGGGCACCGGTGTCGATGAGAGCACCTGGAGTTCGGTGAAGGCGCTTTACTGACCTCACCGTACGAATTCACCTGACGGAGAGGGGCCGACGCCCCTCTCCTTTTTCATTTCCGAAAAAAAAGAATATCGGTCGAATCGGTGGTTTCCTTTCCCGGGATTCCCCATGAAGGCGAGTAAGGGAAGGCGAATCGGCTATCTCGTACTCCCTATGAAATGAGCAATTTCGCGATCTCATAGTTTTTCATTTTCGTAAAGAAGTCGACAGATGTGCCGAGCATCTAACCGTGACGGCGATGAACACCGTCCCCCCGACGCACGGGCATCGACCGCCGACGGACGGTCGACACTGAGGATGGACATGGCGGTTTCGGGGCCTTGCGGCCCCGGCCGCCTGATCGGTGAAAAGGAGAGTTCCGCGATGGCGAGTCTGAAGGACCTTAAGATCAAACCCAAGCTCATCGGAGCATTTCTGCTTGTCGGCCTGGCGCCTCTCGCCCTGATCGGGACTCTCAGTCTCATGAAGGCGGAGACCGCGATCGAGGCGGAGAGCTTCTCGAAACTCGAAGCGGTTCAGGCGATCAGGGTCGACCAGATCTCGCGCTTCTACCGCAACCGGATCAACGACGCCACCACGCTGGCCTCGAATCCCTACGTGCAGCAGGCGTTCCTCGACCTGGACGCCGCGCTCGATGCCGGCGGCGGAGCCACGAGCGGTTCGTTCGCGGGCCGCGGCAATTTCGAGTACAACGCACCGGACATCTATCGCGAGGTCCACGACCGCTACTTCGACACCTTCCGCGACTACATGGAGCAGTACGGCTACTACGACCTGTTCTTCATGTGCAAGGACAACGGCGACGTCTCCTTCACGGTATGCAAGGAGCCCGACTTCGGTCAGCGCTCCAGCGACGTCCGCAACTCGTCCCTCAAGGACGTGTGGACGACGGCCGCCAGGCGAGGAGAGGTGGCGCTGTCGGACATCAAGCCCTACGCCCCCTCGAACGACGCGCCCGCACAGTTCATCGCGGCGCCGATCAAGGTGGACGGCGAGGTCATCGGTGTCGTGGCCCTGCAGGTCTCGGCCGACTCGGTGAACACGATCATGCAGAACCGCACCGGCATGGGCGAATCCGGCGAAACCTTCCTGGCGGGTCCGGACCTGCTCATGCGCAGCGACTCCTTTCTCGACCCCGAGGGACGATCGCTGACGGCATCGCTGGCGGGGACCGTCGAGAAGAACGGAGTGGACACGGAACCCGTCCGCCTGGCGCTGGCCGGCGAAGCCGGAGCGATGGTCGCGCATGACTACAAGGGGCACGAGGTGTTGGCGGCGTACTCGCCCGTGGAGATCGGATCGGGAATCGTCTGGGCCTGCATCGCCGAGATCAGCATGGCCGAGGTCGACCTGCCGATCGACCGACTGCGTTCCAACGTGTTGATGATCGGCGCTGTCCTGGGACTGATGATCGGCGCCTTCGCGCTGTGGCTCGCCGTTTCGATGGCCAGGCCGATTCGCCGCATCAGCACGGTCGCGAGCAGTATGGCCCAAGGCGACTTCGAAAACGACATCGACATCAACCAGCGGGACGAGATCGGGCAGCTGGCCGAAGCCTTCCGCGAGATGGGCGAATCCATGCGCTCGAAGACCGCCGCCGCCGAGCAGATCGGCGAGGGGAACCTGGAGGTGGACATCCAGGTCGCCTCCGAGGCGGACAGCCTCGGCAAGGCGATGGTGTCCATGCGCCAGTCCATCAATCAGCTCGTGGACGAGACCGAGGGCCTGGTGGAGGCCGCGGTCGAGGGTCGCCTCTCCGAGCGCGCGGACGGCGGGCGATTCCGGGGCAGCTTCCGCAGCATCATCGAGGGCGTGAACACCACGATCGATGCGCTGGTGAGCCACCTGGATTCCGTGCCCGCCCCGGCGATGATCATCGATACCGACTTCAACGTGCAGTACATGAACAATGCCGCATGCTCGGTGGTGGGCAAGTCGATCGATGAGGTTCGCAGCGCCAAATGCCACGAGTTCTTCAAGACCAGCGACTGCCGCACCGAGTCCTGCGCCCTGGCCCAGGCGATGAAGAGCGGCGTCCAGGCGACCGGCGAGACCGACGCCCATCCCGCCGGCGCGAATCTCGACATCAGCTACACCGGCGTGCCGGTGCGGGATCGGCAGGGCAAGGTGATCGGAGCTCTGGAGGTCGTGACGGATCTCACCGAGATCAAGCAGGCCGCCCGCAGGGACGAGAAGGTGAAGCGCTATCAGGACGGCGAGGTGGAGAAACTCACCGATGTCCTGGACAAGCTCTCGCTCGGCGACCTGAGCGCGCGGGCCGAGGTGGCCGCGGCCGACGCGGAGACGACCCAGACCCGAGAGGTATTCGAGGGGATCGCGACCGCCGTGAACAAGACCATCGAGGCGATCAGCCGCCTGGTCAAGGACACCCGCCGGCTGGCCGATGCCGCCAAGTCCGGCGAGCTCCAGACCCGCGCCGACGCGACGAAGCACGGCGGGGAATACCAGGCCGTGGTTGCCGGGGTCAACGAGACCCTCGACGCGGTGATCGATCCGATGACCGAGGCCACCGACGTACTGGGGAAGATGGCCGGCAAGGATCTCAGCGACCGGGTGCGCGGGGAGTACCGCGGAGATCACGCGCGGATCAAGGACGCGCTGAACACCGCGCTCGAGAACATGGGCGAGAGCATGAGCATGGTGTTGGCCGGGTCGGACCAGGTGAGTTCAGCGGCCAACCAGATCAGCACCGGCTCCCAGTCCCTCGCCCAGGGCGCTTCCGAGCAGGCGAGCTCGATCCAGGAGATCTCCAGCAGCCTGCAGGAGATCACCTCGATGTCGCGCAACAACACGGAGAACGCGTCCGAGGCGAAGAGCCTCTCCGATGCGGCGAGCAGCGCGTCGAGTCAGGGCGTCGATTCCATGCAGCGGCTGTCCACCGCCATCGACAAGATCAAGACCTCGTCCGCGGACACGGCGAAGATCATCAAGACCATCGACGAGATCGCCTTCCAGACCAACCTGCTGGCCCTCAACGCCTCCGTGGAGGCGGCGCGCGCCGGCGACGCGGGCAAGGGCTTCGCCGTCGTGGCCGAGGAGGTGCGCAACCTTGCGATGCGCAGCACCGATGCCGCAAAAAGCACCGCGGCGCTGATCGAGGAGTCGGTGAAGAACTCCGACCAGGGCGTGGCGATCAACCAGGAGGTTCTCGAGAACCTCGAGGAGATCAACGGAAAGGTGCAGAGCGTGGCCGAGGTGATGGTGGAGATCGCCTCCTCGTCGGATCAGCAGAACCAGGGCCTCGGTCAGGTGGCCGATGCGGTGGGCCAGCTGAACCTGGTGACCCAGCAGAACGCGGCCAACTCGGAGGAGTCGGCGAGTTCGGCAGAGGAGTTGCAGAGTCAGGCGCAGGAGATGATGCAGATGGTCGGATCCTTCACCCTGAACGATCGGCCGCGGGCGCCGAAGCCCGGCGGCGATCTTAGCGGGGAGTTGATGGATCTGATGGAATCCAAGACCCCGGAGCCCTCCAGGCCTCGTAACGATGTGTCGTCCTTCGACATGGACGAGGTCGAGGCGGAGACCCTCAAGAACTTCTAGTCGTCGGGGGGCGCCGCGGCGCCCCCTTTCCTTCACGCGGCGGGAGCCGGGGAGAACAGCGAGATGAACACCGAACACTCGACCCTGCGGGACGGCAAGTTCCTTTCCTTCAGCCTGGGAAACGAGGAGTACGCCGTCGAGATTCTCAAGGTGCAGGAGATCATCGGACTCATGGCGATCACGCCGGTTCCGGGGATGCCCGACTCCGTGCTCGGCGTGATCAACCTGCGCGGGCGGGTGATCCCCGTGGTCGACCTGCGGCGGAAGTTCGCCCTGGAGGCGGTCGAACACACGGATCTCACCTGCATCATCGTCATGCAGGTGGGCGGACTGCTGGTCGGCGCGCTGGTGGACGAGGTAAACGAGGTCGCCGATCTCGACGCCGCGGATCTGCAGGAAACGCCGGAGATGGGCGACGGCCCGATGAGCGACGTACTGCTGGGCGTCGGCAAGCTCGAGAATCGGGTGCTGATACTGCTGGATATCGATCGGGTGCTCGGCCACGAGGATATCGCGGCCGCGCTCGCGGATGCGAAGAACGCGAACGATTTGGAGGTGTCATGAAACGGCAAGCGGTGTGGATGACAGTTGTCGGCCTGGCGCTATTGATGGCCGGCGCCGCTTCCCTCGCGGCCGAGGAGGCGACGCTCGAGATCGGCGGTTTCGCGGATTTCCTGCACATGCCCGCGGCCGTCGACGAGGGATCGGGGGAACCGTTCCGGATGGGACAGGCGGAAGTGGATCTGAACTCGCGGATGGGCGAGCGGGTCGAGGTGGCCGCCGCACTGGCGTTCGGCGGAGAGAGCTTCGAGCTCGGCGCGCTGACCGTCGACTTTAGACTCGTTAGCGATGAGGGCGTCATTCCCGGAATCGGTGATGCGGGGCTGGTGCTGGGGCAGTTCGACGTGCCCTTCGGAATCGACTACGAGGTCTACGCCTCCATCGACCGCAACCTGATCACGCCACCCCTGGCCGCCGAGGCCACCCATGCGGCCTGGAACGACTACGGCGCCATCGCCTACCTGAGCAACTCCTGGATGGAGCTGAGCCTCTTCGGCACCAACGGCTTCGGCTTCGAGGCCGGTTTCGACATGGAGTCGGGCGCCCTGCTCGGCGTCAACGGCGTCGGCTACGATCCGACCGCGCGCGCGGACTACGAGATCGTCGACTTCGGCGCCAAGGCGGCCATGGGCGGAAGATGGGGTGTGTCGCCCTTGGAGATCGTCGAGGTGGGGGGCTCCTATGCCGGATTCCTGCAGGAGGGGAGCGGCGAGTTCATGGCGCTGTACGGAGCGGACCTCCAGGTGAATCTGGGTCCCTTCGAGGCCAAGGGCGAGCTGATCGACCACGAGATCGGCATGAACCTGGACGAGTCCCGACGCACGCGAGGGTACTACGGTCAGGGGCTCTACCGCGTCGGCCGACACTATCTCGTGGCGCGGTACGGCGGATTCGACGACGGCAGCATCGGAGGCATCGACCAGACTCGCGTCAGTGTGGGTGGTGGATGGACCTTGCTGGAGAACTGCGTGTTTCGACTCGAACACCGGTCCGACTCCAGGGACGGCGACCAGATGACGATGCAGGTGGCCGTGGGATTCTGAGGCGAGAGGCTTCCGGCCGTGCCAGGCGGATCGGGACCGAATCTGGACGAGTGCGGGGGGAGTCCGACGGCTCCCCCCGCTTCTTATTGCGATTTGTATGAATCCTTACCGCTTTGATTGCGCTTTTGCGCGATAATTCCGCTGTTCCTGACCGCTACCCCTCTTGCCTACCCCTGCTGCTCCTCCAAGGAGGCCCCCGATGTCCTCTCCTCCGACAAGATCGCGAAGATCCCCGATACGGTTCATCCTGTTTCTCATCTGCCTGGCGCTGTTGCCCCTCTCGATCGCGAATCCGATCCACGCCGCCGAGAACCACAACTGCGAGGAGGTCGGTTACTGGGGCCACGGCGAGACGAACGCCACGGCCTCCGCGGGGGACATCCTCTTCTACGGCAGCGGCCGCATGCTGAAGATCACGGACATGACCGTGCCCGCCGTCCCGGTCGAGCTCGGAGAGCTCGGCACTCCCGGCCTGATCCGGGACATCGTCGTACAGGGCGACACCGCCTATCTGGCGGGCTGGAACGCGGGCCTCATGGTCGTGGACGTGAGCGACCTGTCCGATCCGCAGTTCGAGGGATCGCTGCCCTTCCAGTTTCCCGCCTACAACCTCGCGGTCGACGGCAACCTCGTCTACGTGGCGGCGGGCAATGCCGGCCTCCGCATCGTCGACGCGAGCATTCCGACGGCGCCGGTCGAGGTGGGCTTCTTCCCCATTCCCGGCTACTGCGCGGACGTCGACGTGGTCGGGAACCTGGCCTACGTGCTCGACCGCTACTCGATCCTGCACGTGCTCGACGCGGCGGTGCCCGCCGCGCCGGTGGAGCTGGGCTCGCTCGTGCTGCCCGCCAACTCCGAGGGCGTCGTGGTCGACGGCGCCATCGCCTACATCGCCTGCCGCTCCGCCGGCCTCGTGCTGGTGGACGTGAGCGCGCCGGCGTCGCCCGCCTACCTGAGCGAGATCGATCTGTTCGGTTCGGCCTACGACGTCGCGAAGCAGGGTACTCTCGCCTACGTGGCCTGCGACAGCCAAGGCCTGCGCATCGTCGACGTCACCAATCCGGGAGCCCTCTTCGAGGTGGCCCACGTGCCGTCGGTCGTCGCCTCCCTGGCGCAGCGGGTCAGTGTTTCCGGCTTCCTGGCCTACATCGCCAACGATGCGGGTCTGCAGGTGGTCGATGTCCGCGTTCCCCCGAGCGCCGGCGAGCTGCTGTTCATCGCCACGCCCGACGACGCCCACGCCTGCCTGGTGCAGGGGAACATCGCCTACGTGGCCGACTCGAGGGGCGGCCTGGTGATGCTCGATGTGAGCGATCCCATGAATCCTGTCGAGCTGGCCCGGCATCCGACGCCGGGCATCGCCTGGGACCTGCGCGTGGCGGGCGGCCTCGCCTACGTGGCCAACGGCTATGACGGGCTGAGGATCGTCGACGTGAGCAATCCGGCCGCCCCCTTCGACGTGGGCGATTGGGACGACGCCGGCTTCGTCGAGAGCGTCGAGCTGAAGGACGACGCGGCCTATCTCGGCGCCTCGTTGGGCGCCGACAACGCCACCCTGTACGTGGTGGACGTCTCCAATCCCGCCGCGCCCGTGCTCGACGAGGCCATCGACACGGGCGACGAGGCGGGCGACATGGTGCGGGACGGCGACCTGCTGTTCCTGTCCGCCGGATACGCCGGGCTCGTCATCGTGAACGTGACCGACGCCCTGAATCCGTTCCCGGTCTCGTCGGTCGCCCCGACCCAGTTCTCGACCGGGCTGGCCCTGGGCGGCGATTTGGTGTTTCTCACGGACCTCGTCGGCGAGGTGAGGGCGATCGACGTGAGCGACCCGGATCTCCCCGAAGTGGTGGGCAGCTTCGCCACCGTGGAAGGGGTCTACTCGGCATCGGTGGAGGGCAACGTGCTGCATGTCGGAGGAGACGCGGAGCTCACCCAGCTTGTTCGTTGCCAGCTCTATCCGGACTCCATGGCCCCATAGCTAACAGACACT
>CAYNQX010000052.1:0-16984 GCA_964399495.1 uncultured bacterium
ACCTCCGGCTTGCGCGTGCTCGTGGCGTTGCAGCCGCAGTAGGTGCAGAGCTCGGCGCAGAAGGGCAGGTGGGTGTAGATGGAGAAGCTCTCCTTCTTCATGCCCGCCAGCTCGCTCAGCGCCTCGCGGTAGTCCGCCTCGCCGAAGTCGTCGCTCCAGGAGGGGACGGTGGGGTAGCTCGTGTAGCGCGGACCCGGACGGTCGTAGCGCTCCAGGAGCTCCCGCGGCACGTTTCGGACGCTCATACCTCGCCCCCGCCGGGGCGATGGGACTGCACGGTCTCCACCAGCACCTCCATGGCGTCCACCGGCACGGTCGGCAGGATGCCGTGGCCCAGGTTGAACACGTGGCCCGGCGCGGCGTCGCCGGCCTCGCAGATCGCCTTCGCTCGGGCGCGGATCGTGTCGTGGTCGCCGTAGAGCACGGTGGGATCGAGGTTGCCCTGCACCGGCTTGCCGGGCACGCGGGCCAGGGACTCGCCCAGGTCGACCGTCCAGTCGAGGCCGATCACGTCGGCGCCGCTCGTCGCCATCATCTCCAGGTAGGGCGCGCAGCCCTTGAGGAAGAGGATGCGCGGCACGCCCGTGGGCGCCAGCGCCGCGAAGATGCGCTTGTAGGCGGGCAGCGCGAAGCGCGCGAAATCGGCGGGGCTGAGCACGCCGGCCCAGGTGTCGAAGAGCTGCACGGCGTCGCAGCCGGCCTCCACCTGCATCACGAGATGCGCGGCCACCTGCTCGGCGAGCTTGTCGAGCAGGCGCTCGAAGAGCTCGGGGCGGCGGAACATCATCGACTTCACGTGCACGTGCTCCTTGCTGCCGCCGCCCTCCACCAGGTAGCTGGCCAGCGTGAACGGCGCGCCGGCGAAGCCGATGAGCGGCGTGTCGCCCAGTTCCCCCTTGAGCAGACGGATGCTGTCGGCCACGTAGCCCAGGGTCTCGCGCGGTTCGGTGACGCGCAGCGCGTCCACCTGGGCATCCTCGCGGATCGCCTTGTCCACCTTGGGGCCGCCGTCGTCGAAGCGGAAGTCGGCGCCCATGGGCGCGAGCGGCACGAGGATGTCGCTGAACAGGATCGCCGCGTCCATGCCGAAGCGGCGGATCGGCTGCAGCGTGACCTCGCAGGCCAGCTCCGGCGTGCGGCAGACCTCGATGAAGGGGTGCTTCTTGCGCACGGCCATGTACTCGGGCAGGTAGCGGCCGGCCTGACGCATCACCCAGATCGGGCGGCGCGGCGTGGGCTCGCCGCGCAGGGCGGCCAGGAAGGGCGAGTTCGCGAGGGCGGGCTTCAAGAGGCGACCTCCTTCTGGGTCAGTACGGCCAGCGCCTGATCGAAGGCGTCCAGCGTGATGTCGATGTCCGCGTCGCTGTGGGCGGCCGAGAGGAAACCCACCTCGTAGGCGGAGGGCGCCAGGTAGACGCCCCGCTCGAGCAGTTCGCCGTGCAGCGCGCCGTAGTGCGGCACGCCGGCGGCGTCGATGGCGCCGAAGCTGCGAGGCGCTTCGGGCTGAAGGGCCATCCAGAACAGCGACGCGATGCGCGGCACCCGCGCCTTGCGCCCGGCGGCCGTCAGACGCTCGGCGATGCCCCCCGCGAGACGCTCCGTGCGCGCCTCCAGCTCCTCGTAGAAGCCGTCGCGACCGGTCGCCTCGAGCGTGGCCAGGCCCGCGGCCATGGCCAGCGGATTGCCGCTCAGGGTGCCCGCCTGGTAGACGGAGCCCTCCGGAGCGATCTGCTTCATGAGTTCGCGCTTTCCGGCGTAGGCGCCCACGGGCAGCCCGCCGCCGATGATCTTGCCGTAGGTGGCCAGGTCGGGCGTGACGCCGAAGCGCTGGGCCGCGCCGCCGGGACCCACCCGGAAACCGGTGATGACCTCGTCGAGGATCAGCAGCGCGCCGTGCTCGCGGGTGAGTTCGCGGCAGAGGGGCAGGAAGGTATCGGCCTGGATCAGCAGTCCCGCGTTGGCGGGCACCGGCTCCACGATGAGCGCGGCCACCTCGTCGCCCCGCTCGGCGAAGAAGGCGCGGAGGGCCTCTTCGTCATCGAGGGGCAGCACCGCGGTGTGGCGCGCGAAGTCTTCGGGCACGCCGGCGCTCGAGGGGTTGCCCAGCGTGGCGAGGCCGCTGCCGGCCTCGACGAGCAGGTAGTCGGCGTGGCCGTGGTAGCAGCCCTCGAATTTCACCACCAGATCACGGCTGGTGGCGCCTCTCGCAAGCCGGACCGCGCTCATGACGGCCTCGGTGCCGGAGTTGACGAAGCGCACCTGGTCGAACATCGGCACGCGCTCGAGGAAGGCCTCGGCCAGCAGCACCTCGCGGCGGCTCGGAGCGCCGAAGCTGCAGCCCTCGGCGGCGGCCTCCACGATCGCCGCGTGCACATCCGGATGGGCGTGGCCGAGGATCATCGGACCCCAGCTCTGGCAGTAGTCGATGCGCTCGCGGCCGTTCTCGTCGGTGAAGCGACTGCCGGCGGCCTTCGCGAAGAAGGGCGGCTCGCCCCCCACCGAGCGGAAGGCCCGCACCGGGCTGTTCACGCCGCCGGGAATGCTCGCCTGGGCTCGCTCCCACCAGTTTCCGTTCTCGTTCACTTCGGTCTCCTTCATTTCGAGCCTCGCAGCCAGCCCTCGGCGAGGGCCTCGCGGCCGTGGTAGGTAACGATGAGATCCGCGCCCGCCCGGCGCATGGCCAGCAGGTTCTCCCGCACCAGGGCGGCCTCGTCGGCCAGCCCCGCCGCGGCGGCGGCCTTCACCATGGCGTACTCGCCGCTGACGTTGTACACGACCACCGGCTTGTCGCTGAGCTCGCGCGCGCGCGTGACGATGTCCAGGTAGGCCAGGGCGGGCTTCACCATGACCATGTCCGCGCCCTCGTCCAGGTCGAGCAGGATCTCCCGCTCGGCCTCGCGCCCGTTGCGCGGATCCATCTGGTAGCTCTTGCGGTCGCCCCGCGGCGTGCTGTCGCAGGCGTCGCGGAAGGGGCCGTAGTAGGCGCTGGCGTACTTGGCCGAGTAGGCGAGGATCGCCACCTCCTCGTGGCCGGCTTCGTCGAGGGCGCGGCGGATGGCGGCGACGCGGCCGTCCATCATGTCGCTCGGGCTCACCACGTGCGCGCCGGCTTCGGCGTGGAGCAGGGCCATCTTCGCGAGCTGCTCGACGCTGGCGTCGTTGGTCACCCGGCCCTGCTCGAGGATGCCGCAGTGGCCGTGGTCGGTGTAGGCGCAGAGGCAGACGTCGGTGATGAGCAGGATGTCGTCGCCGAAGCGCTCGCGCAGGGCGCGCAGGGCCGCGGGCACGGGGCCCTCGGGGTCCAGCGCGGCGTCGCCGCGGGGGTCCTTGTCGCCCTCGGGCACGCCGAAGAGCAGGTGGCTGCGCAGGCCCAGCTCCATGTCGGCCTCCACGCGGGCCAGGAGCCTGTCGACGCTCTGATGGGAGACGCCCGGCATGGAGCCGATGGGCGAATCGACGCCCTCCCCGGACACCACGAAGTGGGGTGTGATCAGGTGACGCGGCTCGATGGCCGTCTCGGCCACGAGTTCGCGCAGCAGCGGAGTCGTCCTCAGTCGACGGGGGCGCTCGGGCAGGTCACGCACGACCGGCTCCTCTCTCGTTGCTCCACGCGTCGCCGGACAGCTCCAGCCCGACGGCGGCGCAGAGGGATTCCAGATTCGGGGCCTGGGCGATGCGCGGCACGAGGCCGCCCGCGACACAGGCCTCGGCGGTGCTGCGACCGATGGCGGCGCAGTCGACCGCGAGTTCCGGCCAGGCCGCCCGGAAGGCGCGCAGGGCCGAGGGACTGGCGAAGAAGACGCAGTCGCCCGGCAGGAAGGGATTCTCGGGCAGCGAATCGGGGCGCGCCGGCCGGGTGCGATAGGTGGCGAGGGTTTCCACCTCGAAGCCGGCCGCGAGCAGGCCGGCGCGAGGTTCGGGCAGCCGGCGCTCAGCGCCGGGCAGCAGCAGGCGCGCGGGCGGACTCACCCGAGACGAGAAAGCGGCAGCCATGCCGGTCCCGTCCTCCACCTCCAGGTTGAGCTGCGCCGGGCGGCCGAGTTCGGCCAGGGCGGCGGCGGTGCCGTCCGCCAGGGCGACGGCGGGCGCGGCGGGCGCCTCCGGCATCCGGCCGAACAGGGAGCGGGCGGCCTGGGGCGAGGTGAACAGCAGCCAGTCCCAGGCGCGAAGGTCGAGGTTCGCGGGCAGCGGCAGCGGCTCGTAGTCGATCAGGGGCAGGTGCAGGCAGGGGATCCCCGTAGCCTCCAGGCGCCGTCGCCAGCTCTCGCCGGGGCCCTCGGCCCGGGTCACCACGATGCGGCGGGGAGCGCTCACCGGCTGCCGGCCTTGCGGCGGGGCGCCAGGAGCGACCAGGCCTCGTCGGTCAGGGCGACGGGATCGTCGCCCCGGAGATCGAGGGTGAGCGGCGCGTCGGCGGCTCCCTTCCAGAACAGGTGAAGGCGATAGCCACCTTCCGCTTCACGAACATGAGCGCCGAAGGGCACCTGGCAGCCACCGTCCATGCGGCGCAGCAGCTCGCGTTCGGCCTTCGCGGCCGGGGCGACGCTCTCGCTCTCCAGCTCGCCGAGAAGCCCAACGAGTTCGGCCTCGTCGCGGCACTGGATACCCAGCATGCCCTGGCCGGGGGCGGGCACGAAGACCTCCACCGGTAGGGGTATGGCGACGAGGCCCGTGAGGTCCAGCTCGAGGCGGGCCACGCCGGCCGCCGCGATGAGGATGGCGTCGTAGTCGCCCGAGCGCAGCTTGTTCACGCGGGTGGGCACGTTGCCCCGGAGCTCCGCGAGCTCGAGATCGGCCCTCAGGACGCGAAGCTGCTCCTGACGCCGCACGGCGCTGGTGCCCACCTTCGCGCCGGGACGCAGAGGCACCAGGTCGCCGGCCTCCCGGCGGGCCTCGTCGATAACCTCGGGACGGGCGAGCAGCAGCTCGCGGGGGTCCTCCCGGCCGATCAGCGCGGCCATGGTGAGTTCGGCCGGGCTCTCGGTGGCGAGGTCCTTGAGGGAGTGCACGGCCAGGTCGACGCGACCGTCGAGCTGGGCGTCCTCGAGCTCCTTGGTGAAGAAGCCCTTGCCCTCGAGCTTGGCGAAGGGCAGGTCGTCGATGCGGTCGCCCTGCGTCTTGATGATCACCAGCTCGGCCTCCACGCCGCGATCGGCGAGAAGCGCGCGCACGTGACGGGCCTGCCACAGGGCGAGATCGCTGCCGCGGGTGCCGATCTTGAGGGGAGTCTTCGTCGAATCGCCGGAGTTCTGCACGGAGCCGCCTCGCTGTCTGGGGTTGAGCCCAGAATAGTATGAGCGGGCGGGATTTATGTCATATACCTGTCATTCGGACCGTGAATATCCGGATCCGGGATTCAATCCTCTTCGGGTCTCAGATCGAGCCGATATCCCTTGCCGTGAACCGTGCGCAGATAGCGGGGTTTCGTGGGGTCCGGTTCGATCAGTTTTCGCAGGCTCAGGATGAAATTGTCCACGGTGCGGGTGCTGGGATAGGCGTCGTAGCCCCAGACCCGGTCGATGATGTTCTCGCGATCCAGCGCCTCGCCGGCCCGCTCCGAGAGCAGACGGAGGATCATCGCCTCCTTCTCCTTGAGGCGCTGCTTGCCTTCGGGCGTCTCGATCTCGAAGGAGAGCAGATCGACGGTGCGGTCGCCGAACTCCAGGGTGGTGGCGGCGGGCCGGCTGCGCTGCCACTCCTCGCGGCGGAAGATCCCCTTGATGCGCGCCAGGAGCTCCCGCAGGTTGAAGGGCTTGTTCAGGTAGTCGTCGCCGCCCTCCTCGAGGCCGCGGATGCGGTCTTCGTCGCGGTCGCGGGCGGTGAGGAAGAGAATCGGCACCCTTTCGCCGCGGTCGCGCAGGAGGCGGCAGAACTCGAAGCCGTCCATGCCCGGCAGCATGACGTCGAGCAATATCAGGTCGGCGCCGCTGCGGTCCCAGAGGCGCAGGCCCTCCTCGGCGCTGGCCGTGACCACCGGCTCGTAGCCCTCGAGTTCCAGGTTGATGCGCAGGCCGTCGGCCAGATGCTCCTCGTCCTCGACGATGAGGATACGCTTCTTCATGTCACTCTCCTTGTCCACCCGGCTGCGCCGGCAGGATCAGGGTGAAGGTGGATCCCTCCCCGGGGCTGCTCTCCAGCTCGACGCGACCGCCCATGGCCACGAGATTCCGCCGGACCAGATAGAGGCCCAGACCCGTGCCGTGGATCCCCGCCGGCCGGGTGCCGACCTCGCCCACGCGGTAGAAGCTCTGGAAGATCCGCTTGTGCTCGCGGCGAGGGATGCCGGGGCCGTCGTCGATCACGGCCAGGCGGATCCAGCCGTCCTCACGACTCAGGCGCACCGTCACCACGGCCGGCGCCGGCGAGTAGTGGATGGCGTTGCCGACGACGTTGCGCAGGGCCGAGAGCAGCGCCTGCTCGTCGGCGCGGACCCGCAGTCCCTCGGGAAGTTCGGACTCCAGGGTCGCCCCCGAACGCCGGGCCACGGCCGCGAGGTCGCGCAGCACCTGCCGGACCAGCTCCGACGGATCCAGCGAAACGGGGTTCAGCGCCCCCGGCACCCCCGCCCGGCTCACGGCCAGCACCTGCTCCACCATGAGACGCAGGCGCTGGAGATCCTCGGACATGTGCCCGAGGATCCGACCCCGCTCCGGCTCCTTAAGCTCCGGCCGCGCGATGGTGTCGGCGTACAGGCTCAGGCTGGCGAGCGGCGTCTTGAACTCGTGGGTGACGCCCGCGAGAAAGAGCTCCCGCGCCCGACGGTAGGACTGCTCGCGGCGATAGGCCACGAACACCATGCTGGCGCCCGCCAGCAGCACCGCCAGGAAGAAGGCGCCCTCCCAGAAGAACATGCTGCGACGCCGGCGCGACTCCTCCTCGATCTCGAGCATCGCCGCGGGATCGATGTGCAGGTCCATGCCGTCCTCGATCGGGTGGAACACCAGGCCGGGGAAGTTGGCGCGGAAGCCCTCCACCTGGTTGCGCAGCTCCGGCGAGCTGCGCAGCAGATAGGCGGCCTGCAGCTCCTCGGTGCGCAGGCGCTGCAGGCGGTAGGCGGCGTGGTGGTCGGTTTCACGGCTGATGTAGATGAACCACCAGACGGACTGCGCCACGATCGTGATCATGAAGATCAGGTAGAGCCAGATCAGGAATCGATTGGATCGCATCGCCGCCATTCCGCCGTGGGAGTTTGACCTGGATCATGGCGATCCGGGCCGCCGCTAGCTTAATTCATGGACAGCCGGATGGAAACACCCCGGTGACGATTCCCGAACGGAGCCCGCGTGAAGCGATTCCAGCGATTCCTGAGCGGCACCGAGGGCCAGGACGGCCTGATGAGCTACCGCGTGCGTCTGATCGTGCAGGCGGGCTTCGCGCTGACGGTGCTGCTGATCGGCCTGCAGTTCGGGCGATTCGTCGACGCGGCCCGGGAGCGCGCGCCGGAGTACGAGGCCGCTGTCGCCGCGGGCGCGACCGCCACCGAACTCATCGAGGAGTTCGACCTGCCCACGCGCCCCCCGGGCGCCGAGGGCTTTCTGCCGATCAGCGGCCTCATGGGCGCGCTCGACTGGATCCACCAGAATCGCATCAACCGCGTCCACCCGGCCGCCACGATCCTGTTCCTGCTCTTCCTCGCCATCGCGCTGCTGATGCGCAAGGCCTTCTGCTCCTGGATCTGCCCCATCGGTTTCCTCTCGGAGTCCCTGGCGCGCCTCGGCCGCCGGCTCCCCTTCATGAAGGGCCGCAACTACCGCCTGCCGGGATGGCTCGATATCGGCCTGCGGAGCCTGAAGTACCTGCTGCTCGGATTCTTTCTCTGGGCGATCGCCGGGATGAGCGCCGAGGCGCTGCGGGAGTTCATCACGAACGACTACAACATCGTCTCCGACGTGAAGATGCTCTGGTTCTTCACGGAGATGAGCGCCACGACCTTCTGGGTGCTGCTGGCGCTGATGCTGGCCTCGGTGTTCGTGCACGGCTTCTGGTGCCGCTACCTCTGCCCCTACGGAGCGCTCCTGGGCCTGGTGTCCTGGATCTCGCCCCTGCGGATCAAGCGCGACAAGACGGCCTGCACCGACTGCGGGGTCTGCGACCGGGTCTGCATGGCGCGGTTGCCGGTGTCGCGGAAGGCGCGGATCATCAGCCCCGAGTGCACGGGCTGCCTGGACTGCGTGGCCTCCTGCCCCACCACGAACGCGCTCGGCGTCGCGGACCGGCGCCAGACCATCGGCCCCCTGCGCTTCGCCGCGCTGCTGCTGGTGTTCTTCCTCACGGGCTACATGGCGGCCCGGACGGCTGGGATCTGGCAGAACCGGGTGAGCGACCTGGAGTACCTGCGGCGCGTGCCGAATGCGCATCTGTACGATCATCCCCGCTAGAGGCTCCGCGAAAGCCCCCGGACGCTTCGCACGGACGTGAGGCGCTTTCCGGGGGCTTTCGCTCCGCCGGGAACTCGAAGCGCTTAGCCGGACTCGTCCTCCCGAGGGGACTGCCCGCCGTGGCTGGGAGTCGCCACCTCCAGACCTGCGAGCGAGGGAGGGATTCGGTCGAGCGCCTCTGAGCCGAACCTTGGCGTAGAAGCCGGGCAAGATCATTCCCGAGGCGAAGTGAAGCGAGACGAAGCCCGACCGAGCTACTGGATTCCCCGGTCCCTCGCCATCTCGAGCTTCATCGTTTCCATGCCGTCCAGGGGGCGCATCTCGGTGCGGCCGTCGGGGTACACCCAGATGCGCTGGCCCACGGGCAGGTCGATGCGCTCGCCGGTGGCCGCGACCTGCACCTGGAGTCCACCCTCGAAGAGGCAGAAGCAGGTGGCCTCCTCCAGCAGGAACAGGGCGAAGGTGGTGCCGGTCAGCAGGGCCTCGGCATCGCGACCGGCCAGGGTGAGCCGCCAGCCCAGCTCCTCGCTCCCGTTCGTGCCCCTGCTCGTACCATAGAGTTCGCCGGCGTGGATGCGCAGAGAGCGTTCGCGGCCGAACCAGCGGCCCGGTCCGGGCGGCAGCTCGACCTCGCTGCCGGGGATGAGACGGATCCGGACGTCCTGCCCGAGCTGCAGCTCGAGCTCCGAGCCGGGTCCCGTGGCCACGCGGCCCGCGGGAATCTCGGCGCCGAGCAGCTCCCCATCCACGGCAGTGACGCCGGCGACGCCGTCGGGATTCACGACATCGGTCACGCGCCAGGTCGAGGTCGGCTGCATGCCGTACATCATCACGACGAAGAACAGTACCGCGGCGGCCGCCAGGACGCCTCCCCAGCGCTGGTAGGTGGTGAGGCGGGGTCGGAGCTCGAGCGTCGCGCCCTCCCCTTCGAGGAACGCGCGACGGGCCCGCTCCCGCGCCTCCGGGGAGGCGCTCTCGGCCGGACTCTCGCGCAGGCGGTCGATCAGAGCGCGCTCGCTGGCGTTGAACTGCTCGTCGCGCCGATCATCGTTGCTCATCTCGACCTCCCTTCCGGTTCGCAGAACTTCCTGTAGAGCTCGCCGAGCTTCTTGAGGGCTCGCGAGAAGCGCTGACGCACGGCCTCGCGGCTGATGTCCAGGGCCGTGGCCAGGGCTCCGCTGTCCAGACCCGCGTAGCTGCGCAGCATCACGAGCTGGCGATCGTTCTCGGCGAGCCGCTCCAGCATGCGGCGCAGGCAGGCCTCGCTCTCTTCGCGGGCGAGGCCCTCGAGGCGGTCTTCCTTGCCGTCTCCGGCCGTCTCCCGCAGGAAATCCACGTCGGTCACCTTGTCGCGGCGGTGGTGTTCGGACGAGCGCCAGTAGTCTCGGAGGAGATTGCTGGCCACCGTGAAGACCCAGGGCGCCGGATCGCGCTTGGGATCGAGGCGGTCGAGCGCGCGATGCAGCCGCAGGAAGACCTCCTGGGTGAGATCCTCGGCAAGGCTCCGGCGGTCGACCAGGCGCAGCAGGTAGCCGAAGACACGATCGTAGTAGACCCCGAAGAACTGCTCCATCGCCTGGGGATCGCGGTCGCGTACGGCGCGCAGCCGCTCCTCGCTGAGGAGCGGTTCGGGAGTTCCGTTCGCGTCACGGGTGTCGGTCATCGGGCATCCGGTGCGTCTGAGGTCTCTTTGACGTTGAGTACGAGCCGCTTGCGGCGGCGTCACCGAAAAACTCGCACGAAATCGGTCACGGCGACAAGGATTCCTCGTACGCCCTCCTGAATCCCGACGGGATCCCCCCGATCGGAAACCCATCGCCACTCCCACAGGAGGACCCCATGAAGACGAGAATGGCTCTCGCCGCCCTCGCGGTGCTGATGTTCGGCGCCCTTGCCCACGCCCAGAGCGGACCCGGCAGTCTCGCCCTGCAGTTCGACATGTTGCCCACGCTCGACGAGGCCGTCGACGGCCACTACGAGGGCTGGGCCATCGTGGGCGGCGCCCCCGTGACCACGGGCAAGTTCAACGTGAATGCGTCCGGTCAGCCCGTGGAGCTGGGCGGCGGAGCGGTGATCGACGAGTTCGACGCCGGCGTCGACATCACCGCCGCCACCGACATCAAGATCTCCCTCGAGGCCCCCGCCGACGTCGACGACCTGCCCTCCGGCCTCATCGTGCTCACCGGTGCCGTCGGCGGCATGACCGCCAATCTCGAGGCCGCTCTGCCGGGCCTGGACACACTCGCGGACATGGCCACCGGCGCCTACATCCTGGCCTCGCCGAGCGACGGCGACGCGACCAACGACGACCAGGGCATCTGGTTCCTCACCATGCCCAACCCGGATCCCGGCTTCATGTACCTGCCCGATCTGGGCGCGAACTGGGCTTACGAGGGCTGGGTCGTGGATCTGTCCGGCGGCTCGCCGGTGCCATACTCCACCGGCATCTTCAGCACCGCCTCCGGGTTCGACTCCGACGAGGCCGGCTGCATGGGCGGCGGTCCGCCCTTCCCGGGCCAGGACTTCGTGGCCTACCATTGCGACGGAGTGCTCGACCTGGACAGCGGCGACTTCGCGGCCGTGCTCTCCATCGAGCCCGTGCCGGACAACGGCCCCGGCCCCTTCATGTTCAAGCCCTTCGCGGGGATGATCCCCACGGATGGCTTGGGGCTTCCCGCCATCGCCATGAACAACCAGACGGACAGCACTTTCCCCACGGGAACGGCGGTCCTGGACGGCGGCACCGCGACATCGAGCAGCTCGTTCAGCTCGGTGAAGAATCTCTGGTAGAGGGCTCCGCAAACACCCCCGGACGCTTCGCACGGACGTGAGGCGCTTTTCGGGGGTGTTTGCTCCACCGGGGAGCGGAGTAGCTATTTTATCAGGGTCACCTTGCCCTGGGCGCTGCGGGTGCCCGCCTTCAGTTTGTACAGGTAGACGCCCGAGGGGAGCGAGTCGCCGACGTGGTCGCGGCCGTCCCAGGGCAGGCGATGGCGCCCCGGAATCAGGGGGCCGTCCATGAGCACGCGCACCTGTCGGCCCGCACTATCGTAGATCGCCAGGCTCGCGGGAAACTCGGAGCCCTCCTCGCCGTCCACCGTGAAGTCGATCCAGGTGCGCGGGTTGAAGGGGTTGGGGTGCGCGTGCGCCAGCTCGAGCAGATCCGGCCCCGGCGCCTCGCCCACCTGCGTGTCGTCGGTCACGCCGAACTCGTCGAGCACCTCGCGATAGGTGCCGTCCGGGTGGAAGGTCATCAGCTCCGCGTCGAAGCCGCTCGGCGATACCGTCACCTTCACGTACTCGTGGATGAGGCCGCCCTCGATGTCGGGCGCCAGGTCGTGATAGCCGCCCACGGTCATGTGGGGCCAGTCCCCCGTGAGGGGCTCGTGATGATCGAGCCAGCTCGCGCCGCCCGTGACGCAGTAGTAGACGCCGTTCAGGAGCCCGCGATTGTAACCGTGCATGTGGCCACTGAAGCAGACGTTCACCTCGTACTGCTCGAGCAGGGGCACGAGATCGGTGCGCAGGTTGGCCTGTCCGTTGTACCAGCGCTCGTAGAAGGGTGCCCGGTGGACGAACAGGAAACGGAAGCGCGCGTTCCGAGAGGCCTGCGACTGCAGGTCCGCCTCGACCCAGCCCGGGACGTCCTCGCCCTCGCGCAGGTAGTCGATGCAGATGAAGTGGCAGCCGCCGTAGTCGAAGGAGTAGCTGCCGTAGCCACCGTGGAAGGGCGGGCCGGCGTCCTTGCTGGGCAGATCGGTGAAGGCGCGGATCACCGCGCTCTCGCCGCCGCCGTCGTGGTTGCCCCAGGCGGTGAAGAAGGGCACGCCCTCGCCGGCCAGGCGCCGGATGGGCCGGTCCACGAAGAACACGCGCGTGTCCGTGTAGCTGCCGCCGTCCTCGGCCAGGTCGCCGCAGGTCACGGCGAAGTCGATCCCGCTCGCCACCATGTGGTCGAACATCGCCTTGCTGGGCTCGGTGAGGTCGCGTTCGTAGTCGCCGCCGTTGTAGCCCTGGCTGTCGCTCCACACCGCGAAGGTGAAGCTCGACTCGTTCTCGGGCGAGGTGGTGAACGCGAGATCCTCGCTGACGCTCGATCCGTGGACGACGCGGCAGTGATGCTCCGTTTCGGCCGTCAAACCGGTCAGCACCGCGGTGTGGATCCAGGTCTGGTTGCCCGAGTCCACGACGGTGCCGATGACGCTGCTCCCGTAGCCGGGGTCGGTGCCGTACTCGACCGTGCCGGGGCCCGCGATCTCCGTCTCCCACATGACGGTGATGCCGTCCGGCTTGACGTTCTGGAGATAGGGCGGCGTCACGAAGCCGTCGAGTCCGCCGAGGCCGCCGAGGGCCTCGACCTCGGCCTGCGAGAGGGCGACGTCGTAGAGCGCGACGCGGGAGATGTCCACCTCGCCGTCTTCCGCGTTGTCGTCGGCGAGCAGGAGGAAGGTGGGATCGAGGCTGAATCGGCCGTCGACGCCCTGCACCGCGCCGTCGAGGATCCGGAGGCCGTCCACGTAGATCTCGTAGCGTGAACCGTTGTCCACCACCACGACCATGCGGTACCAGGTCTTCGCGTCGAGCATCCGCGGCCAGGAATAGCCGGTGGCGCTCACGCCCACGCGGCCGGGTTGGTTGATGAAGACATCGCCGTCGTTGGCGTTCGATTCGTTGGTCTGGAGGAGGCAGTGCCACATGCCGCGGCCGAAGGTCTGCAGGTCGAACACGAGGGTGTACTCGTTCACCAGCGAGCCGCCTCCGTTCCCGGCGATGCCGTGGGTGCAGATGTAGTGGCTGCCCACGCCGATGCGGGCGGCGCCGTCACCGGCCTCGCTGCCGGGAACGGCCTCGTCGCTGCCGACCCGCGCGAGATCCTGGCCGAGGGTGGCGGCCGTCAGATCGCCCGGATCGTCGAAATCCCACAGGCCGACGGGTCCGGGCTGGGCCGAGCAAGGTCGCGGGAGAAGCGAGAGGAAGATAAGCGGCAAGAGGGCTGTGGCGATTCTGTACATGGCGCACCGTCGGGTTGGTCGCGAGTCGAGTCGCGGCGGAAGGACCGTGTCCATTCTACCACACCGGCGCGAACATCCGGCGCGGAACACACCCCTCCGGGTGCGCTCCGCTGCGCGGTTGGGGTTCGATCGCTGGATCCGGAGCGAAAAGGAGGGGCGTGTGGAGCGCTTAACCGCCCTGCCGTCCCCTCAACTTCGTCAGCCGCTTGCCGATTTCGCCCTGCTTCTTGCTGCCGGGATAGTCATCGAGGGCGCGACGGTAGAGCGCGGCGGCGGCATCGAGGTCGCCGGTCTGGGTTTCGTGCAGCTTGCCGGCGCGCAGCAGCAACGCGGCGGCCTGATTGAGGTCGTGGGCGAAAGTGGCGGCGCGAGCGTAGCTCGCCGCGGCGTCCGCGTAGTGCTTCAGACGTCGCTCCTGCAACTCGCCGGCATGCTCCAGCAGCTCGGCGGAGCGGGTGTCGCCGGGAAAGAGCGTCACGAACTCCTCGTAGGTGGCCACGGCCTCGGAGTAGGCCTTGAGCCGCTTCTCCTGGATCTCCGCCACGAGGATCAACGCCTCCTTCGCCTGGGCCTGGTCGCGGTGTTCGCTCGCGAGACGTCGTAGCGTCGTCACGGCCTCGCCGGGAATGCCGAGGCGGCGGTCCTGGAGCTTGCCGAGCAGCAGCAGGGCGGCGGGCGTGTACTTGGAGCCCGGTTCCTCGTCGATCAGTTTCTCCAGCAGCGTGGCGGCCGTATCGTGCTCGCCCAGATCCTCGGTGAGCAGCTCCGCGCGGGTGTAGCGGGCGTAGGCGCGGGAGGGATGGGACGCGTGCATCCGCTCGAACTTGCGGAAGGCCAGCACCGACTCGCGGCTCTTGCCCTTGTTGGCCCAGGAGACCGCGGCCCACAGGTCGAGGTGCGGCAGGCGGGGATCGAGTGGGTAACTGCGCTTGAACTCGGCGTGCTCGGCCAGCACGCGGTCGTGGAGCCGGCCCGCGTCCAGCCGGGAGAGGTACTCCAGGTAGGCGTAGTGGCGGTCGGCGCGTCCGTTGCCCCCTCCAGATGTTCCGGCCTCGACGCGCTGCAGCAGGTCGGCCTGGTTCTTCCGGTAGATCTTCTCCTTCGCGAGGATCGCGCTCAGGTTCTTCAGGGCCGAACCGCGCTTCGGCCCGTCGGGGTGGAGAAAGGCCATCTTGGCGTAGGCGGCCAGGGCCTTGTGACGCTTGCCCGCATCCTCGTAACTGCGTCCCAGCAGGAACAGCGCGTCGCCGGCCCGATTGCTCTCCGGATAGACGAGCAGGAACTGCTCGAGCTCCGCGATGAGGTAGGAACGCAGGGACTTGTCGGACCTCTCGTAGATCTCCTCCAGGTAGGCGTAGCAGGTGCCGGCGCCGCTCGCCCACGCCGCCAGGGGCAGGGCCAGGATGATCGTGAGGGCTGCGAGTGCGATGCGCATGCGATCCACCTCCGCTTCGGGTCGTCGCCAGACTGCAACAGCTTCGGGAACTTGCCAAGGACGTTTCCGCGGCTCGGTTCCCTACCCGACCTCCTCCCCCATCTCCAGCAGCGGCGCCTCCCCCACCGCGCGCACCAGCAGTTCGGCCAGGGTGGCGATGTCCCGCAGGTTGTGCTCCCAGATACCGGGCAGGTGGCGCAGCTCGCCGCAGCGCTCGTAGTCCTCCCAGACCCGCGGCACCTCGCTGCCGGGCAGGTCGGCCAGGCGGCGGCGGCCGAAGAGGCGGCGCTCGAGGGTCTGCAGGCGGAAGTCCGGCAGACGCCCGCGCCAGAGGCGGCGGGACAGGTGCAGCAGGTCCACGTGAGCATAGCTCAGGGGCTCGAACCAGCCGTGAAAGCGCAGGCGGCTCTCGAGAAAGGGCGCGTCGAAGCTGCGGCCGTTGAAGGTCACGAGCACCGGGTGCTTGCGCAGCAGCGCGAGGAACTCGCCGAGCATCGGCGCCTCCTCGTCGTAGCCGCGGGGAAAGAGCTGGGTGCAGGTGAGGGGACGCTCGCCCGGCCCCATCGTCATGTAGCCCAGCAGCACGATGATGCCACGGTGCAGGCCGGTGGTCTCCAGGTCGAGGAACACCAGGTCCTCGGCCCGCGCCTCGGCGAGCAGATCGGCGTCGTTCGACAGGCCGCCCAGGACGCCGGCCTCGGGCAGGGCCTGGCGCAGCGCCTCGGCCAGCCCGCGCAGGTGAGGCAGGCGCGTCTCCACCGGGATGTCCCGGCGCAGGTACTCGGCCGACTCCCCGTGCGCGTTCGCGCCCAGGGTCGGCGTGGCGTCCACCAGGGCCTCCAGGCCGGGCTCGCCGCCGGGTGGCTCGGCCTCGGCCAGCCAGGGGAGGTCGGTGAAGTCGATGGCCGAGGCCGGGGCGTGGCCGCCCACACCATGAGGGGCCGGCGCGACCGGTCTCGCGCCGGCGGCGGCCAGTCCCACCATCGGCTCCAGGGCCGCGCGCGCGCAGGCCGCGTCCGGGGCCGGCCGTCGCGCCTGCAGCTGGTCGTGGCTCAGTCGCAGGCGCGTGAGGGCCTCGAGCACGTCACGCAGGTTCTCGTCTTCGCGCTGGGTCATCGGGGTTCGTTCTCACCCCCCAGCAGCAGTTCCAGCAGCACCCTTGCCGCCTCCTTCCCGGGAATCGCGAAATCCGGGCTCAGGTCCGGATCCTCGTGACGCCCCGGTGCGACGGCCGGCAGGCCCACGCAGGCCGGACAGCCGCCGTCGCAGGGACAGCCCCCGAGAATCTCCAGGCAGGTGGCCAGCAGCTTTTCCGTCTCGTCGAATCCTACCCGGCTATAACCCAGGCCGCCGTGGAAGCGGTCGTAGATGAACAGGGCCGTCGTGCCCAGGTTGCTCGCGTCCACCACGCCGCCCAGGTCGGCGCGGTCGCACATGGCGAAGAAGGGCAGCGCGGCCTGGAGCAGGTTCTTCATGCCGGCCAGCGCCTCGGCGAGCTTGTGGCCCTTCTCCGAGAGCGCGCTCACCGTGTCCTCGGTGGGCGCCAGCCAGAAGCTGCGCGTCTCCAGGTGATGCCAGGGCAGGTCGAGCTTGCCCCAGCCGATCGAGTCCATGCTGCCGAACTTGATCTTCTTGAAGGCGAAGGTGGTCTTGCTCACGGTGACGTCGCCGAAGCCCAGCGTGCAGGTGGGCGCGGCGCAGCCCTCGGGTTCCAGCGCCACGCGTTCCAGTCCGGCGTCGAGCTTCACCTTCTGCTCGGTGATGGGCTGCGTGTAGTAGTCCACGGCGCGGCGCTCGACGAAGGCGACCTTCTGGTCGAGGTCGAGCTCGCGCACGAAGTGGGTCTCGCCGTCGTGCAGGTAGATCGCCTCGGGGTAGACGAGCTGGCAGGCGCCGAGCAGGTCGACGTTGCCGATCACGTGTTCGCCCGGCGTCTCCACGATGCTCACCGTGTCCAGCACGCTCTGGCGCAGGTTCACTTCCGACGCCGGATAGCTGCTGCTGGCGTGGAACACCTGGTCGCCCGCCCGCCGCAGCTCGCCGCGCTGCTCGAGAATCTCCATGACGCCCGGCGCCAGCGGCCCGAACAGCTCCTCGTCCTCGCTCGTGAGCGGCAGCTCGTAGGCCGCGCAGCGCAGGTGGGGCAGCAGGATGAAGGG
>CAYNQX010000053.1:0-16859 GCA_964399495.1 uncultured bacterium
GTGACGAATCAATCGAAATTGAACACTAGTCACGGTCGCCGGCGCTGTTGCGCACGGCGATGCGCGCGTTGCGCCGCATCCCCTCGAGCCCGGCCCGCATCACCGGCGTGCCCGCGAAACGCTCCACGAAGGCCTCCCGATCCATGGCGAGAATCTCGGCGAGGAGCGGGCGGCGCATACCCGGCCGCGGGCGGAACTCCTCCACCGAACTCTCCGGCGCCTTGCCGTTCCAGGGGCAGACCTCCTGGCAGAGGTCGCAGCCGAAGAGGTGGTCGCCCATGAGATCGGCGAGGGCGGGATCAATGCTGCCCTTCGTCTCGATGGTGAGGGTGCTGATGCAGCGACGCGCGTCGAGCCAGCCCGGCTCCTCCGGCCGCAGGGCGCCGCTGGGGCAGACCTCGAGGCAGGCCGTGCAGGTGCCGCAGCGCTCGGCAGCGGGCGGGTCGGCCGGCAGCTCGAGGTCGCAGAGCAGGGCGCCGAGGAAGGTGTAGGAGCCCAGGCGCTCGTCGATGAGCAGGGTGTTCTTGCCGATCCAGCCCAGACCGGCGGCGGCCGCGAGGGAGCGCTCGGCCAGGGGGGCCGAGTCCACGCACACGCGGGTGTGCCGCGCGCCGAACTCGTCGCGGAGCAGCTCGGCGGCCCGCTTCAGCCTGGCGCGGAGCACCTTGTGGTAGTCGCGGCCCCAGGCGTAGCGGCTGATCCAACCCGTGCCGCCCGGTTCCGCCGGGGCGCGGCTGCCGGGATCCGACACGTGGTAGTTCAGCGAGACGAGGATGAGGCTCCGCGCCTCGGGCAGCAGCTCGCGAGGGTCGGCCCGGAGCGCTCGGTGCCGCTCCAGGTAGTCCATGGGTCCGGCGTAGCCGCGATCCAGCCAGGCCTCATAGCGCGAGTGGTCGGGAGTCCGGCCCGCGCGCGCGAAGCCCACACGGTCGAGGCCGAGCGCGAGAAGCCGGCGCCGCAGCGCCTCATGATCGATCGGGGTCATCGTCGCGGGGCTTGGGAATCCGGCGGGAGAAAAGTGGGCCCGGGGTTTCCCATCGCGACCTCCGCTCAGCCTTCGTCGATGGACTGCAGCTTGTCGGCCAACTGCTGGGGCTCGTGGATGAGCACCGGCATGCACCGGGAGCAGACCCAGAGGGGCTTTCCGCCGAAGCGGATGGAGATGAGCGGAACATCGGACTCGAGGTTACCGCAGTTGAGACAGCTCAGCGGGATATCGGCGGGACTCATGAAGGCCTCCGGTCTTGCGTGGTAAGGAGGCTAGAAGATCCACAATCACACGGGGATTGTCAATGCGCCGCGTCCTCGACGGATACGCATTCCTCCTCGCGGCAGGACTGGGCGTCGGGCCCAGGTATCCGCAGGTGGAACACGGTGCCCTTGCCCTGCCGGGTCTCGAAGCCGAGCTCACCGCCGTGGCGGTCTTCGACCACGGAACGCGCGATGGCGAGGCCCTGGCCCAGCCCCATGCCCACTTCCCGCGTCGAGAAGAACGGGTTCATCACCCGGTCTCGATGCTCGGCCGGAATGCCCAGGCCCGTGTCCGCGATGCGGATCTCGAACACACCCTTGCGATATCGCGAGCTGATCGTGATTCGCCCGCGCTCGTCGGTCCCCTGCGTCTTGCAGCGATCCTCGATGGCCTGCACGGCGTTGATGAGCACGCTGAGGATCGCCTGGTTGATCTCGCCCGTGTGGCAGTGCAGGGCAGGCAGATCGGCGTCGAGGTCGAGCACCAGGTCGGCCACGCCGTTCAGGCGGCTGCCGATCACGGTGATGGAATGGCGGATCGCCAGGTTGATGTCGTGGGCCTCGCGCTCGCACGACTCGGTGTCCGCGAATTCGCTGACCGCGGTGGCGATCTTGCGGATGCGGTCCATCCCCTCGAGGGTTTCCTCGACGACCCGGCTCAACGCGACTTCGTCGACGCAGGATCCGGCGATCGCGGACTCGACCTGCTCCAGGGCGTAGCGCACGTAGCCGAGATTGCCGACGACGGACTGCACCGGCGCGGTGATTTCGTGGGCGATCCCGCCGGCCAGCTGGCCGATCGCCTCGTGCTTCTGCACGAGCGCCATGCTGCGCTCGAGCCGCTTGCGCTCGGTGAGGTCGTCGAACATCGCGACGATGCCCGTGAACTTTTCGCTGACGTCGAGCATCCGCGTCAGTTTCACCAGGAAGATGCGATCTCCGCGGGCGGTCATCGCGCAGCGTTCGAGCTCGCGCGTCTCGTCCTCGCTCGCGACGAAATCCCCCACGATCTCGGTGAGCCAGGGCAGCTCCACCGCGGGAGCCTCGTCGGTGTAGTAGGCGCAGCCCGGCGTGGGGCTATCGACGAAGAAGGTCGCCGCGGCGTGGTTGTAGTTGCGGATCCGCAGCTCGGAGTCGTACAGCACCACCGGGTCGCGCATGCTCTCGAAGATGGTGAGGTACTTGTTCTTCTCGTTGGTGACCGTCCGGTTGCAGCTGCGCAGCTCCTCGAGCTTGTCGCTCTCGGTCTGCAGGTTCCACTCGGTGGTGAAGCCGATCTCGATGCGATCGAAGAAGCGCTGCAGGTAGAGCCGGTAGAGCTCCTCGCGCTCGGTGTCGTAGCCCTCCCGCATCACGAGATCGATGTAGGACTGCTGGTAGTACTTCATCAGTCCGAGAAACATCTCGATCGTGATGCCCCGCGCGCGGTGGCGCTGGGCCTCGAGCTTGCCGAAGGAGGCGATGGGATCCCGGCTGAAATCCTCGTCGGGATGCAGTTCGGGAATCGATTGGTGGACCTCCACCGCCTTGACGAGGGACTCGGTGAGGCCGGCGATGGACATCCTCCAGGCCTCCGCGAGCGTGGAGGTGTATTTCACGTATCCGGTCTGTTTCGCGTAGTCGAGAACGCGCTGCACCAACCAGTCTTCGCTCTCGACCACCAGGGCCACGAGTCGGTCCATCACTCCATCCATCCTAGCGTCGCGATACACCCTCCCCGAGAGAGTATCGTCCATCCCCACATGACTCTTGAGCCGGCAGGCTCCCACCGTTCAGATCGGAAAAGCGCCCGACTCCTCGATCCGGGATCAGGAGTTTTGCGCGGATCGATTCTTCCGCGCACAGTGCTCCACGTTGCGTCGTAAGTCCTCGATTTGCAAAGGCTTGGCCATGAACATCGAGATGCCGAGAGCCAGGAGCTCGGCGATCTGGTTCGGCGTCGCAAGTCCGGAGATCACGATAATCTCCACGCCGTCGTAGATGTCGTGAGCCCTGAGATGGGCCACGAGGTCGAGGCCGTTCATGTCCGGCATCTCGACATCCGTGATGAGGAGATCGATGTTCGGATTGTCCTTGAGGATGGTCAGCGCCACCTGACCGGACGAACTCTCGATGGCGCAGTGTCCCAGGGCCTCGACATGGCTCGAGACGAGCTTCCGGGTCATCCTGTCGTCATCGGCGATAAGCACCTTGGGCAAATCGAATCCTCCCGATTGCTGATAGCTCTTGCGAAACATACACATTACATCAATGCAACATTCTTGCCGAGTTCGTCTCGTTTCCACCGGCATTCGGGAAGTTGCGATCATCGCTGACGATTCGGGCGTCTCACTCGGCGCCCCCGTCTCGGGAGCGTTCCTCCGGGTGGATCTCGGCTGGCAGTTTTCGCCATCGGTCGGCAAAATGGAACTCCCGTGATGGGCATTCCCAGGGCCCTTGCGTCTCGACATCATGAAGCTAGACTCCCAGTGCGAGATCAATGGAGCGAAACTGGAGGTGTGATGATGCGACGTCATCATCGACTAACACTCGCGCTCCTGATCGGATTCACGGTTGTCCAGACGCTCCCCACCCGCACCGCTCGAGCGGAGCTCAGCGAGGAACGCCCCGCCACGGAGCGCTGCTCGGCGCACGACCTCGCCCTGGCCGACGACATCGCCTTCGTCGCCGACGAGCGCGGCCTCCAGCTCGTGGAGGTCCGCGACCCCGCCGCGCCGACCCTGGCCGGACGCTTCGAGCTCGATGGAATCCAGTCCCTCGCCATCCATGGCCACCACGCCTACGTCGCCGCCACCCATCGCGGTCTCGAGGTGCTCGACATCACCGATCCCCTCCGTCCGGCTCGGATCGGCGGCTTCGACACCGCGGGCTGGTCGCGGGGCGTCGCCCTCGCGGACGGACATCTGTTCGTGGCGGATGACTGGGAGGGCCTGGTGGTGTTCGACGTGAGCGATCCCGCCCATCCGCGATACCTCGCCACGCGGGACACGCCGGGATATGCCTGGGAGGTGGCGGTCGCGGGCGGTCGCGCCTTCGTGGCCGACGGCCCCGCGGGTCTGCGGATCTTCGACATCGGCGACCCGGCCCGGCCGCTCCTCGTGGGCGAACTCGACATGCCCGGGCACGCGGGCGGTCTCGCCCTGGCCGGCCGGCTGGTGCTGATCGCGGGCGGCGAGGCCGGCCTGCACGTGGTGGATTGCACCGATTCCGCGCGGCCCATTCTCCGCGCGACCCTCGACACGCCGGGCTTCGCCTGCTCGGTGAGCGTGATCGGACGCCACGCCTTCGTCGCGGATCTTCAGGCGGGATTGCAGGTGATCGACATCGGCGATGCGGACCGTCCGCGCAGAATCGGGCACTGCGGCACGCGCTGCAGCGCGCTGGATGTCGAGGTGGCCGGCGGCTACGCCTACGTGGCGAACATGGGCCAGCTGCAGGTGGTCGACGTGAGCGACGTGGACCGCGTGGAGCTGGCGGGCATCTGCCCGACGCTGCTGGAGAACTAGAGCACTTCGAGGATCTCGTAGCGCTGGTTGCGCAGGACCGGCGTGAAGCCCGCGTCGCGGATGAGCCGCTCGATTTCATGTCGTGGCATCAGGAAGCTGGCGCCCGCCTGGCTCACCACGTTCTCCTCGAGCATGAGACTGCCGAAGTCGTTCGCGCCGAATCGCATGGCGATCTGGCCGATCTTCGCGCCCATGGTGACGTAGCTGAGCTGCAGGTTCTCGAAGTTGTCCAGGTAGAGGCGGCTCAGCGCCAGCACGCGCAGGTACTCCACGGCGGTGGCCTTGGGCGTGTGGAGCTTGGTGTTCTCCGGCTGGAACGTCCAGGGAATGAAGGCGGTGAAGCCGCCCGTGCGGTCCTGCAACGCGCGCAGGCGCTCGAGGTGCTCCACGATGTCCGCGCCCGTCTCCACGTGACCGAACATCATCGTGGCCGTGGTGCGCAGGCCAAGTTCGTGCGCGGTCTCCATGACCTCGAGCCATTCGTCCGAGGTGTCCTTGAGCGGTGCGATCTGCTCGCGCACCCGATCCACCAGGATCTCCGCGCCACCGCCGGGAATCGAGTCGAGGCCCGCGTCGACGAGACGGCGGATCGTGGAGGGCAGGTCGAGTCCCGAGAACTCGGCGATGCGGCGCACCTCCACCGGGCTGAAGGCGTGTACGTGGATATCGTAGTTCGCCTTGATCCAGCGCAGCATCTCCTCGTACCAGTCGATCTTCAGGTCGGGGTGCACGCCGCCCTGCATGAGGATCTGCGTGCCCCCCACCGCGAGGGTCTCCTCGATCTTCTTGCCCAGTTCGTCGCGGCCGAGCACGTAGGTGTCCGCCTTGCCCGGCGCGCGGTAGAACGCGCAGAACTTGCAGTACACGTTGCAGACGTTGCTGTAGTTGATGTTCCGATCGAGGATGAAGCTCACCTGATCCTCGGGATGCATGGCGGCGCGGCGGGCATCGGCGGCCGCGCCGAGGTCGAGCAGATCCGCTTGCTCGAAGAGGGCCAGGCCCTCCTGGCGGCTCAGGCGGCCGCCTTCGGCGGCGCGATCGAGCAGGGAGGTCATCTTCGCGCTCACTGCCATACCTTGATCTCCTCGTAGACCGTGTTCCGCTCCACCGGCACGCGGCCGGCCAGCTTGATGAGCCGCACGAGCTCCCCCTGCTGGATATGCTCGGGCGTGCTGCCGCCCGCGTCGTGGGTGATGCGCTCGCGCACCACCGTGCCGTCGATGTCGTTCGCGCCGAAGCGCAGGCCAAGCTGGCTCAGCTTCTCGGTGACCATGATCCAGTAGGTCTTGATGTGCGCGAAGTTGTCGAGGAACAGCCGTGCCACGGCCAGGGTCTTCAGGTCGTCCAGACCGGTGGTGTAGGTGTCCACCGGCAACGGGTTGTTCTCGGGGTGGTAGGCCAGCGGGATGAAGGCCATGAACCCACCGGTCGCGTCCTGCAGGTCGCGCAGACGGCGCAGGTGATCGACACGGTCGGCCAGGGACTCCACGTGGCCGTAGAGCATCGTCGCGTTGGAGCGCAGGCCCAGGCCGTGTGCGGTCTCGTGCACCTCGAGCCAGCGGCCCGTCCAGGACTTCTTGCCGCAGAGCTCCTCGCGTATCTCCTCCTGGAAAATCTCGGCGCCGCCGCCGGGCAGAGACCCGAGGCCGGCGTCGCGCATGTCGACCAGAACCTCTTCCACGCTCATTCCCGTGAGCCGCGTGAAGTGGTCGATCTCCACCGCCGTCCAGGCCTTCAGGTGCACCTCCGGATGCGCCGCGTGCAGCGTGGAGATGATGCCGCGGTACCAGTCGTAATCCTTGCGCGGGTGGATGCCGCCGACGATGTGGATCTCCCGCGCGCCGTCGGCCTCCATGCCGGCCACGGCCGCGAGCATCTGCTCGTCCGACATCGTGTAGCCGCGTTCGTCCTTCATCGTGGCCGCGAAGCTGCAGAACTTGCAGTTCTTCGTGTAGACGCAGACGTTCGTCGGATTCAGGTGGCGGTTGACGTTGAAGTAGACGCGATCGCCATTGCGGGCGCGGTTCGCCGCGTCGGCCATGCGGCCGAGGGCGAAGAGGTCGTCGGTCTCGTAGAGGGCCAGGGCGTCGTCTTCCGACAGTCGCTCACCGGCCTCCACCTTGGCCTCGATGGCTTTGATGGCTGCGAGGGGCATCGATACTCCTTGGGGCTGGGCGACAATATAGGGGGCTCGGGAGGAGGGGTAAAGGGCTCGCCCGATTGTCGCGTCAGCCGTCCTGGTCCAGATTCAGGTTCGAATACGTGATCAACAGGAACTCCTCCTGACTGACCAGTTCCTGGAACAGAAACATGAACAGCTGGAGCGTCTCCTCGCGCCCCTCATCGTCGAAGCTGCGATGCGAGAAGAGGCGGTCCCCGAAACGATCCACCGTGGCCATGAGACCATGGGTCTGCCCGAGGTAGAGTTCCGAGAGCCCGGTGACCTCGTCGAAGTCCATGTGCCTGAGCGCGCCGGTGCTCTGCGCGGTCTGCCAGGCCACATCCCGCAGGACGGGCAGCTGCAGGCCCTCCTCGGGCATGACCTCCGCCATCACCGCAGGCAGACCCGGCATTTCGTCCTCGCGCATCACGATCTCCCTGAGCCGCCCGAAAACCTCACGATGGATGGGCAGCTTGCTGCTGAGCTGACCCCGATTCTGCTCGATCTCCCGCAGGCAGTTCGCGAGGGCCGTGTCCGCGAGTTCGCGATTGGATCTCTCCTGACGCCACTCGTTGAGAGCCAAACCCAGAAGCACGCTCAGTACGATCAACAGGCTTTCGAAGAGGAAACGACCACTACCGCGCGGGGGGCGAGGACGTCGGCGGGAACTCATTGTGGGATCCTCCGAGGAGACTGAGGGAGATGCGATTCTCATGATCGGAAAGTGTATTCCGACCGATTCCGACGGTAAAGCCCAAAGCCGGAGGACATGTCAGGGCTTGCCATCCTGGGCCTCCCGTGCAAACTGGAACCATGCGAACCCTTACCGTCATCGCTCTTCTGCTCTCCACCGCGTCCTGCGCGGCCGACGCGGATCTGCCCGCGCCCCTCGTCGAACGCAATGTCGGACGCATGGCCCTGTACCCTCCCGCCCTGTTCGACTCCCTCCTCGCCGCCGAACAGCGGCGCCCCAGCGCCGAACGCATCGGCCTCTGGGCCCGCCGCTTCCTCGCCGACCCCGACTCCGAATACCTGTTCGGCCTGAAGGCGGGCGGCTACGTGGCCGAGGGCCTGCTCGTGAGCGACCACAAGCAGGACTGCGTGAGCCTGCTGTATCGCAGCACCGAGCTCGCGCGCGCCCGCAACCACGAGGACGCCCTGCGCCTGGCCCTGGCCACCCGCTTCCCCGGCGCGCTCCCGGACTCGCTGATCGACGCCGAGGGCCGCGTCGACTACGACCGCCCCGAGCACCTGGACTACAGCCTCGACATGATCCGCAGCGGCCACTGGGGCCGCGACATCACACCGGAACTCACGGGCGCGAGACCCGACCAGGCCGGCAGCGCCCGCTACCCGGCCGGCAGCTTCCGCTTCGTCCCCGAGAGCGCGCTCGACACGAGACAGCTGCGCGAGGGCGATATCGTCTGGTTCCTCCTCGACCCCACCCACGACGGCGCGCGGAACCTGCGCGAGAAGTACGGCCTCGTGATCGGACACATCGGCCTGCTGATCGAGAAGGCGGGCGAGATCCGGCTGGTCCACGCCGCGAGCAGCGGTCTGGAGGGCGTCTACGAGGGCGGTCGCGTGGAATCGGTGCCCCTCGCACTCTATCTCGAGCGCGTGGAGCGCTTCGGCGGTGTCCTCGTGACCCGTTTCGAGGAACGATGAGGAACTCCCGGGAATCCCGGGGAATCGAGAGACATCGCCGCCGGGGTGGATCCCGGCCTGCGCTTCCGGTGCGTCAAAGGCCCGATCCGGCGCAAATTCAAGTAGCCTAAATCGCCTTCCCGGCTCAAGATATGGCCCTCATCGGCCGATCCCCTAGGTGAGGATCCCGCGGGAATACGCGCGGGAGCATGTCATGTGGCTCGAACTCGATCTCGGCGGCAAGCCGCGGAGCGAGGAGAAGGAGCGCTCGTTGGATTTCGTGATCCTGGCAAACGCCTGGCAGGATGGGGTGCAGAATCCCACCAGCAAGCACCACGTCGCGCGTGAACTCGCGCGGGCGGGGCATCGGGTGTTGTGGGTCAACGGAGCCGGCATGCGCACGCCGAGTCTCGGCACCGGCCACGACCGCTCCCGCATCGCGACCAAGCTCGGCCAGGCCGCCGCGGGCATCGAGGCCGTGGAGGAGCGGATCTGGGTCATCGCCCCGCTGATCCTCCCCTTCCCCCAGAGCACGGTGGTGCGCCGCCTCAACGCCCAGATCTATCTGCGCTCGAGCCGCATGGCCTGTCGCCGCCTGGGTTTCTCGGAGCCGACCTTCATCAACTTCCTGCCCATGGTCCCCCGGTTCCAGTCGCACTGGCCCTGGGACAAGCTCTACTACTGCGTCGACCGCTGGGACGCCTTCGACACCTACGACGCCACCCTCATGACCAAGCTCGACGAGCTCTGCTGCCGCAGCGCCGACCTGGTCATCACGACATCGGCCGAGCTCCAGAAGCGGGCGAAGCGCTACAACGACAACACGCACCTCGTGCTGCACGGCGTCGACCACGCCCACTTCGCCACCAGCCTGAACGGGGGCTCCCGGCCCGCCGACCTCCCCGATCGGGGCCGGGTCTTCGGCTTCATCGGATTGCTCGGAGCCTGGGTGGACCAGGATCTGCTCATCCGCATCGCGCGCGCGCACCCGGAGGACAGCATCGTGCTGATCGGCGGCGCCGACGTGTGCGTGGCGAAGCTCGAGGCCGAGCCGAACATCCATGTGATGGGCCCGCGCCCCTTCGCCGACCTGCCGTCCTACCTGGCCCACTTCGACCTGGGCATGATCCCGTTCGTGCTGAACGACCTCACCATCTCGGTGAATCCGATCAAGCTCCGGGAGATGATCGCGGCGGGCTGCCGCGTGGTCTCCACCGCGCTGCCCGAGGTGAGCCGCCTCGCCGAGGCGATCCCCGAGGTGGCGGTGGCCGACGACCCCGACGGCTTCATCAAGTGCATCGACGAGCTCCTCGCCACGCCCCGCGAACCGGACTCGCGGCGGGCGCTCAGCGATCATGTTGCCGGGGAGACCTGGCGACACAAGGTCAGCACGATCCTCGAGCTCCTCGAGAGCGACTCCCAGGCCTAGTTCAGGCGATCTTCATCAGATAGACCAGCAGAAGAAGAACGGCGACGAGGACCGCCGGCGGCGCCAGCGCCACCAGCTTCGCCTTGCGGCTCACGGGAAAGCGCTCGACGGCGCTGAGGTAGGTGATCCAGGGCCCGGCATCCGGCATGGGCGGCTCCTCGCCGGGGGCCAGGATCTCCGGCTCGGTCGCCTCCGCGGCCAGCAGCTCCTCGCGGTAGTCGCTCATCGTGGTCATCTCGTAGCCGAGGCTTCGCGCCTCGTCGAGCAGGGCCCGCAGGCGTTCGTCGGCGGCCGGATCGAAACGGAAGCGGGTGCGCGCGTCGTTCATGCGCAGCAGGCTGAAGCTGTGGAGCAGCAGCGTGAGCTGGGGCAGCCCGAGGCGCTTCGCGCCGCGCAGCAGCGCGCGCACCTCGGTGAGCGTGAGGGCGTTGAAGTCGAAGAGGCGGTAGCGCGCCCATGAGCCCATCCGCAGGGCGGTGAAGGCGCCCAGGGGAATCTGGATGAGCCCCCCCGCGCGGCTCGGCCGCGTGTCGGCGAACCGCTTCCCCAGCGCGGCGCAGGGCGGATAGCCGGGAGCGTAGGAGCTGTCCACGTCGAGGCCGGCGGCGGGCAGGACGGCCAGGGTGTCGTCGTTCAGGGCGAGATCTCCGGCGCGATGGGCCGTGGGCGCGCGGTCCGTCCAGTCTTCGATGCAACCGGCGCACTCCTCGAGCAGGGCGCGCTGCTCGCCCGCGTCGTACTCGGGCATCGTGCCGCGCTCGCCGACCCAGAGGGGATGGGTGTGCACCTGCACGTCGTGGCCGCGGCCCGCCATGAGCTCGGCGGTGCCGCGCAGGCGGTCGCCGTGGACGCGCCGGGCGAGGACGTCCAGGAAAAAGGTCGCCTTGCCGCCCGCCGCCTCGCTCAGATCCATGAGACGCTCGACGCCGTGAACACCGCCGTCGATTTTGCCTTCCATCGTGATCTCGTAGGGCAGCGGCCGGCCGCGGTAGCGGCTGGGCTCGGCGTCGACGGTGATGAGCAGCTTCGGCATGGGCGCCTCGGGTTCGGGTTTTCGAGTCAGCTTTCCTGTGCAGGTTCCGCGCCGGAGCGCCAGGCGCGGCCCGCGTCGCTCGACAGCCAGGTCTGGATCTCGGCGAAGTCGTCGAAGGGACGGTAGGGCAGATGCTGTTCCTCGCACCAGCGCGCGAGCCCCTTCTTGGCGAAGACGAGGTCGGCCCGGGCGGCGGGACAGCGGTCGGTGGTGCCGTCGCCGATGTAGATCGTGCGGATGCGCCTCTGCCCCACGACCTCCAGGTGCCAGCTCTTGCAGTGGTTGCAGCGGGCGTTGATCCGCGGCGTGTCGGCGGGCGCCACGCGCCAGCGGCCGTCCCCGTCGAACTCCAGGCCGTTGGCCGCGAAGGCCAGGTCGCCGAGGCCTTCGCGCTCCAGCACCGCCCGGATGATGGGCGCGAGGCCGCCGGAGAGGATCGTCAGGGGCAGACGCTCCCGCCGGCACCAGGTGGTGAAGGCCGCGAAGCCGGCGTCCACCGGCACGTCGGCGAGCACGCCGGCCAGGGCCTCTTCCCAGGGAGCGGTGAGCAGCGCGATCTCCCGCCGCAGGCCCTCCTCCTCGGTGAGGGTGCCGTCGTCCACGCGATCCTCGATCTCGTACCAGGAAGTGCCGACGTATCGGTCGAGCAGGTAGACCAGCGTATCCTGGCTCGTGATCGTGCCGTCGAAGTCGGTGAAGATGCGGATATTCATAACATTACCGCGATAGTGTGTCCGGCCGTACCGAAACCATTTCGAAATGTTGCGTCCGTGTCGGTGTCGGGGGTAGAATCTGCCCGCCGCACTGCGATCCTAGCAGGGCCGCCCCTCGAGGCAAAGGCCCGGTTACCTCTGTATCCAACCGGTCGTTAGGAGCACCCCATGTCCGTATCGAAGCCGCAGCCCAAGTATCTTGCCGACTACCAGCCCTCCGCCTGGCTCATCGACCGCGCCGACCTGCGCTTCGAGCTGGGCGAGGAGGAGACGGTCGTCCACGCGCGCCTGAGCATCCGCCGCAATCCGGACGAGAAGGCCGCGGACGGACCGCTGGTCCTGATGGGGAGACAGATGGATCTGCTGACCCTGGCGATCGACGGCCGGGAACTCGAGGCAGGCGGCTACACGCTCGAGGGCGAGAACCTCACGCTCCCCGGCACGCCCGAGAGTTTCGAGCTCTCCAGCAGCGTGCGGATCCACCCCGAGAGCAACACCAGCCTCGAGGGGCTCTACCGGTCCGGCGGGAATTTCTGCACCCAGTGCGAGGCCGAGGGCTTCCGCAAGATCACCTACTTCCTCGATCGCCCCGACGTCATGGCCCGCTACACAGTGCGGATCGAGGGCGACCCTGAGCGCTACCCGGTGCTGCTCTCCAACGGCAACCTCATCGAGTCGGGCGAGCTCGAGGGCGGCTACCACTTCGCCGTCTGGGAGGATCCCTTCCCCAAGCCCAGCTACCTCTTCGCGCTGGTGGCCGGCGACCTCGTGCACCTGGAAGACCGCTTCACCACGCGCTCGGGCCGCGAGGTCACCCTGCGCATCTACGTGCGCGACGGCGATCTGCCCCGCACACCCCACGCCATGCGCTCGCTGATCAAGAGCATGAAGTGGGACGAGGAGGTGTTCGGCCTCGAGTACGACCTGGACATCTTCAACATCGTGGCCGTGGACGACTTCAACATGGGCGCCATGGAGAACAAGTCGCTGAACATCTTCAACTCCAAGTACGTGCTGGCCAGCGACGACACCGCCACCGACGGCGACTACATCAACGTGGAAGCCGTGATCGCCCACGAGTACTTTCACAACTGGACGGGCAACCGCGTCACCCTGAGCTCCTGGTTCCACCTGAGCCTCAAGGAGGGCCTCACGGTGTTCCGCGACCAGCAGTTCACCGGCGACATGAACTCCGAGCCGGTGGAGCGCATCGGCAGCGTGCGCACCCTGCGCGCCGCCCAGTTCCCCGAGGACGCCGGCCCGATGGCCCACCCGATCCGTCCGCCCAGCTACATCGAGATGAACAACTTCTACACCACGACGGTCTACGAGAAGGGCTCCGAGGTCATTCGCATGATCCACACCCTGCTGGGCGCGGGCGGCTTCCGCAAGGGCATGGACCTCTACTTCGAGCGTCACGACGGCAAGGCCGTCACCACCGACGACTTCGTGGACGCCATGGCCGACGCGAGCGGCGTGGACCTGGAGCACTTCCGGCTGTGGTACGAGCAGGCGGGCACCCCCACGCTGAAGGTGAGCGGCGAATACGACGAGAAGGCCGCCACCTACGCGCTCACCGTGAAGCAGAGCGTGCCGGACACACCGGGCCACAGGGACAAGAAGCCCATGCACATTCCGCTGGCGATGGGCCTGCTGGACCCCGCGGGCAAGGAGATCCCCCTGCAGCTCGAGAGCGAGAGCTCCGCGGACGGCGGTCATCGCGTGCTCGACGTGAAGGCGGCCGAGCAGACCTTCACCTTCGTGAACGTGCCGGGCAAACCGGTCCCCTCCCTGCTGCGCGGCTTCTCCGCGCCCGTCTACCTGGAGACCGACCTGGGCCACGAGGAACTGAGCTTCCTCATGTCCCACGACACCGACAGTTTCAATCGCTGGGAGGCGGGCCAGCAGCTCGCCACGGATCTGCTCCTGGGCTACGTGTCGGACCTCCAGGCGGGCCGCGAGCTCGAGGACGCGCCGGTGCTCTTCGACGCCTACGACAAGGTCCTCACCGACGAGAAACTCGATCCCGCCCTGGCCGCCCAGGCCCTGATGCTGCCCGGCAGCGCGGTCCTGGCCGAGCGGGTGGCGACGATCGACCCGGACGCCATCATCGGCGCCCTCAAGTTTCTCCGCCGCTCGGTGGGCGCGGCCCTCAAGGACCGTTTCGCCTCGGTCTACGAGGCCAACCGGGACGAGGGCGAATACAACATCGACGCAGCCTCCATGGGCCGCCGCTCCCTGAAGAACCTTGCCCTGGGCTACCTCCTCAGCCAGGAGGACCCCGAGTCGCGAGGGCTGGCGTTGACCCAGTTCCGCCAGGCCGACAACATGACCGACTCCTTCGCGGCTCTGGCCTGGCTCTCCGATCAGGACTGCGACGAGCGCGTGGAGACCCTGGGCAGTTTCTACGATCGCTGGAAGGACAACAGCCTGGTGCTGGACAAGTGGTTCAGCGTGCAGGCCATCTCCTTCCTGCCGGGAACGCTGGACAGGGTGAAGGAGCTCACGAACCACGAGGCGTTCGACGTCAAGAATCCCAACAAGGTGCGCGCGCTCATCGGCGCCTTCGCCCACTGGAACCTGCCCGGTTTCAACGCTGCCGACGGAGCGGGCTACGAGTTCATCGCCGACCGCGTGCTCGAGCTCAACGATCTCAATCCCCAGGTGGCCGCCCGACTGGCCGGCGCCTTCAACCGCTGGCTCAAGTTCGACGGGGAGCGTCAGGAGCGGGTGCGCGCGCAGCTGGAGCGGATCGAGGGTACCGACGGACTGTCGCGGAACGTTTTCGAGATCGTCTCCAAGGCGCTCGCGATGGCGAAGACCACGGCCGGCTAGGCTGCGTCGCCGACCGCGATCAGGGCGTACACAGAATCGATATCAGGGCCCGGGTGGGAATCGCCACCGGGCCCTTTTCTTCGAGCCCGGCCAGCTCTTCGAGGCGCGGGAACAGCAGTTCGCGGGCCTCGAATCCGTCGACGGCCCCGCGGGCCCGCTCCCTCACCTCGTCGGCGCTCAGGGTCAACCTCCAGCGGTAGAGCAGCTCCGGCTTGCCCGTTTCACCGTTCTCGATGAATCCGAGCAGGCGGCCGTCCTCGAGTTCCGTGTCCGTCAGGGCCAGTTCCTCGCGCAGCTCCACCCGCATGGATTCGGTGGGATGCGGCAGGCCGTCGCGCAGGTGGAGGTCGGGATTCAGGTGGCCGCCGGGCACGTGCAGCTCGCCCGCGCCCTCGGCCACCCGGTCGCTGCGATGCTGCACGACCAGGCGCCCGTCGGTCGTGACGAGCGCGGCGCAGAGCGCCAGGGGACGGCAGGCGCTCCCCGGCCCGTGCTTGGCCTCCAGCACCGATCCCCGCCCGCGGGAAAGCAGCCAGTGCGCGTAACGGCTACGGCCCAGTGTGAGCGACAGCGCGTCGGGCTCGACCCGATGGTCGAGGAGCTGGGCGAGGGGGTCGTCCACGAGCAGAACCCGGCCCGCCGCGGTGACGCGGCGGGCCCAGTCGGCGCGGATCTCCTCGAGGAGCGCCGGCGGCAGCTCCACCGCAGCGGGCAGATACCGCACGCGCAGGGCGTCCTCGGGCAGATCCCCCCGCCAGAACCAGGTCCCGTGCCAGTACCGCGCGCTCAGAGTCGCACCTCCCGGTTCTCCTCGGCCGAGATCCGGCAGGCCTCGCAGATCCTCACCGCGGCCAGACCCTCCTGGGCGGGAATCGGGTTGGGCCCCTCGTCCCGCAGGTGACGCCGCCAGTCGGCCAGCAGGGGCACGAGCGTGGGGCCGTCGGGTTCGAGCGCGATCGGCTCCCGCTCGAGACCCCGCTGGAAGCTCAGCTCGCCGTGGATCTGATCTCCCTGCAGCTGCCCCTCCTCGCCGATGAACGTGTAGCGGCCCTCCCGGGCCGGCGACACCTTGCCGGCGTCCACGTTGCCGATGAGATCGCCGTCGAGTTCCAGCGTGGCGAGGAGCAGGTCTTCCAGGCCGGGGTTGTAGCGTCGACGGCTCTGCGCCCGCACCGCCAGCACCTCGCGGCCGGTGATGAACCGCAGCGCGTCGAAGAGGTGGACGGCCGTGTGCAGGATCACGCCTCCCCCGGCCACCTCCGGGATTTCGAGCCAGGGATGACTCGAGCGCTCCAGGCGCTGGTTCGCCGAAAATGCGTGCAGACGGCCCGCGCGTCCGAGCTCCCGACGCAGGGCCAGGATGACGCCGTTGTAGCGCAGGGTCTGGGCCACGGTGAAGGGCTGCCCGGCCGCCTCCATGACGGCGAGCATCTCCTCCCCCGCCTCAGGTTGGACGGCCAGGGGCTTCTCCATGAGCAGCGGCTTGCCCGCCCGGGCGCAGGCGGCCGCGATGGCGGGGTTCAGGTCGGGCGTGGTCACCGCGATCACGGCCTCGACCCCGGAATCTTCCACGAGATCCCGCCAGTCGGCATGGAGCCGGCAGCCCCACTCCTCGGCCTGTCGCATGCCGTCTTTCGAGCGGCGGCTGATCGCCGTCAGACCGATCTCGGGCAGATCCTCCCGGATATGCCGAGCGTAACGGCTGCCATGGATCCCGGTACCGATGATTCCCACGGATAGATCGCTCATACCGCCTCCATGAAAAAGGGCCCGGATGACTCCGGGCCCTTCGGGCAGTCGCATGCGGGGATAGTCAGCGACTTCGGTGGGACTGGCGTCCCGTTGCTGAGACTATCGTCCCGGTGGGCGCGGAGCTTTAGGAACTTATTGAAAATCAATGGCATACAGCGCCACATGTGTCAATTCCGAAACGATGACCTTTGGGAAATACCGATGACGAGAAGGATGGAGGCCGAACGCCTCGTTTCCGAGACATCCATCCGCGGTCACCGATCTCCTTGGCCCCGAGGTCCCCTCCCGCTATATTTGTCCCGGCTTCCCCACCGAGAAAGGGAGATCTCATGAGTCCTCGCCTGTCCTTCGTCGCCGTACTGCTGGCCCTTCCCTTCGCGATCGGCTGCAGCGGCCTCGCCGCGAGCAACGTCGGCGAACCCACGCTACAGGCTCGACTCGACTTCCAGCATGGCCTGGCCCGGCTCAGCGTGGGCATGCCCGTGGACTCCCTCGAAATGATCTTCCAGGACGTGAAAAAGCCCGGCGAGGC
>CAYNQX010000054.1:0-15928 GCA_964399495.1 uncultured bacterium
CGCCTCCGCCAGATCCCCTTACGCCTCGACGAGGACGAACAGCTCCTCCCCAAGCGTGTCGCCCAGCGCGTGGGCCTGCCCGCGGGGGACATCCGCGAGTTCAGGATCGTCCGCCGCGCCATCGATGCCCGCAAGAAGCCGAACGTACTGCGGGTCTACGAGGTCGAGTTCACCTGTTCGGACGAAGAGGCGCTCCTGGCGAAGCAGACCAAGTCCGGCCTGCTCCAGGTCGAGCCCCTGCCGCCCCTGCCCAGCTACTCGCTCACCGTGAAGCCCCGCGTCCTGGTGGTGGGCATGGGCCCGGCGGGCCTGTTCGCCGCGCTGCATCTGGCCGAGGCGGGCGCGCGGGTGCATCTGATCGAACGCGGCGAGGCGGTGGAGGATCGCGTTCGCAAGGTGAAGGCGTTCTGGGAGGGCGGCGAGCTCGATCCCCAGAGCAATATCCAGTTCGGCGAGGGCGGCGCGGGCACCTTCTCGGACGGCAAGCTGAACAGCCGCCTCAACCACCCCTGGATGCGGCGGGTACTCGAGACGCTCGCCGGGTTCGGCGCGCCCGATGAGATCCTCTGGCAGGCCAAACCGCATATCGGCTCCGACCGCCTGCGCGCGGTGCTGATCCGCTTCCGCAAACATCTGATCGAGCTGGGAGTGACGATCCGCTACTCCACGCGCCTCGAGGGCCTGGTCGTGAGCGAGGGCCGGGTTCGTGGCGGCCGCACCGACACGGGCGAGGAGATCGCCTGCGAGCATCTCGTTCTCGCCCCTGGCCACAGCGCGCGCGATACCTATGCCATGCTCGAGGAGGCCGGAGTCGCGCTGCAGGCCAAGCCCTTCGCGGTGGGGCTGCGGGTCGAGCATCCGCGCGAGCTCATCGACCGCATCCAGTTCGGGCGCGAGAACCATCCCCGGCTTCCCGCCGCCGAGTACTCCATGGCCTGGAACAACAAGCGCAGCGGTCGGGGCATCTACACCTTCTGCATGTGCCCCGGCGGTGTGGTGGTGAATGCGTCTTCCGAGGAGGGCGGCATCGCCGTGAACGGCATGAGCCTCTACCACCGCGACGCGCCGCTGTCCAACAGCGCGCTCGTGGTGACGGTGAAACCGGAAGACTTTCCCGGTGGCGATCCGCTCTCGGGTGTGCGATTCCAGCGGCGCTGGGAGCGGCAGGCCTACCGCGCCGCCGGCGAGAGCTGGCACGCCCCCGCGCAGCCGCTGCTGGAGTTCCTGGGCCGCAAGGGCGGCGCGCTGCGCTCCTCCTGCGTGCCCGAGGTGGTGCACGCCGACCTTGGCCGCTGCCTGCCGAACTACGTCGTCGACGAACTTCGCCGGGCGCTGCCCTACTTCGACCGCCGCATGCCCGGCTTTGTGGGCAAGGAGGCCACGCTCATCGGCGTCGAAACCCGCACCTCCGCCCCGTTGCGGATCCCGCGCGAGGAGGACGGCCAGTCGGTCAGTCACCCGGGCCTCTACCCTGCAGGCGAGGGCGCGGGTTTCGCGGGCGGCATCATGAGCGCCGCGGTCGACGGTCTGCGCGTGGCCGACCGGATCCTGGCGGCCGTCGCCGAGCGGTGACTCGCTTTTCCCGTCGCCATGATTCCTCTCGGCTCCTCGCGCTTGCCGGAAAGGGATGCGGCGCATCTTTCTCCGCGAGTCGGCGCGGCACTTCCCGTATAATCAAGCAATCGAGCAACCCAGGAAGTGGACGATGACCCGTGGTCTCCGAATAACCTCGCTCCTCTGCGCGCTCCTGGTACTGTTGCCGGGCGCGGTGGGGGCGATGCCGGACGACCCCGAACTCGCCCTCAAGTCCGAACTCTGCCGCGGCGGTCACGGCCTGCTCGCCGGCCGCGCGCCCACGCAGCGCGACTACGACTGGGACATCCTCCACGCCGACATCCTCTACGCGCCCGACTTCGGCTCGCAGTCCCTCGCGGGCTCCGTGCGCTTCGAGTGCCGGGCCGAGACGGACGGTCTCGCCGAACTCCTGCTCGACTTCGCCGACGCCATGTCGGTGCTGGCCGCTCGCCATGACGGCGCGCCGGCCGCCCACACCCACGCCGCCGACCGGATCACGCTCACGCTCAACTCGACGCTGGCCGCAGGTCAGCTCTTCGAGATCGAGGTCGACTTCGCGGGCAGCCCCGTGGCCACCGGCTTCGGCAGCTTCGTGTGGAGCGAGCACGACGGCATCGACCTGCTCGCCACGCTCAGCGAACCCGAGGGCTCCCGCGACTGGTGGCCCTGCAAGGACGTGCCCGACGACAAGTTCACCGCCGACGTGCGCTACCGCGTGCCGGTGGCCTTCTCCGCGCCCGGTCCCGGCCTGCTGCAGAGCGTCACCGACCACGGCGACGGCACCCACACCTGGCACTGGCACGAGAGCTATCCGATCAACAGCTACCTCATCGCGATGACGGTCACCAACTACGCCCACTACACCGATTCGTTCACGAGCCCACGCGGCTATACGGTGCCCATCGAGAACTACGTCTTCCCGGAGAACTACGCCAATTCGGTGGAGGATCTCAGCATCACGCCGCTCGCCTTCGCCATCATGGACAGCCTCTTCGGCGAGTACCCCTTCAAGGACGAGAAGTACGGCCACGCCACCTTCCTCTTCGGCGGCGCCATGGAGCACCAGACCTGCTCGAGCATGGGCAACGTGCTGTTGAACGGCGTCCATTCCCACGACCGCATCGTCATGCACGAGCTGGCCCATCAGTGGTTCGGCAACGCGGTGACGCTGGCCGACTGGGAGAACGTGTGGCTCAACGAGGGCTTCGCGCGCTACTGCGACGGACTCTGGGTCGAGTACAACGAGGGGTCCTCCGGACTCGGCCAGCACATGACCGTGCTCACCCACATGCCCAACTTCGAAGGGCCGGTGTACAACAATCCCGTGCCCTTCTCCCAGACCGTCTACAACAAGGGCGCCTGGGTGCTGCACATGCTGCGCTACATGCTCGGCGACGAAGTCTTCTACGGCGCGCTGAACCACTACTACCAGCAGCACCTCCACGGCAACGCGCACACCACGGACCTGCGGGCCGACCTCGAGGCCTACACGGGGCTCGACCTGTCGACCTTCTTCGCGCAGTGGGTCTACGGGGAGAACCGTCCCGTCTACGAGTGGGGCTGGTCCGTGGACGGCCTGCCGGGCGATCGGCGGGTGGTGATCGAGCTGGCCCAGGTGCAAACCGATGCGGGCCTTTTCGACACTCTCGTGCCGATGCGTCTGCATACGAGCGGTGGCGCCATCGATCTGCGCCTGACGAACGATCAGTGGCGGCAGCACTACATCATCGAGCTCGGCGCGGCCGAACCCCTCGCGCTGCTCTTCGATCCCGACGAGTGGCTGCTCGAGAACAACAGCCAGGTGCCTTTCGACCCCGTCGCCGTGGACGATGCGGCCGCACCCGCCTACGCGGACGGTCTCCGAGGCAACTACCCCAACCCCTTCAATCCCGCGACCCGGATCGCCTTCAGCCTCGCCGAGGCCGGCCCCGCGCGCCTCACGATCCACGACGTGAGAGGCCGCCTGCTCCGCGTGCTCGCCGACGATCGCAGGGAAGCGGGGCCCCACAGCCTGCACTTCGACGGCCTGGACGACCGCGGGCGCACGCTGCCCAGCGGCGTCTACCTGGCGCGTCTGAAGACGAGGTCGGGGGCGAGCACGCATCGGATGACGCTGCTGGAATAGGGGCGGCGAAGGGGGCGCATCATATGCTGGACGAGAAGATGATGCACACGGAACAGGACTCGCGGCAAGCCGCGAGCCCTGTTCCGTGGGATGAAGCCGTCGGCTTCTAGAACCCCGACGGAAGCACGAAGACCTTCGTGTCGCTCAGGCTGTTCACGAGGAAGCTCGTACCGCCATCCCTCAGCCACACCGCCTGATTCGGAGAGCCGCAGTCGTTCGGCGTCGACACGGACCGGCTCGAGACGACGGTTCCGTTCGGAGCGATCTCGGCCACGGTGACCGCGTACTCGTTCCGGGTCGCCACCACGCATGCGTAGTTCCCGCTGGGCAGGAGCATCAGGTCGCAGCTCTCCGGATTGTCTCCGGTGGGGAAGGTGTCGCCGATGCTCACGTTGTCGCTTGCGTCCCACACGATCACCGTGCCGGTGTCGTCCGTGTCGTCGGTCACGACGGCGATCTGGTCGAGGCAGCGCAGCGTCTCCGACTCGCTGCCGAGAGTGCCGATCAGGGTGGCATCCGTACGTGACGTGCCGTCGTGATGCCACAGTTCGCCGGGGGAGCTGCTCGTGCAGGCGAGGAAACCACCGCCGAGTTCCCTGGCTGCCACCGAGATCGGGGTTCCGTTCGCGCCCGGGAACTGATCGGCGCCGACATGAAGGCTCAGCGTGAAGTCGCTGTCCTCGGCGCCCAGTTCGTAGATCTTGATTCCGTCGCCTGCGGCGATGACGAAGCCACCGGTCGACGGGTCGTTGTTGATCGCGCAGATATCGTATCCGCTGCCGCTCTGCAGCTGTGTCGGGGTAAGGAAGGAGCTGCCGCCATCGTCGAAGTGGGAGACGAAGACCTCCTGGAAGTCGTAGCCAACGATGGCCTGAGCCCCGGGGCCGGGCATGGCGGCCGCACCGTTGAAGAAACGGGTACCCGGCAGCACGATGTCCCCGAAGGTGCTGGTGGTCACGTCGAAGAGAACCGAGTCGTTGAGGCCGAGCAGCAGCACGCCGCCGCCTGGCGTGTCGGAGCCGCCGAAGTTCGGGGGCGTGTGTACCATCGCCTTGACGTCGCCGACCGGCGAGTCGACGCCCGTGATGTCGGCCACCTCGAAGTTCACCGTGGAGCTGGCGGTCGCGCCGGTGTCGTCCGTCACGGTGAGCGTGACGCTGAAGGCGCCGGGATCCGCGATGCTGCCGGTGGGATACTGCTCCTGGGAGTCGGGGATCCCCGAGTTCTCGCTGAAGTCCCAGTCGTACTCCACCGGTTCGGTGGCTCCCGTCACCGTTGCCGAGAAGGTGATCGGCTCTTCGGGGCCATGGATCGCGCCCTCCTCCGGCGTGTCGATCTCCACGAAGATCGCGCAGTACTGGGCCACGGTGATGGTGCGCGTGTCCGTGGGCTCCAGGAGTCCGTCGTCATGACCGGTCGCCGTGAAGTTGTAGGTGCCGAGCTCGGTGAAGAGCACCTCGAAGGTCCAGGCGGTGGTGCTCGGAACCGTTGCGTTCGCGTTGTCCACGGCCCATCGGGCTGCGGGATTCCCCGCCGTATTGCTATACGCCGCGAGGAAGGTGAGCGTGGTGCCCGGCTCGACGCACATATCCTCGGGAGGCATGGTGATCTGAATCTCGAAGTTGCTCCCGTTGTTCGTGGGGGACTTGGGGGCGCAGCCGACCAGGAGGATGGCAAGGAGCAGGATGCTGAGTCGGGGAAGCGGTCGGGAACCGTGCATGCGAACCTCGTGCGGGAGGGAGGAGTTGCTTGGCCCAGGATCCAGGATCTCAAGCAGGCTAGCATCGTGGATAGCGGAAGGAAAGCGATTTCCTGAAATCGCGGCGGAGCGGGGAATCAGTCCGCCAAGATCAGGCTGCAGCAGGTCACCGCGCCCTCGGCCTTGGCCAGTTCGGACATCGGCAGCGCAATCGCCCTCACGCCGGTTGCTTCGAGCCTGCCCAGAGTCCGCGGATGTTCCGCCGCCAGGATCACGGTGCCGTCGATCAGGAGCGCGTTCGCCGCGTGAGGTTCTTCGGGGTCCACTTCGATGGTGGAGAAATCGGGGAAGCGACCGGGGTCCACCCACTCCGGATTCACCAGCAGCAGATCCTCGCCGACACGGGTTGCCGCCGACTTGAGATGCAGGCAGCCGCGCATCTCGACACCCTCGGCGCGATAGCCGAACGGCGCGATCAGCGCGTCCAGGTGCGCGATGCCCTCGGCGCTGCTCCGCGAGGAGAGCCCAACGTAGAGCATGCGTCCGAGCTGCAGAACGTCACCGCCGTCGAGGGTGTGAGGTACCTCGACGTGAAGCAGGGTGCGGTGCGCGGCGAGAGCCTCGGCGACGGTTGCCGTTTCACCTCGTCGCGAGGCGGCGCCGGGCCGTGTGATCACCGCCACCTCGTCCAGCGCGATCGCGCAGTCCTCCACGAACACCGAGTCGGGGTAGTCGGCTAGCGCCGGCAGGCGTTCGACCCGGCACCCCATAGTGACGAGCGCGTCCTCGTAGGCCCCGTGCTGCTGTTCCGCGAGCGCGAGATCGATCGGCACGCGCTCGAGACAGGTGAGCTCGCAGTCGGCGATGGCCGGGCTGACCGGCCGGGTGATGGCGACTCGCATGATTCCTCTCCTCAGGCGCCGGGCAGCGCATCGAGGCCGTGGCGCGCGGCCTCGGCTTTCATGATGGCGTCGAGTTCCGCCGCGAGTTCGGCCGGCGGAGTGGTGTCGCCGGCCTTCGCGAGCCGCTTCGTCACCTCCGCCCGCGCGCGCTCCAGCGCCGTCAGGCCGCCCCCCGCCTCCCAGTCGCCGTAGCTGTCGCGATCGATCACGTTCGAGGCCACCGACAGCTCCTCGCGCCAGTGCTTGCGCGTGTGCTTGTGCGACAGGAACTCCCCGGTGCGCACGAGCTCGCCGATCAGATCCACGGGGTCGTCGTCGCGCCGCGCGATGCCGCGCAGCAGGCGCAGCGCCATGCCGCAGGCCTCGTGATCGAGCAGCAGCTTCGGCAGCGAGATGGTGAGAATATAGTCCAGCGCCCCCGCGCCCGAGATCACGTTGATGCCCGCCAGGGCGCCCAGCACCGCGCCGATACCGCTCTCCATGCCGGCCTGATAGTCGCCGATCTTGGCGTCGCTCAGACCCAGGTAGCCGTGGGTCGGCAGGCCCAGGTATTTGCCCACCTGGGCGTAGGCGACGTCGATCATCATCGTCTCCACCGCGCCCATGGGCGTGGAGCCGTGTCGCATGTCGAAGGCCGAGGGCGCGCCGCCGTAGATGATCGGCGACCCCAGGTGGGCAAGCTGATGGATCACCACGCCCGACAGGTTCTCGGCGCAGTGCTGCACCACGGCCTCGCGCAGGGTCACGGGCGAGGTCGCGCCGGTGAGCGGCATCGACACCAGCTCCGCCGGAACGCCGCTGCGGGCGCAGTCGATGAGGCACTGGCAGGTGAGGTCGCTCCACTTCAGCGGCGGGCTGGGGCAGCAGTCGAAGATCGCCAGCGGCCGCGCGCGCAGGTCTTCCGCGCCGTCGCGGAACACCGTGAGCATGTCGAGCATCGGCGCGAAACCCTCCTTCAGGAAGGTCCCGGTGATCACCGGTTTCCGGCCGTGACGCAGGGCAAGGTAGAGGCGATGCCGGTCGCCGAGCTCCTTGGGCACGTCGCTGGGCACCAGCGCCGTGGACTGCGCCTCGAAGTGGGGCAGCCCGTCGACGAGCCGCGCCATCTCCACGAGGTCGCGGCTCACCGCGGCGCGACGCTTGCCGCTGTCCGGGTCGATCACGTTGATCGCCGCCGAGCCCGGATCGAAGTGCACGTTGTCGCCTTCGAGGAGCAGGGCGGGCTCGCCCGCGCGGTCGTAGATGCGTACCGAGGAGGGCGCGCTCGCCAGGGCCTCGCGCACCATCCGCTCGGGAATCCTGATGCGCCCCTCGTGTTCGGCGGCGCCGCCCTCGAGCAGCAGGCGCGCGCCCGTCTCGCTCTCCAGCAGCACGCCGACCTTCTCCAGCACGCGGATGGCGTCGTGCACGATCGCCTCGGTATCGGCCTTCGAGAGGAGCCGGGTCTCCGGGCGGAGGGATGAACTCATGGCGTCGGTGTCCCTTCGGATCGGGGTTCGGTGCGGTAGCGGCAGGTCTCGAGTTCGCAGCGCGAGCAGCCGGAGAGTCCGGCCACGGGCCTGGCGTCGGCGCCGAGCCACATGGCGAAGCTCACGGACTTGCGCGGCAGCATGAGCATCGACGGCGTGAGCGCGACGCCCAGGGCCTCGTGGGGCAGACGTTCGAAGAGCGCCGCCTGGGCGTCCAGCTTCCAGCCTCCGTAGCCGGGGCTGATCCGGCAGGAGAGGGTGGCGACGGAGTCCCGGTCGCCCGGCTCGCCGGCGATGATCGCGCCGAGCCGATCGGCGGCCTCCTCGGCGGCGGCGCTGCCCGCCGAGTCCAGGATGAGGGCGGCCACCGGGTCGCCGCCCTCCATGTACTCGCTCGCCCGCGCCTCGATACGCTCGCCGGCGCTCACGAGGCCGATCACGAGCCGCGCCTCCGGCACGGGCTCCAGGCCCAGGCGCGCGGCCTCGTCGCGCTCGAGCAGGCGGAAGGCGCCGCGCCCGTCGGCCAGGCTCCTCGCCTCGGCGAGCATCGCCTCCAGCTTCACGGAGATCCGTTCGGCGGGAGCGCGTCCCTCCGGGTAGCCGAGAAAGTGCATCACGTCGCGGTGGCGGATCGTGAGCGCAAGATCGATGCGGTCGCCCTCGTTCACGGGAGCTCCGCGAGCGCCGCGATGAAAGCGGGGTCGGTGCCGCAGCAGCCGCCGATGGCCGCGAGTCCGCCGGCCAGGGCGGCGCGCATGTCCGCGGCGAAGGCCTCGGCCGTCTGGTCGTAGCGCATCCGTCCGTCGATCAACTGCGGGGCGCCGGCATTGGCCTGGATCACGAGGGGGCCCTGCACCGCGCTCCGCGCCTCGGCGGCCAGCGCGGCCATGTCGCCGCTGTCGATGCTGCAGTTGGCGCCCGCCGCCGTGGCGCCGGCCGCGAGCAGGTGGTTCAGCGAATCGACCAGCGGGTCGCCCATGAGCGTGAAGAAGCCGCGCTTCTTGCGGTCGAAGGTGAGGGAGGCCAGCAACGGCAGGTCGGGCGCGAGTTCCCGCACGACCTCGAGCACGACCATGGCCTCGCGCAGATCGCCCATGGTCTCGATGTGGATGCCGTCCGCGCCCGCATCGATGAGCGCGGCGGCCTGGACGCGATAGCCCTCGCGCCAGCGTGTGATGTCGCCGGCGCCGACGGGAGCCAGGTACTCGCCGGTGGGGCCCATGTCGGCGATCACGAACTTCGGTCCGGCCGCGCGGGCGATCGCAACGGCGCGACGGTTGATCTCGTCGCAGCGATCCTCGAGGCCGTAGCTCGCGAGCCGCGCGGGATTCGCGCCGAAGGTGTTCGCGTGCACGGCCTCGCTGCCGGCCTCGACGTAGAGCCGGTGCACCTCCTCGACCTTCTCGGGCATGTCGAGGTTCATCCGATCGGGGGCGTCTCCCTGGGGGAGGCCGCGCTCCATGAGCATGGTGCCCATGCCCCCGTCGAGCAGCAGGCAGGGTCCGTTCCGCAGTCTCGTGAGTAGATCAGCCATCGGTTCCGCCCCTCGCGGCCAAGCCCGCGGCCGCGGCGACGGCACGCATGGCGTTCTCCGCGTGGGTCGCGCCGATCTGCTCGGCCCAGTTCGGAGAGGTCGGCGCGCCGCCAACGAGTACCCGCGGCCGGTTCGGCAGCTCGGCCGCGGCGAGGGCGGTCACGAGTTCCTGCTGCACGGTCATGGTGGTGGTGAGCAGGGCCGAGGCGGCGACGATCTCCGCGCTCGTCTCCCGCGCCTTCTCGACGAACGCGGCTACGGGCACGTCGCTGCCGAGGTCGTGCACCGCGAAGCCGTTGGCCGCCAGCAGGGTGCCGACCAGGCTCTTGCCGATGTCGTGGAGGTCGCCTTCCACGGTGCCGATCACCACGGTGCCGCGGGAGCGGCCCTCGCCCTGACCCGCGGCCAGCGCGGGCTGGATCACCGTCATCGCCGCCTTCATCGCCTCGGCGCCCTGGACGAGTTCGGGCAGGAAGAATTCGCCCTCCTCCCAGAGGTCGCCGACCTCGCGAATGCCGGCGCCGAAACCGTTCTCGATCGCAGCCACCAGATCCGCGTCGGCGGCCACCAGGGCTTCGGCATGTTCGCGCGCGAGCTCCGCGTCGCCGTCGACGATCGCGCGGGCGATCTCCTCGTTGCTGGGCAAGGACATGATTCTCCAGACGTTGCGGGTTGTCGCGAGGGTAGGGAGCGGATGGGGCGAAGGTCAAGCCGGTTTGCCAGCCGTGACAAGTTCATGATATAGTAGCGTCCTGCTCAACTTCGCACATCCCCATTCCCATCGCCTGGAGTCATCCCGTGAAACGCATCCTACTGCTCGGTCTGTTGCTCGTTCCGCATCTCGTTCACGCCCAGACCGACGTCAGCGGCTCCCAGTCCGGCGTCTGGACCCTGGCGGGGTCGCCCTACCGTGTCACGGGGCAGCTCACCGTGCCTTCGGGGCAGACCCTGACGATCGAGCCGGGAGTGGAGGTCAACTTTCAGGGACACTACAAGTTCACGGTGAACGGAAAGCTGATGGCGATCGGCGCCGAGGGCGCCATGATTCGCTTCACTACCGACAACCAGGCGATTGGCTGGGGCGGCATCCGGATCAGCTCCGGCGACATCAGCGAGCTGTCCCACTGCCGCATCGAGTACGGCAAGACTCCGGCGGGCGAGTACCCGGACATCCACGGCGGCGGACTGGCTCTGCTGGGTTCCGACGCGGTCGTGACGAGCTGCACCTTCGCGGACAACGATGCCACGGGCGGCGATCTCGGCATGGGCGGGGCGGTCTACGCCTACGGCACGGGCGGCGCGGCCGAGCCGCTCACCCGTTTCGTCGACTGCACCTTCACGGGCAACCACTGCTACGGCGAGGGCGGCGCCATCAAGTTCACGGGCGACTGGAACAGCGAGGTCGTGGGCTGCACCTTCATCGGCAACGACTGCGACTACGGCGGCGGCGCGATCTCGCTCTACAACGTGGACGGCACCCGCATCGAACGCTGCGTCTTCGCGGACAACTACACGATGTTCGCGAATGGCGGCGCCATCCACACGCTCGGTTTCTCGAACACGCTGTCGGTGGTGAACTGCACGGTGGTGGGCAACACCGCCGTGACGGGCGACGGCGGCGGCATCTACCTGGCCAACGCCCAGGCGAACATCATCAACACGATCGTCCGGGACAATCCGGGCATGTTCAGCGATGACGTCTATCTCACCTGGGGCAGCGGCGCCGAGATCCACTACAGCAATCTCGCCATGCCCGACGGCGCGTCGGGCGGCAACAACATCAACCAGGATCCGCTGTTCGTGAATGCGCCCGCCTACGATTTCAACCTCGAGGAGCTCTCGCCCTGCGTCGACGAGGGCACGGCGTTCTTCGCCCTGGCCGCCGACACGATCGTCGACATGGATCCGAGCGAGTACTTCGGCACGGCGCCGGACATGGGGGCCTTCGAGTACACGCCCGCGACCGGGCTGCCTGAAGGCGCGCAGTCGGCGCTCCGGCTCTACCGGAACTATCCGAATCCCTTCGCGGTCACCACGTCGATCCACTACCGGCTCGCCTCCGAGAGCCCCGTCTCCCTGAAGGTCTACAGCGTCCTCGGCCGCGAGGTCAGGACCCTGCTCGAGGCGCGACAGCCGGCCGGCGGCCACTCCGTGACCTGGGACGGGCTGAACGGCGCGGGCCGGCGCGTGAGCCCGGGAGCCTACTACCTCCGGCTGCGGGCCGGCGACGAGGTGAGAAGCATGCAGATGTTGATTTCGCGCTGAACCCCGGCTAGGTTCGCGTCAACTCAGGCATGAAGACGAGGCTCCGCTCACCGATGCGCCCTTCGAACCGGTCGACGATATCGCTGTGCCTCCTGGCGACGGTTCTCCTCGCCGGCGGTGCCCATGCCGCAACGACACCCCTGCAGCTCTTCATCGATCTCACGCCGGTCGGCGGCACCCTGCGTCCCCTGCCCGGCGTCTACGCGGGTCCGGTGGTCATCGACAAGCCGATGACGCTCGACGGCGGGGGCGAGGTGACCATCGACGGCGGGGGCGCGGGCACCGTGCTCACGATCGGCGCGGACAGCGCGGTGGTGAGGGGGCTGCGCCTCACGGGATCGGGCGTCTCCCACGACAAGGTGGACGCCGGCGTGCTCATCACGGGCCGCGGCTCCCTGGTGGAGGGCAACACCCTCGACAAGGTGCTCTTCGGCATCCATCTCTCTCAGGCCGACGGCAACACGCTGCGCGCCAACTCCATCACGTCGCGCGAGGGTCCGGCGACGCTCCGCGGCGACGGCATCCGGGTCTGGTACAGCCGCGGGAATCTCATCGAGGACAACGCGCTCACGAGCGTGCGCGACATGATCTTCACCAACTCCCCGGACAACCGCATCGTCGGCAATCGGATCGTGGACGGACGCATCGGCATGGAGCTGATCTTCTCGCCGCGCAACGAGATCGCGGGCAACCACCTGGTCGGCAACGAGCACGGGATCGTCGGCATCTACTCCGACTCGCTGTTCATCCGCGACAACCGCATCGAGCATCAGTCGAAGCTCAGCGGCTCGGCGCTGGCGGTGAAGGGCAGCGCCCAGACCCGGATCGAGGGAAATCAGGTGCTCGACTGCGCCGTCGGCCTCACGGCCAACTCGCCGACCCATCCCGACGAGATCCTCTACGTGCGGGGCAACGAGTTCGCCTACAACGACGTCGCCCTCTACTTCTACGGCGAGAAGGGCGGACACGTCGTGCGGGGCAACCGGTTCGTCGGCAACTTCCAGCAGGTGCTCGTGACCGGCCCCACCAGCGCGCTGGCCAACGACTGGTCGGGCAACTACTGGCAGGACTACGGCGGCTTCGATCGCGACGGCGACGGCTACGGCGACACGCCCTACACGGTGTACCTGTTCTCCGACCGCCTCTGGATGGACCGCGGGCAGGCCCGATTCTTCCGGGGTTCGCCGGTGCTCGAACTCATCGACTTCGTCGAGCGTCTCGCGCCGTTCTCCGATCCCGTCATGATCCTGGAGGATCCGCGGCCGCGGATGCGCTAAGCCCTCCTTGCGCCGCACCCGCCGCACGCCCTACCTTGTCGGGCCATGGCACTCATCGACCTCAAGAACATCTCCCTGGCCCTCGGCGGCCCCAAGCTCCTGGACGGCGTGGATCTGCGCATCGAGAAGGGCGAACGGATCTGCCTGCTCGGCCGCAACGGCGAGGGCAAGAGCACCTTGCTGCGCCTGATCGCGGGCGCGCTGTCGCCCGACGACGGCGAGATCCTGCGCCGACCGCGCCTGCGTGTCGCCATGCTCGCCCAGGAGCTGCCGCCCGAGATCGGCGGCAGCGTGCGCGAGGTCGTGGCCGGGGGCTTCGGCGCCGCCGGTCTGCCCATGACCGATCAGGCGCATCTCATCGACCACACCCTGACGCGCGCGGCGCTGGCCGATGTCGCGGACGACGACTACGCCACCCTCTCCACCGGCAACAAACGCCGCGTGCTGCTGGCGCGCGCGCTCGTGACCGAGCCCGATCTGCTGCTGCTCGACGAGCCCACCAACCACCTGGACATCGACGCCATCGCCGCCCTCGAGGCCGAGCTCGCCCGTTTCGCAGGCGCGCTGCTGTTCGTCACCCACGACCGCGCCTTCCTGCGCGCGCTGGCGAGGCGGATCCTCGAACTCGATCGCGGCCACCTGCGCGACTGGACCTGCGACTACGCCACCTTCCTCGAGCGTCGCGACGCGGAGCTGAGGGCCGAGGAGGGGCAGGCCGCCGAGTTCGATCGCAAGCTGGCGGTGGAGGAGGCCTGGCTGCGCCAGGGCATCAAGGCGCGCCGTACCCGCAACGAGGGTCGCGTGCGCGCGCTGAAGCGCCTGCGCGAGGAGCGCGAGAACCGTCGGGAGCTTGCCGGCGACGCGCGCTTCGCCCTGCAGGACGGCGAGCGGAGCGGCCGGCAGGTGATCCGCGCCGAGGGGCTCACCTTCGCGTGGGGGCAGAACACGATTCTCCGGGGGTTCGATACACGCATCAACCGCGGGGACAAGATCGGCCTGCTCGGCCCCAACGGTTCGGGCAAGACCACCCTGCTGCGCCTGCTCCTCGGCGAGCTCGCGCCGACGGCCGGCACCGTGACCCGGGGCAGCCGACTCGAGGTGGCCTACTTCGATCAGCGGCGCGCCCAGCTCGACGAGACCCGCTCGGTGCAGGACAACGTGGCCGGCGGCAACGACACGGTGACCGTGAACGGCCGCGCCGTGCACGTGATCAGCTACCTGAAGCAGTTCCTGTTCACGGCCGACCGGGCGCGCGCCCCGATCAGCCACCTGTCCGGCGGCGAGCGCAACCGCCTGCTTCTCGCCAAGCTCTTCACCCGGCCCGCCAACGTGCTGGTGCTCGACGAGCCCACCAACGACCTGGACATCGAGACGGTCGAGCTCCTCGAATCCATGCTCGTGGAGTTCGCCGGCACGCTGCTGCTGGTGAGCCACGATCGCGAGTTCCTGGACAACGTCACCACCAGCACCCTGGTGATGGAGGGCGCCGGGCGCGTGGCCGAGACGGTGGGCGGCTACTCCGACTGGAGCCGGGCCGCGAAGTCCCCGGCGGCGAAGCCCGTGGGCGCCAGGAAGGCGGCCAGGCCACGCGGCGAGAAGCCCCGCAGGTTGAGCTTTAAGGAGCGACGTGAACTCGAAGCGCTGCCTGCGCTTATCGAATTGATAGAGTTCGAGCAGGCGGAGCTTCACGACCGGATGGCCGACCCCTCGTTCTACCGGGGCGAGTCGGGGGAGCGGGTATCGGTCGCGAAGTCCCGTCTCGCCGAACTCGAGGCGGAGCTGCTCCAGCTCTACGCTCGCTGGGAAGCCCTCGACGGGCTCGCACCCTGATTCCCGCCGATTCCGGTTTTTCTTGAGACCTTCGCCCTTCCGGCGGCATCGGAGGGAATCGGGAGGGGTTAACAAGGTTCTTCCCCTGTATTCCGTGAATTGTTACCATGAATACCGTAAATAGTCCCGGATATGGTGTCCGGGGCGAACCGGAGGTAATCCCCATCATGAAGCGTCTCGCTACCCTCGCTCTGGCCCTGTTCCTCATGGCCTCCGCCCTGACGGCGATGGCCGCGGAGCGGACCGTCCTCTTCGAGAACTTCACGAACGGCTACTGAGGCACCTGTGGAGCGGTGGATCCGTTCTTCGTGCAGTTCGTCGCCGATCATGACGATGTCGTCGCCGTCGAGTATCACACTTGGTGGCCGAGCAGCGCCGACCCCTATCATCAGCACAACATTCCCGAGAACACCGGCCGCACGCAGTACTACGGCGTGAACGCGACCCCCTGGGTCTGGGTGGACGGCGTCGTCGAACCCAACTGGGTCTACAGCTACGCCAACCACAACGCGGCCTACACCACGCGCAAGGCCGTGCCCACGAGCGTCACGCTGTCCCACACGGGCAGCTACGACTCGAACACGGCCATGGTGAACCTGACCGTGACGGCCAGCACCGACGCGGCCCTGCCCGCGGGCGACTACCGCCTGCACGCCGTGCTCACGGAGAGCTCGCTCTTCTGGGCGGCGCCCAACGGCATGAGCAATCACGATCACATCATGCGCGACATGTACCCCGACGAGAACGGCACGGCCGTCACCTTCGCCGGCGGGCTGCCCCAGTCCGACGACGCCTCCGCGTCCTTCGACGTGAGCGGTTACGACGCGTCCAACTGCGAGGTGGTGTACTTCCTGCAGAATCTCTCCACGAAGGAGGTGCTGCAGGCCGGCGCCGTCTCGCTGGACGCGCTCGCCGACCAGACCGACGTCGCCGAGGCCCCGGCCGCCTTCCGGATGGGGCGCAATTATCCGAACCCCTTCAACCCGAACACCGTGATCCCCGTGTCGATGGACCGGGGCGAGTCGGTGAAGCTCGAGGTTCTCGACGCGCAGGGACGGCGCGTGCGCATGCTGCACACGGGTCTGCTGAACGCGGGCGATCACGAGTTCCGATGGGACGGCAACGACGACGGCGGTCGGGCCGTCGCGAGCGGCGTCTACATGGCGCGGTTCCATACTCCGATGGAGACCCGGTCGATGAGGCTGCTGCTCCTGAAATAGCTCCGGTGAGCGTCGTCGGGCTTCACCTCGAG
>CAYNQX010000055.1:0-15253 GCA_964399495.1 uncultured bacterium
GCCACGCGCAAGGCCGACATGGTGAAGATGGAGAACCGCGACGGCCGCAGCCACATCGAGTTCCACGTGCCCAGCCGCGGGCTCATCGGCTTCCGCAGCCGCATGCTGCGCGCGACCTCGGGCGAGATCGTCCTCAACCACCGCTTCTTCCAGTACGAGTACTTCAAGGGCTCGATCCCGCAGCGCCAGACGGGCAGCATCGTCTCCAACGGGCAGGGCGCGGCGGTGCCCTTCGCGCTGGACGCGCTGCAGGACCGGGGCCGCTTCTTCGTCGAGCCGGGCGAGAATCTCTATGCCGGGCAGGTGATCGGCGAGACGCCCAAGGAGGGCGACATCGTCGTGAACGCGCAGAAGGCGAAGAAGCTGACGAACATGCGCTCGCAGTCGTCCGACCGCGGGCTCAAGGTGGCGCCGCCGGTGAAGATGACCCTGGAGGAGTGCCTGGAATACCTCGCGCCCGACGAGTACGTGGAAGTGACCCCGGCCAGCATCCGCATGCGCAAGTCGCTGCTCGACGAGAACGACCGCAAGGTGGCCGGCCGCGCCGCCTCCAAGCTGACCGACCGCTAGCGTCGTGTTCCCGGAGATCGGGGCATGAAGAAGCGCGGAGGCCGCGAGGCCCCCGCGCTCCGGAGTTCTCGGGGCTTCGTCTAGCCCTTCTGATCCTCGAACAGCTTCTCGAATCGAACGAGCTGCTTCTGCAGGTAGTCGTTGTCGGGGTTGATCGCCAGCGCCGCGCGGATCAGCTCGAGCGCCTCGCCGCAATCGCCCTTGGCGTTGCAGATCTCCGCCAGCGTGTCCATGACGTTCGCGCGGGCCGGACCGTCGGTGAGCTCCACGCCCTTGCGCGCGAGCTCCTCGGCCTCGTCCAGCGCCACGCTGTTCTCGAAGCACCACCAGGCGACGTTGTTCAGCGCGTTTCCGTCCTCGCGCCAGCCCTCGGGCATGCTCTTCAGCTTCCATTCGAAGGCCTTGTCCTTGCCGCCCTTCACATGGAGGCAGTACTCGGACATGAGCGAGGCGTGGTGCTGCCGCCCCTGCTCGCTCTCGTCCTTCGACAGGCGCTTCGTGCCGAGCTTCAGGGCCTCGAAGTAGTCGCCGCGGTCCTCTTCGCCGCGACTCGGACGCCCGACCATGTAGACGCACTCGTAGATCTGCCGGGACGTGCTTCGCTTGGATTTCAGCACGACGCGCGCCTGCTCCATGAGCGCGTCGTCCCCGAACAGTCCGGCGCCGTGGCCGCGGGCGACGAGCTCGAACTTGGCGGGAGCCGTGAACTCCTCGACGCCCAGCTCCTCCGCGCGTGCGTACCAGGCCAGGGCCTCGCCGTACAGGCCGCCGCCGCCTTCGAGTTCGGCGATCTTCAGGGCGTCGGCCGCGTTGGGCTCACCGCGGAACTGACGGCGGCGCTGGGCGATCGTCAACGGTTCGTGGGCGGCCTCGGCGAGCGAGGACGTGAAGGACTCCGTCTCGCCGAATCCGAGCCAGCGATCGTAGATCTCGCCCTCGGCGTTCGTCAGCAGGAAAGTTGGGTAGGAGGTCACGCGGTAGTTCCGCGCGATGCCGATGCCCTCGCCCTTCTCGGCGTCGACGGCGTAGAGTATCGCCTTCTCGGCGATGGCGGCGCGGAAGCTCGAGTTCTCCTTCACCTCACGGGCGAAGTGGACGCAGCCGCTTCACCAGGAGGTGCCGATCTCGAGCAGCACCGGCAGGCCGCTTTCCGCGGCGAGGGTGTAGGCTTCGTCCAGGCTGGTGGCGATTCCCGCGCCGGCCTGGCCCGCGGCCAGCAGCAGCAGGGACGTCGCAAGGAGTCCGATTCGGATGCTCTTCATGTCGACCTTTCCTGTCTCGAGTGAGGGGGCTCGAGCGCGTTCCCGGTAAACGCATCTCATGGGTTGCCGTTCGGCAAGCCGATTGTGCCCCGCCCGCGCCGGGGAAGCCAGTGCTAACTCCCGATCGGAGTCGTGGATTTGATCTGTGCGCCGCCAACCCCCATCTTCCCGATGTCCTTCCTGCGGACCCTGCCAGGCCGTTTCCATTTCACCCATCCATGGAGGCCCGGCATGGTCGTCACCCTGCAAGCTTACCTTCACGATCGGCGCCCGCGACGGATGCTCCAGGCCCTGGGCCTGGCACTCGCGGTCGTGCTGATGCTGTTCCTGTTCACGCCGGCGTTCGCGCCCGCTCCTTATCAGCTCGAGGAGGCCGTCATCGAGCTCGTGCGGATTCCCGAACCGATCGAGCTTCCCCCGCCGCCGCTCACGGAGATTCCGCTGCCTTCTCTGCCCGGCGTGATCATTCCGGTGGATGACGAGACCCTGCCCACGCTGCTCGACGATGTGTTCGACTTCGATACGCCACCCGTCCGCATAAAGGACATCCGGCACACGACGGCACCGGCCGTGTTGCAGCTCTCCCCGCGGGTGCTGCATCGCGTCGCGCCGCGCTACCCCGACCTGGCGCGCGAAGCGGAGCTGGCCGGCGTGGTGAATCTGGAACTGACCCTGGACGAGCGGGGAAACGTGGTCGCGGTGAGGGCCCTGGACGCCCGTGCGCCGACGCTGCTGATCGAGGCCGCCATGGAAGCGGCCCGCCGGTGGCGCTTCGAGCCCGCATGGCAGCACAGGACGCCGGTGCCCTCGCGGGTGCATCTGAGCTTCAGATTCGCGATCAGATAGAAGCGGAGGTGGCGAGGCTCAGGGCAGGAGCGCGAGTTCCTCTTCCTCGGCGCCCAGCTCCTTCTCGAGGACGGTCAGGAGCACGCTCGCGCCGTTGCGCGCCTTGTCGGGATCGAGGTAATCGCGGATTGCGGATTCGAGTGCGTTGATGCGGGAGTTGAGGTCGTCGATGATGCTGTCCTGCATCTCGCCCGCTTCCTTGAGGCCGGTGCAGCGGTTGCGGAGACTCTCGATGAGGCGCTCCTGTTGATCCAGCCCGGCCAGGAGGGTTTCGATCTCGGCGCGATGGCTCGCGAGGCCGAGACGGCTCGCCGCGAGGAGCTGTTCCCTGGCGATGTCGAGCCGATGATTCATGATGTTCCCTCTCGTCGATGCCTGTCGGGCGAATCCGTGTTTCGGGGCGAGGTTTCCCTCGAATCGCTCTTCGGTGCCCCGTCCCGAGCGGCGCGACCTTTCCCATGCTTCCCGTGCGGGGAATCTCGGTTCGCCTCTCTCGAGCCAGCCCTGTCACTGCAAGCGCGGGGCCCGCCGCGGCGGACCCAACGGGAACCGGAAGGCATCACTCGATACGATCGGTCGGCCGGCGGCGAGACGGGTTCGACCCGGAAACGCTTTGACCATATCGGGAATTTATTGTGATATTACGGAGTAGTGGTCGAGGGTGGAGCCGAAACCCTGGGCATGCGGGATGCCGTGGCAGGGCGCGGGATTCCCCAGCATGGCCCCGGATACTTCGGAGGGCAGGTGTCAAACTTGCGTGGTCGCCCGAAATAGCGACTCGCATTCCTCATTCCCCATCCTTTGTCCGGAGCGTCGATCTTCTCTCGTAGCCGATCCCACATCAGCGACCGCCTGTTCCGGGCGGGAATGATCGCCTTGACCGCGGTCTCCACCCTTGCGGTGGTCTGGCTGCTCTGGCGGGGGCGTGAGTACTACCTCACGCCGCTCCAGGAGCGCCCCGAGCACCCGGACTACGGCAACCTGCGCCCCGCCGGTTTCATGGGCCATGGGCTCGGCATCCTGGGCTCGGCCATGATGCTCCTTCTGCTTGCCTACAGCCTTCGCAAGCGATGGCGTCCACTCCGCAACGCCGGCCCGATCCGGCACTGGCTGAGCGTGCACATCTACCTGGGCGTATTCGGTCCCCTGCTTGTGGTTCTGCACAGCTCCTTCAAGGTGGGGGGGCTCGTGGCGCTTAGCTTCTGGTCGATGGTGGCCGTGGCCCTGAGCGGCGTTCTCGGCCGCTATCTCTATCATCAGATTCCGCGCAATCTCCAGGGCGAGGCCCAGGGACTCGAGGCGCTCGAGCAGGCGAGCGCGGCGCTCGGTCGGGAGTTGAGGATCGAGTTCGGATTCGGGGAGGCCGCCATCGAGGGCCTTCGCGAACTCGCGGCCGGTCCGGCCCTGAGCTCGGGAGGGCTCCTGCGAGCGATCGCTCAGTCCCTGTGGAGCGACCTCACACTGAGACCGCGCCTGAGGGCGTGGCTCCGGGACGGCGCCGGGGGCAGAGCGCTGCCCGGTGGCCAGCGGCGCCGCATCCTGAAGCTCGCTCGCCGCAAGGCGCTTGCCGAACGAAGGGTCCTGCTGCTCGCGCGCATCGAGCGGATCTTCCATCACTGGCATGTGATCCACAAGCCCTTCGCGATCATCATGGTGCTCATCATGATCGTGCACGTGGGCGTGGCCCTGCTGTTCGGTTATCGGTGGATCGGCTGATGCGGCGGTTCATGGTGATATCGATTCTGCTGGCCTTCTGCCTTCCGACCGCCCCGCGGGCGCAGCTCTCGCCGGGGCCTCTGCAGGCGCTGCACGCTCCATGGGAGGGCCTGCGCCACTGCACGCGCTGTCACGGCCTGGGCAAGGGTGTCCTGGCCGAGCGTTGCCTCGACTGCCACGAGCTTCTCGCCGAACGCATCGAGGCCGGGAAGGGTCTCCACGCCCGCGACGACCACGCCGACTGCGTCTCCTGCCACTCCGACCACCAGGGCGAGGACTACCTCATGATCCGCTGGCCCGGAAAAGGAGACGAGTCGTCCTTCGACCACGACCTGACCGGCTACCCGCTCGAGGGCGCCCATGCAAAACGCATGTGCCGCGACTGCCACCGCGCCGCCCTGCTGCTCGATGCCGCGCGCATCGAGTCCGCGTCCAAGCGCGCCGATCGCAGCTTCCTCGGCCTGGGGATGTCCTGCCTGGACTGCCACGAGGATCCCCATCGCGAGCAGCTCGGCGCCGACTGCCGGCGCTGCCACGACATGGAGGCCTGGCGCCCGGCCGACGGTTTCGATCACGAGAGCACCGCCTATCCCCTGCGGGGCCGGCACGTCGGGGTGGCCTGCGAGTCCTGCCATCCTCGCGCCGGGGGAGATCCGGACGAACTCATCCTGCGCTTCGCGAACGTTCCCTTCGCCGACTGCGCAGACTGCCACCGCGATCCCCACGCCGGCCGCTTCCCCGAAGCCTGCGCGAGCTGCCACGACGTCGAGAGCTGGCGCGCCGTCGCCGGCGACCGCTTCGACCACGACCGCAGCCGCTATCCTCTGCGCGGCCGCCACGCGAGCCTGACCTGCGAACGCTGCCACCGAGCGGGCGAGCCGCTGTCGCCCCTGGCCCACGCGAGTTGCGTGGACTGCCATGATGATGTCCATCGCGGCCAGATCCAAACCGGCTCGGAGGCCTGCGAACGCTGCCACGCCGTGGCGGGATTCGCGCCCTCCAGCTTCACGATCGCGCGGCACGCGGAGGCGCCGTCCCGCTACCCGCTCGAGGGCGCGCATCGCGCCGTGCCCTGCCGGGCCTGCCACGAGCCGACGCGGCGAGCCCCCGCGGGCCGCTTCCGTCACGACGACACCGCCTGCGCCGCCTGTCACGCCGATCCCCACGCGCTGCCCGCCGAGGGCGCGCCGGACTGCGAGACCTGCCACCGCGTCGAGAACTGGCGGCATGTCGTCTACGATCATGCCGTCACCCGCTTTCCGCTGGAGGAGGCGCATGGCCGCGTGGCCTGCCGCGGGTGCCATGCGAACGGCGGGGGCGGCGAGACGGCGCCCCGCTTCGGCGGCGCGCCGAGCGAATGCGCGCGGTGCCACGAGGACATCCACGCCGGCCAGTTCAACACCGCGGACGGTGCCGCCGCCCGCTGCGACGCCTGTCACGACACGCGGGACTGGTACGCCGCCCGCTTCGACCACGACCGCGATTCACGCTTCCCCCTGGACGGCGCCCACTCGCCCCTGGCCTGCGCGGCCTGCCATCCGCCCATGACGCCGCCGGCCGGTTCCCTGCGCTTTCGACCTCTCGGGATCGAGTGCCGGGACTGCCATGCCGAGACACTCACATCGACCGGAGAGGTGAAGCCATGACGAGACGAATCCCTCTTCTGGCGCTGCTGCTCGTCCTGGCGAGACTCGCGACCGCCGTGGAGACGGAAAACCCGCATGGACCCCTGGAGATCGACTGCGCGGTCTGCCACGACACCGGAAGCTGGGCCTACCGGGCCACCGACGCCTTCGATCACGACCGCGGCGGTTTCGTCCTGCGCGGCGGGCACGCCGAGGCCACCTGCGCGGACTGCCACCGGGATCCGCGCTTCCGTCGCGTCGCCTCCGCCTGCGCCGACTGCCACGTGGATGTCCACGACGCCGACCTGGGCTACGACTGCGCCGCCTGCCACGACGAGGAGAGCTGGCTGCTTCGAGGTTCCGTGCATGGACTTCACGCCGAAAGGGGCTTCCCGATGGTCGGCAGCCACGCGGCCGCGGTCTGCGAGGCCTGCCATCCCCGCGAACAGGGCTTCGACTACGGCGCGACGGGCACGGAGTGCATCGACTGCCACGAGTCGGATTACCGCGCCGCCGCGGAACCCGATCATGTACTCGGCGGCTACGATCTCGATTGCTCGCTCTGTCATTCGCCCGTCTTCCAGGGCTGGACGGACGACAACTTCCGGCACGACGCCCTCTACCGTCTCACCGGAGCGCACCGCATGGTCGAGTGCGCCGCCTGCCATGCGCTCGGTTACATGGATACGCCCACGCTCTGCTTCGGCTGCCACGCCGACGACTTCGCGGCGGCCGTCGAACCCGACCATGCCGCGCTGCAGTTCGACGAGGCCTGCGAGCTCTGCCACGGCACGGTCGCATGGACGCCGGCCAGCTACGACCACGCCCTCACCGCCTTCCCGCTCACGGGCGCGCACATCGGGGCCGCGTGCCTCGACTGCCATGTGGACGACTACGCCGGCACGCCGCGGGATTGCGACGGATGCCACGGCGATCTCTACGCCGGCGCCGAGCCCGACCACCCGTCCGCCGGCTTCGGCCGCGACTGCCAGGCCTGCCACGACACGACGGCCTGGTTCCCGTCCACCTGGAACCACGACGAGTACTTTCCGATCGCCAGCGGCGAGCATCGCGAGGCCTGGTCGAGCTGCCTCGACTGCCATCCGGCGCCCGGCGACTACGGCGTGTTCTCCTGCATCGACTGTCACGAGCATGGCGAGAGCGAGATGAACGAGGATCACGACGAGGAGCAGGACTACGTCTACGAGAGCGCGGCCTGTCTCGACTGCCACCCGCGGGGGGATGAATGATGACCGGCAAGGGAAGAGTCATCCTGTTCGCCGCCCTGCTCGCGGGCCTGGCGCTCGCCGCGCCACAGCGCGCGTGGACGCGCTCGATCGAGTGCAAGGTACGCTACCTCTCGAGCGAGAGCGTCTACCTGGACGCGGGCAGCGCCGCCGGCCTCGCCGAGGGCGATACGCTGAGGGTGGTGCGCAAGGGCGCGACCGTCGCGCGGCTGCGGATCGTGTTCACGGCCGATCACTCCGCGGCCTGCGTCCTCCTGCCCGGCGGCGAGGCGCCCCGTGTCGGGGATGCCGCTCTGGGCCTGCGCGAGACGACGGAAGCCGCGCGGGCCGCGCCACGTCCCGAAACCGAATCGCTCCGCCGTCGGCGGACCACGGCTCCGTCGGCGGTGGATGCTCTCGATGGCGCGAAGGGGATCTTTCGCCTGGGCGGCAGCGTGTCCCTGGGCTGGGACCGCTATCGCGGCCGCGAACTCGACCAGGCGGACAGCGATCGGCTCAGCCTGCGGCTGCGGCTCGACGCCTCCCGTTCGGGCGCGCTCCCGCTGCGCTTCCGCTTTCGCGGGCGGACCCAGGGCATGTGGCGCGCCCGCGACGACTGGCGCGAGAGCGACGTCCGCAACGGTCGTATTCAGGCCTGCGCGCTGGAGCTGGGCGGAGGAGGCCGCGGCCTGGGACTGACGCTGGGACGTCTCTCCGGCGGCAGCGGATTGGGCCGCACGCCCCTGGACGGCCTCCGGCTCGAGGTCGGGCTCCCGCGCGGTCTGCGTCTCGGAACCTTCTACGGCGCCATGCCGGACTGGGAAGGGGGCGGCCTCGCATCGAGGGGCGGACGTCAGGGACTCTTTCTCGGCGCCGGCGATCGCGAACGCCGCTTCCTCCTGGAGTTCGTGAGCGAACGGGAGGAGGGTGTCTCCAGCCGGGACTACCTCGCGCTTTCGTCGCGCTGGCGCCGGCGCGACTTCACATTGCGCCAGCGTCTCACACTCGACTGGAACCGCGACTGGCGGCGCGACCTGAGCGGATCGGCTCTCTCCATGAGCGAACTCGTCCTGTCGGCCCGCTACGATCCCGGCGGTCCCCTCGCCCTCCGGCTTCGCTACGACGGCCGTCAGTCGCCCCCGGCGGTGGCCTACGCCTCACTGCCGGACAGCCTCTTCCGGAGCGTGGGAAACCGCGGGGTGCAGCTGAGCATGCGCCTGCGGGCCGCGCCCCGGTTCACGGTCCGTCTCCGCGGTGGCCTTCGTCATCGCAAGGGGGCGGAGCGGCCCACGCTCTACCAGAACCTGTCGCTTCGTCAGGGCGGCGTGCTCGGCTCCGACCTCGACGCCGTCCTGCGCTTCGGCAGCTTCAACTCCGAAGCGGCCTCGGGTCTCGATCCCTCGCTGGATCTGAGCCACCCCCTCGGCGATCGCGTCAGGCTGGGGCTGGGCGTGGGCAGCTACATCTACGACCCCGGAGAGGGCGGGCGGCGCCACAACGGGTGGTTGCGCGTTAACGCGCACCTGCGCCTGCCGGCGGCGAACTGGATCGCGGTGGACCTGGAGCACGACCGGGGCGACGACCTCGCCGGCCTCCGCCTGCACCTCGGCCTGGGGCGGAGGTTCTAGATGGAGAGCCTGGTCATCTGGGGCGGCGCGCTGCTGATCGCCCTGGCGATCTTCCTCTCCTACTCCCTGCGCTTCCGAGGGCGGGAGCGGCGCGTGACGGAGCGGCGGCGAGAGGCCGCCGCGGTCGGGGCCGATCGACCGGTGGCGCAGCATCCCATCATCGACCCGCTGGGCTGCATCGGCTGCGGCGCCTGTGTGGACGCCTGCCCCGAGGGCGAGGTGCTCGGGCTCGAGGCGGGGCGCGCCGTGCTGGTGAACGGGCTGAAGTGCGTCGGGCACGGCCGCTGCGCCGAGGCCTGTCCCGTGGAGGGACTGAAGGTGGGCCTGGGCGACATCGGCGACCGCGACGACATTCCCCGTCAAGACGAGTTTCAGGAGACGAACCTGCCGGGGGTCTTCGTCGCGGGCGAGCTCAGCGGCTACGCGCTCATCCGCAACGCCGTGGCGCAGGGGGAACGCGTGGTGGAGCGGATCGCCGAACGGGGCCGCTCGGGCGACCCGGACATGCTGGACCTCGTGATCGTCGGCGCGGGACCGGCCGGCCTCAGCGCGGGGCTCGCGGCGAAGCGGGCGGGACTCGCCTTCGCGATGATCGAGAGGGAGGACGTGGGCGGCACCATCCTTCAGTATCCCCGCAAGAAGCTCGTGCTCACCCAGCCGGTGGCGATTCCCCTCTACGGCGCACTGGAGAGGGAGGAGTTCAGCAAGGAGGAGCTGATCGAGATCTGGAACGACGCCGCCGCGCGCTTCGAGCTGCCCGTCGAGCGGGGGCGGGAGCTCGACGGCATGGACCCCATCGAGGGCGGCTATCGCGTTCGGGCAGGATCGATGCGATGGGATGCCTCTCACGTGATCCTCGCCCTGGGCCGGCGGGGCACGCCTCGACGGCTGGAGGTGCCCGGCGAGCGCAGCGAGAAGGTGTTCTACAAGCTGCTCGACGCCGCTTCCTTTCGCGGCGAGCGGGTGCTCGTGGTGGGGGGCGGCGACAGCGCCGTGGAGGCCGCCATGGGATTGGCGCGGCAGGAGGGGACGGAGGTCACCCTGTCCTACCGGCGGGAGCAGCTCGTCCGGATCAAGCGGCGCAACGCCGAGCGCCTCGCGCCGCTGATCGAGTCGGGTGCGATCGCCGCGCGCTTCGGCAGTGAGGTGAGGCGAATCGACGACAGCCGTGTCCTGCTCGAGACGCCCGCGGGCGAGGAGAGCCTGTCCAACGATCGGGTGTTCGTCTTCGCGGGGGGGATCCCGCCCTTCGGGCTTCTTGGCGAAATCGGCATCGAGTTCGGCGGGAGTCCTTGATCAGTTCGGCGTTCGCGGCGTTCCGGGGGTCGACACCCACTCCGACCAGGAGCCGTCGTAGAGGGCGGCCTCGGGACGGCCCAGAAGTCGAAGGGCCAGGGCCAGCACGCAGGCGGTCACGCCCGAGCCGCAACTCAGGACGAGCGGCCTGTCGGCCGCGGCGCCGGCCGCGTCGAAGCGCCGGGCCAGTTCGTCGACCGGCAGCATGAGGCCCGTGTCGGGATCCAGCAGATCGCCGTAGGGAAGGTTGGCGCTTGCCGGCACGTGGCCGGGGTCGCCCCAGGGCTCCGGCTCGATGCCGCGGAAGCGTCCCGTCGAGCGCGCGTCGAGCAACAGGCGCTCGGCGCCTTCGATGTTCCCTCGCACCCGATCCAGATTCCACACTTCCAGGCGGGCACCGACCGCCTCGCGCCGCACCGGCGCGGCCGGCGCCTCCTCGCCCGTCGCCAGCGGCAGGTCCGCGCTTCGCCAGGCGGGCAGCCCGCCGTCGAGCACGGCCACGTTCTCGTGACCGAAGCAGCGAAAGGTCCACCATGTCCGGCAGGCCGCCGAGGCGATGCCGGTCTGGTCGTAGACGACCACGGGATCCTCCGGTCCGATGCCCAGCGCGCCGGCCGCCTTCGCGAACCCCTCGGCGTCGGGGAGCATGTGGGGGAGGGAGCCGTCGCCGGCGGCCACGGCGTCGATGTCGAAGCGTCGAGCGCCGGGCAGGCGCGCTTTTGTGTGATGGGCGGGGGCGTCCTCGTTGAGACTGGGGTGATACCAGCTCGCGTCGAGGAGATGAAGGCCGTCGTTCTCGATTGCAACGCGCAGGGCGGAGGTGCTCAGCAGAGGCGTTCGGGAAATGTCCATGGTGGGCATTCTTTCCCCCATTTGTTGACCCAGGTCAAGGCGAGTTCGTACGACTTGAAACTTAATCGCGGGGTCTCACCGATGCGCAATTTCGCATTCCGGCAATCAGGCAAAACGGGTGTTAAATTCTGCTTGCGGGATTTTGGGGTGCAATCTACTGTGTGCGCGATCTCGGAGATATGGTCCCAATGGTGGACCTCATTCGGACGAGATCTTCGAGTGGTGAGAGAAACGACCCGGAAGGGTCCCAACGTGATGTGAAATCCTAAGGGAGGAACAGCGATGAAGAAGGTAGTACTCCTTACTACCGTGCTTTTCCTGGTGTCCCTGGCGGGACCCGCCATGGCCGACAGCTCGATGTTTGGCCTCGTTCAGACCTGGCTGTCCTACACGGCCTACACGGACGCCGACGATTCCGAGCTCGACGCGACGCAGCTCGCCTTCGGCATCAAGCGCGTGCGCATCGGCTGGAAATACAGCGACGGTCCGTTCTTCGCGAAATTCCAGGGCGACGGCGCCAAGGGCGATCTGAAGATCCTGGACGGCTTCGTGGGCATGAAGGTCAACGACATGGTCACCGTGAAGATGGGTCGCCTCGTCGGCGTCGGCAGCCAGGCCGGCGCTCTCACCGGCGCTCCGAAGCTCGATCTGATCGAGCGCAGCATCGTCGGCAAGAAGTGGGGCGCGGGCACCGTGGGCGGCGACTACCGCACCATCGGCGCCGTGGCCACCGTGACGCCGAGCGACATGTTCAAGCTCGCCGTGCAGCTGCACAACGGCGGCGGCGACCACCCGGGCCTGCTGCCCTCCAACAGCGGCGGCGTGGACTACACGGAGAGCCCCCTGGTGAACGACGGCTTCAACCCGCAGATGGACTTCGGCGTCTACGCCGCGCCCATGGACGGACTGAAGGTCGGCTTCACCTACGGCCTGCCCAACGAGAACCTGAACACGACCGGCTCCATGACGGCCTTCGCCTACTTCAAGATGCCGGCCTTCTACTTCAAGTTCGACTACACCAGCCTCGACGCCCGTGGCGATGACTGGGACGGCGACGACGACGACGTCGCGAGCATGGGCTACGCCGCGACCTTGGGCTATCACGTGAGCGACCAGATGACCGTTGCCGGCCGCTACGAGACCTGGGACGGCAACACCGACGTCAGCGCCGACGACGGCGACTACGCGCAGACGAACGTGACCGTCGGCCTGAACTACTTCTTCAACCCGGATGCGAAGTACGATCAGGTCCTGAAGTTCGCCTTCACCCGTCGCATGGACGAGATGCCGGACGACGTGGACATCGTCGATCCGAACCTCTTCCAGATCATGTGGCAGATCTGGGTGCACTAGCGACTCCCTCCTGATGGGGATCCGCATGGGGTGGGCTTTGGCCCACCCCTTTTGTTGTGCCTAACTTTCCCATTTCCAGCGACTTTCCGGCCTCGAGCCTTCTGTCGGCGGAATCTCGCTCCTTTTTCCACTCGACATCTTGACAGGATACCTCTGTACAGGTATACCTGTGTACAGCAGTCGCATGTTGCGCTGTGATACGGAAGCCGAAAGGCGTCGGAGGTCCCCGGTCCCATGTTCGCCTCTTCCCCCGCACTGGCCCACGTCGACATGGACGCCTTCTACGCGTCCGTCGAGCAGCGGGACTTCCCCGAGCTGCGGGGCAAGCCGGTGGTGGTGGGAGCCGAGGATCCCACGCGGCGGGGAGTGGTGTCGGCGGCCAGCTACGAGGCGCGCCGCTTCGGCATCCACAGCGCCATGCCCCTGCGCACGGCCTACAAGCTCTGCCCCGAGGCCTGTTTCGTCTCCGGGCGCATGCGCGTCTACGTGGCGGAGAGCCGGCGGATCATGGCGATCCTGCGCGAGCACTCGCCCCGGGTGCAGCCGCTGAGCCTCGACGAGGCCTTCATCGATCTCACCGGCACGGAGCTGCTCTTCGGTCCCCCCGTGGAGACCCTGAGCAACATTAGGGGGCGGGTGCTGGCGGAGACCGGCCTGGTCTGCTCGGCGGGCCTGGCCCCGGTGAAGTTCGTGGCCAAGATCGCCTCGGATCACGACAAGCCGGACGGCTTCACGGTGGTGGCGCCCGGCAAGGTGCTGGAGTTCCTGCATCCCCTGCCCGTGGAGAAGCTCTGGGGCGTGGGCGCCAAGACCCTGCCCGTGCTCCAGGAGATGGGGGTGGCCACCGTCGGCGACCTGGACCGCCTCGGCCAGAAGGCCCTGGAAGAGCGCTTCGGGCGCTGGGGCACCCGGCTGGCCCGTCTCGCCCGGGGAGAGGACGCCCGAGAGGTGGAGGCGGAGCGGTCGCCGGAGAAGTCGGTGGGACACGAGCACACCTACGACGAGGATCAGAGCGAGCGGCAGGTGCTGGAGCGGACCCTGCTGGAGCTGTCGGAGAAGGTGGCCCGCCGCCTGCGCAAGCAGGGCATGGCCGGCCGCACCCTCACCCTGAAGCTCCGCACGACCTCCTTCCGCACCCTGAGCCGCTCCGTGACCGGCAGCGAGCACCTCGACCAGGGCCTGCTCATCTTCCAGACCGCCCGCCGCCTCATGGAGAAGGTGGATCGGCGTGGCGAGAAGGTGCGCCTGCTCGGGGTTTCCCTGAGGAACCTGGTTCCCAGGGATCAGGTGATGCCCAGCCTCTTCGACGCCGAGGTGCCGGAGCGGGAAGACCGGCTGGGCCGCGCCATGGACCAATTGGGAGAGCGCTACGGGCGGGATTCGGTGCGCCGGGCCCGCCTGGTGGAAAGGAGTCGCTCATGATCGAAAGACTCTCACGGCAGCAGACGGATCTCTTCACCGCCAGCGTGGTGCCCGCGACGCCCGCGCGACGGGGAAGCACCCTGGACCTGGAGGAGGCGCTGGCCAATGCCCGCCGCTCCCTGAGCGAGGCGCCGGGAGGCGCTCCAGGCCGGGATCACGAGAACGGGGACTTCCGGGGTGATATCGCCCATCTTCCAAAGGCTCCGGGAGGCCCCGAGATCTACGCCCTCTGCCCGGGCTGCAAGGTCCATCCGGACGGCGGAATCTTTCCGGCGGCCGAGCTGGCCCGGGCGGAGGGCTGTCCCACCGGCGCGCACCTGCCGGCGGGAAACGATGCGTTGATCGGGGGGGAGGAGTGCCGGCGGGCCGAAAGGGAGGGTTCGGCTCATCCGGGGCCGGAATTGCGAGAATCGCGTTCCCGCTTCTCCCCCTCGAATTTCTTGAAGGGCTTCTCCTTGACGGAGTCGAGCGGCCTGTGGTCAGGTTCGCTCAAGCCCCTCGGAACGATGACCGGCCTGTTGTCCCGGCCCCGTCGTCTGCTCGAGAACGGCAGTCGGCAGCTGCGGCGCAGCTGGTACTTCTACAGGAGGCAGGCAGTATGTCGCCGAAGGCTCTCACGGATCGCCAGCGGTCGATCCTTGACTATCTGAAGGAGTTCCTCCTGGACAACGGCTACCCGCCGACGATCCGGGAGATCGCCGCACACTTCGAGATCCGGTCGCCTCGCGGCGTCCAGGATCACCTCGCGGCCCTGGAGAAGAAGGGCTACATCCGGCGCGCCAAGGAGCGCTCCCGCGGAATCGAGCTGCTCGGCCTGAAGCTGGAGGCGCGTTCCGATGGAGGGAACGTGGTGCGCCTGCCGCTCCTGGGTCAGGTCAACGCCGGCCAGCCGGTGCTGTCCGAGGAGAGCATCGAGGAGTGGATCGAGGTGGACGCCTCCTTCGCCGCCCGGGAGGGGAACTTCCTCCTGCAGGTGGTGGGAGAGTCCATGATCGACGCCCATATCATGGACGGCGACACCATCGTCGTGAGCCCCCAGGAAACCGCCCGCAACGGTGAGATCGTGGTGGCGCTGGTCGACGGCGAGGCCACGGTGAAGACCTTCTACCGGGAGAGCGGGGGGATCCGCCTCCAGCCCGAGAATCCCACCATGGAGCCGATCTGGGTTCCGGAGGGCAGCACCGAGGTGAGCGTCATCGGCAAGGTCGTGGCCGTCATGAGGGTGCTCTGAAGCACTGCGATCGCTTGACTTGCAGGCCCGCCCCCGGGGGCGGGCCCTGCCACGTTGACAATTCCCGTTTCGGTTGCTAGATTCCGCTCGCTTGCCGCTCAGGCAGGCACGTGTCCCCATCGTCTAGCCTGGTCAGGACACTAGGTTTTCGACCTAGCGACACGGGTTCGAATCCCGTTGGGGATACCTAAGAAAGGTCGAAGGCTTCTGCCTTCGACCTTTCTTG
>CAYNQX010000056.1:0-15053 GCA_964399495.1 uncultured bacterium
CGCTCTCGCCCTCGGTCATCGACTACCAGCCGCGCGGCATCGTGTGCACGGCGACGCCCGGCCACGTGAAGTTCGACACCAGCATGAACACGAAGGTCGACCCCGCCGGCGTGGTGATCGCCGAGGGCGACGGCTATCTCATCAATCACGCCTGGACGGGCGACGACCGCATCGACTTCACGGTGATTCCCACCAGCGTGCAGCCGGTCATCCAGTACCGCGTGCGGGAGAAACTCGCCCGCAGCAAGGCGGACAACGCGCGCCTGGACGGCAACACGAATCCCACCACGAACGCCTACGGCCCGAACCGCGACGACTTCATCTGGGACACCACCTGCCCGCCCCAGTACGCCACGCCGCCCGTGCCGCTCTACCCGATTCCCGAGCCCGACACGCCCACCTATCCGGGCGCCAGCACGACGATCACGATTCCGATCCACAACGGACTCCTCACGCCGGTCACGCTGACGGGCACCCTCACCGACCTGTTCGGCTGGCCGATCGGCCCGCCCATCGATCTGCCCCTGGAGCCCGGCGAGACGGGCAAGTGGGTCTGGGACATCGAGGTTCCCCTCGACGAGACGGCCGGCGCCGTGAACGAGCTTACCTTCGAGGTGACGGGCGGCGGCGCGCCGGAGTACGCCTACGGCTCGATCGTCGTGGAGCAGGACGTCGTCGGCAGGATCACGGGCAGCGGCATCGTGTCGCCGGAGCTTGGCGTGCCGCAGGTCGTGCCCTTCACCCTGGAGAACCAGGGCCTGGACTCGCTGTTCATCACCGCGCCCGCGCCGATGAACTCCGAGGGCTGGCCCATGTCGGTCGACTGGCCCAGCCTCGAACTCCCCTCCGGAGCGAGCGCGCTCGGCGAGATCAGCATCTCGGTGGTGGCGCCCGTGCCGCCGGGCCACGACGTTGCCGTGGATCTCGAGTTCGAGGTCGACGGCGAGATCCACACGGTGCACCTGGGCGGCCTGACCGTGGGCGCGCCGCTGGAGTTCGAGACGGCCGCGGCCGAGGGCGTCGTGCCGGGCAACATGGACGCCACGCTGACGAGCGGCGTCGCCAACCGCTCGACGGGCCTCGTGCTCACGCCGGACTACCTCGCCATGGACAGCAACGGCTTCGTCGTCTGGGTCGACGGCCCCGCCTCGCTCGCGCCCGGCGACTCGCTGGGTCTCACGCTGCACCTGGACCTGCCGCCCGATCCGATCCTCGTGGGCGGCTCGGGCAGCGTGCGCCTGACCGTGATCGATCCGCCCACGGGGCTCGAGATCACGGAGGAGTTCCCCTACGTCATCGATCCCGCGCTCTCGATCGGCGGCCTCACGGGGCCCGCGACACCGCTCTACACGGGCGTGGCCGGCGGCCGGGATTTCCCCTGGACGCTGACCTTCACGAACGAGAGCGATCTGGAACTCACCGGCGACATCGATCTGACGGGAGGCGATCTGACGATCGCTCCGGCCTTCCTGCCCTTGAATTTAATGCCCGGCGAGTCCTTGCCCGTCGAGCTGCTGGTGACCGTGCCCGAGGAGTATCCCGCGAACACGATCGTGCCGACCTGGTTCACCACGGTCACGGCCTCGGGTCTCGGCGATCGCTTCGACGGCATGGAGCTGGTCGTGCACTCGCCCGTGCGCATCGACATGCTGCGTCAGGTGGTGAGCCACCACGTGTGCGAGACTGGCGAGATCCAGGCCGCCCTGGAGAATCTGCGCCACGACGCGGCGATGACGGTGGACTACGACTGGTGGGACGAGATGTCGACCCTGCTGCCGCCCCTGGCCGGCAGCATCGAGATCGCGCCGCTGGGTCGGGACACCGTCACGGTGGGCTTCGACCTGCCCTGCACCGGCGGGTTGCCCCGGGCGGTCACCTACGAGGACTCCGTCTCCCTGCATGTCCACATGCTGAGCGACGGCGGCCTGCCCATCGATGCGTGGAGTTCGATCCGCTTCGTCATCATCGACGGCGCGACGCCCGTGCCGGGCGATGTCGCGCCCGCCATCGACCGGCTGCTCGCCAACTGGCCCAACCCCTTCAACCCCGTCACGAAGGTGCGCTTCCACCTGGCCGAAACCGGGCGGGTGCGCCTGGATGTGCTCGACGTGAACGGCCGCCGCGTGGCCACGGTGACGAACCGCCGCTACGAAGCGGGCGTGCACGACCTGGAGTGGGAGGGGAAGGACGACGCGGGCAAGCCGCAGCCGAGCGGCGTCTACTTCCTGCGCCTGACGACGGACCGGGGGGAGTTCGCGCGGAAGGCCATTTTGCTCAAGTGAGCTCCGCGCGGTGCTGACAAGATTCTCGAATCGTCCCCCCGGGGGGACGAGGAATCGGCGGTATCAGGCTCGAAAAATCAGTCGTCAGGGGTGTTGACGCGGTGGCTGGTATGCGCCAGAATTGACATATGTCAGTTGGCTCTCTTCGTCTCGGCTTGGCAGGTGGCGCGATGCAGCAGGCGGTTCTCGGATTCCTGGCGATTCTCCTCTACCTGACAATTCCTTCATCGGCGGGTGCCTATTGCGGGCCGTCGGTCGTGTACATCACGACCGATCCGGATATCGTGGACTATCAGTCGTCCAACTGCGGTGCCGACGTAACGGTGGGGGAGCCTATCACTCTGTATTTCGTCCTCGTGAAGGATGTCCCCTTCGATCCCATCTCGAGGCTCGACTTCACAATCTCCGATTGGCCCGCGCTTCCCGCGCCCGAGCAGGGCAGGATGGACTTCACATGGTCGGCCGATTCGATCGCGGGCGATCTCAACACAGGTCTGACCCTGAGCTGGAGCACGCCCCTGCTCGCCGATCACGGCGACGTCTACGTGCTGGGCAGCGTAGAGATCGAGTCCCACGACCCGGCCTGGTTGACGGATCCGTTATTGCTGGAACACGAGTTCGAGTCGGGATCCGGCTGGAACGACTGGGATGAGGAGTTCTTGGTGCTCGCCGGCAGGTTCGGATTCAACATGGCTCCCGTCTCCTGCAACGAACTCATCGTGGATCCCTGGAATCACACCTTCCTGTTCGCCCGCCACATCGTTCCCGGCGACGGCTCCGCCGTTCCGCCGCAGTTCGATCTGGAGTTCGACGTGATCGCACGGAACTGCGGGTTGTACTATCTCTTCGAGTTCACCGGCGTCGCGCAGGTACTCGATCAGAGCTTCGACCTGGAGGGCATACACTTCGCGTCCTTCTCGTTCCCCATCGACGCGAGCGGCGTACTGCCCGGCGCGCCGATCCCGGTGACGATCGACCTGGAGTACTTCGGTGAAGAGGCTCACCACGAACTGGAGTTCATCCGAGACGACACGAGCACGGCCCCGACCAGCTTTTCGGCGATCAAGACCAAATACTGAGCTTACTCATATTTGGCTCTGCGCTCATCCCCGTCGATGATCAGCAGATCCCCGGCCTGCGTGCGGCCGATGATCTCCAGCTTGCCGTCGCCGTCCAGATCGAGGATGTCCAGCGGCGTGCCGAAGGGGGTCTCGTACTCCCATTCGAGCTGGCGGAAGCGGGCGTCGAGCACCTGGCCGGTGTCGAGCACGATCTCGAGCTGTCCGTCGGCGTCCACGTCGGCCACGCGGATCTGGGAGGCCGTGTACTGCTCGGTGCTGCGATACAGCTCCGACTCCGAGGCGCCGGCGAACACCACGAGGCGGTCGTCGGCGAGCAAGATGATTTCCGGATTGTCGTCGCCCTCGACGTTGGCCACCGAGAAGTCGGCGATGGTGGAGAAGTAGCCCTCGGCGGTGCGCCAGACGTCCTCCATCGTGTCGAGGTTGATCACGAACAGGTCGCCGTTGCGGGTGATGACGATGAGGTCGTTGCGCTTGTCGCCGGTGGCCTCGGCGACCTTGATCCCCTTCACCGGCGCCCAGACCTCGCGCTGGGTCTTGGTGGCGAGGCGGCCGGTCTGACGGTCGCGCTCCAGCACGTAGAGGAAGCCGCGGGCGGTGCCGTAGACGAATTTGTCGGTGGTGTCGTCGATCATCTCCACCATGGGGTGGTGTTCGACCAGAGCCCACGGATAGGACTGGTTCACCCAGCGCTGGGCCGCGGCGGGCATGGCGAGCAGTATCAGCAGCAGGGCGGCGAGAATTCTGGGCATGGCGGTCCTCCGGGCCGGCAGGGGCGAACAGAGATAAGATAGCATGGGGCCGAGAGCCCGCGCCACCGCAATCCCGGCGCAAGCGCATGGAATGACGGGGGTTGCGATGGGATCGTTTTTCTGGTTCCATTGCGGTCGAGGGGATTGACTCGACGGCCAAGCGGGTTAAGTTTACCCACTCCAATCCTAATCTCCCCTCATCGAGCTCACCCTGGAGGTTCGCCCATGAAAGGGCGCACGGAGACCAAGCACACGTTGAAGTCCCTCGAGAAGCTGCGCGTGAAGGACCTGCGCGATCTGGCTCGCGAGCACAAGCTCATCGGCTACAGCCAGCTCAGGAAGGCCGACCTCGTGTCCCGCCTGCACCGCCACCTGGCGAAGCTGGCCAAGGCCGACGCCGCCGCCGGCAAGCGCCGCGGCAAGGGCAAGCTGCCCGCGCTCAAGGCCGTGCTGCACCCCGAGGGCGACACGCCGAGCTCGCCGCCGGCCGAGACGACCGAGGCCATCGAAACCCCGACCCCCGACGCCCTGGACCCCGGCGACATGCGCGACGCCTCCTGGTACGCGCCCGAGCTGCCCAAGGGCTATGGGCTCGACCGCCTCACGCTCATGGTGCGCGATCCCCACTGGCTCTACTGCTACTGGGAGCTGTCGCCGGTCGTCTACAGCGAGGCCCGGGCCGAGTTCTCCGGCCCGAGCTGGACCGTGCTGCGAGTGCACCTGCTCGACGAGGCCGATGCCATCGTCGACGGCTGGGAATACGGCGTCGGCCCCGACTCCACGAGCTGGTACGTGAACACCGCCCGCCCCGGCGCGCGCTTCCGCGCCGAGCTCGGCCTGCGCGACGCCGGCGGCCAGTACCGCCGCCTCGTGGCCAGCAACACCGTCGCCGCTCCCCACGACGCGCCGTCGGAGCGCTGGGACGAGGAGTGGGTGGGCCTCAGCCGCGAGAGCTGGGAGAAGCTGGAGCGCCGCGAGCGTCCCTTCCCCGGATCGCTGGGCGGCTGGGACGTCTACCGCATCGAGATGTCGCAGATCGCCGCCGCGCGGCTGGGCGCCAGCGAGGTGCTGTCGGCCGGCGCGCCGGCGAGTCGGAAAGGGGATTAGCATGATCTTTCCCGAGCGACGCGGCCATCTCGCGCTGGTGCTCCACCACCACCTGCCCTACGTGCGCCACCCGGAGTACGAGGACTTCATGGAGGAGGACTGGCTCCACCAGGCCGTCACCGAAACCTACATGCCGCTGCTGGACGCCTTCGAGCGCCTGCGCGCCGACGGCGTGCCCTATCGCGTCACCGTGTCGCTGACGCCGCCGCTGGTGTCCATGCTCGACGACGAGCTCTTGCGCGACCGCACCGAGCGCCACCTCACCCGTCTGCTGCGGCTGAGCGAAGCGGAAGTGCTGCGCAACAAGGGCGACGAGGCGCGGCTGCGTCTCGCCCATTACTATCGCGAGCACATCGGCACGATGCGCGACCGCTACCTCGGCGAGTACCAGCGCGACATCGTGTCGCGTTACCGCGACCTGCAGGACAGCGGGCATCTGGAAATCGTGACCTGCTGCGCCACCCACGGCTTCCTGCCGCTCATGAACGGCCACGAACCGGCCATGCGCTCGCAGATTTCCGTGGCCGCCGACCACTACCGCGAGCGCTTCGGCAAGACGCCCCGCGGCATCTGGCTGGCCGAGTGCGGCTACCAGCCTGGTGTCGAGAAGCTGCTCAAGGCCGAGGGGATCGAGTACTTCTTCGTGGACACCCACGGCCTGGCCTTCGCCGAGCCGCGCCCGCGCTACGGCGTGTTCGCGCCCGTGGTCACCGACAGCGGAGTGGCCGCCTTCGGCCGCGACCTCGAGACCAGCCACCAGGTGTGGAGCTCCGAGAGCGGCTACCCGGGCGACCCGGTGTACCGCGAGTTCTACCGCGACGTGGGCTGGGATCTGGAGCAGAAGGATATCGCTCCCTTCCTCGGCCACCACGGCTTCCGGAAGTTCACGGGCATCAAGTACCACAGGGTCACCGGCAAGGTGGACCTGCACGAGAAGGAGCTCTACGACCCCTGGATCGCCCGCGACAAGGCGGATGACCATGCCGGCAACTTCCTCTTCAACCGCGTCGAGCAGATCGGTCACCTGGCCGACCGCATGGAGCGCGCCCCGCTGGTGGTGGCGCCCTACGACGCGGAGCTGTTCGGCCACTGGTGGTACGAGGGCCCGCGCTTCCTCGAAAGCCTCATCCGCAAGGCGGCCTACGACACCGATGTCGTGGGCATGGCCACGCCCGGCGATATGCTCGACGCCGAGCCGGTACAGCAGAAGGGCACGCCCAGCTTTTCGAGCTGGGGCTACAAGGGCTACTGCGAGTTCTGGCTCAACGAGACGAACGACTGGGTCTACCGTCATCTCCACCAGGCGCAGGAGCGCATGACCTTCGTGGCCGACCGCGAGAACGGCGCCGGCGACCCCCTGCGCGCGCGCGTGCTGAACCAGGCCGCCCGCGAGCTGCTGCTCGCCCAGAGCAGCGACTGGGCCTTCATCATGAAGACCGGCACGGTGACCGAGTACGCCGAGAAGCGCACCAAGGAGCACCTGCATCGCTTCACCGATCTGTGCGACATGCTCGACGGCGGATCGGTGGACGAGGGTAGGCTCACCGATATGGAGGGGCGGGATAATATCTTCCCGAATCTCGACTGGCGGCACTATCGGAGTAAGCCGGGGGAGACCTTGGCGGCTGGGGAAGTGCGGACGCCGGCGGCGGGATAAAGAGCTCTGGTTTCGCTATTCTCAGGAGTTGGAGGTTGAATTGCGTCTGCCAGCATGGTCTTGAGGTCTGGGTACGACTCAGTTCTGACCGCTGGTAATGCCGAGGATGATGACTAACCCTATGATGATAATCATGGCGACAATAAAAATCTTGAAGCTGCTAGCCGTTTCTTCCCCCTCAACTTCTTGCGGTGGTTGGTAGTTTTCAGTCGATTCTGTCGGTTCGTACTCAGGCTCTAGGTATGCTTCTTTCTCTACCTCGCTACTGCAATACCGGCATTTCACAGCCTCACGACGGATCGGTTCGGCGCAGAATGGGCACTTCCTAAACTCGCGAGACGAGCCACCAGATGAAACTCTGGCAGCTTCGGCATCTGTCGGATTGGGTAAGATCGCAATCGCTATTGCAGCGAAGACGCCGAAGATGAGGCCAAGGAAGAACCACCCGCCGGCACTTCTTCCTTTCCCCGAAGCAACGGCCGCACAGATAAATGCACAGAGTACCCAGACGACTAGCACAACCATGGTTCCTCCAACTCATTATAAATGGGAACACATTTGGTTACTACGTTGCCAATCCAACCATGACTGTAGCGATGTCGAGTGTCAAGCGTGCTGCGACATGAGCACTCGCGGTCGTCTGGGTGTAGCACATGTTCCATTGAGGTTGGGGTAGTTACGCCGCGTGGAGCGTTCCTGTAAGCCGAACGACGGCTCGCATTCATCCAGTTAATCGACTATCTTGGGGCGCTAGTATCGCTTGACTTGATGATTATGGTGAGATGTCAAACCCAGGAGGCCCCACCCCAATGATCCGATCCATGACCGGCTACGGCAACGCGCGCCGCGAAGGCGCAGGCCTCCAGGTCCAGGTGGACCTGCGCTCCGTCAACAACCGCTTCTTCGACTTCCAGCCGCGTCTGCCGCGGGAGCTCGCCTTCCTCGAGGGCGAGATCCTCGACCGCTGCAAGAAGCGGCTCGGCCGCGGCCGCGTGAGCGCGCAGGTGGCCATCGAGGCCGCCGCCGAAGCCTCGCGCCCGCGGCTCGATCCCGACGTGCTGGCCGGTTACCTCGAGGCCATCGACACGCTGCAGTCCGAGCACGGCTTCAAGAAGCGGGGCAGCGCCGCCGAGTTCCTCGGCCTGCCCGACCTCTTCGCCGGCGCCGACGCCGCGCCCGACCGCGAGGCCGTCACCGAGCTCGTGCTGGCCACGCTCGACGAGGCCATCGAGAAGATCCTCGCCATGAAGGAGCGGGAGGGCGAGACCCTCGCCACCGAGCTGCTCGGCCGCGTCGACTCGGTGGCCGCGAGCCTCACCCGCATCGAGGCCGAGCTGCCCGCCGCCCGCGAGGCCATGCAGAAGGGCCTCGAAGAGCGCCTGGCCGAGCTGCTGGACGGCGTCGCCCTCGACCCGCAGCGGCTGGCCCAGGAGGTGGCGATCCTGGTCGACAAGAGCGACGTCACCGAGGAAACGGTGCGCCTGGCTTCCCACATCGAGCAGTTCCGCGCCACGCTCGAGGCCGGCGGCGAGGTGGCCAAGAAGCTGGGCTTCCTGCTTCAGGAGGTCCTCAGGGAGGCGAATACCATCGGCTCCAAGGGGCAGGGTCTGGCGATCGTGCAGGAGGTTTTGTTGATTAAGGAGGAGACGGAGAAGATCCGCGAGCAGATCCAGAACCTCGAGTAGCGATCGCCACGAAGGAGCATCCCCACATGTCCCACGAGGAGAACGGCGGCCTGGCGCTCGTCGCGTCCGGCCCCTCCGGTTCGGGCAAGACCACCCTCGTCAAGCACCTCATGCTGCGTTACCCGCAGAGCCACTTCTCGATAAGCAGCACAACCAGAGCTCCGCGCGGGGAAGAGGTGGACGGCGTCGACTACCGCTTCCTGACCCGCGACAGGTTCCTGAATCTGCGCGACGGCCAGGGCCTGCTCGAGTGGGCCGAGGTCCACGGCGAGTTCTACGGCACGCCCCGCGACGAGGTGGTGCCCTACCTGCAGGACGAACGCCACGTGTTCCTGGACATCGACGTCCAGGGCGGCCTCTCGGTGAAAGACGCGCTGGCCGAGCGCGCCTTCCTGATCTACGTGCTCCCGCCGGACATGGACACCCTCCGCGACCGCCTCATCGGCCGCGGCACCGACACCGCCGAGGTGGTGGAGCTGCGCATGAAAAACGCCCTGGGCGAGCTGGCCGTGCTGCCGCGCTACGACGCCGTCGTGGTGAACGACGAGCTCCAGCGCGCCGTGGACGAGGCCGCCGCGCTCATCGACGGCCGCGACCGCAACACCGCCGACTGGCTCGCCGGCGGCGGCGAGGCCTTCCTGTGGGACAACTTCGGCGTCGAACTCGTCAAGTAATCGACTCATTCTACGTCAGTTAGGCCGAATTTCTTGTAATCCGGCCCGGGCTTTGCTATGTTGTGAGCCTCTGTCCTATCCAATCCTGCAAATCGAGGTGAGCGTCTTATGGGATTCGTCCCCATCGAGAAGGTCACGGGCAAGATCGACAACAAGTACGAGGCGATTCTCATCGCCGCCCGCGAGGCGCGCGTGCAGAACAGCATCAGCCAGCTCGAGGACCGCGATCCGAACGCGCCCTACCCCAAGGTGACCACCGTCGCCCTGTTCCAGCTGATCGACGGCAAGGTTCGCTACTACTACGGCGACGAAGCTCCGCCGCCGCCGATCGAGGACGACGTCGTGCTCGACATCGAAGATGAAGAGACCGATGACTAGCGACCGGGAGCCCTCCGCCTCCGCCCTGCGGGGCCTGCGGGTGGTCCTGGGAGTCTCGGGCGGCATCGCCGCCTACAAGGCGGCCCTCCTGGTCCGCCTCCTGCGCAAGGCCGGCGCCGAAGTGGTTGTTGCCATGACGGAGTCGGCCACTCGTTTCATCGGCCCGCTCACCCTCTCCACGCTCAGCGGCAAGCCCGTCGTCACCTCCCTCTGGGAGCGCGTCGAGGGCGACGACCTGCCCTCCGACGTCGAGCATATCGGCCTCGTGAAGTGGGCCGACCTGGCCGTGCTCGCCCCGGCCACCATGAACACGCTGGGTAAGCTGGCCCGCGGCCTGGCCGACGATCCCGTCTCAACCTTCTTCGCCGCCTACGACCCCGCCCGCGCGCTGCTGGCGCCCGCCATGAACACGGGCATGTGGCAGGGCGCGGCCACGGTGGAGAACATGGACGCCCTGCGCTCCCGCGGCTATGCGATTGAGGGCCCTGGCAGCGGCGAGCTGGCCTGCGGCGACGAGGACGAGGGCCGCATGGCCGAGCCCGAGGAGATCCTGGCGGCGCTCGAACGCATGGCCTCCGCCGGCCCTCTGGCCGGCCGGCGCGTGCTGGTGACGGCCGGACCGACCCGCGAGCACGTCGACGCCGTGCGCTACTGGAGCAACCCCTCCACCGGCACCATGGGCCTGGCCCTGGCCGAGGCGGCCCGTGCCGCCGGCGCCCGCGTGACCCTGGTGGCAGGGCCGGGCGTGGAGGCGAGCCATCCCGCGATTCTCCGCCGCGACGTTGTTAGCGCCGCCGACATGGCCGAGGCGGTCTTCGAGGCCGCGGCCGACGCGGACCTGACCGTGATGGCCGCCGCCGTGGCCGACTGGCGACCCGTGGCGAGCGTCGACGGTAAGCTCAAGAAGGAGAGCGGCGCGCCGTCCATGGACCTGGAGCGCACCGTCGACATCCTCGCCGAGCTCGGCGCCCGCGATCTGGGCGGCTACCGCGTGGGCTTCGCGCTCGAGACCGACGATCTCGAAGCCAACGCCCTGTCCAAGCTGAAGCGCAAGCGCCTCGACCTGATCGTGGCCAACCTGGCCGGCGAGGGCTCCGGCTTCGGCAGGGGCCGCAACAACGTGCTCGTGCTGGGCGCCGGCGGTTTCCGCCGCGAGATCGCCGACATGGACAAGCGCGATCTCGGCCGCGAGCTCGTCGCGCTCATCGGCGGGCAGGCCTTCGGCGAGCGTTCGGCGGCGGGCGCTTGATCTCTCCGATTCGAGCGCTTCTGCCGCCGCTCCTGCTGCTGGCGGCCACCCTGGCCTCCGCCGAGGCGCCTTCCCTCGACAATCATGAGTTCGATCCCGGCAACGCCCGGGACATCATGGCGATGTGCGCCGCCTGTCACGGCGAGTTCGGCCAGGGCGGCGGCGACGGCGCCTACCCCCGCCTGGCGGGACTGCCGGCCGCCTACATCGTCGGCCAGCTCGAGGACTTCAAGTCGCGTGAGCGCCTGAACATCCCCATGCTGCCCTTCGCGACGAAGAGGGAGCTGCCGGCCGAGGACGTGCTGGACATCGCCATCCATCTCTCCCGCCTCGAACTGCTCACGAGCATGCCCGACCTGCCCGAGGACACCGATTCCTACGAACGTCTGCTCGTGGCGGGACGCGTGTTCAACGTGCCGCGGATCGAGGGCGACCACGCCCTCGGCGCCTCGATTCTGAAGCGCTCCTGCAAGAAGTGCCACGGCAAGAAGGGCGAGGGCCGCGCCCGCGTGCCCTATCTCGCGGGGCAGCGCAGCGCTTACGTGCGGAAGCAGATCGACGACATCCTGAAGGACGATCGCAAGCACCCGGACGTCGAGAAGCACTTCGGCGCCTACGGTTCCGAGGACTGGGACGCGCTGATCGCCCACCTCTCCACCCTCGACGACTGAGCCCGCCGGCTTGCATCGTCGCCCGCCCATGCGGCATCCTGTCGACCCCCTCACCGACAAGGAGAATCGCCATGGGTGATTTCAACGCCAAGCACAACCGCGCCGTGTGGTTCGACGTGCCCGTCGTGGACCTGGAGCGCGCCAGGACCTTTTATGCCGGTGTCCTCGGCGTCGAGGTGTTCGTGGAGGAGCACGAGGGCTTCGCCTTCGGTGTGCTCGACCATGAGAACGGCAACGGCGGCTGCCTGGTGCCGAAGGCCGACGAGGTGACGGCCGCGGCCGGCATCCTCGTCTACTTCAACGCCGAGGGGCGCATCCGCGACGCCGTCGCCAAGGTGGGCGAGCTCGGCGGCGAGGTGCTGCAGGACGTCCACGTGATCGGCCCCCACGGCTGCCGCGCGATCGTCGTCGACAGCGAGGGCAACCGCATCGCCCTGCACTCCAGCGTGGACGCGTGAGGCCGGCCATGCTCGACCAGCTCGCCGAGACATGGCTCATCAACAATCGCGTCAACCTGCGGCTCCTCGAGGGCCTGGACGACGAGGGCCTCGCCGCCACCCTCTCCACGCGCGGCGGCCGCACGGTGGGGCAGCAGCTCGCCCACCTGATCTGGCTGCGCCGCTACAAGCTGGAGCGGGCGGACAGGGCGCTCGCTGCCGGGCTCCCCGAGATCGCGCGAGAACAGGGCGACGACGCCGCGCTGCTGCGCGAAGGCTTCGAGCGATCGGGCGAGGCGATCGCGGAGCTCATCCGCCGCAGCGAGGACGGAAAGGTGAAGGGCTTCAAGCGCGGCATCGTGGCTCTCGTGGGATACTTCATCGCCCACGAGGCGCACCACCGCGGGCATGTCCTGCTCACGCTGAAGCAGTGCGGCGTGAGGCGGCCCGAGAGCCTGAAGATGGGCCTCTGGGAGTGGAACAAGATCTGAGTTCGTCCCCCCGGGGGGACTGTTTCGGTGCTTGCTCGGGCGGCAAGAACCGTGCCGCGAAATCCGTTTAAATCGTTGTTATTGTTGCGTTTAAGGGTTGATTTCGGCTGGCTGGATAGCTATACTTCTGTATCCCTCCCAAGGCTCCATCCCTGGAGTTGGATATGTCTTCCAAGCTTGATGCCCGTGCCGCGCACGAGAAACTGCGCGCGGCTCTGATCGCCCTTCGCCAGGCCGAGCGCAATGCCGTGGTGCTGTTCGGCGAGATCCTGCGCCGCAAACTGTATCGCGAGCTGGGTTATGCCAGCATTCATCTGTATGCGACCCAGGCTCTCGGTTTCTCGCGCACGAAGACCTACGAGTTCATTCGGCTGGCCGAGTCGCTCGAGAAGCTTCCGCGGTTGAAACGGCGGGTCGAGTCGGGCGAGGTGCCCTGGACGAAAGCTCGCGAGGTCGTGAAGGTGGCCACGCCCGAGACCGAGGGCGAGTGGTTGAAGCTTGTAAATACGAAGAGTCGGCGCGAACTCGAGAGCGAAGTGGCCAAGAGTCGTGCGGTGCGCGACCGCGACGAGTCGCAGGGGGAACTGATGCCGGTGCCCCCTACCCCGAAGGCGGCGCCGAACCCGTACGTGACCTTCCGCCTCGAGACGATGAGCAAAGCGAAGCTGGAAGCCGTGATCGAGAAGATGATGAAGCTTCACCATTGTTCGCGCGAGCAGGTGCTCATGATGGCGCTCGAATCATTTTCAGGCGATTCGTCCCCCCGGGGGGACTCGCCTTACCAGGTGATCGTGCATCGCTGCGAGGAGTGCGGAAAGACCGAAGTTGGCGATGTCGAACTGAGCGAGACCGAAGCCGAACAGATAGCTTGCGATTCACGCGTGCTCGAAGCGGGCAAGCGCAACAGGGCCTCGATTCCGCCTGCGCGGCGAAGAGCCGTGCTTGCCCGCGACGGCCACCGTTGCACGACGAAGGGCTGCAATTCGAAGTACTTCCTCGAAGTCCACCACATCGTCCCCCGCAGCCGCGGGGGCACCAACGACGAAACGAACCTCATCACCCTCTGCTCGAGTTGCCATGGGCTCATCCATGAACGGGGAGCCTCGTTCATGCCTACGGCAAAGCCCCCGGGGGCGGCCGAGACCGCGGGGTGCGCACCCGGGTTTCCACCGGGGAAGTGAAGGCCCGGGCTTTACCCATCGAACGCTTCCCGCTTCCGCCCAAGCTGCGTTATCCTCCGCCTCGCGCCGGTCGGCGCGGAGGGTGAGGTGCATGGAGCGATGAAGAGCGGCGAGAGCTTCTGGCGCGGGCCGGCCCTGCGTACTGGTTTCATGCTGATCTGCGCGGCCTCGCTGGCCGCCTACCTGCTCCACAACCAGCTCTTGGGGCCGCTGGCCGAGCCCTGGTCCTATCACGTGAGCCTCTTCGAGCAGCTCTACCCCGAGGGCCTCGGCCTCGAGACGCTGCGGACGATGGCGGCGGAGGTTCCCGCCGCGCACTCGATGGGCGCCGCCCTCGAGCTGCTGGTCTTCGCCCTCGCCTGCCTGGCGACGGGCTGGCTCGCCTGGATCCATCTCGGCCGGGATCTGCCGCGCGGCGCGACGGTGCTCACGATCACCTTCGCGGCGGCGGTGCTGCCTCCTCAGCTCCTCGCCCTGCTGCGTTTCCCGGTGGGGGAGGGCTGGATCCGATCGGACCTGCTGCTCACGATCGCGCTGGTAGTGCCGGCGCTCCTCGCGGCCGGCCTGTTCCTGCGCCGGGGGCGACTGCGACCGCGCGACAAGGCCGCCGCCGGAGAGAGCCTGTTCTCGGGACTGATCTGGCGCCTGGCCTTCGGCCTCTCCCTCGCCCTGATGCTGCTCGTGGCCTTCTGGAACGGTGTCTGGCGCCTGGGCGGCTACGACGCCCTCGCCTACCATCTGCCCCTGGCCGCGCACTGGCTCGAGGAGAGCGCCCTGGGCGTCGGGTCCCTGCCCCAGTCCTTCCTGCCGGTGAACCAGAGCCTGCTGCTGCGCTGGCTACTGGAGGCGGGCGGTGACGGTCTCGTCTTCCTGGCGCCCTGGGTCGCCACCATCGTGGCCCTCTACGCGGTGTGGGATCTGGCCCGGGCCACCGGCCACGGCCGCGCGGCGTCCTGGGCCGCGGCCGCCGCCACCGCCGCCCTGCCCTGGATCATGAACCTCGCCTCCGTGGCCTACGCCGACACCGCGGCCACCGCCCTGCTGCTCTTCGCCCTGCGCTTCCTGCTGACCTGGCGGGACGAGGGCTGCGGCCGGCTCGTCCCCCTGGCCCTGGCCGGGCTGGCGCTCGGCCTCGGGCTGGGCACCAAGTTCTCGCTGCTGCCGGCCGGGCTGGTCATCACCGTCGCCGCGGCCGTCCTGCTCGCCCGGAGCAAGGCCGCCTGGATGGACGAGGAAGGCAGCCTGCCCGGTGTGGTGAATACCCGGCGGAACCCGCGCTTCCTGCTGATCAGCTTCCTGGTGTACGCGGTGGCGATATTGCCTGGCTGCGGGTTCTGGCTGCTGCGCAACACGATCATCGCGGGCAATCCGCTGTTCCCCGTCTCGCTGTTCGGGCTGAACGGCTAC
>CAYNQX010000057.1:0-14184 GCA_964399495.1 uncultured bacterium
CGCCACCAGGGATTCGAACCCCGGACCGCCTGATTAAGAGTCAGATGCTCTGCCAGCTGAGCTAGTGGCGCATGACGAACGGCAGAGTAGTAAGCTCAGCCGCCCATGTCAAGAGGGCGCAGGGCACCCGGATCCGCTTCCGATCCAGCCCGCTCCCAAGCCCAAAATGCTTCCCATCGAACCCTCTACGGATTCCGAAAGTCTACCCGGGTAGACTCTCCCGAACTTCCAATGAGTCCCCCCGGGTGAACAACCCACCATTCTTGGAGACCTAGAACGGCAGATCATCTTCCTCATCCTGCGAGTAGGCCCCGCCGGCGTCCCCACCGGCCGCGGCCCCCTGCGAGCGCTGCTGCTCCTGGTTCTGGCTCCGCTCCTGGTTGAACGAGTCGCCGCCGGACCGCTCCTGCGAGCCGCCCCAGTCGCCGCCGCCGCCGCCACCGCCGCCTTCGCCGGCGCGGCCGAGCATCACCATCTGGTTCACGCGGACCTCGGTCATGTAGCGCTTCTGGCCGGTCTCCTTGTCCTCCCAGTCGCGGGTCTGCAGGGCGCCCTCGATGTAGAGCTGCTTGCCCTTCTTGCAGTAGCGCGCGAGCGTCTCGGCCGTCTTGCCGAAGAACACCAGCCGGTGCCACTCGGTGTGGTCGCCCCAGTCGCCGTCCCTGTTCTTCCTGCGCTCCGTGGTGGCGATGGTCGCGTTCGCCACGGCCGTGCCGCTCTGGGCGTAGCGCAGCTCGGGGTCGCGCCCCAGGTGTCCCACCAGAATCACTTTGTTGACGCCAGCCATGCTTCTCCTTTCGCCGCACTCGGGCGGCTCTGTGGTCCCCTACCTCAAGCAGGGGCGGTGCCGCCGCGGCGCTCGAGCAAACCGCCCATTCCAGGGCACTTGCGCGGGCGCGCGAAGGCCGGCCTCGAGAACCGACCACGGCGGTTGACGAAAAAAGGGCCTGCTGTTAACAGGCCCTTCGGGAAATCGGGGTGGAAGACGGGGATTGAACCCGCGACCGCCTGGACCACAACCAGGTGCTCTACCGACTGAGCTACTCCCACCATAGTGTCGCCCCACCGGAGCAGGGCGGAGACAAGCTAACCTCGAGGGCCTGGCCTGTCAAGACGGCCCGGGCCGGGGCCGAAACCGCATCCTAGCGTCCCTGCGAGGCCGGGTCAATCCGCCGGCGACACGAATTCCAGCACGTCGACCCTCCCCATCACATGGTAGCCCAGCGCCTCGGCGATCTTCCGCGACCGGAAGTGCTCCGGGTCCACCCGGTACATGGGCACCACGTCGTTCGTCAGGCACCATTCGGTGAGTTTCGACACGGCCGCCTTGCCGATGCCCCGCTGCCGGTACTCCGGATGGGTCAAAATCCCGATATCCGCGGTGCGCTCCCCCCAGCGCCGGAATCCCGCGTAGGCCACGAGCCGGTCCTCGTGGAAGGCGCCGTACACCACCTCGTCGGGCTGGTCCTCGTAGATCTCCGCGTCCTCCACCTCCTCCTCGCTGCAGGCAGCCAGCAGCGCGTCCACCACGACGCGATCGGCCGGCAGCTCCACGCGCCGCAGCGTGAGCCCCTCGGGCAGGCCGAAGGGTCGGAATCGGCTGGGTTCCAGGTACAGGTTCAGCCCGGACCCGCCGGCGCGCAGCGGGAAACCCTCGCGCGCCAGAGTCGGCAGCGCGTCGGCCGTGAGCTTGATCGACGTGATCTCCGCCGGCCAGTCCAGCCGGTCCACCTTGGCCGGGTCCATGCGCACCAGGGTCATCTCGCCGAAGTCGTACACGTAGATCTCGTCGGAGCCGGCGAAGGCGGCGCCGCCCAGCAGCACCGTGCAGGCGCGGTCCCAGTCGCCCGGATCCAGCTCGAAGCGCTCGATCCAGTAGTCGCGAACGGTGAGTTCGAGATCCTTACCGGCGATGGACATCGCACACCTCCATGTTGCGGGGTCGACCGGTTTCGCGGGCAGGCTAGCACGCCGCGCGGCCCCGACCCAGCTCCGGGAGCAGACAAACTCCCGCGCACCCTGCTATAATCCGGATTGTCAGGTCCGAATTCAAGGGAGGCCCCCATGCGGCAGACGCCTTTCCGCGCCCTGCTCCTCGCGTTCGCCCTTCTCCTGCCGGCCACCGCGCCCGCCCCCATCCATGCGATGGACTGCGTCGACTACGGCGACTACATCCATCGCGAATCCTACGTCGAGCTCACCGCCGAGGCCCGCGACGTCGGCGTCATGGAGGGCCACGTCTACGTGGTCGACGCCCTGGGCCTGCGCATCTTCGACATCGTCGATCCCGCGCGGCCGCAGATCGTGGGCGTCGTCGGGATTCCCGGAGCGAGCTGCCTCGCCCTGCGCGGCGACCACGCCTACGTGGGCAACGAGGAGTTCGACCTCCACGTGGTGAATGTGAGCGACCCCACCGCGCCCTGGGTCTGCGGCGGCATCACCATCCCTACGCCCGCCAACGACATCGAGCTGCAGGGCGATCGCGCCTACGTGGCCGTCGGCATCGAGGGCATCCAGGTCCTGGACATCGCCGATCCCTGCGCGCCCCTTCACCACGCGGTCGTGGACACGCCCTACGACGCCCTCGACCTCGCGATCCGGGGCGACCACGCCTTCGTGGCCGACCGGCAGACCTTCGTCATCGTCGACGTGAGCGACCTGCCCACCACACCGCGCTCGGTCGACATCGGCGGCGGCGACCGGCCGGGTCCCAACCTGATCTCGGTGGCCATCACGGACACCCACGCCTACCTGCTCGACACGAACTTCGGCCTCTACGTATACGACATCACCGATCCGCTCGACCCGCAGTGGGTCGACAACCTGTACTGCGGCGGCGCGGGGCGCATGCGGGTCGTGGGCGACCGGCTCTACGCCTGCATCTACCCCGGCCTGCTGATCTTCGACATCGCAAACCCGGCCGCGCCGCGCGAGATCAGCTCCGTGAACAACGGCGGCCCGGCCGGCGGCGTGGCGGTGGCCGGCGACCACGTCTACCAGGCGATCCGCGATCCGGGCAGCCTCGACGTCATCGACGCGTCGAACCTCGAACGCCCCCCCGAGCGCGGACGCATCACGCTGAGCGGCTGGCCCTACCACGTGTCGATGGTTCCGCCCTTCGCCTACGTCTCCTCCCGCTCCTACGGCCTGCGCGTGGTGGACACCACCGATCCCGAGGCCATGGTCGACCTGGGCTACGTGCCCGGCGTGGAGTCCTCTCGCCAGACCATCGTGGAAGACGGCCTCGCCTACGTGGCCGGCGAGTACGAGGGCCTCTACATCCTCGACCTCGCGAAACCGGAACTGCCGGAGGTCATCGGCCAGCAGCCCATGGGCAGTTCGGCCGTGCACATGGCGAAGCAGGGCGACCTGATCTACGTGAGCAACTGGGAGGGCATGCGCGTGGTGGACGTGAGCGACCCCACCGACCCCAGCGTCCCCGACTTCATCAACACGCAATGGAGCTGCCACCACGTGGCGGCGCGCGGTAATCTCGTCCTGCTCGCCACGGCCCTCGAGCTGATCCTGGTCGACGCGAGCGTGCCCTCGGACCTGCAGGTCGTGGAGACCTACGACATCAAGGTCAAGTCCCTGGCTTTCCACGGCGACCGGCTCTACCTGTCCGAGATCGACCGCTTCTCGATCTACGACGCGAACGGCCTGCCCGCCCTCGACCTGCAGGCCGAACTGCTCCTGCACAACTACGCCATCAACTATGCGTTCGCGGACAACATCGCGTACCTGGGCAACGGCGCGGGCGGCATGCAGGTGCTCGACCTCACGACGCCCACCCTGCCCCGGCTCCTCGGGAGCATCGACCACTGGGCGATGAGCGCCTTCCCCGCCGAGGATCGCCTCTACGTAACCGACACCTCCACGCTCTACGTGATGCCGCTGCACTGCACGCTGACCGGCCTCGAACCGGCGATGCCCGCCGCGCCCGTCGCCGTCGCCCGTCTGCTGCCCAACAGCCCCAATCCCTTCAACCCGTCGACCACGATCCGCTACGCGCTCGAGCGCCCGACACGTGTAAGCGTGACGATCCACGACGTGAGCGGCCGCCTCGTGCGCACGCTCCTCAACGAAGAGCCGCGGACGGCCGGACTCCATGAATTGATCTGGAATGGCATGAACGACAGGGGCCGGCACGCCGCTTCCGGCGCCTACTTCTGCCGACTGCGGGTGGCAGGTCAAACGCTGGGCCGCGGCATGATCCTGCTGAAATAAAGCGACCCCGGAAGGACTCGAACCTTCAACATCCGGCTTAGAAGGCCGGTGCTCTATCCGGTTGAGCTACGGGGTCGGTTTTCGAATGAGATAGGTCGGGGCGACTGGATTCGAACCAGCGACCACCTGCTCCCAAAGCAGGTGCGCTACCGGACTGCGCTACGCCCCGAATGTCCGCACAATAGTTCGCATCCCTCTGCCTGTCAACGCGGCAGCAGGCGCCTCATCGAACCCGCAGCGCGAGGATGGCGGGTTTTCGGATTGATCATTCCTAAATTTCATGTAAAGATGGTGGCAATTGGGTGATATATAAAACCTCTGCCCCCAGCCATGAACCGAGGTACGACTTGCGAGTACTGCTGCCCCTCATTCTTCTTACCGCGCTTTCCGTTTCAGCTCAGGCCGCCGTCATCCACGTACCCGCAGACCAGCCAACGATCCAGGCCGGCATCGACGCCGCCGTGGACGGCGACTCGGTCATCGTCGCCTGCGGCACCTACCATGAGTACTACATCACGATGAAATCCGGCGTCACCCTGACGAGCGCTACAGGTCTCGCCGATTGCGTGACCATCGACGCCCAGCAGCAGAGCAGGGTCTTCAATTGCCTGGATCTCGTCACGCCCACACGCATCGTGGGCTTCACGATCAAGGACGGGCTGCACACCTCGAACGGCGGCGGCATGAATATCAATACTGTCTCGTCCCTCACCATCGACAACTGCCGGTTCATCGGCAACGAGGGCAGCAACGGAGGCGGTATCTACTGCTGGGATACCACCGGTCTGACGATCACGAACTGCAGCTTCAGCGGAAACGTGACCGGCAATACCGGCGGCGGCATCTGGATCTCGCAGGACTGCGTCGTTGCGCTCAGCAACTGCACCTTCACCGAAAATGAAGCCGTACAGGCGGGTGGCCTCGGAGCCCACAGCTATTCTGTCGTCACCCTCAGTAACTGCACCTTCAGGAACAACTCCGTCTCCTTCAATGGCGGAGGCGTCTGGGCCTGGTATGCCGACGTCACCATCGACAACTGCATCATCGCCGATTCCGTCTTGGGAGAGGGCTTTTTCCTGGGGAACACCACGGTGGCCATCACCTGCACCGACATTCACGGCAACGATGGCGGCAATTGGATCGGCGACATCGCGGGCCTGGTCGACATCGACGGCAATTTCTCGATGGACCCTCAGTTCTGCGGCATCGCCGGCAGCGGGAACAGCTACCTGCAGAGCGACTCCCCCTGCGCGCCGGGCAATCACCCCGTGGGCGCCGCCTGCGATCTCATCGGCGCACTGCCCGTGGGCTGCGAAGCCACGGCCACCGAGGCGGTCTCCTGGAGCCGCATGAAGTCGCTGTACTGAGTTCGGGAAGTATCGAGTCCACCCGGGTGAACGAACGGGTCAGCGCGTCAGCAGCTCTCCCAGCGCCGCCAGCGCCCGGAACCGGTGGCTGAGCCGATTCTTCTCCGCCTCGCCCAGCTCGGCCAGCGTGCAGCCCTGCTCCGGCAAGTAGAAGATGGGATCGTAGCCGAAGCCGCCCTCGCCGGACAGCGCCTCGGCGATGCGGCCCTCCACGCGCCCTTCGGCCACGAGCGGCTCGGCCGCCCCCGAGGGATCCACCAGCGCCATCACGCAGCGAAAGCGCGCCGTGCGCTCGGCCTCGGGCACGCCGCCCAGTTCCCGCAACGCCTTCGCAACGTTGTCCGCGGCCACGCACTCCGGCCCGGCCCAGCGCGCGGCGTGGTGCCCCGGCGCGCCGCCCAGGGCATCGATCTCCAGCCCCGTGTCGTCGGCCAGGGCGGGCATGCCCGTCGCCTCCGCGACCTCGCGCGCCTTCTTCAGGGCATTGTACTCGAGGGTGTCGCCATCTTCATCGACCTCGGGAAGATCCACGCCCGGCTCCACGATCTCCAGCGGCAGGCCGAGCTCGGCCACGATGGCGGCGATCTCCATCTTCTTGTGCGCGTTGCCCGTGGCGATCACGATCTTCCTCTTCATAGCCCCAGCGCTTCCTTCTGCAGCACCGTGAACTCCGCGCAGCCCTGCGTTCCCAGCGCCAGCAGCGCGTCGAGTTTCTCGCGCGAGAAGGTGGCCTCTTCGCCGCTGCCCTGCACCTCGACGAAGCGGCCGCGCTCGTCCATGACCACGTTCATGTCCACGTCCGCGGCGCTGTCCTCCTTGTAATCGAGGTCGAGCACGGGATGGCCGTCCACCACGCCCACGCTCACGGCGCCGATGAGGCGCCGCATCGGCATCTCCGGCAGCTTCAAGCGCTCGCAAGCCCGCCACAGCGCCACGGCCGCGCCGGTAATGGAAGCCGTGCGCGTGCCGCCGTCGGCGTCGATGACGTCGCAGTCCACGGTGAGACTGCGCTCGCCCAGCAGCGACAGGTCGGTCACCGCCCGCAGCGAGCGGCCGATCAGCCGCTGTATCTCCATGGTGCGTCCGCCCGCGCCCTTGCGTTCGCGGCGCACGCGTTCGTTGCCGGCGCCCGGCAGCATGCTGTACTCGGCCGTCACCCAGCCTGTGCCGCGGCCGCGCATCCAGGGCGGCACGCTCTCCTCGAGGCTCACCGAGCAGAGCACGCGCGTGCCGCCCAGGCTCACGAGCACGGAGCTGAAGCTGCCCCGCTGGAAGTCGAGCTCGAAGGCGAGCGGACGGTGACGGTCGTGCATGCGACCGTCGTGACGGGTCATGGCCATGGTTTTCCTTTCTAAGAATCCACGAGTTCGATGGAATCGATGGCGCGCCCCAGGAAGCGCTCGCCCACCTGGCGGAAGCGCAGGGGCAGGTCGGACACGTAGCAGCGCAGGGAGCCGCCGTTGTCCCCGGCGGCCGGCGCGAGAGCGTCTTCCGTCTCGAGCAGCCGGGCCACGGCGCGGGCCGTCTCCTCGGCGGAGTCCACCAGGCTCACGCCCTCGCCCATGAGCTCGGCGAGCAGGGGCGTCAGCAGCGGGTAGTGCGTGCAGCCCAGCACCAGCGTGTCCACGCCGGCGCGCTTCAGCGGCGCCAGGTACTCCTGGGCCACGAGGCGGGTGGCGGCGTGGTCGAGCCAGCCCTCCTCCACCAGCGGCACGAAGAGCGGGCAGGCCTGGGACTCCACCGACAGCCCGCCACGCAGGGAGAGCAGCGCGGCCGAGTAGGCGCCGCTGGCCACGGTGGCCGGCGTGCCGATCACCCCCACGATCCCGGAGCGCGTGGCCGCGGCCGCCGCCTCTGCGCCGGGCTCGATCACCCCGAGCACCGGCACCGGCAGCTCCTCGCGCAGTTCATCAAGAGCCAGGGCGCTGGCCGTGTTGCAGGCCACCACCATCAGCTTGACCTCCTTCTCCATCAAGAAGGCGGAGTTCTCGCGAGCGAAGCGGCGCACCGTCTCCTCGCCCTTGGTGCCGTAGGGCACGCGCGCGCTGTCGCCGAAGTAGAGCACGGGCTCCGACGGCAGGCGCGAGGCCACCGCCCGGGCCACGGTGAGTCCGCCCAGCCCCGAATCCCAGATGCCGATGGGTCGCTTGTCCATTGCCCTACTCCCGGGCCGCGCTGACGGGCAGCGGCCTTGCGATGTTGAGGTGGCCGCCCAGGGTCTCCACGGTCTCGCCGCCCACCAGGATACGCAGGCGGCGCACCGAGGGAAAGTTCACTCGCAGGCAGATCTGCAGCGATTCCAGCGCGATCCGCTCCTCCAGGCTGCCCGCGCGGGTGAGCAGTTGCACGCCCGCCGGTTCGAAGTCGAGCGTGAGCAGCCCCTGCCGCTCCTCCAGGAACACGTGCGCCAGTGCCACGCCCTGCGGGAAAGCGCGGCCCAGTCCCCGCTCCGGTCCGCGGAGCAGCGCTTCGAGGGCGGCGGCGATGCGGTCGCTCGGGTCCTCGGCCAGTTCGATCACCCGCAGCTCCTCGCGCCACACGGGTTCGAGGCCGCCCTCGGCGAAGAACAGCACCACCGTCTGGGTGCCGTAGCCCTCCCACTGTTCCGCCTGTTCCAGGGGCAGGGGCTCGGGCATCTGCTCGGGGCCGCAGGAAACGGCAAGCAGGGCGATCAGCAGCATCGGAGTCAGGCGCTTCATCGGCCCTCCCTCCCCTGCCACAGGCGCGCGCGGTAGGCGATCGCGCGGGCCAGGGTTTCGAGCCGACGCTCGCGCGTGGGCGCGTCCTCCCAGGCCATGCGCTCGGCGGGGCTGTCGATGTTGCCCAGCTCCAGCATCAGGGCCGGCATGTCGAGCCCCTCGAGCTGCGCGGTGCGCGCCCGGCGAATGCCGAGCTGCGGCCAGCCGGTGAGTACACCCAGCGAGTGCTGGATGCCCGCGGCCAACTCGAGGCTGCTCTCTGCGTGGCGCGACTGCACCGCCGACCAGGGCTCCAGGCTGCCGGCGCCCGGCGGGTCCGCGTCGGGCTGCTCGAGGATGATCTCCAGGCCCAGCTCGCCCTGCGCGCCGCGGCGGGTGAAGTGGAGCGACAGGAACAGGTCGCCCTTGGCCACGTTCGCCGCCTGCACGCGGGCCGAGGGCAGGCGAGCGCTGTCGACCTTGCGGGTCCAGATGATGTCGAAGCCTTCCGCGACCAGGTGGGGTTCGAGCCAGCGGGCCAGGCGCAGGTTCCAGTGCTTCTCCTCGTGGGCGCCGGCCACGGCGCCCGTGTCGTCGCCGCCGTGGCCCGGGTCGAGAATCACCCGGCGCAGGCCCCGACCGCGGGCGGTCTCGTGTTCGCCCGGCAGACGCTCGGTGAGCTCGCCCTCGAACTCGGGCTCCACGAGGCCGGGGGCGGAGGGGAGGTCGGCCGTCAGGGCCCAGGTGAGGGCCGGCGCGTCGGCGGCGCTGCGCAGCTCGCCCACGGGGCGGCGGAAGTGGAGCAGCAGGCTCACGCCGTCGCCGTCCGGCGATTCGTGCACGCGCAGGGAGTCCACCGGCGCGAGGCCGGGCAGACGGTCCCAGGCGTAGGGCGCCAGCCGGCCGCCGGGGAACCGGATCTCGAGCGCGCTCTCGCTCACGCGCAGCAGCTCGGGAGCCAGGGGCTCGGCGAGCTGGAACACGCCGCGCAGGCGGTCGCCCGCGTAGATCCACTCCACCTTGAGCACGTTCACGGTGCGCAGGCCGCCCACGAGACGCAGCGCATCGGGGTCGCGACGCAGGGGCAGCCCGGGCAGCTCCTCGAGCAGCACCGGCCAGAAACTCAGGGGCAGGTAGAAGCGGCCGGCGGCGATGCGGCAGGGAGCGCCGAGTTCGCGCGGGCGCCCGTCGACGAAGCTCCAGGCGGAGTCGTCGGTGAGCTTCACGCGATGGCCGTCCACCCCCAGCGCCACCTTGCGGGTGACGGGATCGAAGTAGCGGTTGGCCTGGAGAATCTGGACCGCGTCCCAGAGGTCGAGGTAGGGCTCTTCCTCATCCTCGAACCGGTACAGCAGGAAGCTGCGCGCCTCGCGGCCCTGACCGGGGAGGAACTCCAGGGTCTCCACGCCGAGGGCGGGACGTCCTCCCTTGCGGGCGGCCACGGTGTCCGGGCTCTCGGGCGCCGGACCGGCGCCGACGAGAAGCAGCAGCGCCGACAGAACGACGAGCACGCGCGCGCAGATGCCCCTCACTCGCGCTCCCCCTTGCGGGCGCGGGCCACGGCGCGCGCCGAGTCCCGCTCGGCGATGGCCTGGCGCTTGTCGTACTGGCGCTTGCCCCGGGCCAGGGCCAGCTCGGCCTTGGCCCATCCCCGCTTGAAGTAGAGCTTCGTGGGCACCAGGGTGAGCCCCTTCTCCTGGATCTTGCGGTGCAGGCGCGCCAGCTCCTTGCCGTTCACCAGCAGCTTGCGGCGCCGCTCGGGATCGTGGGCCCCGGTGGTGCCCTGCTCGTAGGGGCTGATGTGCAGCCCCACCAGCCAGAGCTCGCCCCCGACGATCTCGCCGTAGGCGTCCTTGATGCTGGCCCGGCCCTCCCGCAGGCTCTTCACCTCGGTGCCCGTCAGCACCATGCCCGTCTCGATGAACTCGATGAGCTCATAGTTGAAGCGGGCCTTGCGGTTGACCGTGATGATCTTGATCGATTCTTCAGCCATGAAACGAATCTTCAGCCAGATGAGTCCGGCGGGGCCGGCACGGGGTTCGGGAAGGGTCCTCCGGCGTGATACCGGGGGCCGGAGCAAGCTAGCATCGGCCCCAGGCGGGTGCAAGGAAAAGGGGTGCCGGAAGTTCCCACGCCCTCTTGACATAGGCCAATTCTGGACATAATGTGCATCTCCGAGCGCCGAAGTGGTGGAATTGGTAGACGCGCTACGTTCAGGTCGTAGTGAGCGAAAGCTCGTGGGAGTTCGAGTCTCCCCTTCGGCACCGACCGCAAGAGGCGGCTCCCCTGAGGAGCCGCCTCTTCATTTTACGGGGAGGCAGCATGCGGATTCTCGCCCTCGTCTCGGTCCTTCTGCTCTCGGCGGCCCCCGCCGCGGGAGGCGGGATTCTCCCCGACAGCCTCTTCCTCGAGGGCCTGGAAGCGGCGGGCCTCCACCCGGACGAGCTCACCTGCTTCCCCGAAAGCAACGACGAGGATCCCTTCCGGCTGCCCCTGATCCGGTCACTCATGCGGCGCCCCGCGCTCGCCGACAGCCTGCTGCCCCTGCTCCGCGAAGAGCTGTTCGCCGACCCCGCCGAACAGGACCCCCTGGGCGCCCCCGACCTCGCCTTCCTCGCCCGTCTGGGCGCGCGCCTGCACCCCGACCTGGCAGCCAAGCCGCCCCTGCCCTGGGAGGGAGCCCGCATCGACCTGCTCGAGTCCATGGGCGAGTTTCCCCACAGCCCCGAGCGCTACTTCGGCAACCTCATGCCGGTGCTTCTCGACCAGCGCCGCCACGCCCTGAGAGAGCTCGACGCCGACGAGCGCGCCCTCCTGTTCGCCGAGAGCCCGCGCCTGCTCGAGCAATCGGACGCCGGCGAGGCGGCCGACGATCCCGTCACCCTGCGCCGCCTCGAGGAGACCGAAGGCGCCCGCATCGACGCCGCGCTCGCCCTCTGGGCCCGCTGCGACCGCTCCCTGCTCTACCGCGCCCACCTGCGTTTCCTGCGCGACGCGATCTGGTACGCGCGCATCCTGCTGCTCGAAACCTACGCCAACCCCGAACGCCGTCCCGCGGCGCTGCCCGGCCGGGATCACGAGTTCGCGAACGCCCGCGCCCAGGGCGAACTGCTGCACATGGCCGACACGCCCTACGGCGCGGTGGCGGTGGGCGGAGAGGGGACCAACCGCTACGAGGGCGAGTTCCTCTTCATCCTGGATCTCGGCGGCGACGACTGCTACCGCCTCGCCAGCATCGCCCCGACCGCCGTGGACGACCCCCGCGGTTTCCGCTGCCTGTTCGATCTGGCCGGCGACGACCTCTGGGAGTCCGCCGCGCCCTTCGCCCTGGCCGGCGCGTTCCTGGGCGCCTCCCTGCTGGTGGACGAGGCCGGCGACGACATCTACCGCGCCGCCGACTTCGATCTGGGCTGCGGCTGGCTCGGCACGGGCATCCTGGTGGACCGCGCGGGCGACGATCTGTACGCCGGCGGCAGCGCCGTCATGGGCGCGGGCGGCGGCGGTCTCGGCCTGCTGCGCGACCTGACGGGCGAGGACGTCTACCGCGCCGAGCTCTACGCCCAGGGCTTCGGCTGGGTGGGCGGCTGCGGCGTGCTCGACGAGCGCGGCGGCGGCGACGTCTACGCCGTCGCCCCCAAACACACGGACATCCTGCGCTACGAGGACCACAGCCTCACGCTCTCCCAGGGCTTCTCCATCGGCGCGCGGCCGGACTGGTCGGGCGGCATCGGCATCCTGCGCGACGCGGCGGGCAACGACAGCTACCTCGCCGACATCTACGGCCAGGGCTCGGCCTACTGGTACGCCCTCGGCCTCCTGCTCGACGAGGGCGGCAACGACAGCTACGACGCCTACCAGTACGCGCAGGGCGCGGGCATCCATCTGGCCCTCGGGTTCCTGCTGGACGACGGCGGCAACGACAGCTACTCGAGCCACGGCGTGGGCCAGGGCTGCGGCCACGACCTCGCCTTCGGGCTGCTGCGGGACGCCGCGGGCAACGACCGCTACTCCTGCGACGACCTCAGCCAGGGCGCGGGCAGCGCCAACGGCATCGGCATGCTGCTCGACGGCGGCGGCCTCGACGGCTACCTGACGAAGAGCGACACGGCCCCGGCCTACGGCAACCCGCGCCGGCATTTCGGCAGCGTGGGCCTGCTGGTGGACGGCAGCGGCGAAGACTGGTTCAGCGCGCGCGGCGAGAGCGGCGAGCGTCACGGCTCCCTCGAGGGCACGCTGCTCGACCGCGACGTCGCCATCGCCGGCCCCGTCTGGAACCCCGGCGAGGCGGTGCCCTATCGTGCCGCGGCTTGGACGATGAACGACTACTTCCTCATGGCCAGCTCCGGCGAGCCCCGCTTCCGCGACTGGCAGAAGGCGGGCATGGATTCCCTCACGGCGAATCCCGAGGCGGCCATCGCCGCGCTGATCCCCCACTTCGACACGGATGTCGCCCGGCGTCGCCACCGCATCAAGGACGCGCTGAAGACCATCGGCGCGCCCGCCGTGCCGGCGCTGCGGGAGCTGCTGCGCGAGGGTCCGTCCGAGTACCGGCGTCAGGCGGCCTGGTGCCTCGAGGAGATCGGCGACGCCCGGGCCTTCCCCGACCTGATGGCCCTGCTGGCCGAACCCCGCGACCACCGCGACGAGGTGAGCGCCCTGGCCGCACTGGCGCGGTTGAACGACCTGGGCCGCGTGCAGCGCAAGCTGCTGCTGCGCGCCTGCGAGAAGCTGCTGGCGCGGGAGGAGAGCCACGTCTTCGTCCGCAAGGAGATCGCCTACCTGCTGGGCCGGCAGGAGCTGGGCGGCCATGCTCACCTGGTCTCCCTGGCCGCCGATCCCCACTACGCCCCGCGCTGGATGGCTCGGGAAGCCCTTGCCGAAAGGAAGGGCTGGGGGCGCGCGCTGGGTATCGAATGGAGGCGGGCGCTGGACACGGGCGATCTGCCCGGCGCGCTGCGTCTGAGCCGACTGCTCTCCCTGCGGCCGGCCCGTGAGCTGCGGGTCCGGCTGCGCGAGGCGGAGCGTTCGTCCCTGGCCGATGCGCCCTCGCTGCGGGCGGCGCTGCGGCGCGCGCTCGATGCGCATCCGGCCGGCGGGAGCCTGCCGCTGGCCGCGGTCGGGCGGCGGTTCGCGGGCAGATAGAAACCGGCCCGCGCCGCGGCGGGCCGGTTCCTCATTTCAGGTCTCGCGGAATCCCTCTATCTCAGCACCACGTTGAAACCCGCTCCGAACACCAGGCGCATGCCGTCCACGGAATCGCCCTCGTCGGGTGTGAGCGTGTCCATGTTGTAGGTGCACTTCACGTGAAGGCCCACCGACTCGGTGAACATGTTGAGCAGGCCGCCGCTGATCGCGAGGGTGCTCGTGGTGGAGGAAAACTCAGTCGATCCGAGTTCGCTGGTGTGCTTGGTGTAGAACCAGGCGCCGCCCACGAATGGGTGCGTGGTTCGTGCCCGCCAGTCGGGATTGAAGAATAGGGCCGCGCGCGGACCGATCTTGAACTCACTGCTGACGGCGGCACCCCACTCCGCCCGCCTGTATTCCGTCCCCACACCGATTCCGATGTTCTCGTGGACGAACTGCATGAGCCCTCCGCCGGCGCCGAAGGTGGTGAGCCCGTCACTGCTGGACGTCTCGTACGCATCTCCGCTTTGCTTCAAATAGCTGCCGTAGATGTCGAAGATCTTGGTGCCCTTTTCCGCCCGGGCGGTACCGGTCATGACGAGCAGGGCGGCGATGGCCAGAGTCGTGAATCCGAAGCGCTTCATTGGAACCTCCATTCCCGACACCGCGCCGCTTCCCGGGCGGAGCCTTTCCCATGATGTGTCACTGCAATGTGTAAAAAACATAAATGGAGGTGACGAATCAATCGAAATTGAACACTAGTCACGGTCGCCGGCGCTGTTGCGCAC
>CAYNQX010000058.1:0-6803 GCA_964399495.1 uncultured bacterium
TGCAACGCACGCGAAATCAACCCCTAAGCACAATAATAACAACGATTTATGTGGATTCCGCGGCGCGGTTATCGCCACCCGATCAAGCACGAAACAGCCCTACCGCAAAGCCTCGAACAGCGCCGCCAGCTTGCCGAGATCCTTCTTCCCCGGCTCCGACTCCACGCCGCTGGCGAGATCGAGACAGGCCGGCTGCAGCGCGGCGGCCTCCGCGATGTTCTCCGCGTTCAACCCGCCGGCCAGAATCACCCGCTCGCGGAAGCGCTCGGGATCGGCCGCGATGAGCGGGTCGAGAAGCGCATGGTCGAATCGCCGCCCCGTGCCGCCCTTAACCACCGGGTCGTAGGTGTCGAACAGGAAGAAGTCCGCCGCCGCCGACTCCGGCAGCGCCACCGGCTCGCCGGCCACCGGCAGCACCTTCACCACGAACAGATCGGGATGCTGCAGCTTCAGGGCCGCCATCGCGCGCTCGTCGTAGTTGCCGTGGAGCTGCAGGCCGTGCAGGCAGTCACGGCGGGCGATCTCGAGAATCTCGTCGACCGACTGATCGACGAACACCCCCACCTTCCTGCCCGGCAACCCACGCACGATCTCCGCGACGAGCTCCGGCTCCACGAAGCGCTTGCTCGGCGGATGGAAGATGAAACCCAGCCAGCTCGCGCCGGCCTTCAGGGCCGCCTCGGCGTCGGCGCGACCGGTGATGCCGCACACCTTCACGCGCCCGTACACCAGCTCCTTCACCTGCGTGGCCATGTCCGTCGCGGCCAGGATGCTGCTGCCCACGAGGAAGCCGTCCACCAGCGGCGCGAGGCGGCGCAGGTCCGCGTGGCGTTCGACGCCCGACTCGCTCACCGTCACCACGCCCTCGGGCACCCGCGGCGCGAGGCGCTCGGTGACGGCGAGGTCGGTGCTGAGGTCCTTCAGGTTGCGGTTGTTGATGCCGACCAGGTCGGCGCCCATGTCGAGGGCGCGATCCAGCTCGCCTTCGTCGTGCACCTCGACGAGCACGTCCATGTTCCACTCGCGCGCCGCGGCCGCGAGCTCGTTCAACTGTTCCCGGGACAGCGCCGCCACGATGAGCAGCACGGCGTCGGCGCCGAGCCGGCGCGCCTCGGCCACCTGGTAGGGATCGATCGTGAAGTCCTTGCGCAGGATCGGACGCGTGGTGAGACGGCGCGCCTTGCGCAGGTCCTCGGCGTCGCCGCCGAAGAAACGCGCGTCGGTGAGGACGCTGATGCAGTCGGCATGCCGCTCGTAGAGGCGAAGCAGCTCGCCGAGATCGAGGTCGGGACGGATCGCGCCCCGGCTGGGGCTGGCCTTCTTCACCTCGAGGATATGTCGGCGGCCCGGCGCCGCCAGCGCGGCGCGGAACTCGCGGTCGGACGGCGTCAGCTCCGCGGCGAAGCTCGACAGGGGGCGTTCGGCCATGACGGCCGCCAGCTCCCGGCGCTTGTGCTCGAGGATGCCGCCCAGTACGGAGTCGCTCATTTCAGATCCTTGCTCGCCTCGGCCCAGCGGTCGACCAGCCTCTCGGGCTCGCCCGCGGCCATGAGCTCCATGGCGCGGCGGTAGGCGGCGCCCCAGTCGTCCTCGGCGCCCGCCAGCACGAGGCCGGCAGCGGCGTTCAGCGCCACCGCGCGGGCGCGGGGGCCGGTGTCGCGGCCGCCGAGCAGGTCGCGCAGCAGCCTGGCGTTCTCCTGCGCGTCGCCGCCGGCCAGGTCTTCCGGCGGCGCGGCCTCCACGCCAAGGGATTCGGGATTCACTTCGAGGGGACGCAGGCCGCCGCCCTCCACCGCCATGATGCGGCTGGGCCCGTGCAGGGCCAGCTCGTCCATGCCGGAGCCGTGCACCACGAAGGCGCGCTCGATGCCGATGTCCAGCAGGGCCTGGGCCATGGGCTCCAGCATCGACTCGCTGTGGACGCCCAGCACCTGGGCGTTCGGGCGCGCCGGATTGCTCAGGGGGCCGATCAGGTTGAAGATCGTGCGCGTGCCCAGGGCCTGGCGCACGGGCATCACGTTCTTCATGGCCGGGTGGTAGCGCGGCGCGAAGAGAAAGCAGATGCCCAGTTCATCCAGCAGCTTGCCGTTCGCCTCGGGGCCCAGCTCGATCGCGATGCCCAGGGCCTCGAGCACGTCGGCGCTGCCGGAGCGGCTGGAGACCGCCCGGTTGCCGTGCTTGGCCACGGCGAGCCCCGCCGCCGCGAGCACGATGGCCGAGGCGGTGGAGATGTTGATGCTGTGGTGGCCGTCCCCGCCCGTGCCGCAGGTGTCGATTATGGGCGTCCGCTCCGTCTTCAACGGAACGGCCGCTTCTAGAAGGGCCCTGGCCGCGCCGGCGATCTCCGGCGGCTTCTCGCCGCGGATCTTCAGCGCGACGAGCACCCCGGCCATCACCGCCGGCTCCATCTCGCCGCGCATGATCTCGCCGATCACGAGTCGAGTCTCCTCGAAGGTGAGGTCGCCTCCCTCCAGGAGCTTCTTCAGGATCAGCGCTCGGCTCATGCTTCCGTCTCCTTCGCGATCTCGCGCGCCCAGCGCATCACGTTCTCGATGAGCAGCCCGCCCGTGGGCGTGAGGATGCTCTCGGGGTGAAACTGCACGCCCCAGACCGGCAGCTCCCGGTGGGCCAGGCCCATTACAATATCCCCCGTCCGCGCGGTTTCGGTGAGCACCTCGGGCATCTTCACGCCCACCAGGCTGTGATAGCGCCCCACGGCCATGGGGTTCTCCAGGCCGGCGAAGCATCCGCTGCCGTCGTGCTCGACGGGACTGGCCTTGCCGTGCACCGGCAGCGGCGCGCGGTCCACCTTGCCGCCGAACACCTCCACCATGACCTGATGGCCCAGGCAGACCCCGAAGATCGGCAGCTGCCCGGCGAACTCCCGCACGGCATCCATGCACACGCCCGCGCGCGCGGGCGTGGACGGCCCCGGCGATATCACCAGCAGCTCGGGCCGCTCCTCGGCCAGGAGCTCGCGCAGCGCGTCGAGCGGAATGTCGTTGCGGAACACCGCCACCTGCGCGCCCCGCTTCTCGAACTCGTCCACCAGGTTGTAGGTGAAGGAGTCGAAGTTGTCGATGAAGAGCACCTTCACGGCTTCACCTCCCTCTGGGTCGCCCCCAGGCCCAGCGCCGTCAGCGGCGCGCGCGCCTTGCCGCGCGTCTCGTCGGCCTCCCGCTGCGGCACCGAGTCGTACACCACGCCCGCGCCGGCCCGCGCCACCGCGACGCCCTCCGAGAGCAGCAGCGAGCGGATCACGATGGCCGTGTCGAACTCGCCGTCCAGCAGGTAGTAGCCCACGGCGCCGCCGTAGAACCCGCGGCGGCTCTTCTCGTAGCGCCGCAGCAGGCGCATCGCCTCCACCTTCGGCGCGCCGGTGAGCGTGCCCATGTTCATGGTGGCGAGATAGGCGTGCAGGGGATCGAGCTCCTCGGCCAGCGTGCCGCTGACCCGGCTCACCAGGTGCTGCACGTGGCTGTATTTCTCCACGACGATCAGCTCGTCGGCCCGGCGGCTGCCCGGCTCGCTCACGCGGGAGACGTCGTTGCGCGCCAGGTCCACCAGCATCACGTGCTCGGCCAGCTCCTTGGCGTCGAGCTTCAGCTCGGACTCGTAGCGGGAGTCGAGGTCGTGGTCGATTCCGCCCTCGCGGATCCCTCGCGGCTTCGTGCCGGCGATGGGACGTATCGACACGCGCCGTCCCTCGCGCTCCACCTTGAGCGCCGTCTCGGGACTCGCGCCCAGCAGGGTGTGCGTGCCCATGCGGAAGAAGAACATGTAGGGGCTGGGGTTGAGCGTGCGCAGGCGTCGATAGACGGTGAGCGGCTCCTCGCGCAGCGGCGCCGTGAAGCTGCGGCTGGGCACGATCTGGAACACGTCCCCCGACAGGATGTGCTCCTTGCAGCGCTCCACCACCTCGCGGTACTCGGCGTCGCTCAGGTCGATCTCCACCTCGTCCTCGCCCAGCTCGGGAGGCGGAGGCAGTTCCTCGAGCGGAGGCGCCGCGCCGGCGGCCTCCTCGCAGCCGCGGATGAACTCCTGCGCGTCGTGGTAGTCGGGACTCTCGCGCAGCGCCTCGCCCTCGGCCGTGAACACCGTGGCGATGATCCGCGTGCGGTGGTTGATGTGGTCCACCTCGAAGATGCGGTCGGCGAGCACGAAGAGGTAGTCGGGCACGGGGTTGGGGTCGTCCTGCTCATCGGGCAGCGCCTCGAAGCCGTCGACGAAATCGTAGGCGAAGGCGCCGAAGAGGCCGCCGGGCGGAAAGCCGCCGCCGCCTTCGAACTCGAAGGCGCCCTGGATGAGGCGCAGCAGATCCATGGGGCCGACGTCCTGGAGCCGGTCCCGCTCATGGACGAGGCCGGTCAGACGCGGCGGCAGGACGCCGCCGAGCAGCGCCGGGCCGTTCTCGCCGGCGTACTCGCTCTCGAGGCCGAGGTCCGCCTGCTCCAGCAGGGGTTTCAGCAGGGCCAGGAGCCGCTCGCCGCGGGGAGCCAGCGCCTCCAGCGCCCAGTCGCGGTCGCGACCGCTGAGGCGCAGGGCGGGGTCGGCGCAGCCGAGGCTGCGGACGGCGTGTTCGCGATGGGTGTCGGCGCTCTCGAGCAGGAAAGCGCAGGGCGCCTCGCCGCCGCCCGTGAGCGCGGAGAAGAGGCGCAGGGGATCCTCGGCCCGGGGCAGGACCTTGGAGAGCGGATGCGCCCGTCCCGCCCGGAAGCCGCCCTCGCTCACGGCAGGACCCGGCCCTCGAGCTCGCCGTAGCGCGCCACCTGCTTCACCAGCGCGGCGAACTGATCGGGGAACAGGGACTGCTGGCCGTCGCTGAGCGCGTGGTCGGGCTCGGGATGCACCTCGATGATGAGCCCGTCGGCGCCGGCGGCCACGCCGGCCTTGGACATGGGCAGCACCATGTCGCGGATCCCGGTGCCGTGGCTCGGATCGACGATCACCGGCAGATGCGTGCGCTCCTTGAGATAGGGCACGGCGTTGAGATCGAGGGTGTTGCGGGTGCCGCTCTCGAAGGTGCGGATGCCGCGCTCGCAGAGCACCACATCGGGGTTGCCCTCGTTGAGAATGTACTCGGCGCTCATCAGGAAGTCGTTGTAGGTGGCGCTCATGCCGCGCTTGAGCAGGACCGGCTTGCCCGAGCGTCCCAGCTCCTTGAGCAGCCGGAAGTTCTGCATGTTGCGGGCGCCCACCTGGATCATGTCGACGGCGGAGGCCACCTTGTCGAGATCGTGGACGTCGGTGATCTCCGTCACCACGGGCAGGCCGCTCTCGGCGCCGGCCAGCTCGAGCAGGCGCAGGCCCTCCTCCTCGAGTCCCTGGAAGCTGTAGGGGCTGGTGCGGGGCTTGTAGGCGCCGCCGCGGAGGATGTGGCCGCCCGCGTCCCGCACCATGTGGGCGGAGGCGATGATCTGCTCTTCCGTTTCGACGGCGCAGGGCCCGGCGATCAGCGTGAGGTGGCCGGGACCGATCGGCACGCCCTTCACCTTTACCAGCGTGTCGTGGGTCTGCAGCTCCCGGCTGGCGCGCTTGTAGGGGCTCAGGATCGGCACGACGCGGTCGACGAAGGGGTAGGCGTCCAGGGCCATGGTGGCCAGCACCCGCTCGTCACCCAGGGCGCCGAGCACCGTGCGCTCGCTGCCGGGCATGTAGAGGGGCTCGAGCCCCTGCTCCTGGATGATTTTCATCAAGCTGTCCGCGTCGTCCTTGGTGGCGGACTTCTTGAGGATGATGATCATGGTGTCCCCTGAATGGTGATCGGAAAAAGGCCGCCGCGCCCGATGAAGGTCGGGAGCGCCGGGAGTCACACTCTAGGCTCCGGGAGGTTCGGCGTCAACGGGCGGCGTGCCGGACGGCCCAATCGTTTGCCTTGGCGAGGGTTATGGCTTAGAATCCCAGGGAGCTAGTAAACGTTGTTTTCCCGATGAAATCCAGGTGAGACATGCAATTCTCCGAAGCCGCGCCCAGCCGCAAAGAGTGCCTGATCCAGAACGCCGGCGCCCTGTTCGCCGACGGTGGCTACGAGGGCACGACCATCCGCCAGATCGCCCGGCGCTGCGGCATCACCGAGGCCGCCATCTACAAGCACTTCGACAGCAAGGAAGCGCTCTACGAGGCGGTGATCCGGAGCAAGAGCCGGCATCACCAGATCGCCGGTTACCTGGCCGAGCACCAGGGCCTGGACGATATCGAGGACGTGCTCTACACCATCGCCCGGCACATCCTGAACACCACTCGCGAGGATCGCGAGCTGCTGCGCATGCTCCTCTACAGCAGCCTCGAGGGCTTTCGCGGCGCCGAGCTGCTGTTCAAGGAGTTCCGCGTGCCCTACATCACCTACCTCCGCGAGGAGCTGCGCGACCGCATCGAAAGCGGAGAGCTGCGGCAGGTGAACCCCCGCATCACGGCGCGCTGCTTCGTGGGAATGGTGATGGACTGCGCGGTGAACGTCGAGCTGTGGAACAATCTCGACCACACCACCTTCTCCACCGACGAGGTGGTGGGCAACAACGTGCCGGTGTTCGCGCAGGGACTGCGGAAGCGGGACTGACGGCGCACGAACTCCCGAAACCGGATCAACCCTCCGGAGCGCAGACGAGCTTCGCCACGAAGATGTCGAAGAGCGTGCGGTTCGGCGTGCGGTCGTAGGCCCCCGGCGTGGTGGGGAAGTTCAGGGAGGATGTCTGCCCGAGGATCACCGGCGTATCCGGATCCGCCAGGGCCAGGCTCCAGCCCCAGTCGTCTCCGCTGCCGCCCAGCAGGCTCGCGTCGAGAATCACTCCCCGCTCCCAGTCGAA
>CAYNQX010000058.1:6903-13911 GCA_964399495.1 uncultured bacterium
CTCCGCTGCCGCCCAGCAGGCTCGCGTCGAGAATCACTCCCCGCTCCCAGTCGAAGCGCATCAGGAAGGCATCGAAGTTGCCGCCGTTGTGCTGGGTGTCGTAGGAGCCCGGTGTCACGGGGAAGTCCGACGACGCGGTGTGCCCCACCAGGAACACCTCGCCGGGGCGGCCGAGGGCCAGCTCCTGGGTGAAGTCGGTGTGCCCGCCTCCGAGGTAACTGCTGTAGATCAACTCGCTGCCGTCGTGGGAGATCACGCTCAGGAAGACGTCGTTGCCGCCCTTCTCCACGTCGCAGTTGTAGCTCGTGTCGAAGGCGCCGTCGGTCACGGGGAAGTCGGCGGAGAAGGCGGAGCCGGTCACGATCACCCGCTCCCGATCGTCGACGGCCACGTCGAAGGCGTAATCCCAGTCGCCTTCGCCCCCCAGGAAGCTGCTCCAGCGCAGCGCGCCCGTTTCGGCGGCCAGGGATGCCACCAGGCAGTCGAAACGACCCCCGCCGAACTCCGGCTGCGGCGACCCGGGCGTCGTCGGGAAGCTCCTCGATCCGGTCATGCCCACGATGAAGACGGCGCCGTCGCGCTGGGCGATGCCGAAACCCTGGTCCTGGTCCTCGCCGCCGATGACGGTGCTCCACTCCAGCGTGGAAAGGTCGCCCGTGATTTTGGCCACGAAGAGGTCGGAACTGGCGAGCCGGTTCTCGGCACTTCGGGGCGCCGCCGCGGCATCGTCCGTTTTCGGGAAGTCGGCGGAGGATGTCCCGCCCACCAGGTAGAGGTCGCCCGATTCATCGACGCAGAGATCGTTGATCTTGTCGCTCCCGCTGCCGCCCAGGAAGGTGGCGTACTCGAGGGTGTTCCCCTCGGCCCCCAGGGTCACGATGAAGCTGTCGTGGTAACCGGGATCCCGGGCCTCGTCCTCGAGATCGGAATAGCTCTCGTCGTGGGCGCCGGCCGTGGTCGGGAAGTCGGGGGCGTTGGTTCTGCCGGTGGCGACGATGGTGTCGTCGTCCCGGACCAGGATCCGGCCCACGCTCTCGATACCGCCCTCGCCGCCCAGGTAGGTGCACCAGAGCAGCCGGTTTCCGTCGGGACTCAGCTTGGCGATGAATGCGTCCGTCTGCCCCGTGACCATCTCGTCGTGAAGACCGGGTGAACCGGGAACGCCGAGGGTGGCCACCAGGCCGCCGACGACGATGTTCCGGTGGCGGTCCAGCGCCAGGCTCGTTCCCACCTTGAACTCGTAGCCGCCGATGAAGCTGCTGAGCCGCAGTCGATCCCGGTTGTCCGCCGAATGCGTGTCCCAGAGGCTTCTCGACTCGGCCTCGTCCATCCAGAGAAAGACGCCGTCATCGCGATCCCCATCCGGCGGCAGTTCGACGAACTCGCCCTCGGAGGTGTGATAGACGCGAGCGCCTTCCGGGTCGCTCGAATCCAGACTGTCCGCCCCCTCGATGACGAAGGGCGGGCGTGTCATGCCCGTGGCGCTCTCGCCTTCGAGGTGATAGGTGATCCTGCCGCTCTCCTCGCGGAACACCAGATCGACGCCGGGCCAGAGCCCTCGATAGACGAGTTCCGCGTACGCGGGCTGGTCGAGCCGCCAGGCGTCGGGATCCTTGCCGATGAAGAAGTGGTGTCTCGTCTCCAGGCTTCGCCGCCCTTCGATTCTCGTATCGGTTCCGGCGCCGACGAAGCGAAGCCGCAGGGAGCTGCCGCGCTCGCGGTACTCGGGATGATCGAGGTCCAGGATGAATCGATAGGACTTCATCAGCAGGGAATCCTGGCTGAGGGAACGCAGGTCGAAGATGACCCCATCGTCCTGGAAGTAGACGGATCCATGGCTGCCCACGGTGTAGTAGAGCGCCGTGCTGTCCACGACATTGACGTTCTCGATGAAGCCCATGCTCGGCACATCGGAGACGGAGGTGTCGGGCTGGAACATCGTGAAGCTGAAGATCAACATGAGCACGGCGGCGGCCACCATCAGGGCGCCGGAGCGGCGCCAGATCGGACGTGTCGCGCGCGGGCCGAAATCACCGCGCGCGAGGCCGTCGCGCAGGGCGTCCTCGAGCTCGAGCAGGCCCTGGCAGTGGCGGCAGATCTCGAGGTGGTCCCGCAGTTCCTCGCGGAGGTCGGCGTCGAGGGACTCCTCGCGCAAGCTCAGGATCTGCTGGCCCACTCGCGGCTCGACGCAGCGGTAACGGTGAACGGGTGGGGCGGGTTTTCTGAAGTTCATGCCATCGTCCTCGGGAGGGGGAAGTCTCCTCTCACTCAACGTCGCTCTCCAGCAGATTTAACAGCCTGCCCAGTTTTTCCAGGCAGCGACGTCGGCGGTAATACGTGAACTGCAGCTTGCCGCCGGGGGTCCGGCGGCTGATCCACTTGATGGTTTTTCCCTGGAAGTAATTCTGGATCAACAGGTTCTGGCAGTCGGGGTCGAGCCGATCGAAGGCCCTGGCCAGGTTTCGACGCTGCTGTTCGTCGATGACCTTGCTCAGGGGATCCGGACTCGATTCATCGACTCGGCCCTGCAGAGCGCCCGGGCCGGCATTGCGGCGGCGGCGACGCAGAAGGTCGAGGCAGCGGTTGCGCGTGACGGTGACCGCGAAAGCCTCGACGTTCCCGCCGAACTCGCCGCGCTTCCTCAGGTAGGCGAACACGGAGATCAGCGCGTCCTGCACCGCGTCCTCCGACTCCTCGAAGGTCTCGCCCAGGATTCCCATGGCGGTTCCGAGCATGATCGGATAGAGGGCGGCGGCCAGGTGCTCCTTGGCACCGGGCAACTCGAGCAGAAAGGCCTCGAGGAGGTCCGTCGTCCTTCTTTGCCCGTCTTGCAAGGATCCTCGTCGGGAGCCTGCCGCGGTGGGGCGCAACAGTGATTCCGGAAGGGGTGAGCGCAGGTATGCAGGCGCTGATTTCGGATTGAATTATCCCACATAGATGCTGCGATTGCCAGTTTGGGAATCCTGTGCGGATCCTTCCGCATCTATCGGTTCTGTAATCCGTACGGCCCTCATGCTACTTTCCATCTTTCCTTGTCCCTGTCGTCCACGATCTTCGGAGGGTGTCATGATTCGCGTCATTCCGCGTCTCGCTCTGTTCCTGTTCCTTGTCGGGCTCGCGACTCTTGCGCTGGCCGTCGAACCCTTCGGCGCGCGGCACCCCGACCTGAGCCCCGACGGCTCCCGCATCGCCTTCTCCTGGAGGGGCGACATCTGGGTGGCTCCCACCGCGGGCGGCGACGCCCGGCGCCTCACGGTGCACGGGGCGCACGACACCTATCCCGTCTGGTCGCCGGACGGACGCGAGATCGCGTTCAGCAGCGACCGCCACGGCAACCCCGACGTCTTCGTCGTGGGCCTGGACGGCGGCGCGCCCGAGCGCCTCACCTTCCACAGCGACGCGGACGCGATGTTCGACTGGAGCCCGGGCGGCGACGCCCTCTACTTCGGCAGCCGACGCGAGAGCCGCCAGAACCTGGTCTACCGCGTGCCCCGCGAGGGCGGCCGGCCGACGCGCGTGATCCACGACCTCGCGTGGCAGGCCACGCCGAGCCCCGACGGCCAGTGGATCGCCTACCTGCGCGGCTACACCAACTGGTGGCGGCGCGGCTACCGCGGCCCGGCCAGCCGCGACATCTGGATCCGCCACGTGGACGGCGGCCCCAGCCACCACCTGGTCGCATGGCCCGGCGACGACGACCACCCCCACTGGAGCCCCGACGGCAAGGCGATCCTGTTCCAGAGCGAGCGCGAGGACGGCGTGAAGAACCTGTGGCGCCAGGACCTGCGTTTCGGCGAGGGCAGAATCGACCCCGCCGGCCCGCCGACGCAGATCAGCCACCTGAAGTCCGACGGCATGCAGTGGCTCTGCGTGAGTCGCGACGGCGGCACGGCCGCCTTCGAGTCCGAGGGCCGGCTCTGGACGATGTCCACCGCCGGCGGCAAACCGACGCCGCTGGCCGTCGACTGTCCCGGCGATCTCAAGAGGAACCCGCTCGCGCACCGCGTCATCTCCCGCGGCGCCACCGAGTACGCCTTCGCGCCCGGCGAGAAGCAGCTCGCCTTCGTGGTCCAGGGCGAGATCTACTGCGGCCTCGTCAAGGACGGCGAGCTGAGCGACGCCGTGCGCCTCACCAAGACCGACGCGAGAGAGAAGGACCTGGCCTGGCTGAACGAGAACGAGCTCCTCTACGTGAGCGACCGCCACGGCGGCGACGACCTGTTCCTGCTGCGCAGCGGCGACGAGGACGAGGAGCGCCTCGGCCGCAGCCGCTACCGCGAGGAGGTCCGCCTCACCGACGACCCCGCGAACGAGTCGCGGCCCGACGTGAGCCCCGACGGCGAGACGGTGCTCTACCTCAAGGGCACCGACTTCCTCTGGGGGATGGACCCCGACGGCGAGAACGAGCGCCTGCTCGTCGACGAGCCCGAGGTGCTCCACGTCGACTGGTCGCCCGACAGCCGCTATCTGGCCTACAGCACCACGAACCACGGCAGCGCCGAGGACATCTTCGTCGTGGACCTGACGGTCGAGGAGTTCGAGCCGGTGAACGTGTCGACCCACCCCAACGACGACTTCCACCCGCTCTGGACCGGCGACGGCAAACGCCTGGCCTGGGCCAGCCGCACCGACGAGGGCGACTACAGCATCCGCTACCTCTGGCTCACGAACGAGGAGGCGGACAAGAGCCGCCGCGAGCGGGAGCGCGAGGAGGAGGAAGAGGAGAGCGGCGACAAGGAGGACAAGGCGAAGGACGATGACGAGGAGGCCGAGGAGGAGCCCGCCCTCGAAGTGAAGATCGACTGGAACGAGATCCCCGACCGCATCCGCACCGTGACCACCGTGCGCGGCTTCTACTGGGACTACGACCAGAGCCCCGACGGCAAGCACTACGCCCTGCGCACCGACATGGTGGAGGGCGAGATGGACCTGTGGTCCGTCGACTGGGACGGCGACAACCTGCGCCGCCTCACCCGCGGCGGCGCGCGCCCCGACCGCATGCTATGGAGCGAGGACAGCAAGAGCGTGCGCTACGTGGGCGGCGAGCAGGTGCGCGAGGTCGCCAACGAGAAGGGCGCCTCGCCCAAGACCTACGGCTTCTCCGCGCCGATCACCGTGGACGCCCGCGCCCGTCGCCTCCAGAAGTTCGGCGAGGCCTGGCGCCTGCTCGAGGACGGCTTCTACGACGAGAACTTCCACGGCAAGGACTGGCGGGCGCTGCGCGAGAAGTACGAGCCCATGGCCGCCGAGGCCGTGATGTACGAGGACTTCAAGGACGTGCTGCGCAGCATGATCGGCGAGCTCAACGCCAGCCACCTGGGCGCCTGGGGCGGACCCCGCAACAGCAGCGGCAACGACCGCACCGGTCTGCTCGGCTTCACCCCCGACGACGCCTACGAGGGCCCCGGCCTCCGCGTCGCGAAGGTGCTCCACCGCGGCCCCCTCGACCGCGAGGGCCGGCGGGTCGAGGCCGGCGAGGTCATCCTGGCCATCGACGGCGAGGAGATCGCAGCGGGCGCGAACCCCTATCCCCTGCTCAACCACAAGGCGGGCGAGGAGGTGGACCTGCTCGTGCAGGCCGAGGGCGGCGACACGCGCACCATCACCGTGGAGCCGGCCCGCAGCGTCTGGTGGCAGGACTACCGCCACTGGATGGACGAAAACCGCGCCATGGTGGACGAGCTCTCCGGCGGCCGCCTGGGCTACCTGCACATGAGCGCCATGGGCGACGGCAACTGGGACGCCTTCCTGGCCGACCTCTTCGCCCACGCCCGCGGCAAGGAGGGGCTGATCCTGGATATCCGCTACAACAACGGCGGCAGCATCCACGACCGCGTGCTCACCTTCCTGAGCCGGCGCACCTACGGCTACACCAAGAGTCGCGGCAAGCGCAGCGGCACCATCGACGCCCAGCACCGCTGGGACGGCCCCATCGTGCTGCTCACCAACGAGCGCAGCTACAGCGACGGCGAGATCTTTCCCTGGGGCTTCAAGGCCCTCGACCTCGGCCGCGTGGTGGGCATGCCTACCTTCGGCGCGGTCATCGGCACCAACAACGTGCAGCTCATCGACGGCACCACCTTCCGCGTGCCCGGCTCCGGCTGGTGGCGCCTGAACCCCGACGGCAGCATCGGCGACAACCTGGAGAACATTCCCGTGCAGCCGGACATCATGGTGCCGGATGTGCCGGAGGAAGCGCTGCAGGGGCGCGACGCGCAGGTGGAGGCCGGGGTGGCGGAGTGTTTGAGGATGCTTTCGAAAGATGAAGGTCGATGATCGCAGGCCAGGGTGACGTCTTGCGTCTGATCTGCATGTTTCTGCTCCTGGTTTTATTGATCCAGGACCACCCCGCGCTGAGCATGGAAGCGGCGATCTATCTCAGCCGAGGGTATGCGCTGGATACCCTCGGCGAGCCCTATGCCCCCAACCCGATCTCCTTCCGGGCCTCACCCTTCCGAGGGGGCGAAGTCGAGTTCTGGCCCGGTCCTCCGGTGGGACTCCGGAACCGGATCGCCCACGGGATTCGTCTCGGACTCGCGACCGTGAGTCTCTCACCGGTTGACCCCGCGGACAATCCAATGACGATCGATCACTCCTACCTCTCGAGCGTGCATCGCATGAACTGGCTGAGGAAGGGCGCATTCACCGGCGCCTGCGACGCCGGGATCGGGCTGGCCGGTTTCGACGATCGCTCACACTGCTACTATCCTTGTTCAGGCGGGCCGATCCGGGTTGTGGTCGACCTGGCACTCACCGGTACGTGGCGGATCTCGGAGGTGTTCGGGATTCGTGGGAAGATTGGCGAACGTCGGGTGTTGGGCGACGAGTCGATGGCCTTTCCCTTCAGTCCAAGCACAATCGTTCAGGCGGGCGTAGCCATTACTCAGTAGGGCCGGGAGCAGTCCGGCGACGAGCTCGCCTTGCCACACCTTCATCTTTCCCCTATCGTCAGCCCGCTTGGCAGGCGAGACCGGGGCGAGGGCCCACGCGGCCCTCGCCCCGCCACTC
>CAYNQX010000059.1:0-13237 GCA_964399495.1 uncultured bacterium
TCACAGATCCGGTTGCCCCGGATTCAATCGGTTTCGTAGAAACACCGGATTACTCTCAAAGCTTGGCGATCTCAGAATCGGGATTGCGTGCCTACGTCGCTGACTTTGAATCCGGCCTGTTGGTGATCGACATCTCTGATCTCAACGATCCAAGGATAGATACCAGTGTGGACACACCTGGCAAAGCTATTGGTGTAGCCGTCTCGGCGACGCATGCTTTCGTTGCGGACTATGATCACGGCTTGCAGGTATACGACATCTCGACTCCCGGGCCCCCGATTTTCGTCAGCAATGTCCCGACGTATCCGGGCTTTGCCCAGAACGTTGCCCTTTCGGATACCCATGCCTATCTCGCGGCGGGAAGTGCTGGCCTCTATGCAATCGACATCACGAACCCTAGCAATCCGATAGTCGACGATGTCGTTGATCCACCAGGATATGGCCTTCTCGACGTAGCCATCTCAGACTCCCATGCCTACGCCGCATCCGGCTACCAGGGTATCTATGTGATCGACATCACGGCGCCTACTACCCTGACGATTGATGATCACGTAGAGACGCCAGGGACTGCACATAGATTGGCGATCTTGCAGTCCCATGTCTACGTAGCAGATAGGGCGTCCGGCCTACAGGTGATCGACATCACGGATCCACTGCATTCGCGTATCATTGGTAGTTTTGACGCGGACTGGGCAGATAACATTGCCCTTTCAGAAACGCATGTTTATATGCCCTCGCAGATCCTACCGTTGTAATGCCAATACACTCCAGTATCCCTTTCCCACTACTCAGTCGAAGCACTCCCTGGAGTAGTGAATATGCACTGGGAGTACACCGACTCTGGCTTGCCCACGAGCTTCCGCGTGAACGGCGGTAATGGCGATCAAAACTGGGAGGTCGCCCACACGTCTATGGGCCCGAGAACCTACAGTGCCTCAGACCGCTCCCCAGCCGTGCAGGAAGGTGGATGGATCAGTTACGATCTCTATGGTCGCGAAGGATTCGAAGACTGGCAATTGCTGGCCACCAAATCGTTGTTAGTAGAAGCGACACCGCTCGTCAATGCCCTGATTGGTGTGTTTCCGAATCCATTCAATCCGAGCACGAGCATCAAGTTCAGCCTGGCTGCTGCCGGACGGACTCACGTTGCGGTCTATGACATCGCCGGGCGGAAGCTTGCCGTACTTGTAGATGGTCATCTCGAGGCAGGTCCTCAGGAATTGATCTGGGAAGGCCGGGATCAGGAGGGACATCCAATGAGTTCGGGAGTGTACTTCTGCCGGCTGGAGGCGCGGGGATTCTCAGATGCTCGGAAACTTGTGCTGCTTCAGTAATGTTGCCACAGCTTAAGGTTCCATTGGAGGGCCGCATCCGACGCCCAGTGCAGAGCCTGTACTAAGCAAGCTGCGCCTCCGTGTGGGATTGCTATGCTAAACCTCACGCAAGGCCACAATACAGCAAGTAGACTAGACTCCCCCCATGACCGCCTCTAGGCACGGATTCGATTCTTCATACTCAAGAAGCCTGACATTGATTAAGGGCATCACACAATCATTCAGATATTGAAGCACCACCACCCTACATCACACCTCGATACATGATGCAACATAAATGCATCGTTAATGGACTATGACCCGCAGCCGCCGCAACGAAACCCGCAGCTCCACCTGCCGGCCCTGGGCGTCCGTGCCCTCGAAGTAGCTGTGGCGCTCTTCACCGCTGCTGTGGCGCACGCGCTTGGGATCGGTAACGAGGCCCTTGAACACCGACTGCGCCGTGGCGATGTCCGGATAATCCACCACGATCACGGTCCGCTGCGCGACGCCGGTCTCGGCGAAGAAGCGACCGGCCACGCCGTAGATCTCATCCCCGAGCCGGAGCGGATCCTCACCCGGAAACGAGTGGAGGGCCTCGAGGGCCAGAGTGCCGTGGAGGAAGCGAAGGCTGCCGGGCACCAGCGCGTGCGGATGCGGCCAGGCCTCGTGCAGCAGCGCGAACAGGCTGTCGGTGGGCACCGCCTCCACCTTGTCCAGGGCGCCGAGGGCGAGCTTCTTCATAGCGTCGCGATGGCTGGTGTCGCCGCCGAAGTTGTTCACCTGCGCGAAGCGGTCGCCCTTCACGACGGTGAGCTGGTAGCGGTTGGCAGTGTTGCGCATCCCCAGATCCGGGTGGGGCCGCTCCTTGCCGCACTTGGCCAGGTAGATGCCCAGCGCGTCGCGCGGGCTCGCCATGCGGTAGACCTCCACCGACAGCTCCGCGCCCTGCGCGTTGCGATAGTCGGCGACGCGCAGTTCCTCGAAGCCGAACTCGTGGAAGAGCTCGGCGCCGCCGTTGATGTGTCCGTAGAGATCGTGCCCGGCGAAGACGAGCGTCGGGCCCTCCGGTTCCCACCCCGCAGGGAGCGGCGCGGCCGCGAGGAGCGGAGTCAGAAGAAGCAGCAGCAGCGCGATTCGAGCGCTCATTGTCTAGGCCTTCACCCGCTCGATCTTCGCCGGGTCCCCCACGCCGATGCCGAGCTTCTCGGCGTAGCGCAGGTAGTCGGTGAACATCGGGTTCTCGTTCACGGCGATGCCCTCGGCCTTGCGCTTGGCGACCAGACGGTCGTGGCACACGCGGTCCAGCGCGAAGGGGTCGGTGGCCAGGAACAGGCGATCGTCGCGGTAGGCGAAGGCGGCGTTGGGCATCGGGCCGCCTTCGTACTGGGCGCGCAGGGCGTCGGCCACGTTCAGCACCATCTTCTCGCGCACCGGCGGGAACGCCAGCACCTCGGTGCAGACGTCGAAGAAGAGCGGCCGGTGCAGCCGGCCCGTGTTGCAGACGGCCCCGTAGCCCATGTTCTTCGTGGCCACCGAGATGCCGTTGCCGGTGTTCTTCATCACCGGCACGTTGATGATCTTGGTGAGGTCCTGGGTCACCAGCTTGCCGAAGGGCGAGCGCTTGTCGGCGAAGACGTGCTGGTGGAGATAGTTCCGGTCTTCGGGCGCGTCGACCTCGGCGCGGTAGACCCAGTCCAGGTCGAAGTTGTCCTCGCTGCGGTGGCGGCCGTCCTCGGCGAGCCAGCCGCTCTGGTCGGCGCCCTCCTCGAAGGCCGATTCGTCCATGGTCTGCAGCCCCTCGATTCGTACACCCGGGTAGCGTTCCGGCGTGTAGCCGGCGTCGGCGAGCATGTAGTCGAAGCGGTCCCAAATGACGATGTTGCCGCGCGGCAGGCCGTTCTCCTCGAGCCAGGCGACGATGGCGTCCACCACCTCCAGCCGCGTGCTGATGAGGCCGGCGCCCACGGGGTTCACCTTGATGCCGACGATGTCATCGGCCCGGAAGAAGCGGCGGAAGCTCGCGCCGGAGTCCTCGCTCGTGAGGGCGTTCAGGCCGCGGCGGAACATCGCCTCGACGCGCGCGCCGTCGGGCTTGTCGTCCGGCATGCAATCGGGGTCGTGCACCTCGACCACGCGTCCCGGGAAGGGGCCGGGCAATGCGTGGGGTCCGCGGGGGACGGCCATGGCCTCGTCGATGTTGGTGGCCGGGCGCTCGCGTTTCTCGTCCGCGGCCCAGGCGGCCGGCGTGCCGAGCAGTAGCCCGGCGCCGATCGCGCCACCCGCCTTGAGAAACTGCCTGCGGTCGGCGCGGAAGCGGTCGTGAATCGATGCGTAGCGACGGTTTTCGGACATGGGCGACCTCCTTTTCCGCGAATCAGGATACACCCGCCGCAAGAGGATGGGAAGGAAACTGCGATCCGAATCGGTCCTTGGATTCATCCGGCTCAGCCCCTATCATCGCCTCAGGCTTGCTCCATCCAAGGAGGATGACGTGAAACGGACCCCCGGAAGCGATCTCTCCCGCCGAAACTTTCTCAAGATCGGCGGCGCCGCCCTGGCCGCCGGAGCCATCGTGCCATCGGGCAAGGCCGAGATGTCCATTTCGGAAGGCACGGAGCCCGGCATTCGCCGCTACCGTACCCTGGGCCGCACGGGCTTCAAGGTGTCGGACATCAGTCTCGGCTGCGCGCCCGTGTCGGACGCGAACGTCATCCGCTACGCCTACGACCACGGCCTGAACTACTTCGACACGGCCGAGACCTACGGCGGCGGCGCCTCCGAGCGGGCCATCGGCGAGGCGATGCAGTTCCTCGATCGCGACAAGATCTTCATCTCCACCAAGCTCCTGGTGAACGAGGACGACACCGAAACCACCCTTCGCGACCGTTTCACAGCCTGCCTCGAGCGCATGAACACCGACCGCGCCGACGCGCTGTTCAACCACGACACCCAGAGCATGGACCTCGTGACCCACGAGGGCTTCCACGCCGCCGTGGCCTCGCTGAAGGCCGAAGGCCGCCTGAAGCACGCCGGCATCTCCTCCCACGGCCCCCGCGGCCGCGGCCAGGACGGCCTGGGCGACGTGCTCGTGAACGCCGCCGAGGACAACCGCTACGACCTCATGCTGCTCACCTACAACTTCCTCAACGAGAGCGAGGCCGACCGCGTGCTCGTGGCCTGCAAGGCGCGGAACATCGGCACCACGGCCATGAAGACCGTGCCCGGCTACATCAACGTGGAGCCCTGGGACGAGGACGCGCCCTTCCAGCCCTACCTCGACTACATCGAGCGCGCGGGGCAGAACGGCGTTTCCCGCGAGCAGGCGATCGAGAACATCAAGAACTGGATCGCGAGCCAGATGTCGGTGACGGAGCAGATGAAGCCCTTCGTCGCGAAGCACGGAATCGAGAGCGACGAACGCATGCACGAGGCCAGCGTGCAGTGGGTGCTGAAGAACCCCGACATGCACACGGTCTGCGTGTCCATGCCGGACTTCGACACCATGGGCCGCTTCCTCCCGCTGTCCGGCACCCAGCTCAGCGACGCCGGCGCGACCCTGCTCGACGACTTCCGCCTCGCGGTGGGCGACCGCTACTGCCGACACGGCTGCTCCGACTGCAACTCGGTCTGCCCCAGCGACGTGCCGGTGAGCACCATCATGCGCTACTCCTACTACTTCGCCATGCAGGGCCGAGAGAAGTACGCCATGGGCAAGTACGCGAAGCTCGGCGACCGCAACGTGCTCCAGTGCATGGGCTGCTCGGCGCCCTGTCTCGATGCCTGCTCCCACGGCGTCCAGGTGCAGGCCAATCTGCTCGCGGCCGACACGCGCCTGCGGCTGGCCTGATGGAAGGGATCGTTATGCGTAGAGGAATCGCGGCTCTCGGCCTGCTGCTGTTCATGACGGCAACTCCGGCCGACGCCATGCCGGAACTCCCCGGCTGGACGCCGGTGGCCGACACCTTCGCGGAGTACGGCCCCGACGGCCTCTGGGAACACATCAACGGCGGCGCGGACGCCTACCTGGGCTTCGGATTCCGCGGACTCACCTACGCCGAGATCTCCGACGGCGAGCGCGTCATGGCGGTGGAGACCTACCGCATGGGCTCGTCCCTGGACGCCTTCGGCATCTACCGGCTCGAGAACGCCGACGCGAAACACCCTCTCGAAGCCGGCGCCGAGGCCTGCCTGCTGGCCCCCTACGAGGCCCGCATGCTCTCGGGCGACCGCTACCTCAAGCTGGTGGCCGTGGAGGGCGACATCGACGCGGACACCGCGGACTCGCTGCTGGAGAAGCTGTCCAATGAGGAGGACGCCCTGCCCGAGGAGCTCTTCGGCCTGCCCATGGCCGGCCGGCGGGCGGGCACCGAGCGCTTCGTCCGCGAGAGCCTGTTCGGCCTGAAGGAACTGCGCGGCGCGCTGATCGCCGACTACGTCGTCGAGCTCGAGCCCTGTCGGTTCTTCATCCTGCCGGAGTGGAAAAACCTCTCCGCCGAGGATCTGCTGCCGAGCCTCGGCAAGCGCTGGGAAGCCGCGACGCGAGACGGCATGACCCTGCTCCTGGCCCGGGTCCCCTACCAGGGCACGGTCGCCATGATGAAGACGCAGAAGGGCTGGCTCGGCCTCGCGGGCATCGAGGACGAGGAGAAGCTGATCGCGCTGATCGTGGCGACGAGCGGCTGCTGAGGCCGCCGGAGAACGGAGACGAAACGGAAAAGGACCCCGGGCATTGCCAGGGGTCCTTTTTAATGGTGTGCGTCGAGCGCGGATCAGTCCTTGAGACCGCGCACGACCAGGCCGGAGCGGAGCTTCGGCTCGAACCAGGTGGACTTGGGCGGCATCACGTCGTCGGCGTCGGAGATGGCCATGATCTGGGCCACGCTCACCGGCGCGAAGGCGAAGGCCACGCGCATGTCCGCGGCGCAACGGCGCTCCAGCTCGCCCACGCCGCGCGCGCCGCCCACGAAGTCGATGCGGGAGTCGGTGCGGGGATCGCCGATGCCGAGCACCGGAGCCAGCAGGTTTTCCTGCAGGATCGAGCCGTCGAGGCTCTTCACGGGATCGTCGGCCGGGAAGGTGCCGGGCTTCGCGGCCACGCGGAACCACTTGCCGTCCAGGAACATGCCGAACTGCTGCTGCGTGGGCGGCTCGGGCGTGTCCGTGGGCTCCACCGTGAACTTCTCCTCCAGCTTGCCCAGGAAGGCGTCCGTCTCGAGGCCGTTCAAGTCCTTGAGCACCCGGTGGTAGCCCATGAGCTGCAGCTCGTCGTCGGGAAAGAGCACGGCGAGGAAGTGGTTGTAGGGCTCGTCGCCGGTGTGGTTCGGGTTGGCGCCCTTCATGATGTCGCGCACGCGCAGGGCCGAGGCGGTGCGGTGATGGCCGTCGGCCACGTAGATGGCGTCCACGGACGTGAAGGCCTCGCGCACGGCCGCCACCTCGTCGGGCGCGTCGATCACCCAGAGGGTGTGGCGCACGCCGTCGTCGGCGGTGAAGTCGGTGTCGGGATCCTGCCCCGAGGAAAGCCGCTCCACCAGGGCCTTCACCGCATCCTGGGCGCGGTAGGTGAACAGGCAGGGGCCGGCGTTGGCCTGGAGAATCTCCGTGTGGCGGGCCCGGTCGTCCTCCTTGTCGCGGCGGGTGAACTCGTGCTTCTTGATGAGCCCCTTCTCGTACTCGTCCACGCTGCAGCCGCCCACGATGCCGTGCTGGGCGTGGCCGCCCATCTCCAGGCGGTAGATGTAGTAGCAGTCCCTCTCGTCGCGGCGGATCACGTCGCCCTCGATGAGGTCCCGCAGGTTCTCGGCGCTCTTCCGGTAGACCGGGTCGCTGTGCGTGTCGATGCCCGGGTCGAGGTCGATCTCCGCCTTCACCACGTGCAGGAAGCTGTTGGGATTGGACGCGGCCATCTCCCGCGCCTCGTCGGAGTTCAGGACGTCGTAGGGCGGGCTGGCCACCTTGTCCGCGAGTTCGGGACGGGGGCGGTAGCCGCGGAAGGGGCGAAGATCGGACACGGGAACCCTCCTTCGGTTCGGACGGGATGGGCCGGCCCCGGAGATACCGGACCGGCGGGTCGGCTACAAGGAATACGCTGGGAAGGCGCTCGTCAATAGCCTGCGGATACCCGCCGGGCTACTTCAGGAGTCGCTTGGTCTCCGACGAGAGCGCGATCTCCCCGGACTCGGCGAAGCCCTCGTGGTTCTTCTCCACCTCTTCGAGCCGGTAGGCGTAGTTCACCATGAGCCCCGCCGACTGCGCGAGACCGCCCGCCGAGTTGTTGGCCAGCCAGTTGATGCGCTCGATGCGCGCGCCGTTGCCCAGGTGGAAGCGCGCCACCGGGTCGAGGGGTCGCGTCCCGCGCTTCTCCCGCGCCAGGTAGTGGGCGACGAGTGCCGTGAGGGGTTTCTCGATCGACCCGCTCACCTCGGGATCCTCGGCCCAGCCGGTGCCCGCCAGGAAGGATTGCAGCACGGCGGGGTCCTCGCTGCCCGCGGCCTTCGCCAAGGCGGCGCGGTTCGCGGGGCTCGCCGCGGCCTCGAAGGCCTCGGCCGTGAGGCCGGCCAGCCAGCGCCCGAAGCCGGGAATCGGCGAGAGCGTGACGAACTGGTTCAGCCGGGGGAAGCGGGAGCGAAGGTCGTCCGCCACGCGCTTTATCAGGAAGTTGCCGAAGCTGATGCCCCGCAGACCCTGCTGCGTGTTCGAGATGGAGTAGAAGATCGCGGTGTCGGCGCGCTCCGGGGCGAGTTCGGGGGATTCCTCGTCCAGCAGCTCCTGGATGTTCCCCGCGATGCCGTTCACCAGCGCCACCTCGACGAAGATCAACGGCTCCCCCGGCATGTGGTGATGGAAGAAGGCGTAGCAGCAGCGGTCGGTTTCCAGGCGGTTGCGCAGGTCGTCCCAGGACTCGATCTCGTGCACCGCCTCGTAGGCCATCAGCTTCTCGAGCAGCGAGGCGGGCGAGCTCCAGTCGATGCGGCGCAGCTCGAGGAAGCCGGGGTCGAACCAGGAGGCGAGCAGGCGCTGGAACTCCTGGTCGAAGGCCTTCAGCTTGCCGGAACGGCGGGAGATGGGCAGCAGGTCCCGGCGCATGTCCACGAGGAACTTGGTGCCGTCGGGCAGGTCGTTGAACTGGGTGAGCAGGCGGATGCGCGGCGAGCGCAGGGCGAGGCGCAGGCGCTCCAGGGCCGTGGCGGCGCCGTCCTCGTCGGCCTGCCGGTAGGCCTCGATGACCTCGTCCACCTGATCGCGATCGACGCCGAACTCCTCCGCCAGCAGCGTGAGGAAGCGGTGGCGGCCCTCCTCGTCGAGTTCGAGGTAGGTGCCGCCGAGCTCGGCCGCCCGCACCCGGGCCGACACCTCGCCGCCCTTCGCGTCCAGGCACTCCTGGATCTGGGCGCGCACGGATCCGAGATCGGAGTCGGGCAGGGCGGGGCGCACGGCGCGGCCACCGCGTTGCCAGCTCGCCGGCAGCACATCGCGCCAGAGCTTGCGAAGGTTGCGAAGGGAGGTGCCGAGCAGGGAACGGGATGATGAGTCGGTCATGGTTCCGCATCCGAAGGCGTGGGGTGGCGAAGGAACGGGTTGCGCCTAGGGTTTGCGCCTTCGGGGCGAATCGGTCAAGAGGAATGCGGGCTGCTCAGAAGGGGCCCACGCCTTTTTGCTCCCGGTCCTCGTAATCGCAGGGCTCCTTGTCCGTGTGGCCCTTGTAGCGGGCGATGAGGGTGCTCTTGTAGTGCTCCTCCAGGGACTGGCAGATCTCCGGCCGGGAGAGCCAGTGGCCGTCGCGGGTGGTGCAGAGCTTGGTCTCCAGGGGCACCTGGACGCCCTTGTAGACGCCGTAGAGCTTCACGTCGTCGGGGCCGAGGTCGTTCTCGTCGAGGTAGACGAGCAGGCCGCAGAGCGTGTCGCAGAAGTAGCATTCCTCCATGGGCTCGTCGGTCTGGCCGCGGAGCTTGTCCACCCTGGCCTCGTAGGTGTAGGGCAGTTCCTTGTCGTACTTGGACTTCGGCCCCAGGAACTTGCGGATGATCCCCATGACGGCCTCCTCGGCTCAGGGCAGTCCTCGACGTTGCGCCTCGCCCGTCATGGGCACGAAGCGGACGGCGATTCTCACTTCACGATCGAACGCGGGCGGCCCGTCGACGTCGCGACGGGTGTAGACCTCGAGCTGCTGGAACACGTCCCCCACCGGAATCACCAGACGACCGCCCGGCGCGAGCTGGTCGAGCAGGGGCTGGGGCACGTGGTCGGGCGCGGCGGTGACCATGATGGCGTCGAAGGGCGCCGCGTCGGGCCAGCCGCGGTAGCCGTCGCCGATCCTCACGTCGATGTTGTCGTAGCCGAGATGCGCGAGCAGGTGCTCGGCGCGTCGACCCAGGTTCTCGACGATCTCGATGCTGAACACCTCGCAGCAGATCTCCGCCAGCACCGCGGCCTGGTAGCCGGAGCCGGTGCCGATCTCGAGCACGCGGTCGTCGGGCTCCAGGCGGAGGAGCTCGGTCATGAGGCCCACGATGTAGGGCTGGCTGATCGTCTGTCCCTCGCCGATCCGCAGGGCGGTGTCGTCGTAGGCCTTCTCGATCGCGGGCTCAGGCACGAAGAGGTGGCGGGGAACCCTGCGCATGGCGCGGAGCACGTCGGCGTCGGCGACGCCCCGCTGGGCGATCTGGCGACGGACCATCTCGGAGCGCGGATGGGCGGCGGGATCGTCGGCCGGAATCGGGGGCTCCTGGGAGCTGAGGGCCGGCAGGACGAAGATGACCACCGGCACCGCGAACAGGGCAAGGACGAGAACGAGCTTACGCATGGCGAGCCTCCCTCCTCTGCCCCAAGTCTAGCAGTGTTCCGGACATCCGGCGCGCAATCTGCTACCCTGTCGGCATGACCCAGCGACTCATCGACACCATGAAGCGCATCTGGGGCTACGAGGAGTTCCGGCCCCTGCAGCGCGAGGCGATGGAGTGCGTCCTGTCCGGGCGTGACTCCATCACCGTGCTGCCCACGGGCGGGGGCAAGTCCCTCTGCTTCCAGGCGCCGGCGCTGCTCATGGAGGGCACGGCGCTGGTCGTCTCGCCCCTCATCGCCCTCATGAAGGACCAGGTGGACGCCCTGCGCGAGTGCGGCGTCGCCGCCGCCCGCCTGGACTCCAGCCTCGAGCCCGCCGAGCGTGCCCGGGCCGCGGCCGCCTTCCGCGCCGGCGAACTCGACCTGCTCTACCTCTCCCCCGAGCGCCTGCTCATGGACGGCTTCCTGAATGATCTCCGCGAAGTCACGATCGCGTTCGTGGCTATAGACGAGGCCCACTGCGTGAGCCAGTGGGGCCACGACTTCCGCCCCGAATACCGGGAACTCGGTTGTCTCAAGACGGCGCTGCCCGGCATCGCCGTTCACGCCTTCACGGCCACCGCCACCGAGATGGTGCGCGGGGACATCGGCGAACAGCTCGCCCTCGAGCGGCCCGAGGTGCTCGTGGGCGGCTTCGACCGCCCCAACCTGCTCTACCGCGTCGCCCGCCGCACGAACCTCCGCGTCCAGCTCGACGAGATCCTGGGCCGCCATCGCGGCGAGTCGGGGCTGATCTACTGCATCCGACGCAAGGACGTCGACCGCCTCGCCGCCGAGCTAGCGGAGGGCGGCCATCGCGTCCTCCCCTACCACGCGGGGCTGAGCGACGAGGAGCGGCGCCGCAACCAGGAGGCCTTCCTGCGCGAGGACGTGGAGATCATCGTGGCCACGGTGGCCTTCGGCATGGGCATCGACAAGTCGAACCTGCGCTTCGTGCTGCACACCGGCATGCCCAAGAGCCTCGAGCACTATCAGCAGGAGAGCGGCCGTGCCGGCCGCGACGGCCTCGAGGCCGAGTGCGTCCTGCTGTTCTCGAGCGGCGACTACGGCACCTGGAAGAGCATCCAGCGCGAGCTCACGGGCGAGGCGCTCGAGGCCGCGCTCACGCAGCTGAACGCGATCCAGGCCTACTGCGGCGGCGTCACATGCCGCCATAGGCAGCTCGTGGAGTACTTCGGCCAGAGCCTGGAAGGCAGCGGCTGCGGCGCCTGCGATGTGTGCCTCGACCAGCTTCGCTGCGCGGACGGCGCCCTGGAGATCGCCCAGAAAATCCTCTCCTGCGTTCTGCGCCTGCGCGAGAGCTTCGGCGCGGAGTACACCTGCCTCGTGCTGCTGGGCTCCAAGGAGAAGCGGATCCTGGAATACGGCCACGACCGGCTGAGCACCTATGGCCTGATGAAGGAACACCCCAAGCGCGTGCTGCGCGACTGGCTCGAGCAGCTCGTGGCCCAGGGCTACCTGGTGAAGGAGGGCGAGTTCAACACCCTGCGCGTGACCGAGCGCGGCTGGGGCGCGCTGCGCGGCGAGGAGACTCCGCGCCTGCTCGAGCCCGCCGCCGCGAAGCCGGCGAAGCGCAGCAAGAAGGCCGCCGCCTCCTGGGAGGGCGTGGACGAGCCGCTCTTCGAAGCCCTGCGCGAGCTCCGCCGCGAGCTCGCCACGGAGCGGGGCGTGCCCGCCTACGTGGTGTTCGGCGACGCCTCCCTACGCGACATGGCCCGCCTGCGCCCGGCGACCGACGCCGAGTTCCTGGCGGTGCACGGCGTGGGCGAGCGCAAGCTCACGCAGTACGGCGAACGCTTCATGGCGGCCATCTCCGCGCACGCGGACGGTTCGGACGCGGCCGCGAGTTCCGGCGGGAGCGCCTGATGCCCCGCGTCATCGTGGTGGGCGCCGGCGCGGCCGGGCTGCTGGCAGCCGGGCGGGCGCGGGAACTCGGCGCGGACGTCACGCTGATCGAGAAGATGGCCAGGCCCGGCCGCAAGCTGCGCATTTCCGGCAAGGGCCGCTGCAACGTGACCAACACCGCCCCCATGGCCGAGTTCATCGGCCAGTTCGGCAAGAATGGACGCTTCCTGCGCCCCGCCTTCTCCACCTTCTTCGCAACCGAGATGCTCGCCCTGCTCGACGAGCTCGGCGTGCCCCACAAGGTGGAGCGCGGCGGCCGGGTGTTCCCCGCCTCCGACCGCGCCCAGGACGTGGTGGACGCCCTCCACGGCTGGGTGAAGAAGCTGGGCGTGGAGCTTCGCACGGAATGCCCCGCGCGCAAGCTGCTGGTGGAAAAGGGACGGGCCGTGGGAGTGGCCCTCGACGAGGGCGAGGTGAGGGGCGACGCGGTCATCCTCACGCTGGGCGGCGCGTCCTACAAGGGCACGGGCAGCAGCGGCGACGGCTACGCCATGGCCAAGGCCGCGGGGCACGACATCGTGAAGATACGCCCGGCGCTCGTGCCCCTGCTCACGGCCGAGGACACCGCCGCGCGCCTGCAGGGCCTGAGCCTGCGCAACGTGGAGGCCTCGCTCTGGATCTCGGGAAAGAAGGCCGCGGCCGAGTTCGGCGAGATGGTGTTCACCCACTTCGGCGTGTCGGGGCCGCTGGTGCTGCGGCTCTCGCGCTTCGCCGTCGACACCCTGGCCGCGGGCGAGAAGGTGGAGCTGGTGATCGACCTGAAGCCCGCCCTCGAGCACGACACGCTCGACCGCCGCCTGCTGCGCGACCTCGACGCCCACGGCAAACGCCGTTTCGACACGCTGCTGAGGGAGCTGCTGCCCCGGAAGCTGATTCCCGTGTGCATCGACGCCACGAAGATTCCCGCCGACCGCGTGGGCCATCAGATCAACGCGGCCGACCGCAAGCGTCTGCGGGTATGGCTGAAGGAGTTCCGCCTCGCCATCACGGGCTGCCGGCCGCTGAACGAGGCGATCGTGACGGCCGGCGGCGTCGACCTGAAGGAGGTCGATCCGAAGACGATGGCCTCCCGCCTCACCCAGGGGCTCTACTTCGCAGGCGAGCTGCTCGACCTGGACGCCCACACCGGCGGATACAACGTGCAGGCCGCCTTCTCCACCGGCCGGCTCGCGGGC
>CAYNQX010000060.1:0-12359 GCA_964399495.1 uncultured bacterium
GCCGACGCCTGTCCCGGCACGCCGGCGGGCGTGACGGTCGACGAGAAGGGTTGCCCGAAGGCCAAGGAGATCAAGAAGTCGCTGGTGCTCGACGGCGTGAACTTCCTGTCGGGCAGCAACGAGCTGACCCCCGAATCCCTGGTCATCCTGGATACGGTCGCCCAGTCGCTGCTGGCCTATCCCGAGGTGATCGTGGAGATCCAGGGCCACACGGACAGCGCGGGCGGCGCGGCCTTCAACGAGACCCTCTCGCTGGGACGCGCCGAGGCGGTGCGGGACTACCTCGTCTCGCACGGTGTCCCGATCCGTCGGATGCGGGCCGTCGGCTACGGCGAGCGCTTCCCGATCGCCTCCAACAGCACGGCCCAGGGGCGCGCGGAGAACCGGCGGGTGGAGATCCATCGCATCCGCGACTGAGCGCCGAGCATCGGAATCGAGAAACGGGGGCTCCGGCCCCCGTTTTTTTAGTCGACCATGTGACTATCTCGAACGCGATGCAGTCCTGGAGGAGGTGATGACGATCCCGCGTTTCCGGTCCGACCGGTGGTCGGTGACGGTGCGGCGAATTCGTGCCGGCCGCCCGGAACTGGCGCGTCCAGTTCCGTGGATTCGGGGCGAGGGATTCGGATTCATCTGGCGTCCGCGGCGCTTTGACTGAGAGTTCCGTACAGCCACTCCAGCCGCGGGCGCCTTTTCCCTTATCCCCTACAGCACCATGCCGAACAGGTACATCGCCATGCCGGTCACGGCCGTGCCGGTGAGGGAGAGCAGGGCCGCCCAGCCCCAGCGGCGGTGAATCGCGCTGAAGGCGCCGGGCCGGGGAGAGGCGCCGAATCGCCACAGGGAGATCGGCAGGAGCGGAATCCAGAGAATCGCCGTGACGAACGCCAGCGTGAGATGAACGGCGATGAGAATATCGAGGAACGCCGTGCCGCTGAAGCGGCTGCCGGCGGTCATGGACCAGACGCCGCCGTTCGCGCGCAGATCCGTCTCGAAGAGGATCAGGAGCACGGTGAGCACCGAGGCCAGGATCGACAGCAGATTCCGGTGCGCCTGGTAACGGCCGCGCCGGGCCAGCCCTCTGGCGTAGAACAGGCCCGCCAGCACGAACGGCTGCGCCAGGGTGATGATGTCCAGCAGGGCGCTGCCCCGGCTGCCGAGGAAACTCTCTCCCATCATCGACCTCCTAGTCGCGCCGGCGCAGCACGGCGGAGGGATCGACGTCGCCGACGAGCCCCTTGCCGAGAGACCAGGCGCCGTCCACGGTGAGGGTCGCGCCGCTGATGTAGGCCGCCTGGGGCGAGGCCAGGTAGGCCGTGGCCCGCGCCACCTCCATGGTGTCGGCGAAGCGGCCCATCGGCACCGCCTTCTCGATGGCGGCCCGCATCTCCTCCGTGGGCCAGAGCCTCGAAGCGGCGCCCTCGCTCTCGAAGGGGCCGGGCGCCACGCAGTTCACCCGGATCTTCTTCGGCGCCCACTCCACCGCGAGGCTCTTGCTCATGGCGAGCACGCCCGCCTTGGCGCTGACGGAGTGCACGACACCGGGACAGCCGGTCCAGGCGTAGGGCGCGATGATGTTGGTGATCGAGCCGCCCTCGTCCTGCTCGGCCATGATCCGCCCCGCTGCCTGCGAGCAGTAGAACACCCCCGACAGCGCGATATCGATGACGGCCCGCCAGCCCTTGTCCGGCAGCGTCATGGCCGGCCGGATGAAGTTGCCGGCGGCGTTGTTCACGAGCACGTCCAGGGAGCCGTACTCGTCCGCCACCTTCCGGAACACCCGCTCGACGTTCTCGGGCTCGCGGACGTCGAGCACCTCGGCGGTGGCGGTCCAGCCCTCGGACGCGGCTTCGGCGAGGAATTCCCCATGATGATCGGCGTTGCGGCTGGCGATGGCGACCTTGGCCCCCAGCCGGGCCAGCAGGCGCGAGATGTCCAGGCCGAGGCCGGTTCCGCCACCCGTCACCAGTGCCGTGCGGCCGGCGAACGCGTCGTCGACGAAGAAATCCTTCATTTGAGCACCCCTCCCGGATGTGAACGTCAGGCGGGAGCCTAGTGGAAGCGGTGGGAATCGGCCAGGGGAATCGGGAACACCCCCGACGTGAAAAACCCGGCCCCTTCACGAGGGCCGGGCTTCATAGGATGATGCCGGATGCCGGTTAGCGGCTGATGTAGACCACCGTGCCGATATCGTCGCCGGTGATCTCCTCGGTGCTGCTGTCGCTGTAGCCGGTCTCCCACTTGCCGTTCGGGCCGGCGCTCAGCACGAATACCTTGTGATGGACCGTGCCGCTGTAGATGCCGCCCGGCAGGTAGCGGGCGTTGACCACGTAGGCGTGACCCCAGGGATCCTCCATGTAGTAGGCGGAGACATAGGGGCCCTTCCAGGCGCGGGGGCCCGTGACCGGGTAGTCCTGGCCGTTTTCGTTTCGGCCACCGCCGGTGAGGCTGTTGTGGTTGTCGTCGGGGTTGTTCCAGTACAGGAAGTCACCCATCTGCTTCTCGAACCCGTAGGTCGCCCAGTTGCTGGCGCCGGACTGGGCGCCGGAACCCGAACCGGAAGCCTCGTTCGTGCTGCTGATCAGGCGATCGAGCGTGCCGGTGGGGCCGTTGTAGCGGGTGATGGGCCAGTGACCGGTATCCTTGTAAAGCTGGAGCATGGCGTTGGCGATGGTCTCGGTCTCGGTCTGCGCGCGAGTCACCTTGGAGCTCTCAAGGTGGCGGATCACCAGAGGTGTGAGGGCGCCGGCCATGATCGCCACGACGGCGACCGCGATGATGACCTCCATGAGGGTGAAACCCTGGCGGTTGGAGATGCGGAGATTCGAAAGCATTTGAACCGTCCTTAGTCCTGGTTGCGGGGGAGCATCTCGCCCACCCAGATTTCGATGGCCCCTCCCCCGGGGCATTGAGATTCCGCCACTCCATTGCTGAATCTCGCGGTTCCGTTTTTCGCAAGATGAAGGCCAGAAACTCCTTACATTTATCTAACAATTGAAGTTATGCCCGCGGGACAAGGAGTTGCCTCCCCCGACGACGAGCTTCCCGACCGGATCATTGAATCCGTCGCCTTCGTCACAGTGCATCTCGCGATCTCGTAAGCGCCATGTTCGAACCGACGCGATCTCAGGATTCCTTTCCCTACCGCCTGATTCCTCAGGGTTTCCCATGATTTCCCGTTCTGGTACGCAGCTTGCTTTTTTGCTGCGGAATCTCCTCGAGGGTCCGGTCTCGTCAATGATGCCCTCGGAGATCGTCTAGGACTTCAGATGGAGGGAACTCGATGCGTTACAAAATGGAGAAGAGGGGCTTCACCCTGATCGAAGTGATCATCGCCGTGGCCCTGGTGGCGATCATGGCCGTGGCCATCGCCCCGCCCCTGGTGCAGAACATCAGGAACGGCAAGGTGACTCGAGCCCAGAGCGACACGCAGGCAATCGGCACCGCGATCCTCAGCTTCTACAAGGATGTCGGCGAGTGGCCCACCGCCGCCGCCAACGGCGGCTACCTCGCCCGCCTGGTCGGTAATTCCTCCCTTGGAGGCGGCAACAACGGTATCCCCGCAGGCACGGGAACGATCACCGGCTCGAACAACTGGCGAGATTTTGGCCAGACCGGCTCCCTGACGGACTACCTGATCCGGAACAAGAACGGCAACGGGACCCAACTCTACGGGGTGAGCCGTAATCCCATGAGTCAGCCGGGCTGGAACGGGCCCTACCTGGCCGAGGTGAACGTCGACCCCTGGGGCAGCCCCTACGTGGTGAACATCCGCTACGGCAGGTCGGCCATGGTCGGCACCTCCACGGAGAACTTCGACATGCACAACCTGCTCGTCGTCTCCGCGGGTCCCAACAAGCGCTTCGAGACGGTCTTCGCGGACGGCTCCTTCGACGAGCAGGCCGGCGGGGACGACGTCGCCTTCATCGTCGACAGGGCCAGCCGCTACTAGCCGGAGCCAACCCTCGTCGAGACGGCAACCGGCCGAGGCCGGAAGCAAGGGACACGCGGTAACCGGTAGCGAAGAACGGGAGAAACGATGGAGACCAAGAGCGCGGGCAGGTTGGGAGACATTCTCGTCTCCTCCGGACTGATCAGCCCCGATCATCTGGAACTGGCCCTCAAGGAGCAGGCGCAGACCGGCGAGAAGCTGGGCGCCGTGCTGCAGCGACTGGGTATCGTCACCGAGAAGGAGGTGGCGCGTATCCTGGCCAGCCAGGCCGGCGTGTCGCACGTCTCCCTGGGCGACGAGTGGATCCAACGCGAGGCCGTGGAACTCATCCCGGCGGACTTCTCCGAAGAGCAGCGCGTGTTCCCGATCTCCATTCGCGGGAAGACCCTCGTCCTGGCCATGTCCAATCCGCTCGATCTCGAGGCCATCGACGCGGCCGGACGCCTGACGGGTCACTATGTCGAGGTGGTCCACGCCACCGACAGCGACATCCAGGACGCGATCCAGAAGTACCACGGTACCCGCAGCGACATCGACGCCAAGGTCGAGAAGGCGGTCGCCGAGGCCAAGGAAGCCGCGGCCTCCGGCGCCCGTCAGAACGAGGACGACTCCCCCTTCGTGCGCCTGGCCGACCTCCTCATCGCCAAGGCGGTGGAGGAGGGAGCCACGGACATCCACATCGAGCCCGAGGAGAAGGTGGTCCGTTGCCGTTATCGCATCGACGGCCGCCTTGTCCAGGGGCACTCCCTGCCCAAGGAGCTTCAGAGCATCATCATCACCCGCTTCAAGATTCTCTCGGGGATGAACATCTCCGAGTCGCGGGTACCCCAGGACGGGCGCATCCTCTTCAAGCACGAGGGGCGCAAGCTCGATCTCCGAGTTTCCTCCTTCCCCACCGTCCACGGGGAGTCCTTCGTCTCGAGGCTGCTGGACAAGGGCAATCTGACCGTCGGCATCGAGGGCCTGGGCATGGGCAAGAAGATGCTCACCGGCTTCAAGCAGGACATCGCCAAGCCCAACGGCATCATTCTCGTGACCGGGCCCACCGGCTCGGGCAAGACGACCACGCTCTACTCGGCGCTCTCCCATCTGAACGCGCCGGACGTGAAGATGATCACCCTGGAGGATCCGGTGGAGTACGAGCTGCCGCTGATCAACCAGGGGCAGATCCAGGCCAACCAGGGCTTCACCTTCGCCAAGGGCCTGCGCGCGATCCTGCGCCAGGACCCGGACATCCTGCTCGTCGGCGAGATCCGCGACCAGGAGACGGCCCAGCTCGCGATTCGCGCCGCCCTCACCGGCCACCTCGTCTTCAGCACCCTCCACACCAACGACGCGTCGGGCGTGATCCCGCGACTGGTCGACATGGGCGTGGAGCCGTTCATGCTGTCGGCGACGCTGGTGTCCGTGCTGGCCCAGCGGCTCGTGCGCGCCGTCTGCCCCATCTGCCGCGTGCGGCAGGAGCCCACGCCCGAGGAGCGGGAGCAGCTCGATCTCGACTCCCTCGAGGTGAAGAACCCCGTGTTCACCGTGGGCAAGGGCTGCCAGGCCTGCAACGAAACCGGATACAAGGGCCGGATGGCCGTCTTCGAGTACATGCGCATGAGCGAGCCGATCCGCCAGCTCATCGTGGATGGAGCCTCGGCCGCCAAGATCGAGTCCCAGGCCCACGAGGAGGGCATGCGTAGCCTGCGCGAGAACACCCTGGCCAAGGTGGTCCGAGGCAAGACCTCCCTGGCCGAACTGCTGAGGGTCGTGTCCTGATGGAATACCGCTACAAGGCATTGAGCCCCAGCGGTGAAATGATCCAGGGCGTCCGGCAGGCCGCCGACGTGGCCAGGCTTACCCAGGAGCTGGCCGCCCAGGATCTGATCCTTCTCAGCAGCAGACGCCTCAGCAACCTGTTCTCCATGGGCAGGGGCCGGGCGCGCTCCGTGAAGGACAAGGACCTGCGCGACTTCACCCTGCACATGGCCACCTGCTTCGGCGCGGGCATTCCGATCATCCAGGCCCTGCGCGACGTCGAGGAGGGTCTGGCCGGCACGTCGTTCCAGGACGTCGTCGCCGACGTGCGCAAGGAGATCAGCAACGGCAGCACGCTGGCCAACGCGCTCTCCCATCAGGGAAACGCGTTCCCCGAGCTCTACATCACGCTCATCGACGCCGGCGAAAGATCCGGCGGCCTGGACCACGCCTTCACCGAGCTGCTGGACTACCTCGAGTGGAGCGGTGAGCTCAAGGGCAAGGTGAAGCAGGCGCTCATCTATCCGAGCATCCTCATCACCGGCGTCCTGGGACTGTTCACCCTGATGCTGCTCTTCGTGCTGCCCCGCTTCATGGGCATCTTCGAGGAGATGGACTACGAGCTGCCCGCCCTCACCCGCAACGTGATGGCCCTGAGCGACTGGATGCAGGTGGGCTGGCCCTACCTGCTGGTGGGCGGCGTCCTGGCCGTCGCAGGCTACAAGTACGCCCGGAAGAAGCCGGGCGGACGCTACTGGCTCGACAGCGCCGTGCTCAAGATCCCCGTGATCGGCGGCTTCGTGAGCAACCTCGCCCTGTCCCGCTTCGCGCGGAACTTCGCCATGCTCTTCGGCGCCGGCATCGACATTCTCGGCGTGCTGGGAATGCTGCGCAACGTGGTGGGCAACGCCGTGCTCTCCAAGGAGATCGACGACGTCCGCGGCAAGGTGATCGGAGGCCAGACCCTCGCGGCGGCCTTCGACAAGTCCACCTACTTCCCGCCCCTGGTCAAGCGCCTGATCATCGTGGGCGAGTCCGCCGGCAACCTGGACGTCACGCTCGCCAAGGCCGGCGAGTACATGGACGCGGAACTGCCCCGCGCCCTCAAGAAGTTCTTCACGATCATGGACGCCGCCATCATCGCCCTTCTGGGCGTGCTCATCGCCGTGGCGGCGCTGGCCATGCTCCTACCGATTTTCTCGATCCAGGGAGAGTTGAAGTGATCAAGGCATTGCGCAGGGTCGCCCCCGGAAATGCCGCGGGATTCTCGCTCATGGAGGTCGTCATCGCCATCGCGGTCATGGCCGTCCTGGCGGGCGCGGTGGGCCCCCTCGTCTTCCGACAGCTGCAGCGGGCCAAGGAGGAGGCCACGCGCCAGGAGCTGGAGACCATTCGCGACGCGGTCGAGGAGTACCACTCCGACACCGGCACCCTGCCGGCGCAGCTGGCCTCGCTCGTGTCCGACGACGGCCAGGGCGGCTGGGCCGGCCCCTACCTGGGTTCGGACTGGAGCGATCCGGTGTACCAGGTCACGGTGGACGCCTTCGAGAAGGCTTACTCCTACGTGCTCAACCCCACCGTCCTGCCCGCGGGCAGCGCGGACCTCATCATCGCGAGCTCCGGCATCAACCGCAGCCTCGACCTGCCGAACGGCAGCACCTGGAATCTCTCGAACATCGGCGACGTGGACGACATCGTCGTGCACATCTCGGCCACCCGCCTCAATCGCGAGAAACGGCGCGACACGGTGACGGAGCTGGAGGCCCTGGCCGCGGCCGCGCGCAACTACTACCGGGACAACGACGCCTTCCCCGGCAACCTCTCCGCCCTCGCCGGCACCTACATCGATACCGGCTACCGCAACGACGCCTTCGGCGACGAGTGGACCTCCACCTACGAGTCGAGCATCGCGGGCAGCGGAGAGAACGCCGTACTGAGCATCTGGAGCCGCGGCCCCGACAGGCAGGACGACGACGGCGCGGACGACGACCTGCTGCTCCAGGTCAACGCGAGCGCGATCAACTCGGGCAACAGCAATGACGACGACGATGATGATGACGAAGAAGAGGAGGAGGAAGAGGAGCAGAGCGAAACCGAGCGGGAAGTCGACACCCTCCAGGCCGCTCTCGACGCCAACCCCCAGGTGCGGGTGGGCAGCAGCATCTCCGGCAGCGTCCTGCGTCATCTCGGCCTCAGCGACAACTACCGCAAGGACGAGTGGAACACGACCTATCGCGTGACCCGAGATCGCCAGGTCTACTCCTGCGGTCCGGATCGGAATCGCAGAACCACCAACGACAACATTCCGAATGGAGTAGGCGGATGATTCGCAAACACGGAGCACTCTGCCTGGCCCCCGAGGGCGACCGATACTGGGCAACCAGGGTCTCCCGCGGCGAGGAGAAGCCCTACCGGGTGGACTGGCTCGAGCCGGCACCCGCCGAGGCGCTCCTCGGCGCCGAGAACTGGAAGGACATCGCCAAGCACCTCAGGCAGACCCTGCTGCTCCTGCCCAGCGAGAGCTGCACGCTGATCCAGGCGCGCATTCCGGTGATGAAGGGCCCCGAAATCACCCAGGCGCTCGCGGGCACCATCCAGAAGCTGAAGGGCGGCGTGGCCGAGCACTGGCTCATCGACCACCACCGCCGCTCCGCCGACCCCGACGCGCCCGCCAATACGGTGCCGCCGGTCTCCGGGCTCTGCCTGGAACTGCCGCACCTGATGCCGATCCTGGAGCCCCTGGACGCCCTCGAGGCGCGCCCGGGACAGGCTCTGCCCGCGGCGCTCGCCCTCGACGCCCTGCTGCGCGGGGAACAGGCGCGCGACGAGGACGGCGTCACCGTGTGGAACCTGGTGTTCGTCGGCCGGGAGGAACGCTTCCTCGTGATCGGCGACCAGCACGGCCCCCGACTCCTGCGCAACCTGCCCCAGGATCTCTCCGAAGGCGGCGACGCCGGAGAGTACGCGGATCGGCTCATCACCGAAGTGGAGCGATCGAGCTTCTTCGCCCAGCAGGACGACGCCACCGCCAGGGTGCAGCGCGTCTTCGTGGCGGGCGATCCGGCGATCGCGGACCTCCTCCAGGAGAAGCTCGCCGAGGGCGACGGCGCGGAGGCCGTACGCTGGCTTCCCGAGCAGCTCTTCGAGGTGGAGGGCGGCACGGCGTCCTGGGAGTACCTGCTGCCCATGGCCGGCGCCGCCGCCATGCTGGAGGGCCCCGCCTACAACGTCATGCCGCGTCAGCCCGGGAAGAGCCGCGGGCGCGCGGTCGCCCGCTACGCGCTCTACACCGGCGCCACGCTCTGCCTGGGCCTGCTGCCCCTGCTGGGCGGCGGGAACTTCGCCACCGAACGGGTGCAGGACCGCGTCCTGAATCAGCAGAGTATCCAGCTGAGCGAAAGTCGACGCGTGGCCGAACAGACCGCGCTCGCCTACCTCAAGAACCAGAGCCTGCTCGCGCGGCAGGAGCTGCTCGACCTCCACGGCGTTCCCCGCACCGAGCTCTCCGCGACCCTGCGGGACCTCGTGACCCGCATGCCCGGCGCCGTGCAGCTCGATGCGCTGGAGCTCAATCGCGAAATCACTGGCGAGTACACGCTCGTCATGACCGGGCAGTGCAAGGGCGCGACGGCGGAGGTCGCCCAGGCCCGGTTCCTGGAGTTCCACAAGGCGCTCGCCCAGTCGCCCTATCTCATCGGCGAGCAGGATCCGGTCATGCTGGAGATCGCCCCGGCGGGGAATCAGAAGACGGTGAGCTCCCTGGTGGGCTTCGAGATGGAATACCGCCTACGCGAGGAGGTGAAGGGATGAGCAGGAGCCCGATCGCGAAAATCGGCGGCCTCAAGGTGATCGTGCCCGTTCTGGGCTTGATCTGGCTGGGAATCTTCATCTTCGGTCTCTGGCCCGCCCTCAAGGAGAACCGGGCACGGGCCGAGCGGATCGGCGAAATCGAGACCCGCATCGAAACGCTCGGCGGCTGGCAGGAGGCGCGCGTCGCGCTCACCGGCGATGTCGGACAGTGGGATCGGGACCTGAGCGATCGCTTCGATCGGCTGTTCCCGAAGGAGCGGCAGCTCAAGGAGCTGTTCTACCAGATCGCGGAAGCCGCCGACGCGAGCGGCATCAACCCCATCACCGTCCGCAGCCTCTCCGAGACGCATAAGGCCATGACCGCCCAGCAGGCCCAGCAGCAGAACGACGACATGTCCATGGACATGACCATGGACATGGCCATGGGCGACACGGGCATGGACGGCATGGGCTCCAACCCCGACGCCCTCTTCTCGGGTCTCGGCCTCACTCCGGACGAGTTCCCCGACAACTCGCTGAACTCCCACTTCCTGATCGTCGATTTCGACGCCTCGTTCAACGACCTCACCCGGTTCCTCGAGCGGCTCGACCGTCTCGAGCGCTCGATCACCGTGAACTCGGTCGAACTCTCGCCCGGGGACAAGGGCACCGCCGCCCGGATCGACCTGGAGTACTATGTCCAAGCAAGCAAGTAATCGACTGAAGGACCCCCGCGTGATCGCCGCCGCCGTGGCGCTGCTGGCCCTGGTGGTGGTGATCAACGTGAGGATGATGCTGCCAGGCGACGACGGCGACGCGCGGGTGACGGTGGACCTTTCGAGCTCCGAGCTCGCGCCGCCCTCCGACCTGAGCCGCGTGGCCGTCGACTCCGCGAAGTATCGCGAAACGGACCGGGGACTGACGACGAGCTCCCTCGCGAATCCGCCGCGGGTGGGTCGCGACCCCTTCCTCTACGCCACCACGAGCGCGCCGAGCCGGCCCAAGGCCAGGAAGCCGAGCAGGAGCGCCAAGCGGGCCGAACTCGCGTGTTCGGCGATCTTCCTGGGCGACGGACCGCCCGCGGCCCTGGTGAACGGACGGGTGGTCGCCGTGGGCGACCGGGTGAGCCGCTATCGCGTGGAGAGCATCTCGGAGAAGGGCGTCGCCCTTCGCGCGGGCGGACGCGAGAAGTTCGTCCCGCTGACGACGAAACGCGGCGGCGGCGCGGTAGGCGCTCCCGTGGCTCTGGGCCGGTGAAGCAAGGATGCTGACTATGTTCGGAAAGGACGGAACCAAGATGGCAAGCAGAACCCCAAGGGCCGCGATGCTCGCGCTGCTCCTCACGACGGTGCTGACCGGCTTCGGGCCGGCGACCGCCTGGGCGGAGCAGATCGACGACGACTTCGGCTTCGCCGGTCTCGTGCACCGGGACGGCAAGGCGGCGGCCGCCACGGAGGACGAGCCACTCATCACGCTCATCACGGGCGACTGGGTGGACGTGCGCGAGATCCTCAAGACCGTGGCCCGCAGCGGCGGCTACGGTCTGCAGATCGCGCCCGACGTGGAAGGCATGGTGAACGTCCATCTCGAGAACGTCACCGTGAGCACTGCCCTGCGCTCCCTCCTCGAGCCCGTGGACCTGGGCTACGAGCTGGTGGACGACGTCCTGATGGTCTACAAGCACGGACTCGTGACGCGCTGGTTCACCTTCGACTACCCGGTGACCCTGCGCGAGGGCCGCGGCGAGCTCAAGATCTCGGGCCGCGGCAGCAGCGAGGGCGACGGCCAGAACGAGAGCCACGTCACCAGCAGCGCGAAGATGGAGATCTGGCCCGAGGTCATCTCCTCCCTGCAGACGCTGATCTTCGGCGGCACGGGCAAGGATCTCGGCGGCGGCAGCGGTGAGGAGGCCGCCGTGAGCCAGGCCGACGAGGACGGGCGCTCCCTGGTCGTGAGCCCCATGGCGGGCGTCGTCCAGGTGACGGCCGAGTGGCGGCGCGTGCGGCAGGTGGAGTTCTACATCGAGCGGATGCGCAGCTCCCTGCGGCGGCAGGTGGCGATCGAGGTGAAGGTGCTCGAGGTCGCCCTCACCGACGAGGAGCGCACCGGCGTGGACTGGTCGGCCGTGGCCGAGAGCGGCAACACCGACATCGACATGGATCAGCTCACCACCGAGGGGCTGACCAATCCCGTCTTCAACTTCGTGGTGAGCGGCAGCTCGATCTCCGGAATGGTGGAAGCCGTCGAGAAGCAGGGCACGGTGAAGGTCATCAGCACGCCGCGCATCACCACGCTGAACAACCAGAAGGCCGTCGTGCGGATCGTCACCGAGGAAGTGTTCTTCGAGGCTCAGGTGGAGCCGCCCGTGGTGACCAACGGCGTCGTCACGGAACCGGTGATCGCCTACGTGCCGAGCATCATCCCGGTGGGCTTCGTCCTCGACGTGACGCCCCAGGTGGGCAAGGACGACGTGATCACCCTCAACGTGCATCCCACCATCACCGACATCGTGCGCGTGGAGATGAGCCCCAACGAGGACAGCGCGCCGGTGCTCAGCGTGCGCGAGCTGGACACGGTGGGCAAGGTGCGCGACGGCGAGACCCTGGTGATCGCCGGATTCATCTCCACCGGCTTCAACGATCAGCAGCAGGGCGTGCCGCTTCTCAAGGATATCCCCATCCTGGGCCGCCTCTTCCGTCGCACCGTGAAGAAGGAGATCGACACCGAGATGGTGATGCTGCTCACCCCGGTGATCCTCGACGAGTCGCGGGTCTCAGCCTGGGCCGAGGAGGCCGAGGGGTCGGTGAAGGGCAAGATGTAGGGGGCTCCGCGAATGCTCCCGAACGCTTCGCACGGACGTGAGGCGCTTTTCGGG
>CAYNQX010000061.1:0-4687 GCA_964399495.1 uncultured bacterium
GGCTCCGCGAACTTCCCCGCACGCTTCGCACGGACGTGAGGCGCTTTGCGGGGAAGTTCGCTCCGCCGGTAGGTATGTATGTAGTACACGCACCCACTACGACGAGGATTCGATCTACTAGTGGAGGAGCGGGGCGCTCGGGTGTCTCTGGGCGAGTTCTCGATCGAAGTGAAGTCCGATGGGCCTCGCCGGAGCGCTTACTTAAGAAGAAGCAGCTTCCGCGAATGCGACGCTCCCGCCGCGTGGAGCCGGGCCAGATAGAGGCCGCTGGACGCCGGGGCGCCCCGTTCGTCGCGGCCGTCCCAGCGCGCGCTGTGGGAGCCGGCGGGAAGGGAGGCGTCCACGAGGGTGCGGAGGAGCCGTCCGCGGGAGTCGTGAATCGTCAACGACACCTCGGCCCCCTCGGGCAGGGCGAAGGACAACGTGGTGACGGGATTGAACGGGTTGGGCCAGTTGCCGAGCAGTCGAGCCGCGGCCACCGGCTCCTGGGCGGCCGTCACGCCGAGATGGCCGATGGCCGCCAGCGCATCGAGAATACCCCAGCCGAGATCGTTGTCCGGACTCTCCGGCTGACTGGCGGTGCCGCGCAGGGCATCGCGCAACTGCATGGGCGTCGCGCCGGGTTCCGCGCTGAGCAGCAGGGCCGCCACCCCGGCGCTGAGCGGGCAGGAGAAGGAGGTGCCGGAGGCGCCGGTGTACTCGTCGAGGGTTCCCGGGATGGCCACGTTGTTGCTCACGCCCATGGCGCTGACGTCGGGCTTGATCCGCCCGTCGGCCGTGGGGCCCGGGGAGGAGAAGCCGGCGACGACGCCGAACTCGTCCACGGCGCCGCAGGCGATCACGCTGTCGCCGTCGGCCGGCGCCGCGATGTGGCCCGTCGACTGCCGGTAGTTGCCCGCGCTGTTCACCACCAGCACGCCGAGGGCCACCGCCATGTCGGCGGCGATGGTGGTGACGGCGGTGTTGCCGTCGAAATCCTCGAACACGTACCAGTTGTCGTAGGCGAGGCTCGAACTCACGATGTCGCAGCCCTGAGCCTCGAGCCACTCGATCCCCTCGACCCACCAGTCCTCCTCGATCGGCTCCTCCTGGGTGGTGTCCTCGGTCTTCGCCAGGTAGTACGATGCGGCGAAGGCGGGGCCGATCAGGCTGCCGGGCTTGTAGCCGGCGATGGTCGAGAGTGTCATCGTGCCGTGGTTCTGCTGGTAGAGGGAATCGCCGGGCTCGTTGGCCACGATGCCGTCGTCGTTGATGAAGTCCCAGGCGCCCAGCACGTCCACGGACAGCAGGGCCTCGTGAGTGGTGTTGAAGCCGGTGTCCATCATGCCGATCACCACGCCCTCGCCGTGATTGCCCGTCTGGTGGACGGCCGGCACGTTGACCTGCGTCAGCTCCACGAGGCTGCCCCCGTAGTCCAGGGGATCCTCGCGCCGGTCGAGGGAGCCGAGGTAGCGGCCGTCGGCGGCGTAGGGGCTGCCGGAAGCGGTGCGACGGGACGGAGCGGGCAGAAGCGGCAGGGGATCCCGGTGCGAGGGGCGCACCGGCTCGATGCGGGAGACGAAGGGCAGTTCGGCGAGGCGGGGCAGATCGGCGGCGTGGGCCGTCACGGTGACCGCCGCGAGCCAGCGGCTCTCGGCGCGAATCGAGAAACCGAGGTCGTTCAGCGCTCCCAGGTAGGCGGGATCGTTGGGCAGGTCGGTCCAGGCGGGACCGGCCCCCACCTTGGCGCGACGCGCCAGCGCGCGGTCGCTGAGCCGCGCGACGGAGGCCGCGGCGGCCTCGGGATCGTCTTCGCTCACTCCCTTGTCGGCGAAGAACACCCAGACCGGCCAGCTCCCCTTGCCCTCGAGCAGTTCCGCCAACCCCGCTCCCACCTCCGCGGCCGAGCAGGGCAGAGCGAAAGCGAGAATCAAGGCCAATTGCAGCAGCCGTTTGAGCATCGTATTCCTTTCGAGCCCGCGAGCAAGGGAGGGCTTCGGTCGAGCGCCTCCGAGCCGAGCCGCGTTGTCCGGGTTTACGGACTAGCGTCGCCGGGGCGAAGCGAGACGAAGCCCGACCGAGCGACCTATTTCAGTAGCAACAGCTTCCGACTTTCCACGAAATCCCCCACCGTCAGACGCGCCAGGTACACCGCCGAAGGTACGCCGCGGCCGGCATCGTCACGGCCGTCCCACACCAGTTCGTGCGCGCCGCCGGTCAGGTGGCTGCCGACCAGGAGCGTTCGCACGCAGCGCCCGCGCGCGTCGTGGATCTTCAGGGTCACGGCGGACTCGTCCGCCAGGCTGAAGCGCAGGGTCGTGGACGGGTTGAAGGGATTCGGGAAACTGCCCTCGAAGCGGGCGACCGCGGCGGGCTGCTCGGGAATCGCGGTGACCTCGGAGACCAGCTGGACATCGAGCACCGTCGGCGCGCCCCAGGAGGTGTTGACGCCGGAGATCTCCTGCGTCACGTGGCCGTCCGCCTCGAAGCGCAGCGTGTAGACGCCCGTGGCGAGCAGCTTGTAGTAGTCGCCGAAATCCGGATCGGTATCGACGGTCTTGCTGTTGCCGATCACGGTGACCGTTGCGTCCAGCGGCAGGCCGGTGCCGGCCTGCGTCACCCGGCCGTTCACGCCGTAGCGCGCGGCCTTGATCCAGTGCATGAAGCTCTCGCGGTTGTCGTCCCAGTAGCCGTCGAGCTGGCTCTGGGGCGGCGCGTAGTTGTCGCTGAACTCCACGATCACGTGCATGCAGTCGGTCTCCGCGTAGGCCCAGTCCTGCAGGCTGCCCTCGGTGACGTACCACTGCGCGCCGTTGGTGATGCCGTGGTACCAGCCGCCGTTCCACATGGGCGAGTTGTAGAAGCTGTACTCCTCGGACAGCAGGATGAATGCGTCGTCGTCCGGGGTCAGCGAGTAGGTGTAGTCCCAGGGATAGTTCACGACGAGCGCGCCGCTGTGGCCGTCCTGGCCGATCACGAAGTGCCGGGAGAAGCCCCAGTTCTTCATGGCGACGGTCTCGATCTCCTCGGTCCAGGTACCGTCGCCGCCGATGGCGCCGTCGGGCACGGGGAAGTTGCGGTTGAGATCGGTGCCGTTGGCGTTGTAGCGGGAGTTCACGTTGTGCCCGTCGGGATTGTGCAGGGGCAGGATATGGATCTCGTAGTTGTCCACGAGATTGGTGACGTCCGCGTAGCCCGGCTGGCCGTAGTTGTCGGTGAGGTAGTCCACCAGGTAGAGGCACATCTCCATGGCGATCTTCTCGTTGCCGTGCATGGTGCCGGAGATGCGCACCTCGGGTTCCGCCTCCTCGACGCTCACGTTGTCGCTGATGATCAGCGTCCAGAGCTCGCGGCCCTGCACCGACTGGCCGATGCTGCCGCGCTGGGCGATGTTGGGGTGGTCGTTCTGGGCGTTCAGCAGGATGGTCGCCATCTGCGAGTGGGTGTGGTAGACACCGCGCTCGCCGTTGCGCAGGGCATCGCCGCCGCGCTCGGCCTGTTCGGCCCAGCGCGCCTCGGCCCATTCGCGCACCTCGCGCTCGACGTCGTGGACGCGCAGGGGCGTGTAGCCGGCCTCCTCGAGGGCTCTCAGTTCACCCTCGTTCACGCGGGTCCGCAGCACGAACTGCCCGGCTTCCATGTGCACCTGCTCGCGATGGAAGCTCGCCACGGGCACGCGCTCCAGAAGCAGGTCGATGGCAACGGGATCGTCGAAACGGAGCTCGACCGGGAAGTCCTTCCAGACGGCGGGCTGCCAGAGGGGAAGGCCCTTCGCGTCCACGGGGATCTCACCCGCACTCGCCGCGGGAAGCCAGAAGAGAAAAACCAGACTGCAAGCGATCAAAGCTGCGAGCACACGGGGGCGTCGCCGGTCCAAGGTCACACCCATCGTCATCCATCCTGTTTCTTGAGGGCCATGGGGATCGAGGCGGTCAATCGACCGTAAGCCTCATTATATCACAAGGGGCGGGGGGCGATCCAGACGGAGTATTCACTCCGGAAGGGCCTCGAGGGCCTTTACGACCTCCTCGATGATCCAGTCCGGCGTGGAGGCTCCGGCGGTGACGCCGATGGTCTCGGCGCCCGCGAACCAGCCGGGGTCGAGGCCGGTGGCGTCCTCCACCTGATGGCTCGCCGGGTTGATCGCCCTGGAGATCTCGGTGAGACGGCAGGTGTTGGCGCTGGTGAAGGAGCCCACGATCACCATTATATCACAGCGTCCGGGCAGATCGCGGATATCCCGCTGGTGGGTCTTGGTGGGGCCGCAGATCGTGTCCACGTAGCGCAGTTCGCGCACCATGGGCAGCAGCTCGAAGAGGATCTTGCGCACGTTCTCGAAATTCTGCGTGGACTGCACCACCACGCCGGCCTTCTTCAGCCGCTTCGGCACGCGATCGGCCACCTCCTCGGGTCCGCTCAGGACGACGGCGTCCTCGACCTGCCCCGCGATTCCAACGACCTCGTCGTGACCGTGGTCGCCGATGACGATGACCCGGTAGCCCGCGGCCTCCATCTCCCTGGCGACCTGGTGGATCTCGTGCACCAGCGGGCAGGTGGCGTCGAGGATCTTGAGGCCCTGCTCGCGGGCCTGGGTGTAGATCTCCGGCCCCGCGCCATGGGCACGCACGAGAAGGGTGCCCTTCTCCTCGATCTTCTCCACCTCGCGCACCACGTTGACGCCGGCCTCGTCGATACGCTGAACCACGTG
>CAYNQX010000061.1:4787-6679 GCA_964399495.1 uncultured bacterium
TCTCCACCTCGCGCACCACGTTGACGCCGGCCTCGTCGATACGCTGAACCACGTGCTCGTTGTGGACGATATCACCGAGCATCACCACATGGTCTTCGCTCTGTGCGGCCTCCATGGCGATGTTGAAGGCGCGTTTCACCCCGAAGCACTGGCCGGCGCTGCGGGCGACGATGATCTCGCGGGACATGGAACACCTCCTGGGGCGACTATCGCAAGGTAGAAGCGCATCGCCCGCATGTCAACGCACCCGAAAAAGGGAGCTTCGGATATACGAATCCCCGAACCGCAAAGAGAAGCGCCGGCCCGTGGTGGAAGGCCGGCGCTTCTTGGATCGAACGGGAGGTGTCGTTCGAAAGATCAGCCGATGAGAAGCATCTTGTGGCTCAGCTGCTGCTGGCCCACGCGGATCCGGGAGAAGTAGATGCCGGAGGGAACCGCGCGACCGCGGTCGTCGGCGCCGTTCCACTCGAGCTGCAGCGCGGTGCTGTCCAGGACGCCCCGGTGCAGCGTACGAACACTGCGACCCTGAGCGTCGAAGATCTGGACACAGACCGCCTCGCCGATCTGCTCGGCGGAGGCGTTCAGGCTGATGCGCGTCGTGGGGTTGAAGGGGTTGGGGTAGTTGCTCGCGGCCAGGGCCGGCGTCGGCTTGGACACGGCGAGCTCGCGGCCGAGGGTGAACAGGAAGTCGTACAGGCCCGTGACCGCGGTCGGCAGAGCCAGCGCGCTGTTCTCGATGCTGTGGGAGTAGTTGGCCAGGTCGCCGCCGAACAGGTAGCGGAAGTCCTCGGCCAGGATCTCGTGGGGACGGTTCCGGTGCTGGGCGCTCTCGCAGAACACCGTGGTGTCCTCGATGCCGCGCAGGCCGCGGTAGTCGTCCCAGATCGCCCTGTCCTCGTCCGGCATGTGGGTGTTGTGGAAGACGTGGCCCAGTTCGTGGGTGGTGACCATGTGGGTCACCTCTTCGGCCACCGGGAGGATGCCGGGGCTCAGGAAGATGCGGTGGTCGACGGCCGAACTGCTCGTGAGACCCGCGCGGGGATAGGGCAGGATGTAGATGGAGAGCCGCTCGACCGGAGCCGGGTGGCTGACCGCGGCCAGGGCATCGGCCACGTGGCTCGGCCGATGCGGGTGGAAACGATCGATCTCGCAGTTGCCCCCGGCCTCGCGGGGCAGCAGCAGCTCCACCTTGCCGTAGCCGGGAATCTCGAGCCAGGCGGCCTCGCCGTCGCGACTGACCCAGTGTTCCAGCACGTAGTCGGCCGAGTAGATGCTCGCCCGGATGCCCTGGCCGAAGTTGAACTGGATCTCTTCGGCGCCGAGGGCGGCGCCGCCGAGGAGCATCAGAGCGAAAAGAACCAGGCCGACCCGGAGCATGCGGGCTCCGATGCGGGTCAGGCGGCTGGCGGGGGTCTTTTCACTCATTTCCGGCTCCTTGTGATCTGTTCACCCCTGTTAGCGCAACCGGCGTTCCGACGATCTTACGAATACCCGCGTTCGGAGCGGGCCATATCCGCAGCATCCTGCAATCAATTCTCCCATTGGAAGCGACTCCGTTTCAAGGGCTTGCGCTCGGAAACCGCGAAATGCCCCCTGTCGCGGAGTCCAAGAAACTCGAGAAAAACCAAGTGCCGGGGATCATGGAGCCCGGACATGGGTGATTTCGCCCACGCTCAGGGAGGCGGAAATCACTAAGTCACATGATTTCAGGAAGTTTGGTAGTGACTGGGGGAATACGCCCACCTGGGGGAAATCCCCCACCGAGTGAACGGGGAAACCGAAGGACTCAGAAGGAAATCCCCTTGCCCAGGTGGAAACGATAGCTCCCATCCTCGGTCAGACCCAGCTCGAGTCGGATCACGTCTCCCACCGGCGTGTAGAGGCGAACCGCC
>CAYNQX010000061.1:6779-11728 GCA_964399495.1 uncultured bacterium
CAGACCCAGCTCGAGTCGGATCACGTCTCCCACCGGCGTGTAGAGGCGAACCGCCCCACCGTAGCCGAACACCCGTTGACGCGCGGATTCCGGGAGCAGGGGGCGATCGGTACTCCAGAGGTATCCCGCGTCCACGAACATCGCGCCCTCGGTCTGGATGTCCACCATCCCGAGGAGGGGAAGATCGAAGGTGAAGCGAGGCAGGAGGTCGTGCCGCAGTTCTCCATGAAGGATCAGGTGGTTGCGACCTTGCGGGCCGGACGGCGTATCGCTCCCGACCCAACCGTCCACGGCGCCGGGAGCGTAGCCACGGATCGAGTCGATTCCGCCGAGATAGGAGACGCCTCGGTACAGGAGGTCGCCCCAGCGATTGATCCCGTCCACGGCGAACGCGCCGACCCAGTTCATCGGCAGAGTCTGGTAGCGGCTCAGGAAGATGAACATCTGCCGCTGGTAGACACTGCTGCCGAAGATCGGGTCGAAGAGCGTGCCGATCAGCATCAGCCGCCCTCCGCCCGAGGGTCTCGTGAAGCTGTTCCGGGTGTCCCGTGAGTAGCCGAGGCTGAGGGAGCTGAACTGCTCGAATCTCCAGCCCGAATCCAGCTCGAAGTGGCTCTGGCCCCAGCCGACGCGCAGCAGGAAACGATGCTCCAGGGGTCGGCGTCGGCTGAGGGACAGCCAGAAGCTCATGGAGAGGCTGTCGAGGGTGAGCTCGTCGTACTCGTTCCGCTCCACGCGGTTGTATTCGACTCGATGATCGATCGGCAGGGAGCCGAGCCAGGGGCGACCCAGGCTGACGCGCACGCGATCTTCCCAACCCTTCGAGTACTCGAGCCACAGCTCCTCTCGCGCGCCGAGAAGGCTTCTGTGGCGATAGATCATGCCCAGGCGGAAGCGCCCGTCCCTGTAGTCCGCCTCTGGGAAGAGCAGTCCCCAGTGGATCTCTCCCCGCTCCACGAGGTTGTAGTGGATCTCCACGACGTCCGACATCACCAGGGGCATCACCCCCACCGCCGCGAAGATCCCGAGACCGCTCAGGAAGCTGAGATCCCGGGCCAGCAGGTCGGGATCGAAGAGGTCCCCGGGCTGGAGGTAGAGCTCCCGCAGCACGGTGAGATCCCGCGTGCGGAGATTCCCGTGCAGCACGATCTCCCCGATGACGCGGCCGCGCAGCGCCTCGCAGGCGGCCGGACGGTAGTCATAGCCCTCCGGAAGCGTGTCCTGATGATCCCAGTAGGATGCGAGCGGGATGTCCGCGCGGGCGGGCATCGCCGTCAGAAGCATTGGGATGACGAGAAGCAGCAGCCCGGGAAGAACTGCCGTCGGATATCGCCGTGGGCCGGAGTCAGTCTGGTCGAACACGCGGGGAACCTAGCCGGAGACCCGGGAAACGCCAACTGTTTTCGGGGGTTCCGCCTCAGTCCACCAGCAGGTGACGGTTGCCCAGCCGCGTCACGACCATGGCGCCCAGTCCGAACAGGAAGAGAACGATCTCGATCAGGATGACGAGACCGATCAGCGGACCGGCGGCTCCCACGATGGTGTGCACGAACCAGAAGATCGCGGCCCAGATACCCACGGACAGGTACCGGTTCATGCCACGGGCCTCGAAGCTGTAGCGGGAGAAGGTGTAGAGGGGCACCAGCCAGGCCATGAAGCCCAGCCCGACGATGCCCAGAACGACCAGGAACGCCACCGGAATTCCCACCACCGTCAGCACCAGCACCAGCAGCAGGATCGCCGCGGGCACGAGCAGGAGTATCGCGGCCAGCAAGGTGAGCAGGCCCACCAGGAAGCTGCGGCCGGGCCGCAACCGGAGCCCGGCGGTGAAGCGGGACATGCGAGAGGCCAGAAGCAGCTGCCCCGCCAGGGCGATGGCCAGGAACTCGAAGAGCTTGAGCAGAGCCTGTCCCGCCGAGAAGGGGCCGGGGCCGTGGATCTCGAACTCGTCGAACTGCCATTCGTCGTCGAAGATCCGGCCGAGCTTGGTCGAGGAGCGGGTCACCTCGCCGACGATACGCGAACCCTCTTCGCGCTCGACCTCTCCGCCCACCACGAGCAGATCGCCGGTGACGATGGCGCCCTCGTAGACATACACGTCGCCCATCACCACCACGACGTTCCCCACGATCTCGCCGTACACGTCCAGGTCGCCGAACAGGATCACCATGTCCTGGTGGACGACCTCGTCCTCCTCGACCGTCACGTCCTCGCCGAAGGTCACCTGTTCGTCGTCGTCGCCGTAGGCGTTCACGACACCGTGGCCGCGCGTGTCGACCCGGACGTTCAGGCGGCGGCCGTCCTCGTCTTCCTCCTCGACGATCACCTCGGCGTCCCCTTCGCGCACGATAATGCCGGAGTCATCGATGATGATCTCCTGCGCGACGGGCTGCTCCTCACCGGCGGGCGCGTCTTCGCGCGTTTCATCGGCGACGACGGAGCTTGCCGCGATCAGGAATACGGCCGAGAGGCCGAACCTAGCGAAGTGTCGGATGGACGAGAACATGGGACATCGCTCCCTTGAGCCGGACGCGGTAGACGGTGAAGAGAAGCACGAGGGGACTCGCCCCGACAAGGAGAATCAAGGCGATGAAATTGCCGGGCAGCACGCTCAGCAACGTGCGCTCCACGCGGAGCAGCGACGCCGCCTTGTCCAGTGCCGGTCGCGCGAGATGCTCTCCGGTCGCCCTGGCCACCTCGAGACCGCCGAGAGCCTGGGTCAGTTCCCGGCTGCCCTCCACGAGGGCGACGGTGGCCGTGTCGCGGAGTTGATTCCCTCCGGGAGGACGGAACCACTGGCTCAGCGCCAGCACCAGCACGATCATCGCGAGGGGCAGCAGCACCCACTGGGGGCGCCGGTGTCTCGCGGTGCGGGGAGCCACTCGCTCCCGAAGGGGCACCTGTGCATAGACCGTGGCAAGAACGCGTTCCTCGAAACCCGTGGGGGCAGGGGAGTGGTCCATGTCGGAAAGGAGCTTGCGGAGCCGTTCCTCGCGGTCGAAGGCGGTGCGGCAGGCGGGGCAGCGCTGGAGATGCGCGCGTAGCGGCCCCCGAAGCGCGGGGGACAGATGCCCGTCGAGAAAGTCGCCCAGGGATTCCCTGACCGACTCACAGCGACTTCTGCCCTTGTAGTTCGACATCTTGAACGGCTCCTGTCTACTCGTCCGTGAGGGTGATACGGATGTCCCCCGTTGCGGTTACAACCTGAAGCTCGCCTTTCCCGTCGCCGAGGCGGCCGGCGAGGTGACGGCGCGATATGTCCTCCACCACCAGGGGCAGCTTGACCCGCATGGCGCCCATATCCGTCGACAAATCAATGTGATAGCCCGCCTTCGGGTGAACCCCGATCGCCACGGTACCGCTGGAGCTGGTGATCCTTATCCGCGGGGGGTCCTCATCGGCGAAGGGAAGCAGCGAGAAGAGGCTCACAGAGCCGCCGGCGCTGTTCACGCGCACGTCGCCTCCCGGATCCCGGATGCTGATGCCGCCGCTGGCGTTCAGCACGCGGAGGTCGCCGTGGATCTCGGACAGGTTGATGTCGCCGCTCTCGCTCTCCACCATGAGGGATCCCGCGACATTCTCCGCGGCGATCGTCCCCGTCCAGGACACGAGTTCGGCGTCTCCACCGACGCGCTCGAACTCCAGGTCGCCGCTCGTCGCCGTGACCGTGAGGTCGCCGGCCAGGTTGCGGCCGGAGGCATCGCCGCTGGTGAGGGTGAGGGTCGCGTCGGTGTCGAGGTCCTGCAGTTCCACCGAACCGCTGGTGGCTCGGAGGAGGACTTCGGCATCGAGACCCGAGACCTTCAGGAATTCGTCCGTCACGCCCGCGTTCAGCGCGAGATGGGACGGTACGCGCGCAAGAATGTCCATGCGCAGCACCGCGCCGCGGAGATGGCTCTCGCGGGAGTCGCCGAGAAAATCGTCGCCGTGCATGGGAATCAGTCGCAGACGGCCGTCCACCTCGACCAGGTCGATCCGCAGCGCCTCGACGATGGCGCGCGCCCGGTCGGCCGAGCGCGTACGGACGCGGTACTGCACCTCGAGTTCGATCTCGTCGCGATCCTCGCCGATCACTTCCAGCCCGCCGAATGGATTCTCGACCACGAGCATCACGAGGTCCCTGGCGGCCAGGAGACGGTGCTCCCCCCGGCTGGCCTCCGCGCCCAGGGCGAGGTTCGCGAGGCCGGTCAGCGCCAGCAATGTCAGAAGGGCTCTGGGCGTCCAGCTAGAGAAGCTCGTCACGGTCCAACCTCCGTTTGATCTGCTCCCTGGCGCGGTGGATCCTGATCTTCACCGTGCCGATGGGCAGTTCCAGAATCCTGGCGATCTCCTCGTAGCTGAGCTCTTCCCTGTGCCTCAGCAGGAGGATCGCCCGGTAGTGCTCCGGCAAGGCCGCCACGGCCTCGTCGAGCAGATCCATCTGCTCCGAGGCGAGCGTACGCGCCGAGGGATCGGGGCCGCGGGAGGGCATCTCCCGCTTGTAGCTGCCGTCGGATCCCTGGATATCCTGATCCAGGGAGTACGCGATCCGCTTTGCCTTACGCAGATGGTCGATACATAGATTCGTGGCTATCTTGAAAACCCAGGCGGAAAAGCTGTATCGCTCGTCGTAGGTCTCGAGCCGGGTGAGGGTTCTCACTAGGGCTTCCTGGGCGATATCCTCGGCCTGAGCGGAGTCCTTGATCATACGCAGGCAATAGCTGAAGATCGGATCCTGATAGCGACGGAGGAGCGTGCGGTACGCGAGGCGGTCGCCGCGGAGACAGCTGCGGATCAGCTCGCGGTCCTCGGCGCTCACTCCGATCATCCTCCTTACGGGGGTTCCACGATCGCGTCGCCCGGAATCGGGGGTACGCGGCAGAGAAGCAAGCAGGGAGTCTAGAATGCGCGGTTACGTTGCGCGAGGCTTTTTCGTGCTGGCCTACGAACATCTGGGTCCGCTCGTCCTG
>CAYNQX010000062.1:0-10494 GCA_964399495.1 uncultured bacterium
GCGGCTACCCGCTCAGGAAGTAACTCCGCCCCTCTTCCATGATGCGCCGGAAGGCGTCCCGGTCCCCGTTTCGCACCGCCGTCAGCGTCTCGTCCAGCGCGGCGTGAAGCTGCTCCGCCAGCTCCGGCGTGGTGGCGTTGAGGCTCTGGATCTCGAAGTAGAGATCCGGGTTTTCCCGCAGCACGTCCTGGGCCGTGGCGTTCTGCTTGCCGAAGGTGGTGGAGGCCACCTCGCCCAGCCGACCGTAATCGAGGCCGCTCCCGGCCAGCACGCGTCCGTAGAGGATGTTCACCAGGTGCGCCAGGCCGAGCACGTAACCCATGTGGCGGTCGTGCTCTTCCAGCGGCAGCTCGTGCAGGTGCGCGCCGACGTCGCTGAATAGTAATCGTGCTTCCTGGATAGCTCCTTGGGCGCCGCAGTCGCAGAGCAGCACGTTGCGCCCCACCAGGTGCAGGGCGTCCGGCCCGAACATGGGGTGCACGCTCGCCACGCGCAGCCCGCGCGCGGCCGCGTCCCTGAGCGGCTGCACCAGCGGCGACTTCAAAGAGGCGATGTCGAGAATCAGGCCCTTGTGGCGCTCGGGCGAGAACTTGGCGAGCAGCCAGGGAATCGCGGAGATCGGCACGGCGAGTACGATCAGCCCCGCGCGGGCGGCGGCCTCGTCGAGGTCGTCGACGCGTTCGAACTCGCTGTTGCCGGGCGCGTCGTCCAGCACCCGCACATGGTGGCCGGTGGCGTGGAAGTAGCCGGAGAGCCAGCGGCCCATCTTGCCGAGGCCGCCGACCACGAGCACTTCGCCGCTGCCGGATTTCGTGCTCAGGTCGCGGAAGCCGGTCTGGAGTTTCACGGCGTGGTCGATCAACAGCTGGGCCAGCGCCTCGCCGAGTTCGGGATCGATCTCACGCGCCAGGCAGCCGTTGCGCAGCCGCTCGAGCACCTGCGCCTCCACGGGGTAGTTGCGGATCGGCACGGCCAGCTCGCTCTTGATCCGGCCGACTTCCGCCGCGGCCTTCAGCCGCCGCGCGGCGAGGTCGAGCATCTGCTCGTCGCAGTGGGCGATCTCGGCCCTCAGTTCGTCCAGGCGGGGATTGTTCACGGGGTCTCCTTCGCGGCCGGGCTTGCGATGTTCGGCGCGTCCGCGCTAGTGTCGCTTCGATCCATATCCAACGAAAGACCTACCGCGCATGAACGAAACCGGCAAGCACGCAGATCGGATCCATGACGTCGCCCTGGTGGGCGCCGGCCCCATCGGTCTCGAGATGGCCGCCGCGCTCAAGGGCGCGGGCATCGACTACGTCCACCTGGAGCGGGGGCAGGTGGGCGAGACCATCAGCCATTTCCCGCTGCAGATGCGCTGGTTCAGCAGCAACGACCGCATCGCCATCGCGGGCCTGCCGCTGCAGACCGGCGACCAGAACAAGGCGAGCCGCGAGGAGTACCTGGCCTACCTGCGCCAGGTGGTGCGGCACTACGACCTGGCGGTGCGCAGCTACGAGCCGGTAACCGCGGTGGAGCGCGTGGACGACCACTTCGCTCTTAGCAGCGCGCCGGCGGGCGGCGAGCGCGTCACCCGCGCGCGGCGGCTGGTTCTGGCCATCGGCGGCACCCATCGGCCGAACAGGCTGGGCATTCCCGGCGAGGAGCTGTCTCACGTGGACCACAGCTTCGTGGAGCCCCACCGCTACTTCGGCCGGCGGCTGCTGGTGATCGGCGGGCGCAACTCCGCGGTGGAGGCGGCACTTCGTTGCTGGCACGCGGGCGCGAAGGTGGCCCTGAGCTACCGCCGCGAGGCCTTCGATCCCGACCACGTGAAGTACTGGCTGCTGCCCGAATTCAAGGGCCGTCTTGTGCGCGGCGAGATAGAAGGACACCTGGAAACCACGCCGGTGTCGATAGCGCCGGGTTCGGTGTGTCTGCGCCGCGCCGACGGCTCCGAGTACGACGTGCCCGCCGACTTCGTGCTGCCCCTGGTCGGCTTCACGGCGGACCACTCGCTCTTCGACATGATCGGTATGAAGCGCGTGGGGGAGGAATCCGCTCCGCTGCTCGACCCCGACACCATGGAGTGCAGTGTACCGGGCGTGCACGTGATCGGCACGGCGGTGGCCGGCGAGCAGCGGCGGTTCGCCGTGTTCATGGAGAACTGCCACGTGCACGTGGAGCGGGTGATGGCGGCGATCATGGGCGGCGAGGCGCCGCGATCGCCCGAGTCCGATTCCCTGCCGGAGAGCTAGGCGTTTCGCCGCCAGGCCTGCCGCTTCCCGTAGCTCAAGCTTCGCCAGGCCCACTCGATCGGGCCGTAGCGGAAACGAGCGAGCCAGATCGGCGAGATCCACAGCAGCAGCGCCCACACCGCCACGGTAATGCCTGCCTGTCCCATGCGGGACACGTGCCCGAACAGCCCGAGGCCGTGCCCGTGAAAGATCAACGTACACACGATCGTGGTCAGGATGTAGTTCGTGAAGGCCATGCGGCCGGTCGCCGCCAGCCGCTTCTGCATGGCCGGCCAGATCCCCGCGCGCGTGGCCATCACGAGGGCGCTGATCCAGCCCAGCGCGATCAGCACGCTGCCCCAGTAGCCCCACTGCGCGTCCAGGAAGAAGGCGATCTCGGGCTCCCAGCCGCCGGAGATGGCCAGGTGGGCGCCGTACCAGGAAGCCGGCAAGCCGACCAGCAGCGCCAGGGCCAGCAGCACGCGGTAGACGCGGCTCTCCGCCTGTCCCGTGATCACGCCCCACTTGAACAGGGCCATGCCCATGAGCATCGCGCCGGTGCCGCGCCAGATCGTGTAGAAGGGAATGACGAAGAGCTGCATCTCCAGGCTCTCGTTGAACCGCCAGCGGAAGGCCTCGAGCCACCCGCCGCGGTGCACGGCGAGTTCCTCGGCGATCTTCGGCGAGGCGGGAAGGAAGTCGGCGCGAAATTCCGCGAGCTGCTCCGGAGGCCAGTGAGGAGCCGACAGTCCCGCCATGAGCAGAAGGCCGGAACCGATCACCAATGCGATGATGCCGTGCGCCAGGAGCCAGCCCGCGCGGAGCTTGCGATAGAGAAAGAGCACCAGGCCGCAGACGGCGTAGGCCACGAGGATGTCGCCGACCCACAGCAGGTAGGCGTGGGCGAGGCCGAAGAGCAGCAGCCAGAACATGCGCCGGTAGTGGAGTCCGGCCAGGGGGCGTTCGGCCGCCTCGGCGCGCGTGTACATCAGCATGATGCCCGCGCCGAAGAGCATGGAGAAGACCGTCATGAACTTGCGGTTGGCCAGCAGGTCGGAGGCCCACCACACGGCGCCGTTCAGCCCCGCGAAATCCCCGTAGGCGAGGGGGTTGAAGTAGGCCGCCCCCGGCATCGAGAAGCTCTGGATGTTCATGGCCAGTATCCCGAGCACGGCGAAGCCGCGGAGGATATCGAGAAAGTCGATTCGTCGAGAATCATCGACAGGATCGATTGTAGGCTTCATCACGGCCTCCCCCGGCTCCGGAATCCTGGAATTTCGAGAGAGTAGCGTACGAGGGCGAATTCAACAAGTTACGTCGAGAGGCCGTGCTTGCATCCGCCCTCCGGGGCGGCCATAATCGCGCCGCCAACAGGAATGGGAGGGCCATGGACCAGCTAGTCAGCCGAATCGATACCAACGACGCCACCTTCAAGGCGAACCGCGAGAACCTGCAGGGTCTCGTGGACGATCTCCGCGCCCGCCTCGCCGTGGTGAAACAAGGCGGCGGCGAGAAGGCCGTCTCGCGACACGAGGCGCGCGGCAAGCTCTTCGTGCGCGACCGCATCGACAAGCTCGTCGACCCCGACAGCCCCTTCCTCGAGTTCAGCGCCCTGGCGGCCGGCGACATGTACGACGGCAAGGCCGCCAGCGTGGGCGTCGTCACCGGCATCGGCCGCGTGCAGGGGCGGCCCGTGGTGATCGTGGCCAACGACGCCACGGTGAAGGGCGGCAGCTACTATCCGCTCACGGTGAAGAAGCACGTGCGCGCCCAGGAGATCGCGCTGGAGAACAACCTGCCCTGCGTCTACCTGGTCGACTCCGGCGGCGCCTTCCTGCCGATGCAGGACGAGGTGTTTCCCGACCGCGACCACTTCGGACGCATCTTCTACAACCAGGCGCGACTGTCGGCGGCCGGCTGCGCGCAGATCGCCGTCGTCATGGGCTCCTGCACCGCGGGCGGCGCCTACGTGCCGGCCATGAGCGACGAGACGGTGATCGTGAAGGAGCAGGGCACCATCTTCCTGGGCGGTCCGCCGCTGGTGAAGGCGGCCACGGGCGAGGAGGTGACGGCCGAGGAGCTGGGCGGCGCGGATGTGCACTGCCGCGAGTCGGGCGTGGCCGACCACTACGCCATGAACGACGAGGACGCGCTGGCCATCACCCGCAACATCGTCGCGCACCTGGGCCGGCCCCACGCCCACGAGCTCGAGATCATGCCGCCCGAGGAGCCCGCCTACGACCCCGCCGAGATCTACGGCATCGTGCAGCAGGACGTGCGCAAGCCCTACGACGTGCGGGAGATCATCGCGCGCATGGTCGACGGCAGCCGCTTCCACGAGTTCAAGGCGCTCTACGGCGACACCATCGTCACCGGTTTCGCCCACATCTGGGGCTACCCGGTGGGGATCGTGGCCAACAACGGCGTGCTCTTCTCCGAGAGCGCGCTCAAGGCCACCCACTTCATCGAGCTCTGCAGCCAGCGGGGCGTGCCGCTGATCTTCCTGCAGAACATCACCGGCTTCATGGTGGGCAAGCAGTACGAGACCGGCGGCATCGCCAAGGACGGCGCCAAGATGGTGGCCGCCGTCTCCAACGCCGCCGTGCCCAAGTTCACGGTGATCATCGGCGGCTCCTACGGCGCCGGCAACTACGGCATGTGCGGACGCGCCTACGGCCCGCGCCAGCTCTGGATGTGGCCCAACGCGCGCATCTCGGTGATGGGCGGCGAGCAGGCGGCCAACGTGCTCTGCACGGTGAAGCAGGACCAGCTCGCCGCGCTCGGCAAGCCGCAGATGACCGCCGACGAGGCCGAGGCCTTCAAGGCGCCGATTCTCGAGAAGTACGAGCGGGAGGGCAGTCCCTACTACAGCAGCGCGCGGATCTGGGACGAGGGCGTCATCGACCCCGTCGACACCCGCCAGGTGCTGGCGCTCGGCATCGGGGCGGCCCTGAACGCGCCCTTCCCGCCCCGCGACCACAGCGTCTTCAGGATGTAAGGGGGCAGGCCGTGAGCAAGTCGAAGCACATCACCCGCAAGGTCTACGGTTCGGTGGGCACCCTCACCATGAACCGTCCGGACCAGCACAACGCCTTCGACGACGTGATCATCGCCGAACTCACCGCGGCCTTCCGCGAGTTCGGCCAGAACGACGCCGTGCGAGTGATCGTGCTCGCGGCCGCGGGCCGCAGCTTCTCGGCCGGCGCCGACCTGAACTGGATGAAGCGCATGGCCGCCTACTCCCACGAGGAGAACATGGCCGACGCCAGGGGGCTGGCCGACATGCTGGGCGCCATCGCTCTGGCGCCCAAGCCGGTGATCGCCCGCGTGCAGGGCGCCGCCTTCGGTGGGGGCGTGGGCCTCGTGGCCGCCTGCGACATCGCCCTCGGCACCGAACGCGCGAGCTTCAGCCTGAGCGAGGTGAAGCTGGGCATCATCCCGGCCGTGATCTCGCCCTACCTGCTCGAGCGGATTGGGCCGGGGCCCTCGCGCCGCTTCTCGCTCACCGCCGAACGCTTCGGCGCCGCCGAGGCTCTGCGCGTGGGGCTGCTGAGCGAGGTGCACCCGGACGAGGAGGCGCTGGACGCGGCCATCGCGGATCTGACGGCGCTGATCCTCAAGAACGGCCCCGCCGCCCTGGCCGCCTGCAAGGAGCTCTGGCGCGCCGTGGCCGCCGCGGCCCTCGAGGATCGGCGGGACGAAACCGCGCGCCGCATCGCGGCGATCCGCGCCTCCGATGAGGGGCAGGAGGGCCTCGCCGCCTTCCTGGAGAAGAGAACGCCCAACTGGATCGAGGAGTGACGTGTTCAAGAAGGTGCTCATAGCCAACCGGGGCGAGATCGCGGTGCGGGTGTCCCAGACCCTGCAGGAGATGGGCATCACCGCCCTGGCCGTCTTCTCCGATGCCGATCGCAAGGCCCTCCACGTGATGCGCGCCGACGAGGCCCACCGCCTGCCGGGCGCCGCGCCGGGGGAGACCTACCTCGACCAGAAGCAGATCCTCGCCGCGGCCAAGGAGCACGGCGCCGACGCCATCCACCCCGGCTACGGCTTCCTCTCCGAGAACGCCGGCTTCGCGCGGGCCTGCGCCGAGGCGGGTGTGACCTTCATCGGGCCGCAGCCCGAGGTGATCGAGGCGATGGGCGACAAGATCGTCGCCAAGAAGACCCTCGACGGCAGCGGCGTGCCCACGATTCCCTCCTGGGAGGGCGACGCCACCGATCCGAAGGCGCTCGCGGCAGCGGCCGAGGAGATCGGCTACCCGGTGCTGATCAAGGCCGCCGCGGGCGGCGGCGGCAAGGGCATGCGGATCGTGCGGGAGCCGGCCGAGATCACGGCGGCCATGGAGGCTGCCAGCCGCGAGGCCATGAATGCGTTCGGGGACGCTCGGGTCTTTGTCGAGAAGTACATCGACCGCCCCCGCCACGTGGAGTTCCAGATCTTCGGCGACCGCCACGGCAACGTGGTGCACCTGTTCGAGCGCGAGTGCTCGATCCAGCGGCGCTACCAGAAGATCGTCGAGGAGACGCCCTCGCCGGCGCTCGACGAGGCGCTTCGCGCGAAGATGGGCGAGGCCGCCGTCGCGGCAGCCAAGGCGCTGAACTACGAGGGCGCGGGCACGGTGGAGTTCATCCTCGCGCCCGACGGCAAGTTCTTCTTTCTCGAGGTCAACACGCGGCTCCAGGTGGAGCACCCGGTCACCGAGATGGTGGCGGGCCAGGACCTGGTGCGCGCGCAGCTACTCGTCGCGGCGGGCGAGCCCCTGCCCTTCTCGCAGGAGTCGTTGAGGCAGAGCGGGCACGCCATGGAGTGCCGCATCTACGCCGAGGATCCGGCGCGCGGCTTCCTGCCGTCCACGGGGCGTCTCGCGCAGTTCTCGACGCCCCAGGGCGCCCACGTGCGCGTGGACGCCAGCGTGCGCCGCGGCTCGGAGGTGTCGGTGCACTACGATCCGATGCTGGCCAAGCTGGTGGTGTGGGGCACCGACCGCGAGGAGGCGCGTCAGCGCATGGCCTGGGCGCTGCGCCGCTTCGCCGTGCTGGGCGTCACCACGAACATCGAGTTCCTGACGCAGGTGTGCGACCACCCCGCCTTCATCGCGGGCGACCTGCACACGCATTTCCTCGAGGATCACGGCCTGGCGCTGGCGCCGCCCGACACCCTCGAGGACCCGGTGGCCATCGCCGCCGGGCTCGTGGCGCGCGCGCCGCGGGAGGCCGCGCCGAGCGGCGAGAAGGACGGCAAGCCCACCGGCCCCTGGCAGGCGGCCCAGCGCTGGAGGAACGTCTGATGGCCACGCTCAAACTGCGACCCGCCGACAACGCCGCCGCCGAGACGATCGAGCTCTCACTGGAGAGGCATGACAATCAAACAGGCGTGAGCCACGTGGCCCGCGTGGGCGAAACGCGCTACGAGGCCGAGCTCGAGTACCTGGGCAGCGGCCAGGGCTGGATGCGTCTCAAGGAGAAGATCTATCCCTTCTTCTGCCACCGCGAGGAGTCCCGGATCCAGGTGTGGCTGGCCGGCAAGGTGCACGACGTGGAGATCGTGCCCGACACGCCCCAGCGGGCCAGCGCCGCCGCGGGCGGTCCCATGAGCGCGAACCTGAGCGCGCCGATGCCGGGCGCCGTGCTCAAGATCATGGTGGAGCCGGGCGACACCTTCGAGGCGCACCAGGCTCTGGTGATCATGGAATCCATGAAGATGGAGCTCACGCTCTCGGTGCCCCACGCGGGCGTCGTGCGCAAGGTGGGCTGCGAGGTGGGCGAGCTGGTGGACCTGGGCGCGGTGCTGGTAGAGCTGGGCGCCGCCGAGGACGATGCCGATGAATCTGCCTGAGCGCGTGCGCATCGTTGAGGTGGGTCCCCGGGACGGCCTTCAGAACGAGGGGCGCATCGTGCCCCTGCAGGAGAAGGTGGGCTTCATCGACGGGCTGCGCTCGGCCGGGCTCTCGGAGATCGAGGCCAGCAGCTTCGTCCATCCCAAGGTGATTCCCCAGCTCGCCGACGCCTGCGACCTGTTCGGGGAGCTGTCCCACGACCAGGGCGTGCTCTACTCCGCGCTGGTGCCCAACGAGCGCGGCCTCGACCGCGCGCTCGAGTGCGGCGTGAAGCGGATCGCCGTGTTCACCGCCGTCAGCGAGACCTTCACCTCGCGCAACATCCGCATGAGCGTCGACGAATCCCTGGCCACGTTCGCGCCGCTGGTGAAGCGAGCGGTCGCCAGTGGTCTGACCGTGCGCGGCTACCTGTCGGTGTGCTTCGTCTGTCCCTACGAGGGCGACATCGCGCCCGAGGCGGTGCGCCCGCTGGCCGAGCGCCTGCTCGAGATGGGCTGCGACGAGGTGGGCGTGAGCGACACCATCGGCGCGGCCGGGCCGCGGGAGATCGCGGGCACCGTGTCGCATCTGCTCGAGCGGATCCCGGTGGAGAGAATCGCGCTGCATTTACATGATACCTACGGCACCGCTTTGGCCAACGTGCTGGCGGGGCTGGAGCTGGGCGTCACGAGCTACGACGCGGCGGCCGGCGGCCTCGGCGGCTGCCCCTACGCGCCGGGCGCGGCGGGCAACCTGGCCACCGAGGATCTCGTCTACATGCTCGATCGCTGCGGCATCGAGACCGGCGTCGATCTGGAGAAGGTCGTCGCGGCGGGCGCCGCCATGGCGGAGTTCCTCGGGCGCGTGCCGAGCAGCCGGCAGTGGATACGGCTGGGCGAGGCCGATCGCGACTGAGCCCCTGCTCCGATGCGCCTACTTGGGCCCCGCCTGAATCGAATCCCACATTCCGATCGCGTACTCGAGCTGGTGCGCCGCTCCCTGGAAATCGATCAGGTTGACGAGCAGCAGTCCCGGCTCGCCGTAGCCCTCGAGATAGGCATTGCGCAGGGGTGTCAGGTCGTAGGCGATCTCGTCCTGCCACCAGGCGTCGCAGTCCTCGTCGACGTCGTGCACCAGCACCGCGTTCACCTGCACCGGCCACGATTCCATGAAGCCGCCGGAGATCCACAAGGTGAAGGGCTGCTCGGGCTGACAGCCGGAGAAGCCCACATGCAGGTCCATGCGATCGCCGTGGATACCGGCCTCGATCAGCGTCCAGGGCGCGAAGTGCAGCGAGTCCGGCGGCAGGTCGGTGAAGCGCACGGGCGGCAGGGGCTGCCATTCGCGCACGGCGCCGAAGTGCGCGTCGTGGAAGCCTTCGGGCAGTCCCTCGGGTCCGGGCGGGAGAATCACGGACAGCGGGTTGGGCGTGGTGAAGTGCCAGGGGAACTCGGGCGGAGTCTCGGGGCCCCAGAGCGGGAAGCAGTGCAGGCCGTAGAGGCCGGCCTCGAACACCGGGAACGAGTAGCGGCCCTCCGGGCCCGTGAAGGCGACCATGTGCTCGCCCGCGGGCGTGACCATGAGCACCTCGGCGTGCAGCGGCGGCTCACCGGGACCCGGCATGCCGTCGCGGTTCTCGTCGACGAAGCAGCGGCCCTCGATGCGCGGCAGGTTCGGCTGGAGTCCGGCCTCCAGGCGCGCCGCGAAGGAGAAGGGGAGCAGGCCCGGATCGCCAAAGATCCACTCCCGCTCGCCCGAGATCTCGCCCTCGCTCAGCACGCCGTCCTCGCCCAGCAGTTCCGAGTAGTCGAAGCCGTAGGCCCAGGGCAGCACGTCGTTGCCCTGCGGGTCCGGCAGCATGACGTCGGGATTCTGCACGGTGACGCTGGGCGGCAGGAAGTCGCTCAGCCAGACCATCAGCGCGGGGAAGAGCGGCTCGCCGAGATTGTGAATCGCCACCTGCAGGGAGATCGTCTGGTCGACGGGATCGACCACGAGATCGCTGCCGATCAGCTCCACGTGAAGAGGCGAGTCTTCGTCGGGGTCACCGGGATCGATCACGTAGAGCACGAAGCTCTCGCCGTCGAAGTCGCCGCCCAGATTCGCGCTGCCGGTGGGATCGCTCCCGCCGGATGGCGATGTGGCGGGCGAGCAGCTCGTCATCAGGAGCAAAGCGGCGAGACAGAGGATGATCGGGACGCGGCGCATGGGAACCTCCCGGATCGGGGTGACGCGCCGGATCGGCGCACCCGAATTATAGTCTGCTCGCCGGTGCGACGCGAATGGAGTCCACCCGGGGGGACCGCTCACTGGATGTTCAGGCTGATGGGGCGGCAAGAACCGTGCCGTGAAATCTACTTAAATCGTTGTTATTATTGCATTTACGGGTTGATTCTTTGTGTGTTGTAGCCTATACTAATGTATCCCTCCCAAGGCTCCATCCCTGGAGTTGGATATGTCTTC
>CAYNQX010000063.1:0-9985 GCA_964399495.1 uncultured bacterium
CACGCTCAAGGAGCAGGTGGCCGAGGTCACGCGGGTCGAGAGCGTGATGTAGCCGCTACTGCCCGTCATTCGATTCGAACCGGCCGCCGTCGCGGCCGGTTTTTTTTATTTACTCCCACCACTCGCCCCGTTTCTGTCGATCCGGGGACTCCATCCTGCTATTGTCGATGCGAGAGTCCGGAAATGGAGGAGTCCTCGTGATCCATGATCGAATCCGATCCGCCCTGCTCGTCTCCCTTCTCACATCCCTCGTTCTCCTCGGCGCGATGCCTGGCCACGCGGACACCGACGAGGATGGGCCGCCCGCCAAGGGTGAACTTGCAGTGGTTCCCTGGTCGGGATCGACACTCGAGGTCCCGTTGCCTGGTGATCGGACGCTCGAGGTTCTCTTCCAGGAGGACTTCGACGACCACTCGACCGGCTGGTCCTTGGAGGGCGCCTGGACCACCGGCTCCCTGTTGCCATTCGGCCTGCGGGGAAGCGGCGCGACCACCAGTGCGTCGCCGCCCTACGCCGGCGATTCGTCCGCGCGTCTTGTCTCCCCGCCGATCGCGCTCCCGCCTCTGACGCGGCACGGCGACCGCCTCCAACTGCGATTCGCGGAGTGGTACGAGATTGAGAGCCACTACGATCGGGGGCGTGTACAGGTCAGTGTCGACGACGGGGAGACCTGGAGTACCCTGGGCGATCGAGATGGTCGCTGCGACGGCAACGCCGCGCTCCTCGGGCTGAACGCCTTCGCGGGCTACGAGCTGCGTATCGGGTTCCTCTTCGAAAGCGATGGTACCGACGAGTTCTCGGGCTGGATCCTGGACAAGGTTCGCGTAGAGTTGCTGCGCTATCGCGAGCTGGTGGTCGAGATCCCGACGCTGAATCATCAGAACTTCGAGGACATCTACATGGATGTGACTGTCCGCGCCGACGGTGTGGGCGTTTCCGACGTTCCGGCGGAAAACTTCGCCGTGTTCGAGAACGACGAGTTGCAGGAGGACCAGTTCACCGTCGTGCCTCCCGACGAGGGCGGGGGCATCCGCAGCGTGGACGTCGTGTTCCTCATGGACAACAGTCAGAGCATGGAGTACGAGATTGCGGCTGTCTCCGCAAACGTAGCGGGCTTCGTAGAGGATCTGGCCGCCTCCGGCGCCAACTCGGCGCTGGGGCTCTGTCGCTTCGGTCAGACCTCGGGAGGCGGGCAGCCTGTCCTGGTGGATAACGGAAACCTTACCACGGATCTCGACTACTTCATCGACGACATCTGGAACCTCAACACGGCCAATGGCGGCTACGAGCCCGGGTACTTTGCGATCTGCGAGTCCTCCGCCGGGTTCTCTTTCCGGCCGGGTGCGCGCCGGGTGTTCATCATCATCACCGACGAGTCCCCAGACCAGGGCGGATGTAACCTCGCCGCGGCCTTGGACGCCTGCGAGTCCAACGACATCACGCTGTTTGCGCTGACCAACGGCACGTACGCGGGTCACTTCACGTCACTGGCAGCGACGACGGGCGGTGCAGTGCTGGACATCTACTCACCGATGGAGGAGGTCCTTACCTTCATCGAGGAGATCGTCTCCGACACCTATCGCATCAGCTACAAGTCCTCGATTGGTTCGGATGTGTGGCACAACGTCACGGTGGAGGTGGCGTACGAGGAGGAGTATGGCTATGCCTACGCTCAGTACATGCCGGGCTCGGCGCCACAGATCTCGCTTACGCCGGAGACCGATGCGCTTTCAGACGAGCCGGTGGGGCAGGGTGCGGACCATCTGCGTATCGAGGCCAGGATCACCGACGCCCTGACGCCATTCGTCGAGAGCGCGACACTGTTCTATCGCGTGACCGGAAGTGCGGGATACCAAAGTCGCGAGCTCGCCTATCAGGGCGAGGACATCTATGCCGCGCTTCTGCCGAGCAGCACGGTGCAGGAACCGGGCGTCGACTACTACATCACCGCGACAGACGGCTCCACTTCGTCGAGCTTCCCCCGCCTGGATCCGGTGAACAACCCGCTCCAGATCGCCGTGCTCCCGAATCTCGCACCGGTGATCGAACACCAGCCGCCGACGATCGAGAGCTATATCGTCGGTAACATGATCGACATCCACGCCGAGGTGATCGACAACACCAACAACGTGGAATCCGTGGAACTCCACTACAGGCAAGGTGGACAACTCAACTACACCACCCTGGTGATGTCCGTGGTTTACAACGACATCTGGTGGGCGCGAATCCCAGGTGAGGAGGTGACCGCCTCAGGCATCGAGTACTACATCCATGCCGAGGACGATCTGGGCGTTGGCAACTACAGCGCCTCGGCGCAGGAGCCCCACCAGCTTCTGCCCTGGGATCAGACCCTTTTCGCGCAGCTGACCTTCCTGGTCGTGGAGCCGAATCTCACCTCACGGGTCGCGCGGGTCAGGCTCCGCGCGAAGGCCGTGCCGAATCCCCTCGCCAGATCCGACCGGGACTACTGGGATGTTCTCTACACTGAGGAGGCCTTCGTCACGGTCGAGGTGAAGGACCACTTCGCGACTTTCACCCAGGCGCATCTCGAGGGTCTATTCGACCCGGACGATATCCTTCATTGGAAGACCGAGGAACTGGAGTTGCTCAGCGGCCAGGACGACATCCTCGGACACATCCTATTCGAGTTCCATCAGGAGGACGCCGACGGCAGCGAGGGCGACGCGGGCCGCAAGCTGGTGGACGCGATCGTCTTCCTCCACAGCGACCTGGACGAGATCGACGGCGACAACCCGAAGTACGAAGCCGCATTCGAGGCTGGATGGGTCTACTACGATCCCGATGACTCGGAGTATCAGGTCTCGATGCTGATTCCCCCGCGTGGAAGGATCGAGGACATCCGGGGCGCGGACGGCGCGGACGCCGGCGCGAAGCCACTGCTATTCGTGCATGGCATCAATGGCCATTACCCGTACTGGCAGGAGCCGGGGGATAATCGTCGCAGTATCACCGACGAGTACTACGAGTTCAACAACATGAAGTACGACACCTGGGAGTTCTATTACCCCAACAACCAGTTCATCGACGACATCGCGACGCTGCTGGATCGCGCCGTGGAGAACCTGCTGCAGCCGGGGGGCGTGTTCAACACCGGCCACTATCCTGACGGCAAGTTGACCCTGGTCGGTGACAGCATGGGAAGTCTCGTCTCGCGGAAGTACATCCAGGGCGCCGGCGACGGAGACAATCCCCATCCTCGGGTCTCCCGTCTGTTCATGTATGTGCCACCGAATCATGGTTCCCACGCATCCTTCCGCATGACTCACGGCCAGAGCGACATCTTCGACGACCTCGGTCCCTATCTGGGGAAGGATCCCGCCGCCCCGGCGCACATACACATGTGTCCGGGCAGCTTATTCCTGGAAAACCTGAACAGTTCGACGCCGCGGTCGCTGGAGAGCGGCGATATCGGTCGCGACTATCTGGTGTGCGCTGGCTCCGACAACATCGCACTGCTCTCGGCCATCCACAGCGAGGTGGACGATCAGGACGACGGCGTCGTCGCGATCTCAAGCGCCAGCCTTCTCGACCACGGCGTCCCCCTCACGGTCGCGCATGAGAACCATACGAGTTTGCGCAAGACGGAGGCAGGCGTCGCGATGCTCAAGAAGTTCCTATCGCCCTCCTATCAGTTCTCGACTCTGTGGATTCCGTCGGAGGTCGACTACGCCAGGGGGAGCTGGATCGAAGACCCGATCGTGGCGCGGGGGGACTGGGACGAGGTGGAGCCCAATCTCGGGATCAACACTATCCATCTTCCTCACCTGATCGACCCGTCGAGCCATATGGGTGTCGATCTTCTGGACTGGTTCGACAGTGCTCCTTTCCTCAGGATCGTGATCAACGGCGACGGGATCGGAGACAACAAGTTCCGTCTGAACGCCAACGCCTGCGAATCCGGCGTGCCCTCCTCCTGCGGCGGCCGTCTGATATCCTACAACACGCACCGACACAAAGACCTTGCGCTCCACTTCGTACCTGAGGGGGAGTATCGCCTGCTGTTCTCCCAGTTGCTTCCGGATCCGGAGAATGAGGACAACTCCTACCATCACTACCTGGGATTCGCCGTCACCGAACTGGACGTGAAGCATCTCGTCACGACGCACCAGACGATCACCCTGAGTGAGCACCTGGCGATGAGGCTGAACACGCCGAATAGCCAATCGCTGCCTCCTCTCGAAGCTCGTGAGGAACTGGAGGAGGGCTTCATCGACTACGGGTTCACCGTCGACAGCCGGATGGACACGCTGGTTTTCTCGCTCAGCGGCGAGGCCGGCGATCCCGTCTTCGCCCAGCACGGCTTCCGCATCAGGAGGCCCGGCGGTGGATGGATCTACCAGGATGATGTGGCGGGGGAGCCGGACATTGCGTTCGAGGACGATGTCGACCATGGCTTCGCCAGCTTCTTCGTGGTCGAACCCGAATCTGGTGGCTGGCAGCTCGGCCGCAGCTCCGGACTCTCCGTCGCCAGGGTCGCAGCACTCTACCAGAGCGATCTCAACGTCCGGCTCGAAAACGTGGAGTCCGAGGGCTCCGAGGATTCCGCGCTGCTTGAGGCCAGGATCTCGGGTGCCGGCGCCTGCGTGAGCGAGAATCTGAACGTGGAAGCGGGTCTCATGTCCGCAGGCGGGAGCCTGTCCCACACCGAGATGATCTCCTTCCAGGAGGTGCCTGGATCTCCAGATCGCATGCAGGCCCGGTTCACCCCGGAGCGACGGGGGACCTACCTGCTGAATCTCGAGTACCGATGCGAACAGAGCGACGGCGAAGTGCTCGTCCGCAGACTCACCCAGACCCTCACGATCGGCAGCGACGACCTCGTGCCCGAGCGGGAGACGGGGCTGTTCTACCCGAGTCCCTTCGATCCGGGCGAGGGCGACGGCATCTTCCGGCTGAGCCTGACGCAGGACCGACACGTGGAGCTGAAGATCTACGATAGCGGCGATCATCTCGTCCGCACCTTGGTCGACGACTTCCTCCACGCACAGGTTCACGAGATCTCATGGGACGGACGCAACGGCGCGGGCGGGGTCGTGGCGAACGGCGTCTATTTCATCGTCCTAGATACGGGTGGGGGTGACGTGAAAGTCACCAAGATCGCCGTGCTCAAGTAGAAAGGCGTATCATGAAAAAGGCAATGGCAGTGATCGTCCTGATGGCTCTGGCTGGCGGCGTTTCGGCGGAGGAATGGACGGGTCAGGCGGCAGCATATCTCGACCTTCCTGCGGGAGCCCGTCCTCTCGGCCTCGGGGGAGCCATCGGCTCGTTGGGCGGCGATCCGCTCTATCTGCATGGCAATCCCGCGTCCTTAGCAGAGCTCGAACAGACCGCCGTGGAATTCAGCTACTCCGATCGAACGCTGGGACGCCGCCACGCCCAGCTGGCCTTGGGCCTGCCGCCGATGAACCGCCTCCATTTGGGTCTGCTGGCGAACCTCTACTCGGTATCGGACATTCCGGGAATGAACGCGAGCGGCGATCCCACAGATAGCTACAACAACACGGAGCTGGCCCTTTCGGTGGGCTGCGGGACGGCTCTGGGTCAGTGGTTTCGGGCGGGTGTCGCGGGCCGGTTCTACACCCAGAGCCTGAGCTCGAACTCGGCGAAAGGGATGGGCTTCGACGTAGGCGTCCAGTTCGTGAAGCCTATGTCAGGAGGATCCATGGTGCGTATCGGCGTGAGTGCCACACATCTGGGCGCTTCGCTGAAGTGGAATACGAGCAGCCAGGTAGAGGAGGAGATTCCCAACACCTACCGCGCCGCGATCTCCTACGAGCTGCCGATGCGGGTGCGGACCCTGCTGGCCTACGACTACATCGTCCGCTCGCACGGAGGGCCGGAGCAGCTCTTCGGTTCCTCCGGAGATACCGGCCGGGGTCTGTCCCATGCCTGCGGTCTCGAACTGTGGCCCCACCCGATCCTGGCGCTGCGCACGGGTGTGATGTTCGACGACTCCCTCGGGTTCGACTCGCTCGAACTCGACGAGATGGCCTTCGGTGCAAGCATCCTCTGGCGGAAGTTTCGGATGGACTACGCCTACCGGGTCGATCCCATCGCCGGTAGGTCCAGCTCGACGGTAGCGCTGCGCATCTAAATCTCCATGGGGCAGTCAGCGACGTGCCCCGTCGTGTCCACCTTGTCGACTATTTTTGCCGGCCCGTCACATTCGGGAACCCTCGCCGCGTAGTACCCTTGAACCCGAACCGCGACACCGGCAAGGAGACCCCCTCCGTGACCCCACGCGTTTCCCTCGAGCGGATGAATCGCGACCGCCGCCACCGCCGCCTGCTTCGGCGGGCGCTGCGCGGCGACGAAAGGGCGCTCTCGCGTCTCTACCGCGAACTCTGGACGCCGCTCCACCGCTACGTGGCCGCCCGGGAGCTGCCGCGGGAGGACGTCGAGGACATCGTCGCCCAGGTCTTCACGCGCTTCCTCGAGCGGATGGATCGCTACGATCCCCGCCGCGGCGGCGTATGCGCCTGGCTCCTCGGCATCGCCCGCCATGCCCTGATCGACCACTACCGGCGGCGTCGGCCCGACACGGCCACCCACGCACCCCTCGAGGAGCTAGCGCGACACGCGGGAGACCCCGCGCCGGACCCCCTGGAGAATCTCATCGAGCAGGAAGAGGCGCGCCTCGCGAGCGGCGTGCTGGCCGGTCATCCGGCGGAAACGAGAGAGCTCTTCGCCCTGCGCTACGGCCAGGGTCTGAGCCACCGGGAGATCGCCTCCCTCACCGGCCTCGGCGAGGCCGCGGTGAGGCAGCGATTCTCGCGGGTCATGCGTGAGATCCGGGAACGCCACGATCGCGGCCAGGGAACCCTGAACGAAGAAGGCGAGGTGGACTATGCGTGACGAAAGAACCCTGCGTGAGCTGTTCCGCGGAAGGCGCGCCGGCCGGACGCCGGCCCCGGACGCCGAGCTCGAGGCAAGGCTCCTCGCCCGCCAGAGGACCCTGTATCCCCGAAAGCGAGTGTGGACCATGAACCTGAATCCCCGACTGCACCCCGGACGTTTCGCCCTGGCCATGACCCTGCTGCTGCTCGTCGGCATCGGCGCCTGCAGCGTGCCCTCCAGCTACGACGTGGAGGTGGGCCAGGCCATGGCGATCCAGTTCAGCCGTCTGATCGAGGGGCCAACCCCGGAGCTGAACGAGGTGCTCGGCCACATGGACGAGATCCCCGGCGTCGAGAACGTGATCGTGAACGAGCGCATCTCGCCCGAGGGCACGCGCCTGGACATCATGCTCTCCGGCCGCGACATCGACGCCGAGCGCCTGTCGGCCGACCTGGCCGCGCGCTTCCCGGTGCTGGCCGACGCGGAGATCACCCTGCGGCCGATCGAGCAGACGGTGGAGGGCCCGCTCTACGAGCGCCTCGCCCACGACGTGTTCGGCTGGGAGTTCGAGATCGAGGTCACCGGCGACACGCCCGAGGAGATCGAGCAGCAGATCCGCGAGCAGCTCGCCGCCGAGGGCTTCGACGGCGACGCCCAGGTCGACGTGATCATGGACGACGAGGCGGGCACCGTGGAGATCAATCTGGAGCTGGAGCACGACGAGTAGATCGGACTCTCTGGGCTTTTGATGTGCGGCTCGCCCCCGGGGGCGGGCCGTTTTGGTGCTGGGTTGGGCGGCAAGAGTCGTGCCGCAAAGGCGATCTAACTCTATGTATAATATGCAATTAAGGGTTGATTTTCCCGCTTGGATAGCCATACTAATGTATCTCCTCCCGCGACTCCATCCTGGAGTTCACACATGTCCGATCATCTCGAAGCGCATGAGAAACTGCGCGCCGCCGTGGAGACCCTGCGCTCGGCCGAGCGCGATGCCGTAACCCTCTTCGCCGATTTCCGTCGTCGCAAGCACTATCGGAAGATGGGCTACTCGAGCATTCGCCTGTATGCGACTCAAGAGCTGGGATTCTCTCGCACCAAGGCCTACGAGTTCATCCGTCTCGCCGACAAGCTGGAAGAACTGCCTCGCTTGAAGAAGCGTGTCGAATCGGGCGAGGTGCCCTGGACGAAGGCCCGCGAGGTCGTGAAGGTGGCGACACCGGAGACCGAGGGCGAGTGGCTGGAGCTGGCAGAGACGAAGAGCCGTCGCGAACTCGAGCACGAGGTGAAGGTCAGTCGAGCCGGACGCAACCGCGACGAGTCGCAGGGCGAACTGGTGCCTCTTCCCTCTGTGCCGAAGGCGGCTCCAGTGCCTTACGTGACCCTCCGCCTCGAGCCGATGAACAAGGCGAAGTTCGAAGCCATGATCGAGAAGCTGATGAAGCTCCATCGTTGCTCGCGCGAGCAGATGGTGATGATGGCGCTCAAGGCGTTTACAGGTGAATCGTCCCCCCGGGGGGACTCGCCTTACCAGGTGATCGTGTGTCGCTGCGAGGAGTGCGGGAAAACGCAGGTCGGCGACACCGAGCTGAGCGCCGCCGACGCGGAGCAGGTCGCCTGCGATTCCCGCGCGCTCGAACCGGGCCAGCGCAACAGGGCCTCGATACCGCCGGCGCGCCGAAGGGCCGTGCTCGCCCGCGACGGCCACCGCTGCACGACACCGGGCTGCGGCGCGAAGCACTTCCTTGAAGTCCATCACATCGTTCCGCGCAGCCGCGGGGGCACGAACCACGAGTCGAACCTGATCACGCTCTGCTCGAGTTGCCACCGACTGGCCTACGAGCCCCCCCGGGGGGACGATGGGATCTTCGAGCATCCACGATTGTGCTAGGCTGCCGCCATGACCCGGGTGCTCATCGACATCGGCAACATCCTCTGGTGCGACGACCGGGGCGACGCCTTCACGCTGGCGGGCATCGGCGAGGCGCTGCGCGAACGCGGCATCGCGGCGACGCCCGAAGCGATCGCACGCGAGCAGGCCGCGGCGGTCGAGGATCGCGCGCCGAGCGCCTGGCGCCGGGTGATCGAGCGTCTGGCCGGAGGCGACGAATCGCTCGCGGCGGAGGTCCGCGACGCAGTGCTCGCTCGCTGGCGTGCGCTGGCCCTCGACCGCTACCGCGCCTGGACCGAGCCCTTCCCGACCAGCGCCGCCCTCGTCGAGGGCCTGGCCGCGGACGGCCACCGCCTGCTGCTGGCCAGCAACAATGAGGAGCGCGCGCTGCGACGCCTCGACGAGCTGGGCCTGCTCGAGCCCTTCGAGAGGCGCGAGGTGTCCGAGACCCTCGGCGTGGCGAAGCCCGACCCCCGCTTCTTCGCCGCCGTTCTCGCGGGCGCGGACCCGGCCCGCTCCCTCATGATCGGCGATCGGCTGGGCAACGACATCGCGCCGGCGAAGGCGCTCGGCATGCGCACGCTGCGGCTGAGGATCGGCTCCCACACGGCACAGGAGCCCCGGAGCGAAAAGGAAAGGCCGGACCTCACGGTGGAGGATCCGGCCGAGCTTCTGGAGGCGGCGAGGTCGCTGCTCAGTCGAGCTTCTTGAACCAGCGATTCCAGCGGGGCTTGTACCAGTTCTCCGGGTCCACGGAGGCCACCACGGCCGTCACCTCGCCCATGACCGCGTCGCGGTCGACGAACCCGAAGTAGCGCGAATCGGCGCTGTGGTCGCGGTTGTCGCCCATCACGAAGAACTTGCCCTCGGGCACGCGGAAGGCGGGCAGGGTGCGGGCCCGGCCGACGCCCTCCATGAACTGCACGCGATGGGAGCGTCCCGGCAGCACCTCGTTGAATCCGATCATCTCGGGATCGGCCTGAACGCGGTCGTAGTCCACCGCCTTCCCGTTCAGCAGCAGACGGCCGCCGCGCAGCTCGATCCGGTCGCCCGGCACGCCGATCACCCGCTTCACCAGTCGCGCGTCGTCGGCGGGGGAGCGGCAGATCACGATCTCGCCGCGCTCGGGGTCGGCCCAGCGGGCCAGGCGGACGCGGGTGTGGGGCACCTTGAGGTCGTAGGCGAGGCGGTTCACGAAGATCCGCTCGCCCTCGAGGATCGTGGGGCGCATGGAGCCGC
>CAYNQX010000064.1:0-6765 GCA_964399495.1 uncultured bacterium
CGATATACCCATCCGCCACATGCTCCCCCGCCATCGCGCGCGAGATCTCCTGGTCGCGGTTCCGCTCGTCGAGCTCGGTGAAGTAGACCACCCGGTAGGCGCGGTCGTAGCCCGCCTCGCGGTAGATCTCGAACATCACCTTGTCCGCCTCCTTCACCTTGCTCACCTCCTCCTTGGGCATCAGGACGCCCTCCGCGACGGATCGGCCGCTTTCGCCTTCGCCGGCTTTTTCTTATCACCGCGCAGGCGCTCTTCCAGTTTCTCCAGCTCCCGCTCCACGCGCTCGCGCTTGTGGCGCTTCTTCAGCAGGCTCCCGCGGTGGTGGCGCAGGAAGTAGTCGATCGTCTCCACGCGGATCTTGATCGAGCCGGCGGGCTTGTTCTCGTCGATGTCCTTGAAGCTGAAGCTCGGCGTGCCCGAGGCCTCGATGATGCTCTCGATCAGCGCGTACACCGGCGCGTCGTGGCCGCACTTGAAGTTGCTGAGCTCCAGCGCCACCAGGTTCGGGTGCCGCGCCACGTACTTGGCGGCGAACACCTTGTGGCTGGTGTTCTCGCTGTAGCTGTTCGGCCACACGTCGGCGATCGAGAGCGGGTGGTCGATGCGCCCCTCCGCGACATCGTCGCCGAAGAGCCCGTCCACCCGGGTGGACTCCAGCGGCAGCGACTGCTGCGTGAACACCGGGTAGCCCCGCTTCTGGAACTCCTCGAGGATGCCGTGATTGATGCCCGGATCGTTGTGGTAGGGCCGCCCCAGCATGACGATGCCGATGCGATCCTCCGCCTCGAGCCGGTCGAGCACCTCCGCGCCGCGACGCCGCTGGTCCTCGCCGAAGCGCTTCAGTGCGTCGTAACCCTGCTCGAGGGCCAGCGCGTTCTCCACCAGCGTCAGGCCGAGCAGGTCGCCGAAGGCGCCGTACATCTGCCGCTCGAACATCTTCGGGTCGCCGGGATTGAGGAAGCTGTCCATGAAGGTCACGCCGAGTTCGGCGAAGAGGTCGCCCTCCTTGGTGAAGGCGGCCTTCACCGCCTCGGGCGTGGTGGCGACCGTGGGACAGGAGCGGTGATCGAGGCAGCCGATGAGCTCGCTCGGCAGGTCGTCGATCATCGGCATGAAGATCACGTCGAGCGGCCGCTTCCCGTGATGCCTGTGCAGCAGGTCGTGCACGTGGGGAATGCCCAGCTTGCTCGGGTAGCAGGGGTCCACCGCGCCGCGTTTGGCGCCCTCCTTGTAGAGCTTCTCGCTGCTGTAGTCGCTCCACACCAGGTTCTCCGGCGCCAGCCCCAGACTCTCGAAGTAGGCCGTGAACAGCGGCGCCAGCGAGTACATGTTCAGCACGCGCGGCAGGCCGATGCGCAGGCTCCCGCGCCTTTCGCGCGCCACCGTCCGCGCCCGCGCCTTCGGCGTGAGCGGACGTCCGGCCGGCGCCGCCGCCACGCCCTCGGGGCCCCAGCTCGCGAAGGCGCTGCCGGCCGCGTGGGCCGCCAGGTCCGGGTTCGCCCGCTTCACCGCGTCGAGGCCGCGCTTGATCTCGCGCATGTCGGCCACGTCCTCCACCGTGCCCTTCTCGCAGGTGGCGATGATGATGCGCTGCGTCTCCGGCTCCACGCTGTCCGGATGATGGATCCGCGTCGCGCGCAGCTCCTCGGGCCCCCGCTTGTAGGCGTGGCTCAGCTCGTCGACGGGCGGGCGCTGCGTCTTCACGTCGATGAAGGTGCGCAGGCACTTGTTGCGGCAGAAGTAGCAGCGCGTGCTCTCGTCGCGGCGGGTCTCGTAGTCGATGTGCCGCACGGCGTCCAGGCCGATGAAGTTGGTGGCGTGCCCCTCGCCCCAGAGCCGCGCGGCCTCCAGCGCCGCGCCGATGGCGCCGGACTCGCCGGTGTGCCGGTGCACGAACACCTCGGCCGACGCGCCCTGGCCCCGGAAGCGCTCCTCGATAAAGTCCACCTGCGCCTTCACGGCCGCCAGGTTGTGCTGGGTGCCGCCCTGCAGCACGAAGCGGCTGCCGAGCTTGGCCAGGTTGGGAATCTGGCTCACGTAGAGCCAGATGTTCTTGGGCAGCACGGCCGCCAGGCCGGCCATGATCTCCTCGGCCCGCCAGCCCTGGCGCTGGAAATCCACGATGTCCGACTGCATGAACACCGCGCAGCCGTAGCCGAAGCTCGGCATCTGCTCGGCGGTGAAGGCCGCGTCGGCGTAGTCCTCCACGTCGAAGCCGAAGCCGGCCGCCGCGCTTTGAAGGAAGTAGCCGTTGCCCGCCGAGCACTGGGTGTTCAGCTTGAAGTCCTTCACCTGGCCGTTCTTCAGGATGATGATCTTGATGTCCTGGCCGCCGACGTCGCAGATCACGTCCACGTCGTCGTAGTAGTGCAGGGCGCTCTTGGTGTGCGCCACGGTCTCCACCAGCGCGGTGTCGGCGCCGAGGGCGTCCTTGAGGACGTCCTTCGCGTAGCCGGTCGTGCCGAGGCCGATCACCTCGAGGCTAGCGCCGCGGCTCTCCACCTGCTCGCGCAGCAGGCGGAACATCTCGATGCTGTCCTCGAGCGGATTGCCCTGGCTCAGGCGGTAGGCCTTGGCCAGCAGCTTGTGGTCGGGGCCCAGCAGCACGGCCTTGGTGCTGGTGGAGCCGCCGTCGAGGCCGACGAAGGCCTTCACCGTTTCGCCGGGCGCGAACTCGGCCGGCACCCAGGGCTCGGGGCGGTAGCGCGCCCTGAACTCCTCGAGCTCCCGGGCCGACTGCGAGAGACCGCGCGAGCCCTTGGCGCGCTTCTCGGCCTCGCGGCCTGTCGTCAGGTACTCGGCCAGAGTCGCGGTTCCCTCGTAGACGCCGACCTCGGCCTCCTCCTCGCGCCCGAAATCGGCCGCGCCGAACGCCGCGAAGTACTGGGCGCCCTCGGGCACCACGATCAGATCTTCCAGCGGCCGATCCGGCACCTCGACGCGCCGCTCCTCCCACATGATCGGAATGTGGTGCCGCCAGGCCTCCACCATGCCGCGGATGTAGGTGTTGGGCCCGCCCAGCAACAGCACCTGCGGCCGCAGGGTGTGGCCGCGCGTGAGCACCGACAGGTTCTGCTGCACGATGGACTCGAACAGCGAGGCCATGAGCTCGCCCTCGGGCACGCCCTGCTTCTGCAGACCGTTGATGTCGGTTTCGGCGAACACGCCGCACTTGCCGGCCACGTGATGCAGCTTGAAGCCGTCGTAGCCCTGGTCGGCCAGCGCCTCGGCGGGAATCTTGAGCTTGGCGTTGATCTTGTCGATCACCGCGCCCGTACCGCCGGCGCACTTGTCGTTCATGGAGGGAATCTTCTTCTTGCGGTCCGAGCCGGCCTGCTCCTTGAAGATGATGATCTTCGCGTCCTGCCCGCCCAGCTCCACCACCGAGCCGGCCTCCGGGTACTGACGCTCCACCGCCAGGCTGACGGCGGTCACCTCCTGCACGAACTTCCCGCCCACGTGACGCTGAAGCGCGGCGCCGCCGGAGCCCGTGAGGAACAGGCGCATGTCGGCCGGCGCGATGCCCAGCTCCGATTCGATCCGCGTCAGGAACTCCAGCGCCTTCTCGGGCTGCTTGGTGTAGTGACGCCGGTAGTCGCGCCACAGCACCTCGCCCGCGGCGTCCGTCACCACCGCCTTCACGGTGGTGGAGCCGACGTCGAGGCCCACGATGAAGCGCCGCTCGCTCATCGCGCGCCTCCCGCCGCCGCCTTCGCCCGCGGTCGCTCCGGCTCGCCCACGGCGATCTGGTTCGCCACGTGCAGCACGAAGTTCGCGGCGTTGCCCACCACGCCCTCCGTCCGCGGAACATGATACAGCCCGCGCCGCAGCTCCGGCCGCGCGGCCACGTGCTCGCGCAGCCGCTCGAGGTCCAGCCCTTCGACCTGAAGCACGCGCTCGAACTCCTCGCGCGCCTTCACCCGCGCCTCGCCGAGGGCCATCTGCACGCGGCTCTGGGCGTTGATCTCCCCCTCGCCGCTGGTCTCGATGGGCAGGTAGATCATGTCGGCGAAGTGCGAAGCCACCGCGGCCTGCGCGCCGTCGGACTGCGTGGAGGGCATGCAGCCGAAGGGCTTGAGACTCAGCACCATGTGGGCGAGGCCCGCGTGGTGGTAGTAGATGTTCTTCGCCACCTCCAGGTGGCCCTCGCCGCCGCCCGCGCGGCTGTTGTAGTAGGGGTGGGCGATCCGCTCGAGCTCGAGCTGGTCGATGGGCGCGTGAACCGTGCCGCCCAGGGCGCGGCCCATGCGGCCGTACTCCCGCTTCACGAGCACGCCGGCCAGCCCCAGTCGGCGGATCTGCTTCCACGCGCGCCACTCCACCGCAAGGCGGCGATGTGGACGTCGCCAGCTCGGCACCGGCATGCCCTCGTCGAGTCCCTTGCGATCGCGAATCCGGTTCTGCGCGCCGTGCACCATGTACAGGATCCAGGTGGCCACCGGCTCGCCCAGCACCTCGGCGCCCTCGCGTTCGAGGAAGGGGAACATGTTGAAGTTGCCGTCGCCCTCGGTGGTCTGCGCCCAGAACTCGCCGGTGATCTTGACGATCGGCCTGGGCCGCAGCCGGTCCAGCTCCACGGCGTCGAAGCGTTCGCGGGCGCGGACGAGGGCCTTCACGAGGCTGCCGTCGAGCAGTGAGTGGGCGTACTTGGACCAGCGGCGCGGGCGTCCGCGCAGGCCGCGCATCTCGAAGCGGCGACGGCCCCGGAACACGTCCGTGATCTCCGCGACGCTGTCTTCCAGCGCGCGATCGACGGCGCCCGGCTCCTCCTCGTAGGGACGGAGCTGGTTGGCCACCTCGCCGAGCAGGTCGCCCACCATCATGGCGTAGAGAATGCCGAGGAAGAAATCGAGGTCGAAGGAGAGGCCCGCGGCGAGCTGTTCCTGGTCCATGCCGCCGGACTGCTGAAACACGATCACGCGGAAGTCCTCGAAGCCCGCGTTGCGCAGGGCGAGGCGGTATTCCGCCTCGTACATGCCGAAGCGGCAGGGTCCGCAGGCGCCGGCGGTGAAGAACACGTAGCGCTCGCAGATCTCCTCGCGGCTCAGACCGTCGCGCTCGAGCTTCTGGAGGTGGTTCACCAGGTTGCCCACCGTGAAGTAGGTGGGATTGCACTGGCCGTTGTTCCCGAATTCGCGGCCGGTCTGGAAGGCGGCGAGATCCGGCGTGGGCAGGGCCTCGCAGCGGTAGCCCAGGGACTCCAGCGCCCCCTGGATCAGACGGTCGTGTTTCCAGGTGAGGCCGCCGAACAGCAGGGTGGTGTGGGGCCGCTGGTCGACGGTGAAGGGCCGCGAGGACGGCTGGGCGAAGTGGCGTGGAGCTTCGTCGCTCGCAAGGCCCGCCTCGGCCTCCAGGCGACGGCGTTCCTCGGCGAGGCGGCGCCGGATGGCGTCCTCGTCGAGGGGCAGGCCCCGGGGCGTCTCTCCGCGATCCATGGCGGCGGCCTCCTGGCGATTTGCTGGCCCGAAATTCCCAAGTCCTTGCCCCATACGCACCTGCCCGCCTGGTGAGGCGGGCAGCGGGGATGGGGCGAATCAACTCTAGCCACTTGGAGATGCGGACTCAAGGCAATTCGATGAGGGAAACCGCTCCGGCTACTTGTTGATGATCTCCTCGAGGAACTCGGCCGCCTTGGGGTGATCGGACTGCCCCACCCAGAACACGGCCATCGTACGCAGCTCGGGATCCTTCTCCTCGCGGGCGATCTTCATCAGCTGCTCCACGGCCTCGTCGCCGCCGGCGTTGGCCAGGGTGAACAGCGCCTGCTTCTTGATGTCGGGATCCTCGGCGTCGCGGTAGAAGTCGAGGATCACCTTCACGGGTACGTCGTCCACCTGACCGGCCCAGAACAGCGCGCGCCCGCGCAGCTCGACGGGCTCCCTCTTGTCGCGCACGACCCCTAGCAGCCAGTCCACGTCGCCCTCGTCCGCCTGGGCCACGGAGAAGAGCACGCGCTCCTTGGCTTCGATCCCATCCAGGTCGCTGTAGAGGCCCTTCAGGATGTCGAGGCTCTCGTCGTCGCCCCGCTGACCGATCCAGAAGATCGCCTGCTCGCGGGCCTCGGGATCGGCCTTGGAGTCGCGCGCCAGGTCGCGCAGCACGACCAGCGCCTCCTCGTCGTCGCTCTGCGCGATGGCGAAGAGCGCCTGCTCGCGAATGCCGGGATGCTCCTCCTCGGCGAGCAGCTTCTTGAGCACCTTGAGGTTGTCGGGGCTGGGATACTGGCTGAACCAGAACACGGCCATCTCGCGCACATCCGCGTCGGGATCCTCGCGGATCACCTTGAGCAGGGTCTCGTGCGACTCGCGGTCTTCGCACATGCCGAGAATCGACAGGGCGTGGGTGCGCAGCTCCGGCTCGTTCTCGTGGTTCTCGAGCACCTTGATCAGGATCGGCATCGCCCGCCCGGAATCCATGTTCATGAGCGCGTTGAGCGCCATGACGCGCATCTCCTGCTCCGCGTGCTCCTTCCGCAGGGCCTCCCGCTCCTCGCGGGTGAGCGAACGCTCCCGTTCCACGGCTTCCGCGAGATGGAGAATCTCCACCTGTGCCAGTTTCTCGGCCTCGCGGGCCACCTGGTAGGCCGCGCCCGCGTCCCCCAGCTCCGCCAGCTTCCCCTTGATACGGATCGCGAGCTCGTCGGCCTCCACGAGGGTGAGCGCCTGGGGATAGCGCAGGTGCTGCATCTCCAGCAGCTCCACGGCGCGGTGCAGGTGCTGCCGTTTGCCCATGCGGTAGCGCGCGAAGGCGTCCCAGTAGAGCGCG
>CAYNQX010000064.1:6865-9502 GCA_964399495.1 uncultured bacterium
CGGCCGGCAGCCAGATCCAGGGCGAGCGCCAGCGCGGCCGGGCGGCGGCCTGCCGGGTCGCCTCGATGCGGTTCCAGATGGCGTCCCGCGGTGTCGGCGGCGGTTCGTTGTGGCCCTGGGCCAGGTCGCGGATGAGATCGTCGAGGGCCTCCTGGTCGGGACGGCGGCGTTCGTCGTTCATCGCAGGCCCTCCTTTCCGGCCGCGCGGCGGCCCGTATCGCCCAGCACCGCGCGCAGCTTCTCGCGGGCCCGGGACAGGCGCGCCTTCGAGGTGCCCACGGGCATGTCGAGGGCGCCGGCGATCTCCTCGTGCTTGAATCCCTCGACCTCGTGCATCAGGAACACCGTCCGGAGCTTCTCCGGCAGGTCGTCCACGGCGCGGGCCAGGGTGAGGCGGAGCTCGCGATCGGGGGCCGCGGGGCCGGAATCGGCGCGGTGGCCGTCGCCCTCGAGCCAGGGATCCATGCGCCGCACCTTGCGCAAACCGTTGAGAATCACCGACATGGCGATGGAGTGGAGCCAGGTCGAGAAGGCCGACTGCCCGCGGAAACCGGGCAGGTAGCGGAAGGCCCTCACGAAGGTGTCCTGGGTCATGTCCTCGGCCATGGTCTCCTCCCCGCACATGCGGTAGGCGAGACGGAAGACCCGATCCACGTGCGTGTCGTAGAGGGCGCGTTCGGCGCCCGGGTCTCCCCGCAGGGCGGCGGCGATGAGTTCCGGTTCCTGCATTGCTCTCCAGCGGAATCCCGGCTCGGCGCCGGCTGCGGAGGGTGAGACACGACCTACGCTCAAAGGGTTGTCGAGATTCTGAAAAAAGTCGAGCGGCGGATGCCGGTTCCCCGGCCAGGCTCCCGAGGTGTATGGTGGGAGCGTGTACTCGAACGGGAGGCGGTTCGCATGATCAAGGTGGAGAATCGGGACGGGGTCGCCCTGCTGCAACTGGACCGCGGGGTCACCAACCCCCTGAGCACGGAGCTGCTCACGGAACTGCGACGGGCCGTGAAGCTGGCGGGAAAAGACGAAAACGTGAAGGCCCTCGTGCTCACGGGCACGAGCGAGAAGTTCCTCTCGATCGGCTTCGACATTCCCGCCCTGTTCCCCCTGGACCGCGAGGCGATGCGGACCTTCTTCCGCTTCTTCAACATCACCGCGATGGAGCTCTTCCGGCTGCCCAAGCCCACCATCGCCGCGGTTCGCGGCCACGCCGTGGCCGGTGGCTGTATCCTGGCGCTGCTCTGCGACCGGCGCTTCATCGCCGAGGGCAAGACCCTGATGGGCCTGAACGAGGTGAAGCTCGGCGTGCCCGTGCCCTGCCTGGCCGACCGCATCACGCGCGACCTCGCCGGCGCGCGCCGCGCGAGGGAGATTCTCGAGGAGGGTGAGTTCTTCCCGCCGGAGCACACGCTGGCCATGGGCCTGGTGGATCGCGTGCTGCCCGCGGACGAGCTCCTGGACACGGCCGTGGCCGAGGCGGCGCGCCTGGGCGCGCTGCCCCCGGAGGCCTTCGCACTGATCAAGGGGGAGTACACGCGGGAGGTGGCGGCTCACGTGGAAGCGCGCGAGACGGCGATGGAGCAGGACTTCCTCGACCGCTGGTTCGCCCCCGCCGTGCGCGTTCAGCTGGAGGCCGCCATGGAGACCTTCTGACCGGCGCCGGTGCCCGATGCGATCAGATCGTGATCACCTTCTCGGCGCTGAACTGGGCGGCCACGATGTCCCCCATGCCGCCGACCACGCCCACGGCCACCTTGTCGGCGAGCCCGTAGTGGTCGAGACAGGTCTTGCAGATGATCAGATGCACGCCGAGCTCCTGGAAACGGCGCAGCTCCTCGAGCACCGGCGAACCCTCCGTCACCAGCTTCACGCCCTCGGTGTAGAAGCAGAGGGCGCCGGGCGGGCGGCCGTTCTCCTCCACCACCTTGAGCCAGGTCTTCGCCAGCTTGTGCCGGAGCTCCGGGTCCGCGTGGCCCATGCCGTCATGGGTGAAGATCACCGCCAGGGAGTTGTTCGCGCTCATCCGTGTTCCTTTCGCCCGAGTGGACCCCTAGCGTAGCAACACGAGACGTCGGCTGGCCACCCCCGCGGTTCCGCGCAGGTCGAGCAGGTAGACGCCCGAGCTCTGCGCCCGGCCGGCGTCGTCCATGCCGTCCCAGATGAGCGTGCGCTCGCCCGCGCCCATCGGGCCGTCGTGCAGGGTGGCGACGCGCCGGCCGGCGATGTCCATCACCGACACGCGCACCCGCGTGGCCTTCGGCAGGCTCAGCTCCACATGGAAGCGCGGGTTGCCGGGGTTCGGCCACACGGAGATCGAGGGCGCCGCGGCCGTCGGCGCGGGCGCCACGGTCACGGAAACTCGCCGCAGCAGCGTCCAGTCCTCACCCGCCTCGCGGCCCTGCAGCCGGTACTCCACATCGCCGCCGCCGGCGAGCGGCGCGGCCTCGTCGCGGCAGCGGTACTCGCCCTGCGCGATCTCGCCGAAGTCGGGCTCCCACCGCGCGTCGCCCAGGCGCGCCTCGAGGCGCAGCTCCGGGATGCCGTCGCCCTCGACGCGCCAGCGCAGCTCCACGGCTCCGGGCTCGGGTACGGCGTCGAAGCTGGCCAGAGCGACGGGGGTCATCTGCTCGCTCCAGCGGGCGA
>CAYNQX010000065.1:0-9496 GCA_964399495.1 uncultured bacterium
TCGTGAAACGCTTTCCGATCATCGGCGCGCTGCGCGCCGCGTCCTCAACCGATGGAGGGGGAAGATGAGCAAGCGAATCACCATCGACCCGATCACCCGTATCGAAGGCCATCTGCGCATCGACGTGGAGGTGGACGGCGGGGAGGTTCGAAACTCGTGGTCCTCCGGCCAGATGTGGCGCGGCATCGAGAACATCCTCCAGGGACGCGACCCGCGCGATGCCTGGGTGTTCACCCAGCGCTTCTGCGGGGTCTGCACCACGGTGCACGCCATCACCTCGGTGCGCGCCGTGGAGAACGCGCTGAACCTGGAAGTGCCGCTCAACGCGCAGTATATCCGCAACCTGATCCTGATCGCGCACGCGCTGCACGACCACATCGTGCACTTTTTCCACCTGTCGGCCCTCGACTGGGTGGACGTCGTGTCGGCGCTCAAGGCGGACCCGGCGGCCACCAGCAAGCTCGCCGAGAGCATCTCGCCCTGGCATCGCAACAGCAAGCGTGAGCTCGAGGCTGTGAAGGCGCGACTCGAGAAGCTGGTGGCGAGCGGGCAGCTCGGCATCTTCGCGGGCGGCTACTGGGGGCATCCGGCGATGAAGCTGTCGCCGGAGGTGAACCTGCTGGCGGTGTCCCACTACCTCCAGGCGCTGGAGTACCAGCGGAAGGCCAATCAGATCGTCGCGATCCTGGGCGGAAAGACGCCGAACATCCAGAACCTGCAGGTGGGCGGCGTGGCCAACGCCATCAACCTGGACAACCAGGCCACCCTGAACATGGAGAAGCTCTACCACATCAAGGATCTGATCGACGAGGTCACCGCCTTCGTGCAGCAGGTCTACTTCGTCGACGTGGCCACCATCGGCGCCATGTACCCGGAGTGGCTCGGCTACGGGGCGGGCGTCACCAACTATCTCGCGGTGCCGGATCTGCCGCTGGATACCGCGGGCACGAGCTTCGACCTGCCCGGCGGCACGATCATGGACGGCGACCTGGACACGGTGGAGGGCATCGATCGCTTCGGCGACAGGCGCTTCGGCGAGGAGGTGTCCGAGTGCATCGCCCGCTCCTGGTACGACGGCGAGTGGACCCGTCACCCCTACGAAGAGGAGACGGTGCCGAACTACACCGACTTCCAGGACGACGCCAAGTACAGCTGGGTCAAGGCTCCGCGCTGGGGAGGCAAACCGATGCAGGTAGGACCGCTCGCCCAGGTGCTGGTGGCCTTCGCGAAGGGCCACGAGCCCACGCGTCGCTGGGCGACGGCCGCGCTGGCCCACGCCGGCAAGGTGGCGGGCGTCAAGCTCGGCCCCGCGGTGCTGCACTCCACGCTGGGTCGGCACCTCGGTCGGGCGATCCGCACCGCCGTGCTCTCGGAGATGGCCCAGAAGCACTGGGGCCTGCTCGTGGAGAACATCGGCACGGGCGACACGACGATCTTCAACAAGCCGGAGTTCCCGTCCGGCCAGGTGCGGGGCTTCGGCTTCCACGAGGCGCCGCGGGGCGCGCTGTCGCACTGGGTGGTGATCGACAACGGCAAGATCGCCAACTACCAGGCCGTGGTGCCCTCCACCTGGAACGCGGGGCCGCGGGACGACAAGGACCAGAAGGGTCCCTACGAGGCGTCGCTCATGGGCAATCCGATCGCGGACGCCGAGCTGCCCCTGGAGGTGCTGCGCACCATCCACTCCTTCGACCCCTGCCTGGCCTGCGCCATCCACACCCAGGACCCGGAAGGCAAGGAGATCGCGCGTGTCCGAACGGTCTGCTGAGAATCGGGGTGACGAGCGGCGGCGGCCGACGACCCCGTCCGTCGCCCTGCTCGGCATCGGCAACGTGCTGATGGGCGACGACGGCCTCGGGCCCTACGTGGTGAAGCGGCTCGAGGCCGCCTACCGCTTTCCGCCGGAGCTGCGCCTGGTGGAGATCGGCACGCCGGGGCTCGATCTCATTCCCTACCTCACGGGCCTGGAGTTGCTGATCGTGGTCGACACGGTGTACGCCGATGTGCCGCCCGGCACCCTGCGCCGCTACGGCAAGGAGGCGATTCTCGAGCACGTGCCCAGGGCGCGCGTCGGCCCCCACGACCCCACGCTCAAGGAAGCCCTGCTCACGGCCGACTTCGCCGGCGAGTGTCCGCGGGAGGTGGTGCTGCTGGGCATGGTGCCGGAGAGCTCGAAGCCCGGCGTGGGCCTGAGCCCTACGGTGAGCGCGGCCCTGCCCGACCTGGAACTTACGCTCCTGGCCGAGCTGGCCTCACGGGGACTGAAGGCGGTGCCCAAGGAGACGCCCACCGAGCCCGAGATCTGGTGGGAGCGCAAGGGCGTCATGCCTTGAACGGCAGGTCGACGGTGACCGTGGTCCCCACGCCCTCCTCGCTGCAGAGGCGGAGAACTCCCCCGTGGCGCTCGGCCGTCTGACGGGCCAGTGCCAGGCCGAGCCCGGTCCCCTCCTCCTGGACCTCCTTGGCGTTCGACGCCCGGAAGAACTCCGTGAACAGCTTGCCCTGTTCGGCGGCGGGAATGCCGATGCCGGTGTCGTCGACGATCACGCGCAGGCCCTCCGGTCCGGTCGTGAACTCCACGGCGACCCGCCCCCCCGACTTCGTGTACTTGATGGCGTTGGAGACGAGATTCTCCATGAGCTGCCGGAGCGTGTCCCCGTGGCTGGTGAGAGCCGGCAGCCCGGACGCGCACTTCACCGAGAGGACGACTCCCTTGCCGGCCGCGCGCTCGGTGAAGGTGTTCTCGGTGAGCTCGGCGAGATCGGCGGGGAGCACGTCGACCGGCGGCAGATCCCGCGCGATGTCCTTGCTGCGCGAGAGCGTGAGCAGATCGCCGATGGTGTCGTTCAGCGTGCGCAGACGCAGGTCGACGCGGCCGAGATACTCGGCCTGACGCTCGGTGAGGTCGCCCATGGTGCCGTCGCGGATCACCTCCATGAGACTCAGCGAGGCGCCCAGCGGCGCGCGCATGTTGTGGGCCACCCGCAGCATGAACTGCGAGCGCTCGCGCATGAGCGTCTCCACCGACTCGAAGGAGCGCGCGTTCTCGATGGCCACGGCCACCAGCTCCGCGGCCATGCGCAGGAAACTGGAGTCCTCGCTGTCGAATCGGTGGGGAATCACGCAGTAGATGCCGAGGATGCCGATGACCCGCCCCTCGAGCGTCAGCGGCGCGAAGGCCACGGACTTGATGCCCATCTCCTCCAGCTCGTCCCGTAGCTGGAAGCGGGCGTCGGCGTCGATGTCGCCGTGCACCACCGTCTCGCCGTCGATCACGCGGCGGTTCAGCGGGCTCTCGGCGAGCTGGACGACCTTCTTCTCCAGGAACTCGTCGGAGAGGCCGTGGGCCGCCACGAAACGGAGGGTGCTGCCGTCCGGGTCGAGCAGCTTCACGGCGGCCACCTTCACCACCATCGCATCGGCAAGCTCCTCGACGACGATGTCGAGGATCGGCTGGAGCTGATTCGTCGTGCCGACCGCGTGCAGCATGGCGTAGAGGCTCTCGAGGCGGTAGTTGAGGGCGCTCACCTCGCTGGTGGCCTTCGTGAGGTCCCGCACGCGATCGCGCAGGCGGGACATGATTCGCGTCGTAACCATGGCGGTCGTGAGGAGGGTCGCGGAGAAGAACAGCAGCTTCGCGATCGCGTGGCCCGGATGATCGAGATAGCAGAAGCCCTGACCGCGGAACGAGAGTTCCCGGCAGGGCAACCCGTCGAGAATCTGCAGCAGGTAGAGCAGCCACATGCCCAGCGTGGCGGAGCCGGCGAACAGGTAGACGAGCCGCGCCTTGAACTGGATGGCGGCGAAGATCACGTGGAACAGGAAGAAGAATATCAGCGGGCTGCCCAGGCCGCCCGTGAAGAAGATCAGCAGGAACATGGCCGCGTAGTCGAGGGTGACCTCGATCATTGCCATGCGGCGGTCGCGCTTGGGCTCCCGCTCGAGATCCACGCCGGCGCGCGCGAGGCCGCGGGCGAGCAGGAAGTTGTAGGCGAGGATGCCAAGGGCGATCGCGAACACCGGGATCAGCGGGAAATCGTAGCCGATGGCGCGAGCGCCGGAGGCGGCGACGAAGATGAGCGGCGGCACCCACCAGCGCAGGCGCACCTGCCAGAAGGAGCGGCGACCCCACACCCGGGGCAATCGCTTGCCGCCGAGTTCCCGGCTCAGGGTCTTCAGACGGTTGCTCGCCGATGACTCCTTCATCCCCGCCCCTTTCTCCGCCGCGCGACGCGGCGCCTGCTAGGCTTCGCTCTTCCGCGCCTCGAACCGTTCCCGGAGCCAGTCCAGCCACAGGTCCATGCCCTCGCCGGTCTTGGTCGAGATCTTGAAGAGGGGCGCGCGGGTGTTGATGCGCGAGAGATCCTCTTCCGGAATGCTCTCGTCATACTCCAGCGGGGCGGCCAGGTCCATCTTGTTCAGCAGGATCACGTCGGCCGGCTGGAACAGGGTCGGATACTTCGCCACCTTGTCCGCGCCCTCGGGCACCGACAGCATGGCCACGCGGTGGTGCTCGCCCAGGTCGAAGCCGGAGGGGCAGACCATGTTGCCGACGTTCTCGATGAACAGCAGGTCGATCTCCTCGAGCGGCAGCCCGTCCAGGGCGTCCGATACCTGGGTGGCCGACAGGTGGCAGCCGCCCTCGGTGTTGATCTGGGTGACGGCCGCGGCCACGGACTCCACGCGCTCGGCGTCGCGGGTGGTCTGCAGGTCGCCCACCACCACGGCGGAGCGCAGCTCCGGCGCGAGGGCGGGCAGGGTCTTCTCGAGCAGGGCGGTCTTGCCGCTGCCGGGCGCGCTCGTGATGTTCAGCACCAGGATCCCCGCCGCCTCCAGGCGCTCGCGGTTGGACTGGGCGACGGCATCGTTGGCCTTAAGGACACTGGTCACGACGTTGATCTTCATCGTCGTTGCCTCCCTCGGACTGCTGACAGGTGATGGATGTGAGGACGATGTCGTCCCCGGCGACCAGCTCCACGTCGGCCTGGCCGCAGCGTTCGCAAAGATAGGAATCGGGCTTTGGAGTAAATCGCGCCTCGCAGAGCCGGCAGCGCGCCTCGGCCGGCACGATCTCGAGCAACAGCCGCGCGTCCTCGGCGCAGGTGCCCTTGGACGCCTCGGCGAAGGCCATCTGCATCGCCTCCGGCACCACGCCCCGCAGCACGCCGGCCGCCACGCTCACGGACTCGATCCGTTCCACGGCGTTCTCGGCGGCGATGCTCTCGAGCTGACTCAGCAGCTCCCAGGCGATGGACATCTCGTGCACGGAAACTCTCCTAGCAGATTCTCGGCAGCTCTTCGCCGTAGGGGCGAGAGATGAGCCGGCGACCGCCGCCGCGGGTGATGAGTTCGGGCAGGGGCGGCCGCGCGTCGACGAAGCGGCCGATCACCGCGCCCTTGCCGCCCAGCGCGTGGGCGCGCATGACGCCGAGGGCCTTCTCGGCGGCGGCCTCGGAGGCCACCATCACGATTTTTCCCTCGTTGGCCACGGTGAGCACGTCGAGGCCGAGCATGTCGGCGGTGTGCTGGGCGGTGGCGTTCACCGGTACGGCGGCCTCGTCCAGCTCCACGCCGAGACGGGTCTCGTCCACCAGGTCGCAGAGCACGCCCGCCAGGCCGCCGCGGGTGGGATCGCGCAGGAACTTCACGTCCTCGCCGCATGCGTCGAGCAGGTCGGCGATGAGGCCGTTCAGCGCGGCCGCGTCGCTGCGCAGGGTGGTGTCGAAGCTCAGGTGCTCGCGCACGGACATGATCGCCAGGCCGTGGTCGGCGATGTCGCCGTTGATGAGAATGCAGTCGCCCGGTGCGATGCGGGCGGCGTCCAGCTTCGCGTCCTCGCGCAGCTCGCCGATGCCCGCGGTGTTGATGAGCAGGCCGTCGCCCCCCCGCCGCTCCACCACCTTGGTGTCGCCGGTGGCGATGACCACGCCGGCCGCGCTCGCCGTCTCCGCGATGGAGTCGATGATCCGGTCGAGCATGGCGAGCGGCAGGCCCTCCTCGATGATGAGGCCGAGGCTGAGCGCCACCGGCTTCGCGCCCATCACCGCCACGTCGTTCACCGTGCCGCACACGGCCAGGTGGCCGATATCTCCGCCGGGGAACTCCAGCGGCTGCACGACGAAGCTGTCGGTGGTGAAGCAGAGGCGCCCGCTCATGGACGGCAGCAGGGCGCCGTCGGTGAGTGGGCCGAGCAGGTCGTTGCCCAGCTTGGGAATGATCCGCTCGGCCAGCAGGCGCTGGGTCAGCTCGCCGCCGCCGCCGTGGGCCATCACGATGCGTTCGTTGCGGTCGCTCATGCTACTCCCCCATGACGGCGTGGCGGTTGTACTTGTACCAGGCGGAGCAGGTGCCCTCGCCGCTCACCATGCAGGGACCGATGGGATCCAGCGGCGTGCAGGCCGTGCCGAAGAGCGCGCACTCGCCGGGGGTCGTCTTGCCCTGAATCACTTCTCCGCAGAGGCAGCCGGGCGGGTGGACGTCCGGGCCGTACTCCACGCCGAAGCGCTCGCGGGCGTCGAAGCCGCGGTAGGCCTGTCGCAGCACGAGGCCGCTGCCCGGCAACGTGCCCATGGCGCGCCACTCGGTGTCGCCCGGCTCGAAGACTTTTTCCACGAGATCCCAGCCCGCGGTGTTGCCCGCCTCGGTGACGACCGCGCTGTAGACGTTCTCCACGTCCGCGCGTCCGGCGCCGGTCTGCCTGAGGATATGCAGGATCCCCGTGAGCATGTTCTCCAGCTCGAAGCCGGCGACCACGCAAGCCTTGCCGTAGCCGTCCGCGATCGGCCGGTAGGCGCCCGAGCCGATGATCACGCTGACGTGGCCGGGGCAGAGGAAGCCGTCCACCGGCACCTCGCCGCCCGACAGCAGCGCGTCCATGGCGGGAATCACCAGCTTGTGGCCGGGCAGCACGCTGAAGTTGCCGATGCCCTTGGCCTCCGCCTCCAGAATCGTGACGGCCGTCGCGGGGGTGGTGGTCTCGAAGCCCACGGCCAGGAAGACCACCTGCTTGTCGGGGTTCTGGGTCGCGACCTTCAGCGCGTCGAGGGCGGAGTACACCACCGCCACCTCGGCCCCCTCGCCGCGCATGGACTCCAGGCTGCCCTTGGCGCCCGGCACGCGCACCATGTCGCCGTAGGTGGCGATGATCACGTCGGGGCGGGCGGCGAGTTCGCAGGCGGTGTCCAGGTAGCCCTGGCTCGTCACGCAGACCGGGCAGCCCGGCCCGCTGATGAGCCGCAGCGATTCGGGCAGCAGCGACTTGGCGCCGGTGCGGAACAGGCTCACCGTGTGGGTGCCGCAAACTTCCATGATACTCACGGGCTTCTCTTGCTTCTCGCACTCGCTCGCGATCTCGGCGACGAGGCGCTCGACGTCGGCGCGTGCCATCAGCTCTGCTCCTCGCCCGGGGCTTCACCCGGCAACTCGAAGTGATCGCCGAGGGCGGTCTTCAGGGTTTCCCAGGTCTCGCGGGCTTCGGCCTCGTCGAGCACGGTGAGCGCGAAGCCGGCATGGACCAGCACCCAGTCGCCGGTGGCGGCCTCGGGCGTCATGGCGAGGCTCGCCTCCATCTTGCTGCCCTGGAAGTCGATGGTGGCGACGCGGCCCAGGGTCGCGTCGGGTCCCTCTTCGATGCTGAGGATCTTGCCGGGAACGGCGAGGCACATGTCAGTTCTCCTGTTCGGGGGTCGACGAGCTCGCGCGCGCCGCGGCGCAGACCGCCTGGCCGAGAGCCAGGCCGCCGTCGCCGGCGGGAACGCGGTGGTGAATATAGACGTCGCGCCCGCCGGCCTTCAACCGGCGGTGCAGCGCTTCGGTGAGGAGACGGTTGGCGAAACAGCCGCCACTCAACATGACGGGGCGATCGCCCACCCGCGCCAGCACGCGCTCCGCGCCGCCTGCCAGCATCGCGGCCAGCGAGGCGTGGAAGGCTGCCGCGAGTTCGCCGGCCTCGCGGCCGTCGGTGATGCCCGCGACGAGCGCGCGGACGAGCGGGCGGTAGTCCAGGAGCAGGCGGCCCTTCTCCTCGGCAAGGCCGTGGTCCAGCGACTCGGCGTGGCCGTGGCGAGCCGCGGCGGCCTCCAGCGCCATGGGCGCCTGGGCCTCGGCGTGGTTGTGGTCGCAGAGGCCGAGCAGGAAGGCAACGGCGTCGAAGAGGCGGCCGAGGCTGCTCGTTCGCACCGAGGGCGGCGCGGGTGCGGCGAGGAAGCGCTCGGCGAGGGCGAGGGTGTCGGCGTCCACGCGATCGAAGGCGCCGGGTATCGCCTCGCGCCAGCCCGGGCCGAAGGTCTCGGCCAGCAGCCCGGCGGCGGGGCGCCAGGTCTCGCGCGCGGCGGCGTCGCCGCCCAGCAGCGGGAAGTAGCGGAGCTGCCCCGCGCGCTCGTAGCGCGCCTCGTCGGCCAGCAGGAGCTCACAGCCCCAGATGGCGCCGTCGTCGCCGTAGCCGGTGCCGTCGCAGGCGATGCCGAGCACGTCGCCGCTCACGCCCACGTCGGCCATGCAGCTCACCACGTGCGCGTGGTGGTGCTGCACCTCGGTGATGGGCAGGCCCAGCTCGCGGGCATGGCGGGTGGCGGCGTAGCCGGGGTGGAGGTCGGCGGCCACGAGGACGGGTTTCACGTCCACCAGATCCTGCAAACGTTCCACCGTGGCGACGAAGTTGCGGTAGGCGGCGGGATTGTCGAGGTCGCCCAGGTGCTCGCTGAGCAGGGCCTCGTCCTTGCCCAGCACGCAGACGGCGCTCTTGAGCTCGCCGCCCAGGGCGAGGATCGGCAGCGGGCTGGGCGTCTCGAGCGCGATCGTGCCGGGCGCGTAGCCGCGGGCGCGGCGCAGGGGCACGGTGCGGGCGGCGCCGTCTTCCAGGTGCATCGCAAGGGTGACCGAGTCGTCGACCCGGCGTTCGATGTCGCGGTCGTGCAGCAGGAAGGCGTCGGCGATGGGCGCGAGGCGGCGCAGGGCCTCCTCGTTCTCGTGGCAGAGCGGCTCGGCGCTGGGATTGCCGGAGGTCATCACGATCGGGCCCAGCGTCTCACCATTCGTGGTCGGGTCGAACAACAGTGCATGAAGCGGTGTGTAGGGCAGCATCACGCCGAGGGTGTGGGTGCCGGGCGCCACCGAGGGCGCGACGCCGTTGCCGCCGCGGGCCGTGGCCAGCACGATCGGTCGCGCCACGCTCTCGAGGAGCAGGGCGGCGGGGTCGTCGAGGTCGACGAGTCCGCGCGCCGCCTCGATGTCGCGCACCATCAGCGCCAGCGGCTTGGCCTCGCGCCCCTTGCGACGACGCAGCTCGGCCACGGACTCCTCGCGGTCGGCGCGGCAGGCCAGGTGGAAGCCGCCGAGACCCTTGATGGCCAGGATCTCGCCGGCCAGCAGGCGCGTGACGGCGGCCTCGATCGCGTCGCCGGGCTGCGGGGTGCCCGCGCCGTCGACGAGCCAGACGCGGGGGCCGCAGACCGGGCAGGCGTTGGGCTGGGCGTGGAAGCGGCGGTCGGCGGGGTCG
>CAYNQX010000066.1:0-8555 GCA_964399495.1 uncultured bacterium
CACGTCCGTGCGAAGCGTTCGGGAGCATTCGCGGAGCCTTCACCGGAGCTACTTCAGGAGCGTCGCCGGCTTGCTGTACCGCAGCCCCGCCGCGCGCAGGTTGTACAGGTAGACGCCGCTGGGCAGCGCGTCGCCGTTGTCGTCGCGACCGTCCCACTCCACACGGGTCTCGCCGCCGGGCACCACCGCGTCGATGAGCGTGCGCACCCGCTTGCCCTGCGCGTCGTAGACCGCCAGCTCGACATGCTCGGCGAAGAGCAGCTCGAAGCTGAAGGTGGTCTTCGGATTGAAGGGATTCGGGTAGTTGGCGTGCAGGGTGGCGCGGGCCGGGGCCACGGGAACGTCGGTGACGTCGCCGGTGAGGTGGCTGAAGCTGTAGTGCCGCGCCGGCTCCACGCGGGGCATGCCCTCGGCGCGGCCGCTGGCGTCCTCGACGTGCAGGTAGTAGTCGGTCGTGCCGTCGGCCGCGGGCGCGGGGATCGTGCCCGAGTAGTCGTAGCCGCTCACGAAGCTCAACGGAGCGGTGAGCCAGGCGCCGCCGCTCTGGCGGTAGTGGATCTGCGACGATGTGATGGCGTGGCCGCCGTGGGAGCGCACGTGGGCGTCGATCATGACGTCGCCCTCCCGCTCCTCGAGCACCGGTACGTGGGCGACGCGCAGCATCTGGCGATCGTGGGCGTTCTTGGTGCGGCAGTGCAGGGCGTCGTCGGTGATGAAGCCGCTGTAGTAGTAGCCCTCCACCACGTAGCCGGGCGCCGCGGCCTCGTAGACGGCCAGCGCGTCGTTGTCATAGCCGGAGTTGCCGAAGGTCGGCACGTAGATCTTGTCGCCCGAGATCAGGCTGTTGGTGTAGCTGGCCGGGCCGCTGGAGGTGCTGTAGCAGTAGACGCGATGCACCTGGTAGTTGCGGCCGGTGCTCGCCTGCAGGCTGGCCAGCAGCGTGGCGCGCTGGTTGAGCGCGTTGTAGGTGTGGTGGCTCGACCAGACGTCCTTCACCAGCACCGTCTCTTCGTCGAGGAACTTCGCCCAGGTGTCGATGTGATGGATGCCGCCGCTCTCGATGTAGTCGAGCACGCGGTAGTCCGCGACGCCGTAGTAGTCGGCCATGAGCTGGTCGACCTGCGACTGGTTCATGCCGTTCTCGCTCCAGGCCTCGTTGTACACGAGCTGCGTGGAACTGCTGATGTGCGCGCCGTCGGTCATGTAGTTGCCGCCGGTGTGGTACATGTCGTGACTGTGCACGGGGATCCCCTGCTGCTGCGCGAAGTAGATGGGGATCAGGTTGTCGTTGGGCCGCCAGGGGCGGTTGTAGGTGTGGTCGATGATCGCCACGTCGCCATTGCCGTCGAACACGTACCAGGGGCCGTAGTCGCGGGTCCAGATGCTGTCGTTGCTGCGCACCAGGTACTCCACGTTGGCCATGTTCACGCCGTTGCTGGTCAGGCTGCTGTTGGCGGAGGACTGGCTGCCGCTGCTCACGACCACGTGCAGGGTGCCGACGTCGGCCAGGTCGCGCAGCAGGTTGTAGGGCACGCCGAATGGGTAGCGCACCATGACGCCGGTCACCGGCTCCCACTCGGCCACGTTGCGGATCGGCGCCAGCGGCGGCGGGTCGCTCAGGCGATCGCGGCCGGGCATCAGGTGCTCGCGCCCTTGCCAGACGAGGCGCTCCCGCTCCGTCTCGTGACGGGGAAGCAGTTCCTCGATGCCGTCCACGTCCATTTCGGCGGCGGCGGGCAGGGCGGACAGGATTAGCAGGGCCAGGACGGCCAGGGGCGCGAGGCGGCGGAGCATGGGGTGTCCTCCAAGAAGATGACGGGTATCCGGATCGGGAGTCCTCGATTATAGCATAGGGGCGTGGCCTCCAGCCACACGGCGGTCGGGGCGCAGGTTTAGTTTTCGGCGCTGTTCCGCTATAATGGGCGGCGATCGCCCATGCTCACCCCTTGGTCCGCATCCTCCCGGGAGGCTTCCGATGATTCCTCGCGCGCGCCCGCTTCTTCTCCTGCTGCTTCCCCTGATGATGCTGCCGGCCCTCGCGTCGGCCGAACTTGTGCCCGCGTACCGCGATACCACCTGGCTGCGCACCTACGACGAGGAGTTCGTCAACTGGGCCTCGGCCCACGAGGCGGACTTCACGTTTCCGTCGAATCCGGGAATCTACAGCGAGGTGCTGCTCTACGTGACGATCGGCTGCCCCGACTATCCCGGCGACTGCGATCCCTGGGACCGCTACGCCTGGCTGCGCCTGCGCGAGGCGGTGACCGACTCCACCACCCGCGACGTGGAGATCGCGCGCTTCATCACGCCCTACGACATCACCGGGCCGCCCGCCTACCCCCAGAGCTGCCAGTGGGTCTATGACGTCACCGACTACAAGTTCATGCTGAAGGACCTGGTCACGCTGCGCCTGTACATCGAGAGCTGGATGGGCAACGACAAGGGCTGGCTCATCACCTGCGACTTCGCCTTCGTGCACGGCGTGAGCGAACTGCAGCCCTACCGCGTGGACAACCTCTACCTGGACGACTGGATCGTCTACGGCGACAGCCCCTACGACCACGAGGAGGAGCTGCCGCCCGTCACGGTGGACGTGCCCGCCGACGCGGTGGCCGCCAAGGTGCGCATGACCACCACCGGCCACGGCTTCGGCTTCGTGCAGAACTGCGCGGAGTTCTGCCCCAAGGACCACTCGGTCGTGGTGGGCGGCGCCGACACCTTCACCCACCTGCTCTGGAACGTGTGCAACACCAATCCCTGCAGCCCCCAGTACGGCACCTGGCACTATTCCCGGGCCGGCTGGTGCCCCGGCGACAAGGTGACGCCCTGGGACAACGACATCACCGCGCTCATCACACCGGGCGCTCCGCTCGAGATCGACTACAACGTCGAGCAGTACTTCAACCCCTGCAACCCCACCAACCCCGACTGCGTCGACGGCGTGACCTGCAGCAGCTGCAACTACATGGGCACCACGCCGCCCAACTGGAAGGTGATGGGTCAGGTCATCTACTACCGCGCCGACCTCACGGCCACCGGACCGGCCGACATCACGCCCCGCTCGCTCCACCTGGAGCAGAACTTCCCCAACCCCTTCAACCCGGTGACCACCTTCTACTACGAGCTCGATGAGCCGGGAACCGTGACGCTGCGCATCATCAGCGCCGGCGGCCGCGAGCTGGCCGAGCTGCGCCGCGACCATCCCGAGGCCGGCCGCTTCCACTACCAGTGGGACGGCCGCGACGACAGCGGGAAGACGATGCCCTCAGGCGTCTATTTCTACGAGGTGCAGACGGAGACCGAGCGGCAGGCCCGGAAGATGATTCTGCTCCAGTAGGGTCACCGGCCCCGCAACACCCTCTCCTTCCCGTAGCGACCCCCGCCTCACGGCGGGGGTTTTTTCGCGAGGTCAACAGGGTTGACTTAGTCGCCGCTAAGAACTACCTTCTCCGGGCGTTAGGGGCGCCTAACTCATTCGCAACCTCAATGAAGTCATAGAACTAGAAGGAGAGACCATGCGGCGCGGACTGCTAGCGATGCTGATTGCCGGGGGTGTGATCGCGGGGACGGGTGCGCGGGCCGAAGAGATGAGACCGGCCCTGGCCGGCGGGATCGACGACAAACCCTACCTCGGGCGGAGCGGTGCCCATCTCGCCATCGGCGGCTACATGGATCACGAGTTCGAGTGGCTCGAAGACGAGGGCAACACCTTCGATCAGCACCGCTTCGTGCCCTTCATCACCTCGAGTATCGGCGAGCGGCTGCGTGTTTCCGCAGAGATCGAGTTCGAACACGGCGGTCTCGTGAAGGGCGACGGGACGAGCGACGGGGAGATCAAGCTGGAGTACGCCGTGGCGGACTACCACGTCGGGGAGAGCCTGAACTTCCGGACCGGCCTCATCCTCTCCCCTCTCGGAGCCTTCAACCTGCTCCACGACAGCCCGCTCAACGACCTCACCGCGCGCCCGGTGGTGGATCGCCAGCTCATCCCGAGCACCCTCAGCGAGTCCGGCATGGGCTTCTTCGGCCAGATCTATCCCGGCGAGGCGAGCGTGGCCAGCTACGAGCTCTACCTGGTCAACGGATTCGACGAGGGCATCATCGAGACGGGCGACGCCCCCGGGGACGCCAGGCTGCGCATCCGGGGCGGACGGGGCAGCCACAAGAGCGACAACAACGAGGACAAGGCCGTCACGGGGCGTCTCGGCCTCAGCCCTCGCCTGGGCATGGACCTGGGCGCCTCGCTCCACAGCGGAGCCTACGACGACGACGGAGAGCGACGCCTCACCCTCGCGGCCCTCGACGCCAAGCTGTCGCACGGCCCCCTGGAGCTGCAGGGCGAGTACGTGACGGCGAGCGTCGACGTCGACAGGGCACTCTACCCGGAGATCGCCGACGGCCAGCACGGCGGCTACCTGCAGACGAGCTTCCACTTCGCCCACGACCGCTTCGGACACGGCTCACTTCTCACCGCCGCGGCCAGGCTCGACCTGGTGGACTACGACCGTTCGGTCGAGGGCGATCTCGAGGAGGGCCTCACGCTGGGCCTCAACTTCCGTCCCACCGAGGACACCGTCTACAAGCTGGACGTCAATCGCAGCTGGAACACCCGTCCGGGAGGTGAGCGAGATGAGGGCCGCGATCGCGTGTTCTTCTCCATGGCTACCTATTTCTAGGGCACTCGCGATTCCTCTCCTCCTCCTCGCCGCCCTGGCGGCGAGGGCGGAGGAGCGGGTTCCGGAAAAGGTCTACCTGGATCTGGACGAGGCCCTCGCCCTCGCCTTTCCCGGTGCGGAATCCTGGAATCGGTTTCGCTGGGTCCCCGATGCGCAGGCGCGCCTGGCCCTGGAGCGCCGGCTGGGCTGGCGCCTGGAGGAGCGCGAGTTCCTCATCCACGAGGCGGTGCGTGGAGGGGAGTCCCTGGGACGGGCCCTGCAGGTGGACCAGCTCGGCCTCTACCAGCCCATTACCTCCCTGGTTGCGGTGACGCCGGAGAACTCGGTGCGGGCCGTGGCGCTGATGGTGTTCCGCGAGTCGCGGGGCGACGCCGTCAAGCGGCGTCGATTCCTGAGACAGTACGAGGGCAAGACTCTGAGGGATCCCATCCGCCTGAACCGGGACATCCACGGCATCACCGGGGCCACGGTCTCCGTTCGGAGCATGAACGTCTCCGTGCGCAAGGCCCTGGCCGTCATGGCGGTGTTCGGGGAAAGGAATCCCTCTTGAGCCGGCGCCTTCTCCGTCGCCTGCACGGCCGTTCGGGAGCGATCCTGGGCCTCCTGCTGCTGCCCCTGATGCTGAGCGGGCTCCTGCTCCACCATCCGCGCTGGCTAGGAGCACCTTCCGACCGGACGCTTGCCCTGGCGATCGATCCGAACGATCCGTCGCGCGCGCTCCGCGGCAGAGAGCAGGGTCTCGATCTCTCGGAGGACGGCGGCGAGAGCTGGCGGGAGCTGCCCTTGATCCTCGCGCCGGCGCGATGCGTTGCCGTCGCCTTTTCGCCGGACGTGCCGGGGCGAGTCCATGCTCTCCTGAGGGACCAGGGACTCATCCTCTCGGAGGACGGCGGCCTCGTCTGGCAGCGCGTCGATCTGGGCTTCCACCCCGCCGGCGAGGGAATCCGGCTCCTGAATCTTGCCGCGGGTCCGGGGGGCAGACTCCTGCTGCGCGACAGCCGGGGCACGCTGATGAGCGAGGACGGTGGCGAGAGCTGGCGGCGGGTCGTCGATGGGCCGGCGGACCGGGCATCCCGCGCCGATTGGCTGCTGGCCCTGCACACGGGCCATCTGGAGCCGACCTGGCTGCCCCGTCTGTGGGAGATGCTGGGCTGGGGTTTCCTGCTGCTCCTGGCCAGCGGGATCGTCCTGCTCAAACGACCCTGAGCCGCGCCCGGCATCATCGAGCCCGCTCTGGATAGCGGCGGAGTTCTAGAGGATCACCGGCAGCTTGCGTCTCAGTGTGACCGCCCGCGGCGAGAGCTCGGCGGCGTAGGCGAGCACCCGCACGCCCGCGTCGGCCGCCGCGCGCAGGGCCTCGCCGTAGGCCGGATCGATGGCATCGGCCGGGGCGAAGGATCGGCAGCGCTGCCTCTGCACCACGAAGAGCATGGCGGCCGCGTCGCCGGCCGCCACGAGCGCCGACAGTTCGCGCAGGTGCTTGCGGCCACGCTCGGTGACCGCGTCGGGAAAGAGCGCGCGGCTGCCCTCGGCCAGGGTGACGCTCTTCACCTCGACCCAGGTGCGCGCCTCCCCCGTTTCCAGCATGAAATCGATGCGCGTGCCGGGGCCCGCCTTCACCTCGGCGCGCAGCCGATCGAAGCCGGTCAGCTCCTTCACGACGCCGGCCTCCAGCCCCTCCCGCGCCACGCGGTTGGCCATCTGCGTGTTGACGCAGGTGAGCGCGCCGGCATCGCCCGCCGCGACCAGCTCCCAGGTCCAGGCCAGCTTGCGCTTGGGATTCTTCGCGGGGCTCAGCCACACACGGCTGCCGGGATCCTTGCAGCCGTGCATGCTGCCGGTGTTGGCGCAGTGGGCGGTGACCGTGGCGCCGCCCTCCAGTCGCACGGAGGCGAGGAATCGCTTCTCGCGATACAGCAGCGTGCCGGGAACGAGTGCTTCGGGGAATCGCATGTCTGAGCCCTATCAAAAAAGAAACCCTGGCACCAGAGGCACCAGGGAATCAGGTGAGGCGACGCGGGAGGAGGCCGTGCACAGAAAGGGCATGTCCCCAGACCGCGCGCGCCGGGAGTATTGTAACCCGAACAGGATAATCCGACCAGCAGAACCTGGGATTCGCCCGGAATCAGGGCGAGAAACATGTCGCGGGGCTGGGGAAATGGGTGATTCGTCGCGGGACAACGAACGGACCGACATCACCGCGGACACCTCCCGGTTGTCAAGTTAATGAAATATAACGGGAATCGTGATAGAAATTGACGTCCGCATGGATGACTCGATTCCACGACGCATTGCCTGGATGGATCACCTGGAGGAGCCCCATGAACTTCGCACGAGCGATGATCTGCCTCGTTCTCACTCTCCTGGCCACCCCCGCCTTCGGGCAAGCCTGCGTCGAGTACTCCGACTACCTGGGCTGGGTGGAATCCAACTGCCTCGTGATGAGCGGCCGAGCGATCGCGACCTCCGGCGACCGGGCCTACGTGATGGAGTACAGCTCCCTGAACATCGTGGACATCGGCGATCCGCGCTTTCCCGAGTTGATCAGCGAGACGGCACTGCCCTCCGGCGGCAGCAAACCGATCGCCGTCTGGAACGACTGGGTGTTCTGCGGCGGCGACTCGATCATGGTGTTCGACGCGAGCGATCCGGCGGCGCCATTGCACATCCACACCCTGCCCTGGGCGGCCGAGCACATGACCCTGGCCCAGGACTTTTTCGGCGACGAGTATCTCTGCGCCAGCGATACCGAGGTCGCGACCTATCCCGACACGACTCACATCGCGATCTACCAGCTGGCGCTGGACACCCCCCCCGCTCTCGTGAACACCCTCTCGTTCAGCAATTCGCATCAGGCGCCGAGCAACGGCAGCGCGATCGGTCTCGCCTCCACGCCCACGGCGCTCTATGTCGGCTTCGGCTGCAGCTTCTCGGTGATCGCCTTCTATCAGGGCAGCCAGGCGACCGTCATTCAAGATTATGCGCTCACGCCCTGGTCCGAGTGGTCGAGCACATCCATGGTCATAGAAGGCGAACGCCTCATCTTCGGTGCCCCACGCCTGCACATCTACGACATCTCGTTGCCATTGGCACCGAGCCTCACATCCTGGGCCGCGAATTTCGCTCATGGCGGCGACCTGCGATTGGAGGGCGACAGACTCTACGCCGCCGGCAACGGTCTGGAGGTTCTCGACATCACGGATCCCACGGACCCGCAGCCGATCACAACCCTCGGTCACGGACTGAACGAGCCCCGCCTCGCGAGAGCCGGTCAGCATCTGCTCCTGGTCGGTCAAGGCACTCTCTTCAGTGGACCTTCGACCCGTCTGCAGATCGCCGATCTCTCCGGGATCGATACGCTCGCGCCTCACGCCGTGATCGAATTGCCGCATAGGGTCGAAGCCCCGAAGATGATTCGCGGGGATCACCTCTACTGTTCCGGCAGCGCCATCGGCGATACGCCGTCACTCATCTTCGACATTTCCGACGAATGGAATCCCGTCCAGGTGGGATCCTGGAGCGCCCAATTCGGCCGTCATCACGATCTCGGCTACCTGGGCCTGATCCTGGGCGGGGGCCACGACCTGTCCGTCTACGACTTCACGGATCCTCTCGCGCCGACCCTGGCGGCCGGCCTCGACGCGTACGGCTACGTCACGGCCCTGGCCGTCAAGGAGAACACGGCCTTTCTCGCCTGCTACCAGCCCGATCCCTACGAGATCGCCGGCGACTACTGGATCCGACGGGTCGACATCTCCGATCCCGCAGCGCCGGCGCTCATCGACAGCCTCGACATGAAGGCTTCGGATCTCGCCGTGATCGGAGACTGTTTCCTGCCAGCAACGTCCGGACACGATGAAGCTCTAATCTAATGGACAC
>CAYNQX010000067.1:0-8315 GCA_964399495.1 uncultured bacterium
CTGCTGAGGAAGCGGCTTAAGTCAGGTGCTGCACTTCGAAGTTGAATCCGCCTTCAAGCCATACATATGATTTGCGATAATACCGACCGAGCAACTTAACATCAAGGGCTTGAGAAGTGTTTATCTACCCTATTGAATCAACTACAACCCACTCTGCCTTGCTTGCAAACCACACACCGGATTGCTGCTTACAAGCTCTATGTAAGGGCCACTATCCCCCTTGATCCCCAATCCCATCGCGCCTACAATGCCATTACCCTTCCGCGCCCGGCGGCCCAGCATCATGCCGCCTGGCGCACTTTTTTCCCTCTCATCGTCGCCCTCCCCGCAGCGGCCGCGCCCGCCATGCAGGTTTTCGCATGGCCTTCACGCACCTGAACGTCCACAGCGCCTACTCGCTGCTGGCCGGCGCCATGAAGCCCGACTCGATCCCCGCGCTCGCGCGGCGTCGGGGCTTCGACGCGTGCGCCCTCACCGACACCGACGGCCTCCACGCCGTCGTGCCCTTTCAGCAGGCCTGCGACAGAGAAGGGTTGCGATCGATCCTCGGCACCGAGATCACCCGTCCCCGCCAGCGGCGCGACGGCGTCCTGGCGCGCCCCGCGCTGATCGCCGAACCCGAGACCCCACAGGACGGCGCGGACGACGACGTGCGCGACCTCGGCGGCTTCGCCCGCGAGCGTCCCGCCGGCCCCGGCGACCTCCGCCACCGCGCCACCCTGCTGGCCCGCAACGACGCGGGCTACCGCCTGCTCGGCGAGCTCGTCACCGCGCGCCACCGCGACCCGGCCTTCGACTTCGAGCAGGCCCTTGCCGCCGCCCTCGAAAGCGGCGAACTCTACCTGCTCTGCGCCGGCGAGTCCCTGCTGCGCGCGCTCGCGCCCTTCGCCGATGCAGACAAGCCGCGCCTCTTCGTCGAGCTCCGCCCCACCGGCGGCGGCGCCCTCGGCGCCCTCAAGCTCCAGGCCCGCCTGCAGCTCGCGCGCACGCTGGGTCTTCCGGCCGTCGCCACCGCGGGCGCCTTCTTCGCCGGACCCTCCTTCGGTGACAGTAAAGACCACGAACTCCACCGCCTCCTCTGCGCCATGCGCATGAACTGCGCGGTCGACAAGCTGCCGCCGAGCGCCGAAGCGGGCCCCGCCGCCTGGCTCATGGACGAGTCCGCGATGCGCCTCGCGCTCGGCCTCGCCCCCGGGGGCTGCCTGCCCGTCGGCGCCCCCGGGGGCGGGCCACCCGGCTCAGTCCCCCCGGGGGGACTATCCGCCCTCACCGACCCCCGCCTCGAACAGGCCCTCGCCGCCACCACCCGCATCGCCGCGGACTGCCACGCGCGCATCCCCCTCGGCCGTCCGCGGCCGCCCCGCTTCAAGCTGCCGGCCGGGCCCGACGGACGTCCCCAGCACCCCGACGCCTTCCTCTACCGCCTCGCCCACGAGGGCCTGCGCGAGCGCCTCGGCCTGGCGCCCGGCGACGTCGACCGCCGCGCCCGCCGCACGCTGTCGGCCCTACGGCGCGAGCTGCACGTCATAAGACGCCGCGAGGTGTCGGCCTACTTCCTCATCGCCTGGGATCTCGTGCGCTTCGGGCGCGGGCGCCACCTCGCCAGCCTCGGCCGCGGCAGCGCGGCGGGTAGCCTGGTGTCCTTCGCCCTCGGCGTCACCCACGTGAACCCGCTCGAGCACGGCCTCTACTTCGAGCGCTTCCTCAACCTGGAGCGGGCGGGGCTGCCGGACTTCGACATCGACTTCGGCTCCGAGGCGCGCCACGAGATTCTCGACTACGCCTTCCGCCGCTACGGCCGCGAGAACACGGCGATGATCGCCACCTACCAGACCTTCCGCCCCCGCGGCGCCTTCCGTCACCTGGTGGGCGCGCTCGGGCTGGACGAAGACGAGTGGGACCCGCTCATCAAACTCATGCCGCGCTGGGGAAGCTGCGAGAAGCTCGCCGAGCGACTGGCCGAGGACCCGAAGACCCGCCACCTCGACACCACCCGCGGCGAGTGGCCGCGCCTGCTCGCGCTCGCCGCGCGGCTCGACGGCCTGCCCCGCCACCTGGGCACCCATCCCTGCGGCATCGTGATCGCGCCGGGGCCCATCGCGCACTTCGTGCCGGTGCAGCCGGGCGCGCAGGGGCTCGCCATCACGCAGTGGGACATGCACGCCGTCGAGGCGGCGGGGCTCGTGAAGATGGACATCCTCGGCCAGCGCGGCCTGGCGGTGATCGACGCCGCGAGCGCCCGCGTGCGCGAGAACTTCGGCCGCGCGCCGCGCCTGGCCGGCGACCCGCCGCCGCGCATCGGCGCACGCGCCATGAGCGAGGCCACGGGCGGCGTGAACCCCTTTACTGATACCGCAACGAAATCGCTCCTCGCAGGCGGCGCGAGCAAGGGCTGCTTCTACATCGAGAGCCCCATCATGATGCAGATCCTGCGGCAGGCCCGCTGCGACGACTTCGAAACGCTGACGGCGCTCAGCTCGATCATCCGCCCCGGCGTGAGCAACCACGGCGGCAAGAAGGCCTATCTCAAACGCCATCGCGGCGAGGAGGCGGTGAGCGTGCCGCACCCGCTGCTGGAGCCGCTGCTGCGCGACACCTACGGCTGCCTCATCTACCAGGAGCAGGTGATGCGCGTGCTGCAGGTGGTGGGCGGCATGAGCCTCGGCGAGGCGGACCGCTTCCGCAAGATCATGTCGGGCAAGGGCGGCGGACGGGCTGCGGCGAAGGAGTTCACCGAGCGCTTCCTGACCGCGGCGCTGGCGCGACTGGAGGCCGAGGGCGAAACGACGGAGGAGGCCGAGCGCGTGGCCGTCGAATTAGGCCGGCAGGTGGCCAGCTTCGCGGGCTACGCCTTCTGCAAGGCGCACAGCGCGAGTTTCGCGCGGGAGAGCTTCGAGTCGGCCTACTGGAAGGCGCACTACCCGGCGGAGTTCATGGCCGCGGTCATCGAGGAGCGGGGCGGCTACTACGGCACGAGTGAATACGTGGAGGAGGCGCGGCGGCGGGGCGTCGAGATACTGCCGCCCCACGCGAACGCGGGCACTCTGCGCTGCCTCGGTTTTGCGGAGGGCGCGCGCGCGGTGGACCCCGCCGGAGACGCGGGGCGGATCACACCCGACTCGCCGATGCGGGGCAGGCTGCGCCTCGGCCTCTCCTTCGTGCGCGGCGTGCGCGCCGCGGCGCTGCGCTGGATCGCGGAGGAGAGCGACCGGCAGAGCTTCACCAGCCTGCCCGAACTGGTGGAGCGGGTGCGCTGGGGTGGACCGGAGGCGCCGCGGCGCTACGAGCTCGCACGCTTGCTGCGCGTGGGCGGGCTGGACGGTCTGCCCGTGGATCCCGGCAGCGACGAGGTGTCGGAACGGCCCGCGCTGCTCGCCGCCCTGGCGGGGATTTGGCGCGACGGCGGCGAGGCCAAGGCGAACGTTCAGGCTTTCGCGCCGATCGACTGGCCCTCACCCGATCACGGCGACCCCAACGCCCTGCTGCGCGCCCGGGGCCGGCTCGAACTGGCGGGGCTCGGCTGCACGCCCTCCCTGCACGCCCTGCGCCTCTCGCCGGCCTGGCCGGCGGCGCGGCGGCGGTCGATCACGGCGCGGCAACTACTGGATCGCGCCGAGGCCGTGGAAGGCGGCGAGCCGGTGAACCTCGGCGCGGTGGAGCTCCTGGGCATGAAGGTGACGGGCAAGGTCACCCGTACCGAGAAGGCCGGCCGGCTCATGGCCTTCGTCACGCTGTCGGACGAGACCGACACCTACGAGCTGGTGCTCTACCCCGACGACTACGCTCGGCTCGCGCGGCAACTGCGCGGGCCGGGGCCCTTCCGCGTGCGCGGGCGCGCGGTGGCGGAGCTGGGGGAGCTGCTGGTGGAGGCGAAGGGCGTGGAGCCCCTGCGCGCCGCCGCTACCAGTCGGCCTTGATCTCGCTCACCGAGCGTGTTTCCACCGGCACGCCGTCGTAGGTGGCGATGATGTCGTCCACGTAGAGATGGGCGTCGAGGTCGGTGTCGTGATCGAAACCCACCAGCAGGGCGCCGATGCCGCCGGTCGCGACGCCGTGGCTCTGGGCCGCGACCAGCTCCACGCCGTCGAACTCGATCGCGACGGTGCGGGCGTCCTGGTCGAAGGCGAGGCGCAGCACCTGGTCCACGCCCACCGTGTAGCTGCCGATGTTGCCCAGGCTGCCGTCCGCGTCGTTGAAGTAGATGTCGCCGTCGTTCTGGAAACCGAAGGTGGCGTAGGAGCTCGCCGAACTGCCCTGCTCGCGGACGTAGAGCACGTAGTCCTCGGCCAGGGCGAAGTGCAGCGTGAGCTGGATGACGACCGTGCCCTCGGAGTACTCGGCGTTGTTCAGAAACTCGAAGCGGATCTCGCGGGTGCCGAAATCGACATGGTCGGTGATCTCCACGGCGCGGTCGCCGCCGGGATCGGTGCGTACGTAGGCGTTCACGCCGCCGAGCGACACGGGCTGGCCGGCCTCGGCGCCGCCGGTGCCGAGAAGCTGGTCGAGGGGCTGGTCCTCGAAGTCGCAGTCGAGGATGACTCCGGCGTGAGCGGCCGTCGAAGCGAGGAGCAGGATGAGGATCAGGAAAATGGATTTCTTGGAGCTCATGGTCGGCCTCCGGGCAAGGGGTAGACCACGAGTATGATCGCCCGACGGCGGGTGGAGCAAGCCCCTAGCTCGCCTTGAAATCGAAGCCCTGCTCGCGGAACAGCTTCATACAGGCGTCCACGACCTGGGCGTCGTACACGCGCCCGCGGCCCGATTCGATCTCGGCCATGACGACGTCGAGATCGTGGGCGGGACGGTAGGGGCGATAGGTGAGCATCGCCTCGACCGTGTCGGCCACGGCCAGGACGCGGGCCTCGATGAGAATCTCATCCCCCTCGAGTCCGTTCGGGTAGCCGGAGCCGTCCATCCGCTCCTGGTGCTGGCCGATCGCCTTGGCCACGGGCCAGGGAAAATCGACGCGGCCCAGGATGCGGCCGGCGATGGCGGGGCCGGTGCGCACGACGCCCGTCTCGGCCGGGCTCAGGCGCGCCGGCTTGCAGAGGATCTCCGCCGGCACGGCCACCTTGCCGATGTCGTGGAGCAGGGCCATGATACGCAGCCCCTCGAGCTGGAACACGTCCATGCCCAGCTCCCGGCCGATGGCCAGGGACAGCTCGGCGACGCGTTTCTGGTGGCCCGCGACGAAGGGGTCGCGGCGTTCCACCATGGTGGACATCGCCTCCACGGCGCCCAACATCACCCGGCGCAGGTGGCCCAGGCTCGACTTGAGGCGCCCGGTGGCGTCGCCGAGTTCGGCGATATCCTCGGCCACCACCGAGTAGCCCTCGACCTCACCCTGGAGATCGTAGAGCACCTGTCCTTCGAAGCGCAGGTAGCGGGTGCCTCCGGCGAAGGCCACGCCGGGGGACTGGTCGAGGACGAAGGGCTCACGCTCCTCCAGCAGGCGCCGAAGGGGGCGCATCAGGCCCAGCTCTTTGAAGAGGGCGATCTCCTCCAAGTCCTTGTGGCTGCCGATCCGCTCGGCCGCCCGTCCGCAGAACTCGCCGAAGCGGTCGTTCACGAGATGGAGGCGACGTTCGCGGTCGAAGAGAACCACGCCGAAGGGGATCTGGCGGATCGTGGCTTCGAAGGGGAAGGAACGGGTCTCCTGCGCCTCGAGCTTCTTCCGGGTGGCGGCGAGTTCCGCCTCGAGCATGGCGATGCGCTCCGATTCCTCGGCCTTGAAGCCAAGATCGGTTTGCACGAGAGAGCTCTGTTCCGAATTCTGCATCGAATCGTCCCATATGCAAGGACGCGGGAAAACCGCGGCCCCATGGCTGGGAAGCCAAGACCCTGTCGTCACGGCAGTTGCGCTGTCGTCGGGCGAATCCATGCCCCGGACGGCGCGCCGTCGCAGACTCATTGCAAGGATTCGGCCAGAGTCGGGTCCGGGGGCGGGGCGCACCGGGGCTTGCCGCGACGGTGTCTCCGTCCACCCGGGGGGAATGAGAAACCCCCGCCGGGTTCGACGGGGGTTGATGATGACAGAGCTAGCGAGCGAGGGAGGGCTTCTGTCGAGCGCCTCTGAGCCGAGCTGCCCAGCCAGGGGGCAATGATATCGATGCCGAGGCGAGGCGAAGCGAGAAGAAGCCCGACCGAGCGTGTCAGTGGCTCCGCACCGGCTTGAAGCCCTGGCGGGTCAGCTTGGGGTTGAGGATGCCGTCCTGCGCCTGGAGCATGTGCACGTCCACGTTGTCCGGCGCGCCCTTGCCGTGCACGTAGCGCAGGAAGCCGCTGACGGGGTGGGCCCGGATCCGGATGCGGGCGTCGAAGGGAATCTCGCCCACCTTGAACAGGGTGAGGGTGTTGATGAGCAGGCCGTCGCCGTACTTGTCCTTGACCGCCTGGGTGAAGCCGTCCTGGAGCGTGCCCATGGCCAGGTTCGAGTAGTCGGGCAGGTCGTCGCGCATCAGCATGAGCCCGTCGGGCAACTCGACGCGGTACTCCAGGGCGCGGATGCCGCCCTCGTTGCGGGTGCCGCCGTTCCACATCACCAGGTAGACGGTGAGGCTGTCGGAGATCTCGCCCTCGAAGATGCTGTCGGTGCCGGCTTCGTCGAAGTAGGCGCCGAGGATCACCTCGGGGTTGCCGTCGTTCCAGAAAGGGGTCTCCTCGGCGGATGCCGGGAGGGCGAGGGCGAGAAGGATCAATGCTGTCAGTGCGTACTTCATCGTTTTGTGCTCCGGGGGCCATGTGACGTGCCGGGGATCGGTGGGATCCGCGATTCGGGAATGAAAGAGGATAGCGGTCCGGGCTCGGTGGGGCAAGAGCGGTGCCGATTTCCCTCCGGCGCAGACGGAACGCGCGAAACGGGCCGCGGTTCCCGGCTCTCGCCCCGGATCAGGGGGAATCCTCGGGCTCCTCGGTCGCCCAGTCGTCGAGCTTGTCGGCCCGTTCCCTCACCTCGCCGTGGACGATCCGCTCCAGCGCGGGTTCGGAAAGCCGCACCCGGTAGTAACTGCCCTCGGCCTCGTAGCGCACGTCGCGCACCTCGCATTCGCCGTAGATCCGGGCCGTGGCGGCCTCGCCGCCGGCGGGGACGAAGAGTACCGTCTCGGTGAAGGCCTGTTGGCGGCGCCGGCGGATCTCCCGCTTCAGCTCGTCCAGGCCCTCGCCGGTGGCGGCGCTCACCATCACGGAGTCGGGCCAGCGGGCCTGGAAGTCGCCGGCCAGGGTGGGCGTGTCGCCCTGGAAGGCGTCGAGCTTGTTGAACACGCGCAGGGTGGCCTCGGGGTCCATGTCGAGGTCGCCGAGCACCTCCTCGACGGCCTGCACCTGCCGCTCCCGCGTGGGGCTCGACAGGTCGGCCACGTGCAGCACGAGGTCCGCCTCGCGCACCTCGGCGAGCGTGGCCTTGAAGCTCTCGACCAGGTGGTGGGGCAGCTTGCGCACGAAACCGACGGTGTCCGTGAGCAGCACCTCCTCGCCGTCGCCCAGGTCGAGGCGGCGGGTGGTGGAGTCGAGGGTGGCGAAGAGCGAGTCCTCGATGAGCACGTCGGCCTCTGTGAGCGCCTTCATGAGGCTGCTCTTGCCCACGTTGGTGTAGCCCACCAGGGCCACGCTGTAGGCGGTCTTGCGCCGCTGCCGCGCCTTCGTCTCACCCACCTGCGCCACCCGGTCGAGCTCCTTCTTGAGCCGCGTCACGCGCTCGCCCAGTCGGCGACGGTCCACCTCGAGCTGCGTCTCGCCGGGACCCTTGGTGCCGATGCCGCCCGACTGACGCGACAGGTGCTCCCACATGCGGCGCAGCCGCGGACGCAGGTACTCGAGCTGCGCCAGCTCCACCTGCAGTCGCGCCTGCTTGGTGCGGGCGTGCTTGGCGAAGATGTCTAGAATCAGCTCGGTGCGGTCGCACACGTTGGTTTCGGTGCGCGTCTCGAGGTTGCGGGCCTGCACGGGGCTCAGCTCGTTGTCGAAGATGATCAGGTCGGCCTCGCGCTCCTTGCAGAGCTCGGTGAGCTCCTCCACCTTGCCCTTGCCGATGTAGGTGGAGACGTTCGGCGAGCGGCGGTCCTGCATGAGGGCGTGCTGCACCTTCGCGCCCGCGGTGCTCGCGAGCTGCGCGAGCTCGAGGAGGTTCTCCTCCTCCTCCTCGCGGTCGGAGCCGGGCAGCACGGTGCCCACGAGAACGGCGCGTTCACGCACCTTCTCCTTGTCCGGATAGTGGAAACCGTCGTCGCCCATGTCGTCCTACTTCTTCGCCTTACCCTTGAGCGGCACCTCGAGCACCGTCGGGTAGTTGGTGAGGTTCTCCAGGTAGCCGTCGC
>CAYNQX010000068.1:0-8229 GCA_964399495.1 uncultured bacterium
CTGAGTGCCCGGGAATCGGGCTCGAAGTGGGATGACTGGAATTTCACTACCTATGCTGAGGAGGACTTCAACATTGGGGATGATGATGATGATAGCTTCAACATCACAAACGAGTTCACCCTCATCACAAAGTGGATCTATCTGATCCTCAGTAACATCTTGTAATGCTGCACACATCTCAATTGAGAGTCGTGGAGACTGCACTAAATGGATAGCAGGAAAGTAATCGAGAGGCTCGTAAACTGGGAAATTGTTCCCGCTGTCGAGCATGTCATATTCATCGAAAGCGGTGAAGCGAGTCGATTGAATCCAGTGGATAGATCTACTGTCTTCTCGGTTATCGCTTGGCAGTATTTACAGGTGGGAGATGAAGACCGTGCCACTGACTGCCTCTCTAGAATCGACAGAGATCTTCGACATCAATGCCTCAAGTTAAACGCAATCCTACTAGCGTTTGATGCATTCGATTGCTTCCAGGGTGGCCGGTTTGAGGAGGCCCTACAACTACTTGCAATCAGCGGGTTGGAAGAGCTTCCAGTATCAATTCAAGCTCGTATTGGGATTCTTCGAAGTCGAATCGTCAAGGCCATGGGTCAGATCGAGATCGCGGAGACAGAACTAGAGGGAGTGAAGTACATAGCCAAGTGCAACAACCTTCCAGCATTCGAAGCTTATGCCCTTGCCCAGTTGGGGATCCTATACAAGGCCTGTGGCGAGTATACCTTGGCCGCACGATGTTTTGAGCGATCAACAGACTTCTTCCGGAGCACTGGGAACACCGAGCGAGAGTCTAGGGCTGCTTTTAATTCAATGATCCTATGGCGCAAGCTAGGCCACCTCGATCGTGCTGAAGAATGCCTTCCGGTTATTCAGAAGCACAAGCCAGCTCTAACCACCCCCCGCTACCTAAACGAATTCGCTCGCCTCCACCTGGCATTCGAAAACGACTTCGAAGTCCGCAAGCACCTGGAGATGATCGACCAGGCCACCGACGAGAACACGCCCATCCGCAGCCGCGTCATCACCCAGGAAGTCAAGGCCGACTACCACAAGCTCCGCGCCGAATGGGACGACGCGCTCAAGGCCATCGACCGCGGCCTCGAGCTGGCCTACACCATCTCCGAATCCAACGACCTCGTGGGCGAGCTGCTGCGTCGTCGCGCCCGGGCTCTGTACGAGCTCGAACGCGACGACGAAGCCTTCGCCGACGCCAAGCGCTCCCTCGAGGTCTGCGAACAGGTCAGCGAGGTCTACGAAATCGGCGCCCTGTTCCGCACGCTCGGCCTGCTTGCCGAACGGCGCTACGAATACAGCGAGGCGGAGAACCTGCTGCTCAGGTCCGTCGAGTTCTATCGCGAGAAGGACGAAAAGTACGAGCGCGCGTTCAGCCACATGGCCATCGCCGGCTACTACAAGCGCATCCACGCCATGCGCAAGCGCGACGATGATCTGCGCGAGGGCTTCCGCCACGCGGCGAGCGCCCTCGGCCTCTACGACGAGATGAAGATCCCCGGCCGCATCAAGGCCGCCAAGAAGCTCCTGAACGAGTTCACCGACAAGCTGCCCAGCACGCCCTTCACGCCGCCCAGCGGCCAGGAGCTGGTGGCGATCGGCAAGGAGCACGGCATCATCAGCGGCGACAGCAGCATGACTCGCGAGCTCGAAACCATGAACACGATCGCCCCCTCCGACGCGGCCGTGCTCATCACCGGAGAAACGGGCACCGGGAAGGAGCTCTTCGCACAGGCCATCCACCATCTCAGCATCAGGGAAGGTGAGCTCGTCGTGGTGAACTGCGCGGCGATCCCCGACGAGCTTATGGAGAGCGAGCTCTTCGGCCATCTGAAGGGCTCCTTCACCGGTGCCCATCGCGACCGCACCGGCAAGTTCGGCCAGGCGGACGGCGGCACGCTGTTCCTCGACGAGATCGGCGACCTCAGCCCCCGCCTTCAGGCCAAGCTCCTGCGCGTGCTGCAGGACGGCATCTACTCACCCGTTGGCAGCGACAAGGCGCTTCACGCGGACGTGCGCGTCATCAGCGCCACCAACCGCGACCTCGACGTGATGGTGGAAGAAAACAACTTCCGCCGCGACCTGCTCTACCGACTCAACCACGTCACTCTGCGCCTGCCGCCCCTGCGCGAGCGCGGTGGCGACACCGTGCTCCTGGCGCACTTCTTCCTTCACGAGGAGGGCACGCGCCTGGGCCGCAAGATCGACCTGGACGCCCACGCCCAGGACAAGATCCGCGAGTACCCCTGGCCGGGCAACGTGCGCGAGCTGCAGAACTTCATGCGCCGCATGGCGCTGTTCGCGCGCGAGACCGGCCGCCTCACGATCAACCTGATCCCCGAGAGCTTCCTGACTCCGATGGAGGGCTACGGCACCGACCTCGCGAGCCTGCTCCTCGAAACCGAGAAGACGGCCATCCTGAACGCCCTCGCCCGCACCGACGGCAACAAGACCGCCGCCGCGCGCGTGCTCGGCGTGAGCCGCTCCACGCTCAACGACAAGATCAAGCGCCTCGACCTCAGCGCCGACCTCGTCGCCCGCGCCTACGACGGCCAGCCGCACAAAAGGCGCGCCCGGGCCTGAGCGCGAAAGTCTACCCGGGTAGACTCCATTATCTGTTGATATATAGCAAGATAGCACTGATTGCGAGCATCGGCGCACCGCTAAACACGAGTATTGACACAACACTAAAGGCGAGCAATAATACAACAGTAAACACGAGTGTTCACCCGCAACCCTGCCGGAGAGGCGCCGCAGTGGGAAAGCACCCTTCCAAGCTGGCCGATGCCCTGAGCGCCCTGCGCAGGCTTCAGTGTGGGGGGCGCGGTGTGTTCCGCTCCGGGGAGTTCTCCCGACTTCATCGTGAGCGGCTCGTCCGCCAGGGATACTTGCGTCCCGTTTTGCGGGGCTGGCTGCTCTCCACCAGCCCAAGTGCCGAGCCCGGCGACAGCACGCCCTGGTTCGCGGCCTACTGGGAGTTCATCGCGACCTACTGCGAATCGCGCCTGGGCAAGGCCTGGCATCTGGCTCCTGAGCCTTCGCTGCTGCTTCATGTCGATGACTGGACGATCCCGAGGCAACTCCTCGTCCATGGTTCCAGGGCCGGTAACAGGCCGATCGACCTTCCCTTCGCCAGTTCGCTGCTGACCATCAGGCCGAGCCGTCGAACGCGTGAGGACGAAGTCGTTCGACACCAGGGACTGCGCCTGTTGACGGTGGAAGCCGCGCTCGTCCGCCTGCCGGAATCCAGCTTTCGGAGATGGCCTCGGGAGATCCGCACGGCGCTGACCACGCGAGCGAGCATTTCCGATCTGTTGCGTATCCTGCTGGAGGGCAGTCATCCCGTCGTCGCGGGGCGATTGGCCGGCGCGCTTCGTCAGCTCGGGCGCGACGCCGACGCGGACGAGATCGTCGGCACCATGCGTACCGCGGGACATGACACTCGCGAGACTCTCCCCTTCACGGAACCCCGGCCGGCCGCAGCCGAGAGAGAGCCTTCATCACCGCTGGTGTCCAGGTTGAGGGCGTTGTGGTCGGAGATGCGGGACGAGGTTGTGCGACACTTCCCCGCCGCACCGGGCCGCCCCGATGATGTCACGGGCTATCTCGCGCGTCTTGATGACCGCTGCATGTCGGACACCTACCACTCCCTGTCGATCGAAGGCTACCAGGTCAGCGAAGCGCTGATAGAGAAGGTCCGTTCGGGCAACTGGGACGCCGAGGGTGTCGACGGATCCAGCCGAGATGCGATGGCCGCCCGGGGATACGCGCAGGCTTTCGATTTCGTCCGAACCTCGGTGGAGAAGGTCCTGTGGGGGGACAACCCCGGAACAGTGGCGAGGGCCGATCACCGCCTTTGGTATCGCGAGATGTTCGCGCCATCCGTGGCGGCGGGTATTCTCGCGCCACGCGACCTGGCTGGATATCGCGGCGGGCCGGTCTTCATTCGCGCATCACGACACGTGCCGCCGCGCGCCGAAGCACTGACCGAGGCGCTGCCCGCCTTGTTCGAGCTACTGGAAAACGAATCGGAGCCCGCTGTGCTCGCGACGCTGGGGCACTGGCTGTTCGGCTACCTTCATCCTTACCCCGACGGCAACGGCCGCATGGCCCGTTTTCTCATGAACACGATGCTCGCGGCCGGAGGATTCCCCTGGACGGTGATCCGCGTCGAGGATCGAAACGAGTACATGGCGGCCCTGGAATCCGCCAGTGTCGAAGGCGACATCGGCCCCTTCGCACGCTTTCTCGGGGCACGCATGCACGGGGAGTGACCGTCCCCCCGGGTGGACTGCGCCCGAGTCTACCCGGGTAGACTCACCAACCCCTTGATTCCCGGACACCCGGCAGTCAGAGTGAACTCCTCCGCCAAAGGAGCCGCCATGCGTCTGCTCATTCCCATCCTCGCCCTGTTCCTCGCGACCGCCACGTGCATGGCCGCCGAAACCGTCGACGAATCCCTTCCCACCGGCGAGGTCATGGCCTTCGGCCTCAACACCTACCTCGTCTACCTGGAGATCTCCGAGCTCACCGCCTCCGACCCGAGCTGGATCCTCGGCGCCTCCGGCGCGGTGGTGGGCGGCGCCACGCTCCTGCTCAAGGACTACGACGGCACCCTCTTCGGCCACTTCCTCACCGGCGTGGCCGCGGCGGATCTGCTGATGGGCGGCTACCTCTATCGCAAGGGGCGCAGGGCGGAAGGCCTGTCGGTTGTCCCGCTCATCCTGGAATCCCACGGCGAGAAGAGCGTAGGACTCTGCTTTCGACTCCGGTTCTGAAGCAGATCCTCCTCAGCCATGGGAGCTCCGATGCGATTCTTGCCGCCAGTGTTGATTACCTGCATGCTGCTGATCGCTGGTTTCCAGGTCGCTCACGGCACCGTCATGTATTCCGGCTGCGACGATGACTCGCAGGTTCTCGTCATGACTCACGCCCTGTTTATCCTCTCCGAACTCACGGCAATGAGCAACGAAACCCCCGATCCGGCGGTCGGAGCCCTGTGCGCCGTGGGGGGCTTCGTCGGCATGTTGGCCAACCGCAGCGTATCGCAAGCGGAGTGGAGTGATCTCGACTTCCTTAGCGCAATCGAGGTGGCGTTGGCCGGGGTGATCATGATCAAGGGCCACTATGCCGAGGCGAACCGGCCCACACTTCATCCCGTTATCGCCCTGAACGGCGAGCCCCGCACCGGCCTCGCCCTCAACGTTCGCTTCTGACCTCCGCCGTGCTATCCTCCGACCCATGCCGCGCATCCTGCTGATCCACTGGAACGCCGACGAAGCGGAAGTCCGCGCCGCCACGCTGCGCAAGGCCGGCCACTCGGTAGAGACCCTCACCGATGCCAAGGACAGCTCCGCCCACAAGCGCATCGCCGCGAATCCACCCGACCTCTTCATCATCGACCTCGCCCGCCTGCCCAGCCACGGCCGCGAGCTCGGCGGCTGGCTGCGCCGCAACAGGGCCACGCGCCACGTGCCGCTGCTCTACATCGAAGGCGACCCGGTCAAGACCGACCGCGTGCGCGCTCTCCTGCCCGACGCCCACTTCGCTCCCTGGACACGTGTTCGGGCGGCCGTCACCCGCGCGCTGAAGACCGCGCCGAAGAATCCCGTCGTCCCCGGCGCCATGGACGGCTACACGCAATCGCCCCTGCCCAAGAAGCTCGGCCTCAAGCCGGACACTCCCTTCACCCTGCTCGGCGCTCAGCGCGACTTCGACGCGCAACCGCCCCCGGGGGCGACCGCCAAACGCCGCGCCGGTAAACCCACGCCGGTCGTGCTGCTCTTCGTGAAGTCGGCGGCGGAACTCGATCGTCGCTGGCCGACGGCCACGAATGCGACCGCCGATCCAGGCCGCCTCTGGATCTGCTGGCCCAAGCGCGCCTCGGGCATCGCCTCCGACCTCACGCAGTCGGTCGTCCGCGCCCACGGCCTGAGCCGCGACTGGGTGGACTTCAAGATCGCCGCCATCGACGAGGTCTGGACCGGCCTCGCCTTCACCCGCCGCAAGGAGCGCTCATGAGCAACGACAAGCTGGGCAAGATCACCTGGTTCGACCTCACCGTGCCCGACGCCGAGCGCGTGCGCCACTTCTACGCCGAGGTCGCCGGCTGGACCGCCACCGAACACGACATGGGAGATTACGCCGACTACAACATGCTCGCCCCCGGGGGCGACACGGTCACCGGCATCTGCCACGCCCGCGGCGGCAACGCTAAGCTGCCGCCGGCCTGGCTGCTCTACGTGAACGTGGCCGACGTCGACGCCGCCGCCGCCCGCGCCGCTGAACTGGGCGGCGAGATCATCGACGGCCCCCGCGACATGGGCGGCGGCCGCTTCGCGGCGGTGCGGGACCCGGCCGGCGCCGTTTTCGCGCTCTACAGCGCCGACTAGCCCTTGCGCTCCGCCGCGCCCCGAATACCTTCCCGACAATTCACCCGAACCCGAACCGCGAAGGAGGGAGCGCATGGAATTCCTCACCGTCGCCATCACGCTCTTCCTCGTGATGGACCCCATGGGCAACATCCCGGTGTTCCTGTCGGTGCTCGAGAAGGTGCCGGCGAAGCGTCACCGGCCCATCATCGTGCGCGAGCTGCTGATGGCGCTGGTGGTGATCGTCGTGTTCGCCCTGCTGGGGCGGCAGCTCATGGGCCTGCTCCATCTGCGTCCGGAGTCGGTGAGCGTGGCCGGCGGCATCATCCTGTTCATCATCGCCGTGCGCATGGTGTTTCCGCGCACCCGCGCCCAGGTGAACGACGAGATCGACGGCGAACCCTTTCTCGTGCCCCTGGCCGTGCCGCTGGTGGCGGGGCCGAGCTCCCTGTCCGTCATCATGCTCTTCGCCACCGAGTACCCCGGCCAGCTTCCCCAGCTTCTCGGCGCGGCGGGACTCGCCTGGGCGGCCAGCTTCGCGATTCTCATCGGCGCCACCTTCTTCCTGCGGGTGCTCGGCAAGCGCGGACTCATCGCCATGGAGCGGCTCATGGGCATGGTGCTCGTGGCCCTGGCGGTGCAGATCTTCCTCGACGGCCTGAGCATCGCCCTGACCGGCTGACGACTTCCGAACATAATAGTCATCGTGTAATCGAAACTGATTGAAGAAGCACGGGTCATGTGTCACCTGTATATACAAGCCCCGTGACCTATCAGGAGCATCAACCTTGCCGAAAGCCACCACCGGTAGGATCGCCTACAAGTACCACGACGACGGCATCATCATCGGCGAGCCCGCCGAGGGCGCCGAGATCTCGGCGCGCGACACCGCCCAGCTCGTGAGCGCCGCCGAGTCGCGCTTCGGGGGCCCCTTCGGCCTCATCGCCAATCGCGTGAACTCCTACTCCGTGGATTTCGAGAGCTACCGCATCGTCGATCAGACGCCCAACCTCAAGGCCCTGGCCGTGGTGATCTATCGCGAGAGCGCGCATCCCGTGGCGAGCGCCGAGGCGCACTATCTCAGAAGCACGCCCTTCGCGGTGTTCGACGACCTCGACGCGGCCATCGACTGGGTGCGCAAGCAGGTGACGGACGACTAGGAGCCTGGACAGGTTTCGGCCCGCCATGTATCCTCCGCCCATGAAGCTGATCTCCCTCAACGTCGGTCTGCCGCGCGAGATGTGCTGGCAGGGCCGGCCCATGCACACGGCCATCTACAAGGACCCGGTGGCGGGCCCGCGCCTCGCGAACAGCCACGGCATCGAGGGCGACGGCCAGGCCGACCCCGAGCACCACGGCGGCGAACTGAAGGCCGTCTACGCCTACGCCGCCGAGCACTATCCCTTCTGGCGCGACGAGCTGCCCGGCATCGAGCTGCCCTGGGGCGCTTTCGGCGAGAACCTCAGCACCGAAGGCCTGCTCGAGGAGGACGCCCGTATCGGCAGCCGCTACCGCGTCGGCGAAGCCCTGCTGCGCGTTACCCAGCCGCGCGAACCCTGCCACAAGCTGGTGCTGCGCCTGGGCGACCCCACCATCGTGAAGCGCTTCCTGAAGAGCCTGCGCAGCGGCATCTACTTTGCCGTGGAGGAGCCCGGCTACCTGGGCGAGGGCGACGCCATCGAACTCGTCGATCGGCCGCAGCACGACGTCACCGTGCACGACCTCGCGCGTTTCGTCGCCGGCGAGGCAGACCGCGAACTGCTCGAACGCTGCGCCGCGGTGGAGGAGCTGCCGGAGAAGAAGCGCGCGGAGATCCGCGACGCACTGACAAGGGAGTGATGCGATG
>CAYNQX010000069.1:0-6617 GCA_964399495.1 uncultured bacterium
GCAGCTCCTTGATCTTCTCGCAGGAGTGCAGAAGCTCGATCATCCGGGTCCAGTGATAAGCCAGGGTGATGTGGTTGGGCTTGCCGTTCGTCACCGCCATGAACGCCTGCCGCTCCGCCTCCGCCTCGGGCGTATCGATGAAGTCGCAGGTGTTGATGCGGGACAGAGGACCGACGCGGTACCAGCCGTTCTCCGGGCCGATGTCCGTGATGAAGGGGAACTTCATGTAGGACCAGGGCTTGACCTCTTCCTTGATCACCTTGTGGTAGTCCTGAGGGTCGACCTGGTCGAAGATCTTGTTCCCGTCCTTGTCGATGGCGCGCATGTTGCCGTCGTAGAGATCCAGGCAGCCGTCCGCGCGGACGATCGACAGGTGGTTGGAGTCGAAGGAGCCGAAGTTCTTGGCCAGCTCCAGGTTCTCCACGGTGTAGTCCCGGGCCACCTTCACGGCGGCGCGCGACCACTCCATCATCTGGTCGATGTCCTTCAGGAAGAAATCCCGTTCGTCGATCGACAGGTTCTTGTTCACGCCGCCGGGAATCGCGCCCGTACCGTGGATCTTCTTGCCGGCCGTCGCCCGGATGACCTCCTGCCCGAACTTGCGCATCATCACGCCCATCACCGCGAGATCCTTGTACTCGGCGGCTACGGCGATCACGTTTCGCTTCGCCACCGGGGCGTCGAATCCGAACAGCAGATCCGGCGAGGCCAGGTGGAAGAAGTGCAGCGCGTGGGACTGGAATGTCTGCCCGTAGTGCATCAGGCGACGCAGCTTCTCGGCGGTCGGCGTCAGGTTCTCGGCGCCGACGATTCCGTCCATGGCCTTGGCCGCGGCCAGGTGGTGGCTCACGGGGCAGATGCCGCAGAGACGCTGCACCAGCACCGGCACCTCCCAGAAGGGCCGGCCCTGGATGAAGCGCTCGAATCCGCGGAACTCCACGATGTGAAGACGCGCCTGCTCCACCACGTTGTTCTCATCCAGCTGGATCGTGACCTTGCCGTGGCCCTCCACTCGGGTCACCGGCTCGATGACGATCTTGCGTTTCTTGGTCGTCACTTCAGTCTCCAATCGCTAGTCGTACTTGATGAGCTGGTAGGGCAGCTCGACGGGCTTGTCCGTGAGCAGCGCGACGAGGGCCTCCCAGAGCGTGTCCGCCGGGGGCGGGCAGCCGGGGAGATGGTAGTCCACCTTCACCACTTCGTGGCAGGGGAACACCTTGTTCAGCAGCAGCGGGATGTCCTTGTCGTTGGGCACCTGACCCGAAGGGTTGTGCACCGTCGGACCATCGATGTACGCCTCGCGGAAGCACTCCTCCAGCGGAATGTTGTTCCGCATGGCCGGGATGCCGCCGTTGATGGCGCAGTCGCCGATGGAGATGATGATGTCGCAGTGCGCCCGGAAGTCCTGAAGCACCTTGACGTTCTCCTCGTTGCAGCAGCCGCCCTCGATGAGGCCGATCGCGCAGCGCCCGCTGAACTCCTTGATGTCGTCGATGGGCGACTTGTCGAAGTCGATCAGCTCGACCAGTTCAAGGATCCGCTCGTCGATGTCCAGGATGGACATGTGGCAGCCGAAACAGCCGGCGAGCGACGTGGTTGCCAGTTTGGGTTTCGCCATTTCCATCCTCCTAATCGACGGCCTTGCCCTGTTCGATGTCCGTGCCGATGGGTTCGTGATCGTAGAGACGCTGTCCCACGGGGACCGCGTAGCCCACGCGCTTCTTCATGAGCGCGCCCACGGGGCAGGCGCTCACGGCGCGGTCGTCGGCGTCCGCGTCGGTCTCCTTCAGCGACGACTCGGCGTTCACGCCCACGCGCTTGTGGTGGCCGCGGCCGAGGAAGCCGAAGTTGCCCTTCTCGTCCCACTCGCTCGAGGCCCGCACGCAGCGCGCGCAGACGATGCAGCGGTTCCGGTCGATGTAGATGTCCGGGTGGGACATGTCCGTGGTCTTGTCCGGGAACATGAACGGGAAGCGCGGCGCGGTGATGCCGAGCCGGTAGGCCATGCCCTGCAGCTCGCAGTTGCCGCTCTTCTCGCAGTACATGCAGTAGTGATTCCCCTCGACGAAGAGCATGTCCACGAGATCGCGACGGATCGCGTTCACCGACTCGGTGTCGTTCTCGACGATCATGCCCTCGGCCGCCGGCTGCGTGCACGCGGCCGCGGGCCGGCCGTTCACGAACACGGTGCACACACGGCAGCTGCCGTAGGGGGAGAGGTCCTTGAAGGCGCAGAGGCGGGGAATGTAGACCCCGTTCTTGCCCGCGGCTTCGAGGATGGTCTGGCCCGGTTCGGCCGTGATTTCCTTACCGTCGATGGTAAGGGTGATCGACTCACTCATCTTGATGACCCCCTACCCTTTGAAGTGAACGGATTCGCGACCGGTGAGGGCCACGGCTTCGGTGAGTTGCGCCTGGATGTCGAAGCCGGGCTGGTTGCCGTTATCCGGCTCCTTCAGCTTGGCCTCGTAGACGTCGCGGAAGTTCTTGATCGTCGACAGCACAGGGTTCGGCGAGGTCTGCCCGAGGCCGCAACGGCTGGAGACCTTGATGGTCTGCCCGAGGCTCTCCAGGTAGTCCAGGTCCGAGGCCTCGCCCAGACCGCCGATGATGCGGTCGAGGCGCTCGGCGATCAGGCGGTTGCCCACCCGGCAGGGAGTGCAGTAGCCGCAGCTCTCCTCGACGAAGAACTCCATGAACTTGCTGGCGATCTGCAGCGGGTCGCGCTCGTGGTTGAACACCATGAGCGAGCCGCCCGTGGCCAGATCGTCGTAGCAGAGGCCGCGATCGAAGTCCGCCTCGCCCACGAGCTGGCCGCTCGGTCCGCCGACCTGGGCCGCCATCACGTCCTGGGCGCCGCAGAGCTCGAAGAAGTCGCGCAGCGTGGTGCCGAAGGGCACCTCGTAAATGCCGGGACGGTTGCAGTCGCCCGACACGCTGATGAGCTTGGTTCCCGTGCTGCCCTCGGAACCCAGGGAGCTGAACCAGCCCGGGCCCTTCTCGAGGATCCGGGTGACGCAGCAGAGGGTCTCCACGTTGTTCACCGATGTGGGGCAGCCCATGTAGCCCTTCTGGGCCGGGAAGGGGGGACGGTTCTTCGGGTCGCCCCGCAGGCCCTCGCAGGAGCTGATGAGGGCGGTCTCCTCACCGCAGATGTAGGCGCCGGCGCCCATCTGGATGCGGATGTCGAAGTGGAAGCCGTCCTTGCGCATGACATTCTCGCCCAGCCAACCCCGGTCGCGGCGCTGCTGGAGCACATGCTCGAGGTACTCCCTCAGGTAGGCGTACTCGGCGCGCAGGTAGACGATGCCGATGCTGGCGCCGATGGCGTAGCCGGCGATCGTCATGCCCTCGAAGAGCAGATCCGCGCGCTCGGTCAGCAGGGCGCGGTCCTTGAAGGTGCCGGGCTCGCCCTCGTCGGCGTTGCAGATGAGGTACTTCTGCTCGCCCTCGGCGGCGCGGGTGAAGTCCCACTTCATGCCGGCGGGGAAGCCGGCGCCGCCGCGGCCGCGGAGGCGGGAGGTCTTCACGTGGCGAATCACTTCGGCCGGGTTCATGGCCAGCGCGTTCAGGAGACCGGCGCCGGGCTCGCTCTCGGCGAACAACACCTCTCCCTTGCGGCGGATGTTGTTGTGGACGGCCGAGCGCACGAGATCATGGGAGTTGTTGCCGTCGCCGAAGCGGCGGACGAGCCTATGAGGATCCATGTGCTCCTTGAGGCGCTGGACGCCCTGACGGGCGATGTCGGCGCCGAGGTCCGTCACCGGCACGTCGTTCACCAGCGCCGCGGGAGCCTGGTCGCACATGCCGATGCAGGGGGTCCACTCCAGGCTGAACTTGCCGTCGGGAGTGGTCTCTCCGAAGTCGATGCCGAGCTCCTCCTTGAGAGCCGCGGCGACGCGGCCACTGCCCTTCATCTCGTCGATGACGTCATCACAGAGGCGGATGACGATCTCGCCCTTCTGCTCCTTGGAGAGGAAGGCGTAGAAGGACACCGCTCCCTCCACCTCAACACGGGTGCACCCTACCGTCTCGGCGATGAGCCGCTGCGCTTCAGCATCGACGCAGCCCTTACTCTTCTGCACCGCGCGGACGATATCCATCATGCGGGAGCGGTCGTTTCCGTGATCCTTGCAGATCTCTTTGACCGCCGCTGCGAGTGTCGCGCTCATGGATTACCTCGTTCTCAGTCCGGTTCTGAATCTCTTGGCTCCGGGATCGGGCTCCCGACGACCGGAGGCACCTGCCCGCTCCCGTAGGGGCGCGGCGAGTGAATTGCGATAACCTCACGCACCAAACTAGTAATCGAGGCCTGGAAATCAAGGATGTGAAGGTCTGAAATGGACGATTTCGAGAAAAAAATCACAAAGTGCCGAGAAACGGCAATTCCTTGCGAATAGTTGAGTTAGTCTTCGTGCCGGAGGTGGTAGACCTGCTCGTCTTCCCGTTTGTAGCCCCACTCCTCGCGGGCGATCCGCTCGCGGTGAGAGGGGTCTTCCCTGAGGCGTCGGGCTTCCTCGCCGAGCTGCAGGGATTCGGTCTCGAGCCGGTCGATCTCGGAGAGCAGGCTGGTCCGTTGACGCTGGAGCTGCCACTGACGGATCCAGCCCGTCTCGCTGAGAAGCAGCATGTAGATGAGTACCCCGCCGATGAGGAACAGGCCGCCCTTGAAGGTGCGACCGCCGATCCGGCCCTCGGTCCAGGGCCGTCGGAGATAGGGAGCGCGGGAGGGGGTCCTGTCTCCGATCATCGTTCTCTCTCACCCTGCGCGCCGGCGCGGGGCCGGCAACGCTGGCTACGCGTAGTTCAGAGCCTGCAGGCCCTCGTAGCGGCCCTGCTCGTCGAGCTCCTCCGCGATCCGCAGGAGCTCGTTGTACTTGGCCACCCGGTCGGTGCGGCAGAGGCTGCCCGTCTTGATCTGGCCGGCGTTGGTGGCCACGGCCACGTGGGCGATCGTCACGTCCTCCGTCTCGCCGCTGCGATGGGAGATCACGTTGGTGTAGCCCGCCCGCTTGGCGGTCTCGATGCAGTCCAGCGTCTCCGTGAGGGTGCCGATCTGGTTGAGCTTGATCAGGATGGAGTTCGCGATGCCCTCGTCGATGCCGCGCACCAGGCGGTCGGTGTTCGTGACGAAGAGGTCGTCGCCGACGAGCTGGATGTTGTCGCCCAGTTTCTCGGTGAGCAGCTTCCAGCCGGCCCAGTCGTCCTCGGCCAGGCCGTCCTCGATGCTGACGATGGGGTAGCGGGCCACGAGGTCGGCGTAGAAGTCGACCATGCCGGCGGCGTCCAGGCGGCGGTCGCCCTCGCCGGCGAGCACGTACTCGCCCTCCTTGTAGAACTCGCTCGCGGCGGCGTCCATGGCCAGGTGGATCTCCTCGCCGGGGCGGTATCCCGCCTGCTCGATGGCGGCGATGATCACCTGCAGCGCCTCCTCGTTGGAGCCGAGGTTCGGCGCGAAGCCGCCCTCGTCGCCCACGGCGGTGTTCAGGCCGCGGCCGCCGAGCACCTTCTTGAGGTTGTGGAAGATCTCGGCGCCCCAGCGCAGGCCGGTGGCGAAGTCCGGCGCGCCGGTGGGCATGATCATGAACTCCTGGATGTCCACGTTGTTGTCCGCGTGCTCGCCGCCGTTGAGGATGTTCATCATCGGCACCGGCAGGGTGCGCGCCGACACGCCGCCCATGTACTGGTAGAACGGCAGATCCAGGTAGGCGCTGGCGGCCTTGGCCACGGCCAGACTGACGCCCAGGATCGCGTTGGCGCCCAGCTTCTCCTTGTTGTAGGTACCGTCGATGTCCAGGAGGATCGAGTCGATGTGAGCCTGATCCAGGGAATCCAGCTCCACGAGCTCGGGGCGGATGATCTCGTTCACGTGTTCGACGGCCTTGAGCACGCCCTTGCCCATGTAGCGGTCGGGGTCGCCATCGCGGAGCTCGATCGCCTCGTGTTCGCCGGTGGATGCGCCGGAGGGCACCGCCGCACGCCCCACATCGCCGCTCTCGAGGTACACCTCGACCTCGACCGTGGGATTTCCTCGCGAATCCAGGATCTCTCGGCCCAGGACTTCCTCGATGCCACTCATGACGCCCTCCTCGGTTCAAACAAGTGCGGGTGAAACCCCGCCTCGCCAGGCACGTTTGGGTAATGACACCCACCCGCCGAGAGGTCAAGAAAAACCGGTCGCTTCCGCCGGGATCGCCCGCTGAGGCTCAGGACCAGGGGCGCCAGAGCCTGGGCAGGCGATCGGGCAGCTCCAGCGGTTCGTTCCGCTGGGCTTCGTTCGGTCCGGTCAGATCGAGGCCGTGGGGCCGTAGGGATTCCCGCAGGACGAGGGCCGACTGCAGGGGCAGAAGTCCCCCCAGGCCCAGGAAGAGCCCGAGTCCGGAGATCAGCATGAGCAGGGCGAGGGTCTGGCGCAGCAGGAAGTGGCTCAGGAGGCGGCGGGGATCCGTGAGCACGAGGAGCAGCGCGACCTGGGCCGCCTCCCGGGCGCCGCGCCCGCGCGACGATTGCAGGGGCAGCCAGCAGAAGCTCCAGAAGCGCGCGAGGATCCAGAGCCAGAGCCCGGCCCCGAGCGCGAGCAGCATGGGGAAGCTGCGCTGGCTGGATTCCATGCCGAA
>CAYNQX010000070.1:0-4878 GCA_964399495.1 uncultured bacterium
CCTTCTCGCCTTCGACCTCGTGGCCGCCTCGGAGCCGGATCGCGCCGCGTTTCTCTCGTCGGCCCTGAACGAGGGACGCACCCTCGTGGCCTGCGATGAAAACACCTGCCTCGGCTACGGCATCCTGGGCGGCTTCTTCGGTCACGCGTTCATCGAGTTGATCTACGTGGCGAAGTCCGCGCGACGCGGCGGAGTCGGGCGGCGCATCATGGACGCCCTGGCCGAGTGCGTGGAAGGGGATCGCGTGTTCGTGTCCACGAATCGTTCCAACGCCCCGATGCACGCGCTGCTGGCGGAGCTGGGCTACGTGCCCTCGGGCGAGGTGCGCAACCTGGATCCCGGCGACCCCGAGCTGTTCTACGTGAAATCGATGAGCGACGCTTTCAGCCCGGAATAGGGCTAGCGCGAGACACGTGTCCCGGCGAGTCGGTCGTGGAGCGTGTCGCGACCGAAGAGCAGCGGCGCCGAGCCGAGCAGCACCGTCAGGTTCCACAGCACACCCAGCGCCAGCAGCGGCCAGAACGCCGCGACGAGTCCCAGAAGATGCAGCCACCAGCCGCCGGTCTTCAAAAGGAAGCGCCGCAGCGGCCGCGCGCCGGACACCCGCAATCCCGTGACGAGCTTGCCGGGCCCCGCGCCCGCGAAGCCTTCGGGAATCAACAGCAACAGGAAGGCCACCGGCAGCGCGTGGACGAAGGTTCCGGCATAGCCGAGGATCAGGGGGACCGGCCCCCGCCAGAAGCCGTCGGGATTCCCTATGTCCAGAGCCACGAACGCGCGTTCGGCGAGGAAGATGCCAGGGATGTCGGAAAGAAGCAGCCCAGCCGCCAGGGCGGCCAGGCCGTCGATTATCGAAGCAAGGACTCGGTGGATCCTCAATGGTCGCCGTATGCCGACTTCACGGCGCTCATGTTGGTCTCCTCGGTAGGCGTCGTGTTCCACAGGATCGCCTTGCCGGCGCCGCCGGTCGGAGAGAGAAAGTCAAACGTGCCCCAGAGGACGCCATCGCCCACCGTGCCGTTGAATGTGAAGTCCCCGTAGCCGAGCGGAGGAGTCACGGAGCCGAATCCGCTGGCGGAACCGTCGCCCGGGAGTTCGCCGCGACCCCAGCCGACGAGGCTGCCCGTGAACTCGAAGGAATCCGTGGCGGCAATCACCGACGCGCTGCCCGACTGAACGCCAAGGCCGAGCATGCTGAGATCGATGGTGCCCTCGAATACGCTGCCCGCCACGTTGAAGTCGAAGGTCATGTCGCCGCCCACACCATAGATCGTGTCCTGCCAGGTGCCGGTCCAGGTTCCGTCCAGATTGGACAGGTCGGCGGCGGAGGCAGCTCCGGCTGCCGTCGCCGGAACGTGGGGGGTGCTTCGGAACGCCGTGCCGGATAGGGCAACAAGAACGAGAGCGAGCAGGGTGAAGTAGGCAAACAGGGGACGCTTCAGCGGTTGGCGCATGGCGAACCTCCGGGGTAGGGGTACTCTAATGGTATCCCAAACCGGAAACAGGCCGCAATGTCGGGAAGGCCGCTTAGCCCCGCAGGTAGCGCCGCGCCGAGCGCACGAGCAGCTCGACGCCGATCGGCAGCGCCTCCTCGTCGAGATCGAAGGCGGGGTGGTGATGGCCCGCGGTGATGCCCTTGGCCTCGTTGCCCGCGCCCACGAAGAAGAAGCAGCCGGGCACGCGTTTCAGGAAATCGCCCATGTCCTCGCCGCCGAGGGTGCGAAAGTCGACCACGTTCTCCGCGCCCAGCAGCTCGACGGCCGCCTCGCGCACCAGTTCGCTCATGTCGTGGTCGTTCACCAGGGGAATGTTGATGCGACGGTAGTCCAGCTCGTAGGTACAGCCGTGGGCGTGGCAGACGCCGGCGACCGCGTGCTCGAGCTGTTCGGGAATCGCCTCCCACACCTGATCGTCGAAGCAGCGCACCGTGCCGCTGAGCCGCGCCTCGCCGGGGATGATGTTGAAGGCCGTGCCCGCCTGGAACTCGCCGACGGTCACCACCACTGCCTCCAGCGGATCGCTGCGGCGGGACACGAGCGTCTGCAGGGTCGTCACGAGCGACGCGCCCGCCACCACGGCGTCCAGGGTCTCGTGGGGAATCGCCGCGTGGCCGCCCTTGCCGATGATCCGCAGGTGGAACTCGTCCACGGCGGCCATCACCGGTCCGGGATTCACGGCCACCTTCCCGGTGGGTAGGCCGCTCCAGTAGTGCAGGCCGAGGGCGGCGCTCACGGGCGGGTCGGTGAGGATCCCCTCCTCGATCATCCGCACGGCGCCGCCGAGGCCTTCTTCGGCGGGCTGGAAAATAGCCTTCACGCGGCCGCCCAGGTCGGCGGCCTCTCGTTTCAGCACGGAGCAGGCGATGAGCAGGGTGGCGGTGTGGCCGTCGTGGCCGCAGGCGTGCATGACGCCGGAGAAGCCCGAGGTGTAGGGCTTCTCGCCGATCTCCTCGATCGGCAGAGCGTCCATGTCGGCGCGAAGCATGAGGCAAGGCTGGTCGCCGTCGCCGATCGTCACCGCCACGCCGGTCTCGGCGATGCCGGTGCGCGGCGTCAGGCCGAGCCCCGTGAGGAACTCGGCCGCCACGCCGGAGGTGCGCTTCTCCTGGAATCCGAGCTCGGGGTGACGATGGAAGTCGCGGCGCAGGCGCACCAGCTCCTCCCGTTCCTGAGCGGTGAGACTGGGGCTGCGCGCCTGATCCTTGCCGCCGTCCATCAGCCGATGAACTCCACGTCGACCGGCTCCTCGAGATAGCCGGCATCAAAGGCCCGCTTCAGGAAGAGGCTGATCGACTTGCGACCCCGCTCGCCGTAGTCGAGGGTGAGGTCGTTCACGTACATGCCGACGAAGCGGTCGGCCAGGTCGAGGTCGAGGCCGCGACCGAAGTCGAGCGCGTACTTCACGGCCTCCTCGCGATGGTCGAGGCCGTAGGCGATGCTCTCCTTGAGGATGCGGTTCAGCTCGAGCATGCGCTCGCCGCCGAGGTCGCGCCGCACGGCGTTGCCGCCCAGCGGCAGGGGCAGGCCGCCCGTCTCCTCGCCCCACCACACGCCCAGGTCGAGCAGCAGGTCGAGGCCCTCGCTGGCGTAGGTGAGCTGGCCCTCGTGAATGATGAGACCCGCGTCGAACTCGCCCGACGCCACGCGCTGGGTGATTTCGTCGAAGGTCACCACCTCGTACTCGAAGTCGCCGATCGCCATGCGCAGGGCCAGGAAGGCGCTGGTCATGGTGCCGGGCACCGCGATCTTGCGGGTCTTCGCCTCGTCGAGGGTCAGGCCCTTCTTCGCGACGAGCATCGGGCCGTAGCCGTCGCCCATGGAGGCGCCGCTGGCCAGGAGCGCGTACTTGTCCTTGAGATAGGCGTAGGCGTGGATCGAGATCGCCGTGATGTGCAGCTCGCCGTTGAGCGCGCGGCGGTTGAGCGTCTCGATGTCCTGCAGGATGTGCGTGAAGTTGTAGGGGCCGGCGTCCACGAAGTCCCGGGCGAGGCCGTAGAACATGAAGGCGTCGTCGGGGTCGGGGCTGTGGCCGAGCAGGATCTCCATCTTGTCGGTATCGGTGGGGGCGGACATGGCCTCTCCTGGAAGCGGATGAAAAGGGTGCGGAAAACGGGGCATGCTAGCAAATGAGCGACGGCGGGATCAAGGCGGCGGGATTTCTTTGCTCCGGGAGTTGCGAGTCCCTCTTTCGAATCCGGGGGAGTTTTGCTAGACTGCCGCTCCACCAAAGCCCACCGGAGGAGCCCGCGCCCATGAAGGAAGTCGATTTCGTCCGCGTCTGCCCCCTGGAGGAGGTGCCGGCCGGAGAGGCCCGCGCCTACACCGTGGAGGGTTACGACCTGGCCGTGTTCAACATCGGCGACGAGATCCTCGTCATCGAGAACCGCTGTCCCCACATGGGCGCCGAACTGGCCGACGGAGAGCTGGTGGATCGCGCCGTCTGCTGCGGCGAGCACGGCTGGGCCATCGACCTCGACACCGGCGAGGTCGTCGACCGCGACGCCGAGCCGGTCGCCACTTTCCCCGCGAAGGTGGTGGATGGGGGGATCTGGGTTCAGCTGGGGTAACGCTCGGTCGGGCTTCGTCTCGCTTCACTTCGCCTCGAAGACTCGGCTCAGAGGCGCTCGACCGAAGCCCTCCCTCGCTCGCGGGGGGTTCAATCCCCTGTCAGGTTCGTCAACTCCTTCGACATGAGATCCACGCAGTAGTTGAACAGGCGTTCGCCCTTGGCCCCATCGGCCAGGGAGGGGTCGCTGTACATGCGGCCGTCGGGGAACGTGGCGCGGAAGGACTCCGGGCTCATGGGCCACTCGTGCTCCGGCCGCTCCGGCGGCATCGGTTCGCAGGGCGGCACCACGCCCGGGTGCAGGTGCATCGTGATGCTGATCTCCGCCGCCGTGGCGTGATCGCCGTTGGCCTCGCCGAAGAGCTCGTCCTCCAGCGCCTTCACCGTTTCGTGCTCCCACCAGCAGCGCCAGTGCCAGTGCAGGTCCCCCCGGGTGGACAGCAGGTCGCTGGCCGCGCTCGAGGCCGGCGGCGTGTTGCCGCCGTGGCCGTTGACGAAGTAGAAGCGCCGGAAACCGTGACGGGCCAGGCTCTCCACGACCTCGGTGAGCTGGGCCGCGAAGCCCGCGGACGAGAGGCTGCTGGTGCCGGGAAAGCCGAGATGGTGCAGGCTCATGCCCACGGCCAGGACCGGATGCACCGGCACGCCGCAGCGCTCGCCGATGGCGCGGGCGATGCCGTCGGCCACCAGGTGGTCGGTGCCGAGGAGTCCCGTCGGCCCGTGCTGCTCAGTGGCGCCGGTGGGGATGATGATGGCGTCGTTCTCGGCCAGGTAGCTCTCCACCTGGGGCCAGGTCATGAGGGCGAGTTGCAT
>CAYNQX010000071.1:0-4554 GCA_964399495.1 uncultured bacterium
AACCGGGCAAACGCAACAGGGCCACGATACCGCCGGCGCGGCGAAGAGCCGTGCTGGCCCGCGACGGCCATCAATGCCGCACCGCAGGCTGCAAGTCGAAGCACTTCCTGGAAGTCCATCACATCGTGCCGCGCAGCCGCGGCGGTACCAATAGTGAAGCAAACCTGATCACGCTCTGCTCGGCATGTCACCGGCTCGCGCACGCGTCCCCCCGGGGGGACACGGGCTTTCCCCTGTCCAATTCGCCGCGCTTCGGCTAGCCTTCGACCCATCCAAGGAGGCTCCCCATGGCGCGATGGATCATCGTCTTCCTGCTCCTGACCCTGGTCGGCTGCGACGGCGGCGAGGCGCCCACGACCGGCGGCGTCGTGACCACCACCGGCATGATCGGCTGGATGGCAGGCGCGCTGGCCGGCGACGAGGTCGCCGTGACGAGCCTCATGGGTCCCGGCGTCGATCCCCATCTCTTCAAGGCCAGCGAGGGCGACGTGCGCCGGCTCGGCGAGGCGCGGCTGATCCTCTACAACGGACTGCATCTCGAGGGGAAGATGGGCGACATCCTCGAGAAGATGGGCCGCGGGCGGGCCGTCGTGGCCGTGACCCGCGACCTGCCCCACGAGGCCCTGTTGCCGCTGGAAGGCGGCGAGGATCAGCACGACCCCCATGTGTGGTTCGACGTGGGCCTCTGGGCCGAGACGATTCCGCTGATCGAGGCCGAGCTCGCGGCCGCGTATCCCGAGCATGCATCGCTGTTCACCGAGCGCGCCGCGAAGCTGAAAACCGAGCTGCTCGAGCTCGACGCCTGGGTGGCCGCCGAGATCGCCACGATCCCCGAGGCGGGCCGCCTGCTGGTTACCGCCCACGACGCCTTCGGCTACTTCGGGCGGCGCTACGCCATCGAGGTCTTGGGCCTCCAGGGCGTGAGCACGCTGGCCGAGGCGGGCCTGCGCGACGTCGACGCCCTCGTGGACACCATCGTCTCGCGCGGCGTGAAGGCGATCTTCGTCGAAACGAGCGTGCCGCCGCGCGCCATCGAGGCGGTGCAGGCCGCCTGTCGCGACCGGGGCCACGAGGTGGCGATCGGCGGCGAGCTCTACTCGGACGCCATGGGCGCGGCCGGCGGCGAGGCCGGCGACTACCCCGGCATGGTGCGCCACAACGTCCACAGCATCGTGGAGGCCCTGCGTTGAACGTCCCCGCCATCGAAGTTCACGATCTCACCGTGTCCTACCACGACAAGCCCGTGCTCTGGGACGTCGATCTCGCACTGCCCGAGGGGCACCTCATCGCCATCGTCGGCCCCAACGGGGCCGGCAAGAGTACCCTGCTCAAGGCGATGCTCGGCCTCGTGCCCACCAGCACCGGCTGGGTGAAGTTCTTGGGCGACGACTACGCGAAGCAACGCGCCCGCGTGGGCTACGTGCCCCAGCGCGAGAGCGTGGACTGGGACTTTCCCACCAGCGCGCTCGACGTGGTGACCATGGGCCTCTACGGCAAGCTCGGTTGGCTGAAGCGACCCGGCCGCCGCGAGCGGGAGACGGCCATGGCCTGCCTGGAGAAGGTGGGCATGACGGAGTTCGCCGGGCGGCAGATCAGCCAGCTCTCCGGCGGTCAGCAGCAGCGGGTGTTCCTGGCCCGCGCCCTGGCCCAGGACGCCGAGCTCTACCTCATGGACGAGCCCTTCGCGGGCGTCGACGCCACAACCGAACAGGCGATCCTCGCGCTCATGCAGGAACTGCGCGCCGAAGGGCGCACGGTGGTGGCCGTGCACCACGACCTGCAGACGGTGGCCGAGTACTTCGACCGGGTCGTGCTGCTCAACATGCGGCTCGTCGCGTCCGGCCCCATGACCGAGGCCTTCACCGACGAGAACCTGCAGCAGACCTACGGCGGCCGCCTCACCCTGCTCAGCCAGGCCGCAGAGGCGCTGCTCGCGCGGGGCGGGCCGGCCCACAGCGTTCCCGACGACGAGGCCCACCCATCCGACGGGGCCGAGGAGTGAGGCCATGCTGAGCTTCACGCTCCGCAACGTGTTGATCGGGTCGATCCTCCTGGGTCTGACCGGCGGCGTGCTCGGCAGCTTCACCCTGCTGCGACGTCAGAGTCTGCTGGGCGACGCCCTCGCCCACGCCGCCCTGCCCGGCGTGGTGCTGGCCTTCATGCTGACCGGCGTGAAGTCGCAGCCCGTGCTGCTGGCCGGCGCCCTCGTGGCCGGCGTGGCCGGAGCGCTGCTGATCCAGGCGATCATCCGGCATACGCGGCTGAAGGCGGACGGCGCCTTCGGCATCGTGCTCTCGGTGTTCTTCGGCGGGGGCATCGTGCTGCTCACGCGGGTGCAGCGGATGCCCGGCGGCAACCAGAGCGGCCTCGATCACTTTCTGTTCGGGCAGGCGTCGGCCATCATGCCGCGGGATCTCCTGTTCATGGGCGTCATGGCCCTGACGGCCCTTCTCCTCGTGGCGCTATTCTTCAAGGAGTTCAAGCTCCTGGCCTTCGACCGCGAGTTCGGCGCGAGCCAGGGGATACCCATGGGCAGAATGGACGTGCTGCTGACGAGCCTGCTCGTGCTCGCGATCCTGCTCGGCCTGCAGACCGTCGGCGTGGTGCTGATGGTGGCCACCCTGGTGACGCCGGCGGCCGCAGCGCGGCAGTGGACCGATCGCCTCGGCGGCATGGTGATGCTGTCCGGCGGCATCGGCGCGCTTTGCGGCGCCACGGGCGTGCTGCTGAGCGGCAGCGCCGAGCGGCTGCCGACCGGGCCCAGCATCGTGCTCACGCTGAGCGCCGTGCTCGTGTTTTCGCTGCTCTTCGCGCCGCGGCGGGGGCTCGTGGGCGCGGCCCTGCGCCGTCGGGCGGGGAATCGGCGGATCCGCCGGGAGAACCTGCTCAAGGACATCTACAAGCTCATCGAGGCGGGGCGGGACCCGGAGAGCGGCTTCACCCTGGCGGAACTCCGCGCCCCCCGCGGCCGCAACGCGGCGCAGCTCGCGCCGGTGTTGCGCTCGCTGCTGCGCGGCGGCGAGATGAGGCGGGAGGGCGACCGTTACCGCCCGAGCCCGAGCGGCCTGGCCGCGGCCACCGAGATGATCCGCAAGCATCGCCTCTGGGAGCTCTACCTCACGCGCTTCCTCGACCTGCCCGGCGACCACGTGCACCGCGACGCGGAGGCGATGGAGCATGCCCTCGACGAGGCGGCCGTCGACCGGCTCGAGGAGCTGCTCGGTTTCCCGACCGTGGATCCCCACGGCGAGCCGATTCCGGCGAGGAGGCGAGCATGAGTCCCGAGCTGACGATCCTGCTCGTGGGCGCCATGGTGGCGACGAGCTGCGCCCTCGTGGGCAGCTTTCTCGTGCTGCGGCGCATGGCGCTGATGGGCGACGCCATCAGCCACGCCGTGCTGCCGGGAATCGTGCTGGCGTTCATCCTCACGGGTGGGCGGCAGGCGCTGCCCATGCTGATCGGCGCCGGCGCGCTCGGCGTGCTCACCGTGCTGCTGGTGGAGACGCTCACCCGCAGCCGTCGCCTACGGGAGGACTCGGCCATCGGCGTCGTGTTCCCGGCGCTGTTCTCGGTGGGCGTGCTCCTGATCGCGCGATATGCCTACCACGTGGACATCGACCTGGACTGCGTGCTCTACGGCGAGATCGCCTACGCGCCCTGGGACACGCTGACGCTCGGCGGTCGCGCGCTGGGGCCGAAGGCGCTTTGGGTGTCCGGAGGCGTGCTGCTGCTGAACCTGCTGGTGATCTTCGGGCTGTTCAAGGAGCTGAAGCTGAGCACCTTCGACGCCGGCCTGGCCGCGGCCCTCGGCATCTCGCCGCTGCTCGTCCACTATCTGCTCATGACTCTCGTCTCGATGACGGTGGTGGGCTCCTTCGAGTCGGTCGGCGCGATCCTGGTGGTGGCCATGCTGGTGGTGCCGCCGGCCACGGCCTACCTGCTCACCGACCGGCTGGGGGCGATGCTGGGCCTGTCGGTTCTGGTGGGGATTCTGTCGGCCTGGGGTGGATACGGGATGGCGCGCTGGCTCGACGCGTCGATCGCCGGAGCCATGGCGGTGGTGGCGGGACTGCTCTTCCTGCTGGCCTTCGGTTTCTCGCCGCGCCATGGCATCCTGGCGCGGCTCCTGCGCCGAAGGCGCCTGCGCCACCGGCTGTCGGGGCAGCTTCTGCTGCTGCATCTGCGGGAGAAGGAGCGCTGTCTGCCGGAGGCCACACTCCGGCGGCGCTTCGGCTGGACCGAGAACTACTTCCTGCGGATCCTCCGCGGCCTGGAGACCGATGGCCTCCTGGCCCGCGAGGGCGCCGGCCTCTGCCTGACCGAGGCCGGCGGCCGCTCGCTACGCGAGGCGGGACTCGAGACGGTGCGTCACCGGGACTGACCGGTACGCTACTTCCACTTGCAGCAGCCCTTGCCGCTTCCCCCGAAGAAGGCCATCACGCCCAGGATGTAGCCCAGGTCGTACAGGTGGCCCTTGTTGTGGAGTTCGTAGATGCCCACGTCGTCCCGGAACAGCGAGATGATGAACGTGAACAGGGCGATGAAGCCGTGCCA
>CAYNQX010000072.1:0-3998 GCA_964399495.1 uncultured bacterium
CCTGGATCACCGGCCCATCCGCCACGGGATCGCTGAAGGGAATGCCCAGCTCGAGCATGTCCGCCCCGCCGGCGACGAACGCCTCCAGTATCCCCAGGCTGCTCTCCGGGTCGGGATCGCCGAGAACGGTGAAGGGCACGAAGGCCCCCTCGTTCCGATCGCGAAGTTCCTCGAAGACATGGGCATAGCGGTTCATGGGCGGGATACTAATCGAGGACCCGGACACTGGCAAGCCGACATCCCCCCGCGCCGCGTCAGGGAGAGGCAAGGAGGTCCTTCCGGATGAAGAAAGCGCGACCCTCCTCGAGCCCTTCCAGAAGCGTGTAATTGTTCCGGAACTCCTCGCTGGCCCACAGCTCCCGATCCGCGAGGCGCCAGGGGCGCCGCACGCTGCCCGCCCGCACCTCGTCGGCGGGAATGTTAGTCTGGATGTAGTGAGGACGGCTCTCGAGCAGCACCGTCGTGTCGAACTTGGTGTCCATGCCCCGCTGCCGCTTGGGCAGATGGGCGACGCGCGAGTCGTTGAGCCCGAGGCGATCGAGGGCGCGGAATCCCGTGTAGTAGGGAATCTGACCGGCCGCGAGCACGGCGATCACTGGGTCGTCCAGGCCGCGACGCCGCGCGTCCTCGCGTAGGAACGCGGCGGTGGGCGGTTCTCCCGGCACCCGCAGGAGGCGGGTCGCCAGGCCGTTGTAGCTGTTGATGCGCTTGGTGAACACGTAGAGCTCCTCGGCCTGCACGATTCCCAGGGCCGCCGTCAGCAGGGCCAGAATCAGGAGGCTTCGCCGGGCCAGCGGCATGGGCTCGAAGTCACGGAGCGTGTGCATCAGCAGCAGGACGAGCGCCGGGCCGAGGGGCAACAGCAGGCGGAACGAGGGAAAGGCTGCCGCGACATCGCCGCCGACCACGAGCAGGTAGAGCGGATAGGCGAGCGAGAACAGGAGCAGGTGCCGGTATCCTCCTCCGGTCTCCCGCGCGGAATCCGCCGAGGCCCGGGAGAACTGCCGCAGGAGCAGGACCAGCAGGAGAATCGGCCCCGCGAAACCGCTCAGGAACAGGGCGATGTACCGCAGCCCGTAATAGGTCTGGTAGAGCTGGTCTCCCGTGTGCTTCGCGAAGAATGGCAGCGGAATGACTCCGCCGAAGTAGTACAGCTTCCAGGCGAGATAGGCGAAGAAGGGCGCGAGATAGGCGAGCGCCCACCGCCACTGCCGTCCGAGCTCCGCGCGACCGCCGAAGCCGACTCGCAGGAACAGCAGCAGGCCCCAGACGCCCAGCCCCTCGGGACGGACCAGCGTGGCCAGCAGGGCGAACCCCGCCGACCAGGGCCCGCGGGATCGACCCTCCATCTCCCTCTGGTGGGCGATCAGGGCGAGGCCCGTCCACAGGGTGAAGAGCAGCGTCTCCAGGCCGCTGGCCGCGTAGTAGGCCCAGGCGGGAACGAGGACCATGGGCGACACCGCCAGCGCCGACATCGCCGGCCTGAGGCCGAGCCGCAGGCCCTCGCGATAGAGGACGATGAGCAGGGTCAGGAACAGAATCGTCCCCAGGATCTTGCCGGCCACCACCATCTTGAGGCCCAGCATGGCCGGCAGGGCCATGATGGCGACCCAGAGAAAGTTGGTGTAGCCCTCGATCGGCGGCTCGCCCGGATTCCAGGTGAGCCCTTCGCCCTGGGCGAGGTGTTCGGCGTAGCGGTAGGAGATGTAGGGGTCCTCCAGCGCGCTGTTCCACCAGAGCGCCACGGAGAGCAGCGCGACCGTCAGGAGCAGGGACGGATAGATCAGCTTCGACGGGGTGGTCGTTTTCATATCAACCTTTTTTAGAATCCGAGCTACTCGCCGTGTATCATTCACTCGCGCCCGCCCAACCGAGGGAATGGGCAGAGCCGGAGTCTATCGCAGCCCTGTCCGAGGGGTAAACGAATATGCCGGAAGTGGTAATCCAATACCACTCGAGCAGCACGGCCAAGGAGAGATCTCCCCATGCAGAGGACAATGAAGTGGTGGCCTCTACTCGCACTCTCGATTCCGCTGTACTTCGGTTGCGGTGACAGCCCTCAAGGACCCCACTACGAGTTCGTGCCTGCCCCCATCGAGTTCATCGATCTGATTCCCAAGCTCGACTGGGAGCAAGAACCCCTGGCGCAGGCGGCGGAAGCGCTGTCTCGGGCGGACACCCTGGCCGCGGCGGAAGCGCTCCTGAATCACTTCACTGCCAACCCTCCGTACGAAGCTCCTCACGGGAACTACAGCAACCCGGTAGCCAGCGCCGACGAACTCATGGCCGGCACCCTCACGCTGCCGACCCATGCCCCCGTGGAACTGGCGGAGAATCCCACCTGGGCCGAGGATCCCCTAGGCGACGTGAACTGGCGCTATCAGTACCACACGCTTCGCTGGACGGTGCCCCTGCTCCAGGCCTTCCAGGAAACCGGCGATCGGGACTATCTCAATCGCCTCCTGTTCCTGCTCCGGGACTACATGGCGGACAACCTCGTCCCCGACCCGCCTTCGGATATGACCTGGTACGACATGGGGGCCTCGCTGCGCCTCGAGCATCTCATCTACTACTGGCGCCACCTGCTGCTGGAGCACGAGGTCGATATCGATCTGATGTTTGGCTTCCTGGGGTGGTTCTACGTACACGCGGAAATGCTGAGCCACGAGATCACCTACCTGGAATCCAGCAATCACGGCACCTTCCACAACCGCAGCCTGATCGTGGCGGGCCTGGGCGTGCCGGTGTTCCTGTCGTCCTCGGACTGGTTCGATCTCGGCTATGCTCGTGTCGAACTTCAGTTCATCGGCATGGTGAGCTCATACGGCGTCCAGGTGGAGCAGAGCCCCTCCTACCACTTCATGCAGTACAGCCTGTCCAGGAGCATCCGCAACGCCCTCGAGCAGGGTGGCGCATCGTTCAGCGCTGCCGTCGAATCGATTCTCGAGGGGATGCCCGTGTTCGCCGCGCACATCCTGCAACCCGACACCGAGGTGCCGATGCTGAGCGACACCCCCGCGGATATCTTGGCTCCGGCCTACATGAATCGACACCCCTTGATGGACTTCTCGATCAGCCAGGGCGCCGAGGGCGAACACCCGGGGGAACGATTCCTGTCCTACCCGGAGACGGGCTACGTGATCTTCCGCAGCGGCTGGGGGGAGACCCGCCCCTTCGTCGACGAGTGCTTCGCCGTCTTCGACACCGGCCCCAAGGGCGGCTGGCATGGCCACTACGATGCGCTCACCTTCACGCTCTACGGCCATGGCGAGAAGCTCGTGGTGGACTCCGGCTACTACACCTTCAACTCCGACTCCTGGCGCAGCTACTTCTTGAGTCCGGCCGCTCACAACCTGCTCATCGACGCGAACTGGCCCACCTACACGCCACCTCAGGAGCCGCAGCGTCTCGTCTGGAGAACCGGCGAGGATTGGGCCTACCAGTCGGCGATCACCGACCTCTCTCCCGGCCGCGACTGGACACGGCATTTCGTCTGGCTCGATCCGGGTGACGTGATTCTGCTGGATTTCGTCTACGGGGGAGATGCAGACCCACGCCTCCTGCTGCATTTCGCGCCGGATGCCGACGTCCAGCAGGAGGGCTCCCGCCTCCACCTCGACGTTGGCTCGGCCCACCTCGATGTCTTCCCGGCGAGCAACCCGCCCCTGGAACTGATCGAAGGTCGGGAGGACCCGCGCCAGGGCTGGTACTCGAAGAGATACGGGATCCTGGAGACCAACGTCGTGGCGAGCTATGGCGGCGGTAGGGGACTCGAGTTCATGACGATACTGCACCCGCACGACGGATCCGACCCCTTGCAGGATTTTCGGCTCCTCGGGGGCATCTCGGGCGAGTACTACCGATTCGCGGTCGAACGCGCCTCGGGCAACGAGGAGGTCATCGTGTGGACGGCCACCGGAGAAGTGATTCGGACACCCTACTAGCCCCTCACCCCAGCTCCGGAAAACACCCGCGAGCCGTCTCCATGTCCTTGTCCC